>CAZBRS010000034.1:0-66273 GCA_964494475.1 uncultured Myxococcales bacterium | reverse complement strand
TCGCGGTGAACGACCTCGGGGTCGATCTCGTCGCCGAGCACGGCGCGCACCTCGGCCGACTTGCGACCCAGGCCGCCGGCCACCTCGGCGCTGGTCCAGCTCGAGATGCCGCGCGCGAAGGGCACGCCGTCGAGGCCGGCGATGGCCACCACGTCGCCGGCGTCGAACTCGCCCTCGGCCTTCACGATGCCCGCGGGCAGCAGGCTGCGCCCGCCCTCCCGCAGGGCCTTGCGGGCGCCCTCGTCGACCGTGAGCGTGCCCTCGACGCGGCGCGCGTGGCCGATCCACAGCTTGCGGCTGGAGGCCCGGTCGCCCACCGTGGGCAGCACCACGGTGCCGAGGTCGAGCCCGGCGAACAGGTCTTCGAGGGGCTGTTCGCCGTGGCCGCACGTGATGGCCACGGGCACGCCGCACGCCGCCACCAGCCGCGCCGCCTGGAGCTTGGACGCCATGCCCCCCGTGCCCACCGAACCGGCGCGCGCTCCGTCGACCCGGGCCTCGGGGCGGGAGTCGGCCTCGATGACCGGCAGGCGCACGGCAGCGGGGTCGACGTGCGGATCGGCCGAGAACAGGCCGTCGGTCTCGGTGAGCAGCACGAGCAGATCGGCGTCGGTGAGCAGGGTCACCAGGGCGGCCAGTTGGTCGTTGTCGCCCAGTCGGATCTCCTGGGTGGCCACCGTGTCGTTCTCGTTGATGACGGGCACCACGCCGAGCTCGAGCAACGCCCCCAGCGTGTGCCGCGCGTTCAGGTAGCGATCGCGGGCGTCGAAGTCGGCGTGCGTCAGCAGCAACTGCCCCACGCGCTTGCCCCGCCGGCCGAAGGCGCGCTCGTAGGCCTCCATGAGGGCGGTCTGGCCCACGGCCGCCGCCGCCTGCTTGTGGGCGAGGTCCAGCTTGCCCACGAGGCCGAGCGCCTTGCGCCCCGAGGCGATGGCCCCCGACGACACCACCACGAACTGCATGCCGTAGCGCTCCGAGAGCGTGGCCACCTGCTCGGCCAAGGCGCCGATCACCTCTTCGCGCAGACCGCGCCGGGGGTGCGTGAGCACCGAACTGCCGAGCTTCACCACCACGCGTCGGACCCGCTGGGGGTCCAGCACCCGCTTGCGCGCCTCCGTGGCGTTCATCGCGACCTCGAGCCGATGGACCGCGGAATCCTAGCACTCCCAGGGAGAGGTGTCCTTACCCTCTTTCCACGAACCGCCCGTCTGGCTAAGCTCTCGACCGACTTCGACGGAGGCGACCATGCCCGACGACCGGCTGCCCGGGGTTCCCCTCGACGTGGACGACGAGACCTTCCCCGCCCTCGTGCTCGGCTCGAAGGGCTTCGTGCTGCTCGACTGCTGGGCCGCCTGGTGCTCGCCCTGCCGCAAGACGACGCCCATCATGAGGGCCCTGGCGCGCGACCACCCGGATCGGCTGGTCGTGGCCGAGCTCGACACCGTGGCCAACCGCTACACGTGCGGAAAGCTGCAGCTCGAGGGCATCCCCTCGTTCCTGCTCTACCGGGACGGAGCGGAGGTGGAGCGGCTGGTGGGCGCGGTCGATCGCGAGAAGTTCGACGAGCTGCTGCGGCGCCACCGCGTCATTTCGTGAACAGGTTGGCCTCGAGCGCTTGCCAGTTCACGATCTTCCAGAAGTCCTCGACGTACTTGGCGCGCGCGTTCCGGAAGTCGATGTAGTAGGCGTGCTCCCACACGTCGCACGTGAGCAGCGGCGTCTTGCCCACGGTCAGCGGGTTGCCGGCGTTCGCGGTCTGCACGATCTCGAGCTTGCCGGCGGCGTCCTTCACGAGCCAGGCCCAGCCCGAGCCGAACTGCGTCATGGCCGCGTTCGCGAAGAGCTCCTTGAACTTGTCGAAGGTGCCGAAGGCGTCACCGAGCGTCTTGATCGTCGTCTTGGAGGGCTGCTGACCCTGGGGGGCCAGGCCGTTCCAGTAGAACGTGTGGTTCCAGACCTGCGCGGCGTTGTTGAACACGCCACCGCTGGTCGTCCGGATGAGCTCTTCGAGGCTCTGCTCGGCCTGCGGCGTACCGGCCGTCAGCTTGTTCAGGTTGTCGACGTAGGCCTGGTGGTGCTTGCCGTAGTGGAAATCGATCGTCTCGGGCGACAGGACCGGGGCGAGCGCGTCCTTCGACCAGGGCAACTGGGGCTTCTCGAACGCCATGATGGTCTCCGCGGGGTGATTCGTTTCGACCGTCAAGATAGTGACGCTCCCGGGGGGTGCAAGGTCGTCGAATCGTTGATCCCGCAGCCGCACGTCCTTAGAATGCCCCCGGTCCCAACGGGAGGTCCCGATGCCCCGTGCACGTCTGCTGCTGGCGCTCGCGTTGCTCACCCTGCTCGCCCCGGTGCGACCTGCCCACGCCACGGTGCTCCGTCGCGCGAGCCTCGACGAGATGACCGAGCGCGCGGCGCTGGTCTTCTACGGCACGGTGCGCGAGTCGTTCTGCCACCGCGGGCCCGGCGATCAGGCCGGCCTCTTCACGACCACCACCCTCGACGTGCACCACCTCCTGAAGGGCGACGCCGCCGCGCTCCCCGCACGCTCCTTCCGCCTGACGCAGGTGGGCGGCGCGCTCGACGGAGTGGTCGCGCGCATCCCGGGCCAGCCGCGCTTCGTGCCCGGACAACGCGTGGTGCTCTTCCTCGAGCGCACGCCCCGCGGCTTCGCCGTGCTCGGCTTCGAGCAGGGCCGCTTCGTGGTCGAGGACGAGCCCGACGGCTCGCCGGTGGCCGTACGCCGCCTCGGGGGTGCTGCCGTGGTCGATCCGGGCACCGGGGCCCTCGACGAGGGGAGCGCCGATGACCTGCGCCTGCCCCTGCCGGTGCTCTTCCAGCAGGTGCGCGCGATCGTCGACGCCGAGGTGGCCCCATGAACCGCCTGGCTCGCGCCCTCGTCGTCGCCTCCCTGCTGCTCGCGTCGGCCCACGCGTGGGCGTACGGCGTCATCGTCACCGACATGGGCCGGGTGGTGCGCTACCCCGACCCCGCGCTCACCTACTACCTGGGCACCTACATCCCGTCGTCGCTCGGACAGGCGGGCCTGAACGCCATCGAGGCGGGCTTCGCGCCCTGGCAGCAGGCCAACTGCTCGGTGCTGTCGTTCGCGAAGGTGGGCACCACGAGCGCCCTCACCGTCCTGCCCACGGGCGCCGACGGCAACGGCCAGAACGAGGTCATCTACTCGAAGAGCGGCTACTGGCCCCACGGCGACTACGTGCTCGGCGTCACGGTGCCGCTCTATTCGCTCGATGGCCGCATCATCGAGTCGGACATCGCCTTCAACCCGACCACCCCCTGGACCACCTCGACCGGCGGCGGCTACGGCAGCATGAACCTGCAGGGCGTCTCGACCCACGAGATCGGGCACTTCTTCGGGCTGCAGCACGTGCTCGACTATTACGGCTGGGGCGGCTCCGACATGCCCACCATGGTCCCGGCCACCGAAGACGGCATCTCGGAGATGAGCCTCACCGACGACGACCTGCTGGGCACGTGCTTCCTCTACCCGAGCGGCGAATACACGTGCGCGAACAACAACCAGTGCCCCGACATCATCGACACGTACCAGAACGGCGACGAGTACATCAAGGCCAGCTTCTCGTGCACCGGCGGTTCGTGCGCCTCGTCGCTGGTCAAGGAGGGCACCAAGGGCTACGGCGAGGAGTGCCCCGACCTCGCCGACTGCGTCAGCCCCTACTTCTGCCAGCCGATGACCACGGGCCAGGTGTGCACGCGCGAGTGCAACCCCTCGGCGCCCGACTGCCCCGGCGGCGACGCCTGCGCGCCCTATCAGGACATGGCCGATCTCGGCGTCTGCCTGCCCACGTCGCAGTACGCGCTCGGCCACTCGTGCTCCTCGGCCTACGAGTGCTCCTCGGGCCTCTGCTACCCGAACCCCGACGACACCGACCGCTTCTGCCGCCAGTCGTGCCAGGTGTCGAAGGCCGACTGCCCGTCGGGCTTCACGTGCCTGTCGTACACCGGCATCGACTACGGCGGCTGCCTCCCGAACGCGCTGGTCGGGCCCACGCCGGGCCAGGTGGGCGACGCGTGCACGGCGCACGCCGACTGCGCCTCGGGCGTGTGCGGCGACGGCACCTGCCGCAAGGCCTGCGCCTCCGACGCCTCCTGCGGCGCCGGTCTGGTCTGCAAGTCGTTCTCGGGCAAGAAGGGCTGCGCCACGGGCTCGGTCACGCCCACCGGAAAGGCCGACGGCGCCGCCTGCACCGCCGACGGCGACTGCACGTCGGGGCTCTGCGCCACCCTCCCCGGCACGGCGTACGCGTACTGCCGCTCGGCGTGCCTGCCGGGCGGCGCCTGCCCGGCGGGGACCACGTGCGTGCTCTACGACGACCCCACGGCGGGCGTGTGCATGCCCACGGCCCACGCCACCGGCGACTACTGCGCGAACAACAACGACTGCACCACGAAGATCTGCCACTCGACCGACCAGGGCCTCATGCAGTGCGTCGAGGCCTGCCGGATCACGGCGCCGCGCTGCCCCACCGACCACGGCTGCGCCGACGACGCCACCTTCGGGCCCGTGTGCCTGCCCGACGCCGCGTCCACGGGCGGCGACACCCCCGCGGGCGGCGCCTGCCAGCAGGACGGAGCCTGCCAGACCGGCCTCTGCCACGACGGCGTGTGCACGCTGCGCTGCAACGTGTTCGCGAGCCAGTGCCCCTCCGGCTTCGGCTGCCTCTCTCTCGGCGATGGCAACGCCGGAGGCTGCGTGCCCGTCGACGGCGTGGCCCTCGGCGAGGCCTGCGGCGGCGACGCCGACTGCGACTCGGCCCTCTGCGCCTCCCTGGGCGACGCGGGTCTGTGCGTGCAGCCCTGCGACCGCACCGACCCCGCGTGCGCGGCCGGGCAGTCGTGCGTGGGCATGGGTGGCTACGCCGTGCTCGGGGTGTGCTACGGCGAGCTCGCCGACGGCGGCGACGACGACCCCCGGGTCGGCACGACCGCCATGTGCGCGTGGTCGCCGGTCGGCGCCGAGCCCTTCTCCCTGTTCGTGATGCTCGGCCTGATGGTCCTGGGGTTCGCGGTGCGTCGACGCCGCAGCGCCCCATCGATCGAGTCGTAATTCAGCGGGCAGCGAAGGGGAAGAGCCGCACGGCGCCGGGGTGCGCCACGGGCCACGAGTGAACGACGCTCGCGCCCGCGAACACGGTCAGCCGACCGTCGGCGAGGACCAGACGATCGCCGGCGGCCAGGGGCCCCGCCACCTCGGCCTCGAAGCGCGCCAGCACGGCCTCCCGGGCCGGATGCCGGGGCTCGGGCAGGCAGAACGAGCGATATGCCAGTTCGCGCACGTCGCCCTCACCCTCGAAGAGCACCAGGCGCGTGTCGTCGACGTAGAGCGCGGGCCGGGCCAGCCAGGCCAGGAAGCGCTCGGCGTCGGGCAGCGCCGCGAACACGGCGGCCGCGTCGTCCAGGGCGGCCGGGCAGCCGTAGGAGCACGGCGTGTAGGGCGTGGCCACCAGCGTCAGGTTCGCGAGGCGAGCATGGAAGGCGTGCCCGGCGCGGACCGTGCCCTGCCAGGTGGCGTGCCGCAGGAACGAGTTGTTCGAGCGATCGGGCAACGCCGCGAAGGCCCGCGCGCAGCAGCGCGGATAGCCGAGCAGGTCGCCCATCTCCTCGACGGCCGCGCCCACCCGCCCTTCGCGATAGATGGCGGCGGCGCGGGCGGCCAGGGCGGGATCGTACGAGAAGAACAGATCGACGTGGGGCTCGCCGCCCTCGCCCCGCAGGCGCCGATCCTGCACGGCGTCGCGGTGCAGCAGGTGGACGACCTCCTCGACGTGGGCCTCGGCGAAGCGCGCCCGGACCCCGGCGGCCTCGTCGGCGGGCACCGTGCGGTACAAGACCGGCTTCCGGCCCTGGCGGAAGGCCACCTCCTCGGGCTCGGGCCAGCCCTCGGGCAGCGCCTTGCGCCAGCGCGCCGCGTCGGCGGGGGCGCCAGCGGCGGGTGCGTCGAAGAGTCCGGGCGCGTCGGGCCCCCACACGCTCCCGTCGGCGGCCACCTCGGCCAGGTCGCGCAGCGCGACGCGCAGCGGATCGTCGAAGAGCGGCGCCACCAGGTCGCGCGTGGCCTTCAGGGCCGACAGCCCCTGCTCGAGCCCCTCGAAGGGCTCGAGGCCGCGGTCGAGGAAGTCGGCGAAGGCGTCGAGCAACCGGTCGAGGGGCTCGCCGGCACCGAAGGGTACGTCGCGGCGTGCGCCCCCCTCCGGCGTGAACGCCAGCGCCTCTCCGGGCGCGCCGGAGGTCCAGTCGAAGCGACCGCGCTCGGTCTCGACCCGAAGGTCGAGCCTCGACGGCTCCGCTCCGAGCACAAGGTCGAGGCGCTGGGTGCCGAACCCGGCGTACGTGAACTCGGCCTCGAGGTGCTCGGCGCCCGGCGCCACGTCGACGCGTCGCAGGCGCACGGAGGCCGGGTCGCGCTCGAACAGGCGGTTCAGGAGCGCCACCCGGTGCAGCGCCAGGTTCAGGAGGAAGTCGCGCGTCCAGTAGCCGCTGGCGCGCGGGCTCCAGCCCTCTCCGATGCGCACGAGCGACGAGAGGTGCGCCGACCGGATCGCGCCCACCCGGCCGCTCCTCACGAGGGCCAGCAGGCGCAGGAAGCTGGCCGAGAACACCAGCGTGTGGGCCACGACCACCGGCACGCGCGCCACGCGGTTGCGGGCCGCCAGGTCGGCCGCCTCGCGCACGTCGGCCGCGACCGGCTTCTCCACGAGGCAGGGCAGCCGACGTTCGAGGGCCAGCGCCACCTGGGCGTGGTGCACCTCGGTGGGGCTCGCGACGAACAACGCGTCGGCTCCGACGCGATCGAGCAGCGCGGGCAGGTCGGTGCCGACCGACAGGTCGAGCTCGGCACCCAGGCGCGCGGCCGTCTCGGGGCGCCCCACGACCACCCCGGCCAGGTGCCAACGGCTCGAGCGGGTCAGCGCCTCGGCGTAGCGACGGCCCATGAGGCCGAAGCCCGAGAGGAGCACGCGTCGCGCGGGAGGCGTGGCAGGCTGGCTCAAGTTCGTAACTCCGTCCCCAAAGATCATCAAGATCGTAAGACCGACCCCTCTACAACTCGATCGGCACGAGCTCGTCGGTGCCGTGCAGCGCCGTGTAGCCCTTCCACAAGCCGGCGCACACCGTATCGTACATGCAGCGCGCGCACTGGGGACCCTTCTCTTTCTTGTGCAGGTCTTCGCTGGCGATGCGGTGCACGTGCTTGGGCAGATCCGAGAAGTGCAGGCGCCGCGGCCCCAGGAAGCACGGGGGGATTCCCGGCCGGCTGAGGACCACCACGTCGAGCCCGGTGGCCTCGGCCCGGTCGAGGGCGGCGTGCAGGCTCGGCGCCACGTCGGACAGGCGCGGGATGAGCTCGGGGCGCTGCCCGGCCAGGTAGAGCGGCGTGATGAACGCGAGGGTGAGCGACGCGCGGTTGCCCGTGAGCGTCGAGAGGAAGTCGACGAAGTCGGGGAGCTCGCGGTGGTTCGGGGCGCAGATGACGTGGTTGACCGTGGGGCGGAGCCCGCGCTCCACCGCCAGGCGCAAGCAGGCCACCGTGCCCTCGAAGTCACCCGCCCTCCCGGTGAGCGCGTCGGAGAGCTCGGGCTGGTGTGCGTGCAGCGAGACGAACAGCCGGTTGAGGCCGGCTTCGAGCAGCTGGTCGAAGTACGCGGGGTCGGCCAGGCGCACGCCGTTGGTGACGAGCTCGCGATCGCCGATGCCGAGCGCGGCCGCCGCCCTCAGCAACGCGGGCAGCTCCTTCACGAGCGTGGGCTCGCCCCCCGAGAACGACACCCAGGTGACGCCCGCGTCGGCCCAGCGCCGGAGCGTGCGCAGGCGCTCGCGCGGGTCGGTCACGATGGTCTCGGAGGTGCCGTCGGTGGGGCAGAACACGCAGCGCTGGTTGCAGGCCAGGGTCAGCCGCAGGATCTTCAGCCGGCTCTCGCGGGCGTGGTCGCGCGCGGCGTCGTCCCAGGGGCGACGCTCACTGCCCACGCGGTCGCCCGACAGCCCGGGGGCGCGCGCGGTGAAGGCGCGAAGGCCGCGCTCGCCGTGGATGGCGGCGTAGGACGCCGTGACGCCGCGGCACGAGGGGGCGTGCGCGCAACCGGCGCAGACCTCGCCCTTCACGAAGCCCTCGTCGGGCTTGACCACGCGGCGCGGGTCGAACTGGAAGGCCCCCTGCAGGTCGGGGGAGTCGGCCAGCGCGCAGAAAGGCACGCCCGCGCGATCGAGCAGCGGCGTGGCCAGGCCGAGGTCGGCGGCGGCGCGCAGGGCCCGCGCCAGCGCCGGGCCGAGCACGTCGAAGGGCGCCGGCGCGAGGTCGGACGCGAGCGCCTCGCGCGGCACCTCGAAGCGCAAGGCGCGCACCGCCGCACCGTCCTGCGTCAGGCGCTGCGCGAGCGCCACGGTGCGCTCGGGGTCGGTGATGCCGGGAGCGAGCAGCGGCACCACCAGGTCGACGGCCAGGCCCGCCGCCAACGCCCGTCGGACCCCCGCCACGGCCGCCTCGTGCGCCTTCTTCACGCCCGTCAGGCGCTCGCAGGCCTCGGCGAAGGGCGACACCAGCTGGATCTCGACCGCCGTGGCGCCCGCCTGGCGCAGTCGCAGCGCTCGTTCGGGGATGGCCAGCAGCAGGCCGTTGGTGGCCACGGTGAGGGACGTGGCGCCGCGGCCGGCCGCCAGGCGCACGTAGTCGTCGAGGTCGGGCAGCGTCAACGGCTCGCCGCCGGCCAGCACCACCTCGCGCGCGGCCAGATCGCCCGCCCCCTTCAGCTTGCGCTCGAAGGCCGCCAGGCCGCCTGCGTCGTCGCCCCGCGGTCGCCACGGAGCCGGGCGCACGTTGTCGCGCGCCGTCACCGAGAAGCGCAGCACGCGCCCCGTGCGCACGCTCACGGCGCCTCCTGGAGCCGGGCCGCTTCGAGCAGCAGGCGCTTGCGCGTGGCCTTGTCGGCGAAGAGCCGGGCCAGGTGGAAGACGTCGTAGTCGTCGATCTTGTCGCGCCCGTAGATACCGCAGGCGTCGAGGGTGGCCTTCACGCGCTCGTGGCTGGTGCGGATCTGCTCGCGCTTGCGGGCCCAGTCGAGGCCGCCGTGCTCGTCCCAGGTGACCGTACGCTGCCCGAGGGGCAACGTGTCGAAGCCATCGTGCAGGGTGAGCCCCAGCACCGACGCGTCGACGTCCATGCCGGGGAAGAGGTAGAAGCCCTGGAAGCACCCCACCACGTCGATGGCGTCGCGGTGCTCGGTCACGAAGCGCTGCGTGGCCTCGACGTCGGCGTCGTCCTCGTGGAAGAAGCCCGCGATCAGGTTGACGCGGTTCAAGATGCCCGCGCGGTGCGCCGCCTGCAGCGACGCTCCGGCCTCGGCGGCCGTGAACCCCTTCTTCATGCGCGCGAGCACCGCGTCGGACCCCGACTCGACGCCGTAGGAGAGCATGACGCACCCCGCCTCGGCCATGCCCCGCGCCAGGTCGTCGTCGAGCAGGTGCGGGCGCGCCGAGTCGGTCCAGAGGAGGCGCCTCCCCGAGCGCAGGAGGCCCTCGACGAAGCCCTCGAGGGCGCGCCGCGACACGTTGACCGTGGTGTCGAGCAGGTAGAAGCAGTCGGTCCCGTGCCGGTCCGCGAGCTCCACGACCTCGCGGGCGCTCTTGGCGGGATCCTGCACGTCGAGGTAGGTGCCCCACGAGCAGAAGACGCACTTCGCGGAGCAGCCCTCGACGAAGTAGTACGGCAGGAACAGCAGGGGCTCGCTGCGGGAGGCGAGGCCGGGGTGGTCGCGCCGGAGCACCGCCGCGAGCTCGGGGCTCGGGCCCCGCCGGTAGGCCTCGAGGGGCACTCCCGCGAAATCGGGCACCGCGCGCTCGGAGAACCGCACGCGCGCACGCCGCCCCTGCACGACGCCGCCGCTCTCGCGCCGCCACAGCCCCTCGACGCGCTCCAGCGGCCGGTCGCCGAGGGTGACGGCCTGCACCCAGTCGCTGAGCGCGCCCTCTCCGTCGCCGAACACCAGGGCGTCGACGGCGTCGTGGCCCAGCAGCCAATCGGGGCGCAGCGCCTCGAAGTCGCCTCCCACGATCGCCCGCAGGCCGGCCTTCCGCCCCTTGGCCCCCCGCGCCAGCGCCACCGCCAGCGCGGGTTGCAGCCGGCTCATCACGTCGGTGACCGACACGCCCAGCACGGCCACGTCGTCGAGGGGGCCGAGTCGATCCGCGAGCTCTTCGGCCCGTTGCTGCAGGTCGCGGTCGACCTCGCCCTCGAGCCAGCGATCGACGCGCTCGTCGTCGGCGAAGCCGTCGAGGGTGACCGCGTCGAAGCCCAGGGCAGCGTCGAGATCGACCAGGCGCACGCGAAAGCCTCTCGGCGCCAGGGCGGCCTGCAGGCGCGCGAGCCCGAGGGGCGGCAGGCGCACCTGGTCGAAGCGGTCGCGGCGACGCGGCAACTGCACGAGCAGCACCTCGCCGAGCGCGGCGCGCAGGGAATCGCCGGGGCCCGCCCCCGCGAGGATGCGGCGGGCCACGGCGCGGACGCTCTCGATCTCGCCCGGAGGCATCAGCACGGGGGCGCGACCCTTCGCCGCCGCGGCCAGCACGCGGGCCACGGTCTCGTCGCCTCGATCGGGCGAGAGCGACACCCGCTGCTCACCGCCCGCCGACTCGACCACGAGCTCGTCGCGGCCGTCGGAGCGCGTCCAGGCCGAGAACGTTCGCGCCCCGAGCCTCACCCGCAGCAGCGGCGTGCGGGTCGCCGCTCGATCGTGGTACCTGACGCGACCGGTCGCCCCCTCGGCCCCCCGGAGGGCGAAGCTCCAGGCGCTCGCGTCGAGGCGCTCGACGTTCACGAGCTCGACGGCGCCCAGCCATCGCGACAGCGCCGGCAGATCTTCACCCAGCCAGGAGCGCGGCTCGAACGCAGCGCCCTGCGCGCGGCCGCGCTCGAGCTCGATCCACGAGAGTACGCGCGGCGCCCGCGCGATCTCGGCCCCGATCACCAGCCACGCCGGCCGCAGCAGCCCGAGCGGGAACGCCACGACCTCGGGGTCGGCCTCGAGGGACAGGCTGGTCGAGGTGCGCGAGGTCATTCGATGGGCTCTTCGGCCTCCTCGCCGGCTTCGGAGGCCAGGTCGGCGCCCTCGGCTCCGCCCTCGAGGCGCGGCTTGTTGGACTCGGGCGGGACGCTGTAGTTGAAGCGCGCCGCGAACGTCAGGTAGCCGGTGTGCGAACGCATCATCTCGCGCGGACGCGTGCCCTGCTTGCGCACCAGCAGCTCGCGCTCCAGCAGCTCGACCGTCCAGATGCGGGCGAAGCCCACCTCGATCATCTTCTCGACCGTGGCGCGCACCTGCTCGACGTTGGGCGACAGGCTCGACACGCTGGCGCCGGGCTTCAGCACCGCGTGGGCCGGGGCCACCAGCGCCCAGGGCTCGGGCACGTCGAGGAACGCCGCGTCGTAGCCCTCGAAGCCGTCGACGCCCTCGAGCGCGAAGCCGTCGACGCCCGGATCGCGCAGGTGCCACTCGACGCGGTGGGCGAGGCCCAGCTTGGTCACGTTCTTGCGGGCCAGCTCGAGGAACTCGGGGCGCCGCTCGAAGACGTGGATCTTGCCGGTGTCGCCCACGAAGCGCGCCAGCACCGAGGTCATGGCCCCCGAACCGCCGCCGCACTCGAGCACCGTGCTGCCGGCCTGCATGGTCGAGTGCAGCAACTGGAAGCCCATGTCCTTCGAGTAGCTGATGGTGGTCAGCCGCTTGACCGCCAGCGCCAGATCGGCCGCCGTGGGCTTGATCACCTGGTGCAGGACCCCGCGGCTCGTCTTCACCTCGATGCCGAAGTCGGTGACCTCGGCGAACGACATCTTGCCGTCCTGATTCGTGAAGATGCCGCTCGGCTGCCAGGTCAACAGGTACTTGCGGCCCTTGGGCCCGATCAGGCAGAACTGCTCGCCTTCTCTCAGCATCGTGGTACTCCAGGGAGGTTCGGAGGCTGGTCGGTCACTCGCCTGCCCACACGGCGGCTTTCACGCGAAAACGCGAGCTGTGCGCCGTGAAACGGCCCGGCATCACGTCGTCGTCGTCGAGCATCACCACGCGACCGTCGGGCAGGATCGCGCGAACCCTGGCGGCAGCGACCTCGGTCGCCTCGTTGGCCAGGTCGGCGGCCAGATCGGCGGAGACCTGATCGACCGGGGCCAGATCGGCCTGGGGACCGGAGCCCTCCCCGACGGCCAGGGTGTCGATCTCGGGCGCCTGCGCGTCGCAGCCCACGACCAACAACAGGAGGAACAGCGCCGACAGGATCTTCATCGCGTCACCTCGATCGACCACGACCGCATTGTAGGACCAGGCACCCGGGGGCGCAACGGGATGCGCCCGGCCCTCACCGCGACCTGGGCGTGGGCGCCACGTCGGGACCGAGCAAGGTGCGGGCGAGCGAGCGCAGCGACGGCTCGGTCTCGCGGGCCAGGTGGGCCCGGATGGGATCGCGCCCGGGCACGCCGAGCGAGGCGAGCGCGCGCAGCGTGTCCTTGCGAACGCGCGGCGCGGGGTCGGCAAGCAGCGTGGTCAGGGTCTCGAGCGCCGCCCTGCCCTGCCGCATCGCCAGGCAGCGAATGGCCCGCCCGCGCAGCTTGGGCTCGCGCTCCGGGTCGGCGGCCACCGCCGCAAAGAGCGCAATCGCTTCGGGGCGATCGTAGTACTGCAGCGCCATGAGCGCGCGGCGCTGAACGTAGGGCGGCGTCGCGGGGTCGTCGGCCAGCTTCAGCAGCACGGGGAACCACAGCGCCTCGTTGGCCGCGAAGACCTTGGGGTCGGGAGCCGAGTCGATCCACGAGAGGTTGCCAATGACGACGGTTCGCGTGTCGGAGGCCTTCGAGTCGGCGACGACCGTGCTCGCGGGCTCGGCGGCCGCGACGAGGCTCCAACCGCACAGAACGAGGAAGCCCAGAGTGCGCATGTTCGCCCTCCCCTACCGGATGGCCGGGTTCCGCCGCAGCACGAAGCCCTGCTGCGAGCTGAGCTCGACCGCCCCGGTCGCCTGCCAGAACATCAGGTTCGTGGCGCCGCTGGTCCAACACTCGTAGCCGTCGACGAGGCCGTCGCCGCTCGGGTCCTTGGTGCACTCGGCGGTGTCGCTCAGCTGATCGTGGGTCTTGCCGTTCTGCTCGCTGCTGTGGAACAGCCCCAACTGGTGGCCGACCTCGTGGGCGATGACCTCGCCGTACATCTGCGCCTTCTCGTTGCTGCTCATCCAGCCCGACTTGTACTCGGACAGGTCGACGAGCACGCCCGCGCCGTTCGTGCCCTGGAAGAGCGGCGGGCCGGGGATGCCGCCCGCGATGCCCAGCACGTCGAAGTAGCCCGAGTAATCGTCGGCCGTGGTGATGTCGTCGACGAAGAACACGTTGACGTTGGGGCTGGCGGGGTGGGCCGCCGAGAGCTTCAGCAACTGGTGGCGCTCGTCGTCGGGGCCGTCGGACAACTCGACCTCGTGGAACTTGGCGCCGTCGGCCCCGCCGATGTCGTACAGTTGGAGGTCGTCGACGGTGACGCCCACCTGCGCGTAGACGTTCACGACCTTCTGCAGCACCTTCTGGAACGTCGCGTCGTTCGAGGCCGACGCCGCGTTGATCCACGACAGGCCCACGAAATAGAAGTTCAGGCCGAGCTTGCCCGTGGAGGGCGCCGCCCCGCGCTTGTAGAGCGCGGTCAAGGTCACCGGGCCCACGTCGCCGTCCTTGTAGAGGGAGAATCGGTAGTTGCCGGGCAGGACCGAGACCGACGGGTTGTTCGGCACGAGCAGCGCGGTCGCGCCCTCGCCAGGGTAGGTGCGGTTCAGCGACTGGTAGATGTCGGAGCCGTTCAACAGGCCGAGGCCCGAGGGGTCGACCAGGCTCCAGAACATCAGGTAGGCGTTGTCGGCGGCCAGCGCGACCAGCGTCATCGACGTGGTGTCGCCGGGCACGGGCACGCCGACCTCGTAGGTGAGGCCGCCGCCCCCCGCCGTGATGCGCCCCAGGTCGAGCGCGTCGACCCCGGGCACCAGGTTGGGCTTGGGGCCGCAGCCCTCATCGGTGAGCCCGTTGCAGTCGTCGTCGCTGCCATTGCAGGCCTCGGCTTCGGGCTCGCAGGCGGTGCTCACGTAGTCGCACACGCCGGTGTCGACGTTGCAGCTCTGCCCCATCTTGCACGTGCCCGGCTGGCACTTGGGCACGCACATGCGGAAGGTGGGCACGGACCCCACGCACATCTGGTCGGAGCGACAGTCGTAGGCCGACTGGCACACCTTCCAGCACATCTTCTGGCCGTTCTCGGGGCTCTGCAGGCACACCGAACCGTACACGGTGTCCTGCGGGCAGTCGCCGTCGACGCTGCAGGCGCTGGAGCAGTAGCCGCCGTAGTAGTCGGGCACGCACCAGCCGTCGACGCAGTCGTCGTCGGCGCTGCACACGCCGGCCACGGACTGCTTGCCGAGCGTGACCTCGCCGGTGAGCACGTCGGTGGGCACGATGTGGGGCTGGTCGGCGCCCGCGTCGGCCTCGGAGACGCCGTCGGTCGCGGGGACGTCGGCCGCGGCGTCGATCGTGTCGGGGAGCCGCGCGTCGACCGTGTCGGCAGGACCGCCCGTGTCGGCCTGACCGCCGGAGCCCCCGCACGCACCAAGCGCCGCGACGACGAGCCCGGCCAGGGCCCAGGTCCGCATCCCACGCATCGAGGCCTCCGAGGGAATGGGGAAGGACGGCGCGTTACCGGCGACCCTTCTTGCGCGCCTGCCGCTCAGCCTTGCGCTTGGCCTTCAGCTTGTTGCGATCGATGGGCTTGCCGACCTTCTTCTTCTCGCCGAAGCCGCCCATGGCGTCCATCATGCCGGCACCACCGGGGCCGCCCATGCCCTTCATCAGCTCCGACATGTCGACGTCCTTCATGGCCTTCGACTGCATGAGCTGCTTCATGCCGGGGATGCGGCCGAGCAGGCCGGGCGCCTTGCCGATCTGCTCGAACATCTTCTTCATCATGCGGTAGCGGCCGAGCAGGCTCTCGACCTGGGCGGGGCTCGTGCCCGAGCCCTTGGCCACGCGCAGCAGGCGGCTCTTCTGCTCGAGCAGGTCGGCGTCGAGGCGCTCGGCCTTGGTCATCGAGTTGATCATGGCCTCGATGCGCGTGATCTCCTTCTCGTCGAAGTTGAAGTTCTCGGGCAGTTGCCCGGAGAAGAACGGCATCTTCTCGACGAGATCCTTCAGCGACCCCATCTTCTTGATGATCTGGATCTGCTCGAGGAACTGGTAGAGGTTGAAGTCACCCTTCAGCATGCGCTCGGCGTCGGCCTCGGCCTTCTCGGCGTCGACCACGCGCTCGAAGTCCTGCATCAGGCCGACCACGTCGCCCATGCCCAGGATGCGCGAGGCCAGCCCTTCGGGCCGGAACTCCTCGAGCTTGTCCATCCCCTCGCCCATGCCGACGAACTTCACGGGGCAGCCCGTCACCTCCTTGATGGAGAGGGCCGCGCCGCCGCGGGCGTCGCCGTCGAGCTTGGTGAGGATGAAGCCGTCGAGGCCCAGGCGCCGGTGGAACTCGGAGGCCGTGCGGACGGCGTCCTGGCCGATCATGGAGTCGACGACCAGGAAGATGTTCTTCGAGTGGGTGACGGCGCGGATCTTCTCGAGCTCGGACATGAGCACGTCGTCGAGGGCCAGTCGACCGGCGGTGTCGATGATGACGGTGTCGTAGCCGCTCTGCCCCGCGATGCTCATTCCCTTCAGGGCCAGCTCGGGCGGCGTCAGGCCGGGCTCGTTGAACACGGGCACGTCGATGCGCTGGCCGAGCACGCGCAGCTGCTCGATGGCGGCGGGGCGGTAGACGTCGGCGGCGACCAGGTAGGGCTTGTTGCCCTGTTCCTTCAGCCGGACCGACAGCTTGGCCGCGGTGGTCGTCTTGCCGGAGCCCTGCAGGCCCACCATCATGATGACCGCGAACCCGCGCTCGTTGCGCTGCAGGGTGGTGTCGACGGGCCCCATCAGGGCCTCGAGCTCGTCCTGGCAGATCTTGACGAAGTGGTCGCCGGGCGAGACCTTGAGGGCCGCGTCCTTCGCCTTCGCCTTGATCTGGACGATCTCGCCGAGCGCCTTCTCCTTGACGCGCTCGAGGAAGCGCTTCGCGACGTTGTATTCGACGTCGGCCTCGAGCAGCGACAGGCGGATCTCGCGAACGGCGTCGTCGATGTTGCGTTCGGTGAGCTCCTGGAAGCCCCGAAGCCGGTTGCGGGCCGTACGGAATCCACGTGACAGGGTCTCGAGCATGCAGGCCTCCGCGCGGAGAGGCGAGCACTGTAGACGAGCCCGCCGGCCCGTGTCAAGGCGACGTGCGGTGCCGCCGCGGGGCCGGGATGCGCCGCGATTGCCTTCCGCGGCGGCTCGTGGTACGTGCAAGCGATCGTGGAGGAGGACCATGAGGACGCGCTCTGCCCTGCCCTGCACCTTGATCGGCCTCGCGGTGCTCCTTGGCGGCGCGTCGGTCCTCGTCGCGGGGCCGCGCGTCGTCTCCCCGGAGGAGTTGCTCACCGACGCCGCCGGCCAGCCCGTCAAGGAGATCGCAGGCTTCCGACTGGTGGGCGCGCGACTCGACTCGGCCCTCGCGCTCCGCTGGCGCGCGCTCGGCGCCCAGGCCGCGGACCCGGGCTCCGAGATCGAGGTTCGCCTCGAGCCTCGCGACGACAACATCCCCTCCTTCGAGCGCACGCCGTCGTTCAACGTCAGCTACGCCGCCCTGCGCCCCGATGGACCTCCCGAAGCCGGCGTGCTCACGCTCACGCGGGCGGTCGCGGCGCTCGTTCGTACGCACGACCCCGGCGGCCTGGGCCTGGCGCTGACGTACGAGCACGGAGAGCATCGCGGCGTCTGGACCGAGTCTCCTCTCCGGCGCACGACGCCGCGCGACCTCTTCGACGACCTGGCCCTCAGGGCCGCCTTCGCGCTGCTGCTGGCGTGGCTGGCGCTGTTGCCGTTCGGGGTGGCCCGCGCCACGCGCGACGCCCTCTTCTCTCCGGGAGCCGCAGGCCGCCTCGATCTGGCGGGGCGGTTCGTGCTGGCCGCGCTGATCGTGGGGGTCGTGCTGCGCTGGGGGCTGCCCTACCGCCTCGTCCTCTACTACCTGGGGTACGAGCAGGCGCAGATCGCGGCCACGCTGAACGGCATCCCGAAGTACGGCCCCGCCGGCTACGCCGCGTACCACCTGGTCTTCCTGGCGACCGGCCCCTCCCACGAGGCGATGATCGCGGTGAACCGCGCGCTGGCCTCGCTGATGCCGCTCTTCGCCGCCGCGGTGCTGGCACGCCTGGGCGGGAGCCGGCGGGCCGTCGCGTGGGGCGCCTGGCTGGTGGCGGTGCTGCCCGTCTTTCCCCGGAACGCGGCCACCGAGAGCCTGCTCGTTCCCATGCTGAGCTGGCTGCTGGTCGCGCTGCACGCGGGCCTCGCCTGGCGGGCACTGAGGGACGTGCGCGCCCTCGGGCTGCTGTTCACCGGGCTGCTGCTGGCCATGCTCTCGCGCCCCGAGGCCCTGGGCCTCGCGCCGCTCACCGTGGCCCTGCTCGTTCGCCTGGGCGAACGCTCCCCCGCGCGACGGATCCTGCTCACCGGTTCGGTCGTGGGCGCCGCGCTGCTGCTTCTCGGGGCGCGCCTCGTGCAGCTATGGTTCCAGATGCACGACGAGATCGCGCTCGGCAACACCCCCCAGCTCGTGAACCTCGATCTGGCCGAGTGGGCGCTGACCATGGCCTGGAGCGGCCTGGTCGTCCGCAACGCCGCGCTCTGGCCGAGCCTCTTCCCGGCGGCCGCCGGCGTGCTCGCGCTGCTGGCGCTGGCGTGGCCCGGCACGCGGCGCGCCGGCGCGACCTTGCTGGTGCTGGCGATCCCGTGGTTCGCGGCCTCGCGGCTCGACCTGCCCTACATGTCCATCCCGCGGGTGCAGGAGCCCGGCCTGCTGCTCGTGACGCTGGCGGCGGCGCTCGGGGCAGCGGGGCTGCTCGAACGGGTCGCGGCGTGGGGCACCTTGGTGTCGCGGGCCACCTCGCTCGTCGTCGTGCTCGGGCTCGCGGCCTCCTCGGCCGTTACGTTGCCGGCCCTCTTCGAGGAGACGAACGCCGACGACGAGGAGGCCTTCCTGCACGACGCGCTGCCCCTGCTGCCTGAGGGCCGGCACGTCGTGGCACGGCGCGGCTTCGACGACCCGCCGGCCGAGCGCATCCCCATGCACTTCCCCGACTACCTGGTGGGGCCCGGCGGCCGTACGTTGTCGCTGCAAGGGCTGTTCGAGCGCGGCCTCGACGGGCCCACGTTCGTCTACCTCGGCACGCGCTGCCACCTGCGCCGCTGCGACCAACCCGGTGTGCACCCGGCCTGCACCGCCGTACGCGAGCGCTACCGGTTGCGCCCCCTGCTCGAGCGCGACGTCGCGCGCCGGGAGTTGACGATCCCGGAGGGCTTCCGCGAAGACGGCACGCCGGCCGCAGGGCTGGCGCCCGACCACGACTTTCCTTACTGCGCCGTGACGGGCGTGCAGCGGATCGGCCTGTACGAGATCGTCGGAACGAACAGGCCTGGGGCTGCCCGATAGAGCAGACTACTTCGCCGGCATCGCCTTCGCCGGATCCTTCGCGGGCTTCGACGACGACGCCGAGATCGAGAGTGGCTCGAAGGGATCAGCCTCTTCGAGGCTCATCTTGCCGGCGTGCGCGAGCTTGAGCTTCTCGATGGCCCGGAGCACCCTCTCCTCCTTCTCGGGCGCGTGGATCGCACCCTGCGCGATGTTGCGCTGCATGTTCAGGTGGTACTGCTCGAGGTCGGAGATGCTCTGCGCCAGGTCCTTGCGGTGAAAGATCTCGGCGCGACAGTAATAGACGTCGGGATCGTGCGCGTCGGGGCTCTGCGCGAAGGCCTTGGTGATGGCGTCTTCGGCCTCGGCCTGGTGGCCGAGTCGGTACTGGCTGACCGCCTGGTAGAGCCACACGCGGTCGCTGTACGGGTAGGTCTTCGCCGCGGCAACGAGCGACACCAGAGCGTTCTGGTAGGCGGTCGAGCGCTCGGGGCCGGGTTTCAGCTGCCCATGGGCGTAGTAGTGCCAGGCGATGCCCGCGATGAACTGCAGCAGGCCGTCGGCGGGGTTCGCGTCGGCGTCGCGCTGGAACTCCTGCACGCGCGCCAAGGTCAGGCGCGTGTTGGCCACGGTGAAGCCGAGCCGCGTGAGGATGAGGTTGGCGGGCTCGCGCCGGGCCGTCTCGAGCATCAGGCGGTAGGCCTCGTCGTTCTTGCCCGCGGTGACGAGCACGTGGCTCCGATCGTAGGCCGCCTGGGTCTCGGCCGACCACGAAACGCCGGAGGGGAGCCTGGCCGCCAGCCCACCGGACGGACCGGACGGCTCGACGCCGTCGGCGCCGGGCGTCCGGGACCGGACGGGATCGAAGAGCTCGGCCGCGTCGGCAGCCGCCTCGCCGCGCCGCACCTTCTCGAGGTGTTCGAGCATGTGCTTGACGCGCGCGTCCTTGTGCGGCGCCGAGTAGCCGCCCACCTTGCGGTTGTTCGCCATCACCTCGGCGTACTTCTCGAGGTCGGCGATGGCCGCGTCCACGTCCTTGCGGTGGAAAATCTCGGCCCGGCTGTAGTAGACGTCGGCGTCGCGCCCCGAGTCGACCTCGAGCGCATGATTGATGGCGGCCTCGGCCTCGGCCTGGCGGCCCGTTCGGTAATAGCTGATGCCCAGGTAGAGCCACTGCCGCGAGGCCTTGACGAAGCCCCCGCGGGCCCGCTCGAGGTAGCCGATGGCGCGCACGTACTCGGCGGTCTTCTCTTCGCGGCTCTGGCCGTGCAGGTGGCCCCTGTAATGAACCGACACGCCCGCGATGAACTGCTTCAGCAGGTCGTCGGGGTGGGCGTCGGCGTCGGCCAGGAACCGCTCGACGTTCTCGTGGGCCTTGCCGGGCTCCGAGGCCAGGCCCGCGCACGCCACGACCAGTCGCCCCAGCACCAGCGTGTGCGGACACCGACGGGCCGCCGTGACCATGCGGTCGAAGATGGTGCGGTACTCGCCCTTGTGGATCAGCTCGTCGGTGCCGTAGTAGAGCTCGCTCACGTCCGGGGGCATCCAGTCGGGGGTGATGGTCGAGAAGCAGCCGTCGACCGCGTCGGGCGCCACCGCGCCGGGCGTCGGCGGACCTGCGGGGGGCTGGGGCGCCGGCGAGCCGGCGGCCTCGACGGGGGCGACCGCGGGCACGGGGGGAGGCGGCACGGACTCGGCCGGCGGCGTGGCATCGGCCGGCTTGGGCGCGACCATCTGCCACTCCCAGCCACGCTCCCCCTCCTTCACGCGCTGGAGAAGCGTCGCCACGAACTCGGCGGGAGCGTCGGCCGGGGTCACCTCGATCGCGAACGCGCTCGTGCGCAACGCCGAGGCCGCGGCCCCCTCCGGGTGCCGCATCAGCACCTCGACGGCGACCCCGCCGCAGGCGTACTCGGCCTTGACCACCGCCTGCAGGATGGCGGCCCGTACGAGCGCGCACCCGCCGGAAAGGCTCTCGACGCCATCGCCCACCATGCGGCCGATGATGGTCTCACGGCCGGGCGGGATGACGGGTCGCGCCGCCTCGTCGCCGAAGACGGGGGCCGCAGCGAGCAGCCCGATGGCGATCACGGTCCAGTCGATCCAGGCTCGTCGTCCCTGCCCCATCGTGCTGCCTCCCAACGCGCACCCAACGCGGGCGGAGTGTAGCGTTCGAGGGAAGGGCGCGTCAACCGTGGGCGCACCCCGAGCCGCCCGCTTCCCGGCTTGACCCGGGGGGCGTCTTGGAATAAGGTGCGCATCGACTCGACGCTGGAGGAATCCCGCATGGCGCGTGTAACGATCGAAGACTGCCTCGACAAGGTCGACAACCGCTTCGCGCTGGTGCATCTGGCCGTGAAGCGTACGTTGCAGCTCCGCAAGGGGCTCATCCCGCTGGTCGATCACCCCAAGAACAAGGAACCCGTCCTCGCGCTCCGCGAGATCGCCGACGGCAAGGTGACCTTCGAATACGACATCGGCGACGCCTTGCGCGAGAAGAAGAACGCCAAATACGGTCCCGCGTACTAGCCCCTCCGCACTCCCCCCCAAGGCCCACTCCGTGCACCGGGTTCGCCTCGTCTCCCTCGTGGCGCTGCTCTCGATGGCGTGCTCCACGCCCATGAGGCTCGTCGAGCGCGAGGGCCTCGGCGACGCCAGCGAAGCCTTCCAGCGCCTGCTCGACGCCGGCGCCGGGCTGCACGGAGCGCGCATCTACGGCGACCTCGACGTGACGAGCGACGCGCTCACGCGCAAGGGCGCCTTCGTGCTGCTGCTCGAGCGCCCCGACCGCCTGCGCTTCGAGGCCCTCACGTCCAACGACGTCACCATCCTGCTGGTCGTGGCCAACCAGGGCCAACTGCTGGTCTACGACCGAGCGGCCAACACGTGCGCCCGGGGGGCCTGGGCCGGAGCCCTGCGCCTGGGCGGCCTGCGCCTCGAGGCCGACGTGGCCGAACTCCTGGGCCTGGTCACCGGTCGGCTCACCGCCACCGTGGCCGACTCCCTGAGGCTGTGGTGGGACCCCGCGGCCGAACGCCGGGTGCTCGAGGTGCGGCGCGGGACCCGCGTGGCCTACCACACCCTCGACGGCGACCAGCGCCTGGCCCGCACCGTGTTGAAGGACGGCGAGCGCACCCTGGCCGACGTGCGCTACGAAGGCCACGAAGCAGTCGACGGCTCGTGGCTGCCCACGCGCAGCACCTGGGACATCCCCGCCGACGGGAGCCACGCCTCCCTCCGCGTGAGGCAGGGCGCGCTGAACCGCGGCTTCACCGCGCGCGCGTTCCTCACCGAGTGCCCCGAGGGGGCCACGGTGCAGGAAATCGCAGGGCTAGGAGCCTGTACCGCATTGAACCAGACTGCGGTGGAGACTCCAACGGCGACATCGTTGCCTGCGGTGCAACCCGTTGAAGGTACGACCGACAGGCTCCTAGGTTGCTTGCCTGGGGGAGGGCCCCCAGACCCCCAGACCGAGAGGGTAGCGCCATGATCGGTCGCTTCATCGTCCTCGAGGGACTCGACGGCGCCGGCACCACCACCCAGGGTCGCCGCCTGGTCGAGAGCCTGAGCGCCAGCGGCCGAGCCGCCGAGTTGCACGCCGAGCCCACCTCGGGCCCCATCGGGCGCATCATCCGCCAGGTGCTGCGGGGCGAACTGTCGGTGGGCGGACCCGAACGTGAGCGCATCGTGGCGCTGCTCTTCGCGGCCGACCGGCTCGATCACGTAGGGGGCCACATCGTCCCCGCGTTGCAGGCCGGCCGGCACGTGATCAGCGACCGCTACCTGCCCTCCTCGTTGGCCTATCAGTCGGTCTTCTGCGACCCGGCCTGGGTGGCCGCGCTCAATCGCCACGCCCTCACCCCCGACCTCACGCTCTTCCTCGACGTACCGCCCGAGGTGGGCCTGGCCCGCGTGGCCGCCCGCACCGGCGCGCGCGAGCGCTACGAGGAGCTCGAGACCCTGAAGTGCGTGCACGGGGGCTACCGGCGTTGGCTCGAAGGTCCCCACCGGCACCCGGTGGTCGTGCTCGACGGCACGCTGCCCATCGACGAGATCGCGAGCGCCATCGACCGGCACGTCGAGCCGCTGCTTCGAAGCGAGGAGTGACCGCATGCTGCTCGATCTCGGCCTGCTCGCCCTGCTGCTCATCGCGTTCATCTCGGGCTTCCGCCTCGGCTTCGTGGTGCAGATCGTCCGGTTGGGCGTGCTGGTCGGCGCGTACCTGGGCGCGCGCGTGGTCTACCCCGATTTGGCTCCCCTGGCCCGCACGATCTCGCCCGAGATGCCCGAGCCCTTCCGCAACCTGCTGGCCTTCGCGGTGGTGTTCGCGGTGCTGCAGATCGTGGGCAGCCTGCTCGTGGGCCTGGCGGTCAAGCGCTTCCACGACACGCACCCGGTGGCGGGGGGCGTCGATCGCCTGCTGGGCGGCCTGCTCGGCTTCGTGAAGTCGGCCGGCATCCTGTACCTGTTGCTCTGCTTCGGGCTGGCGCTGGCGCCCGTGCTGGGCGCCGGCGACCTCGACGCGGCGGTGCAGAAGAGCCAGGTGGCGCGCTTCGTGGCCGAGCACAACGTGCTGCACGGCGAGGCCGACGTGTACCTGAAGGGCCTGAAGGGCCTGGCGGCGGTCGTCAAGGACCCCGAGAAGCGCGCCCGCCTGATGGCCGACAAGGACGTGCAGGCCTACTTCGAGACCGACGGGAAGGCCCTGGCCGAGGACCCCAAGCTGGCCGCGGCCCTCGAGGCCGGCGATTGGGCCACCCTCCTCAAGGACGAGCGCGTGCTGAAGGCCCTCCAGGACCCGCGCTTCTACCGGGCGCTGGCGCGCGTCGAGGCCGGAGAGGTCGCGCCCACCGCTGAACCCGGAGCCACGCCGCCCGCCACGCCGCCCGGCACACCGGCAGACTAGTCGTCGTCCCCACCCGGCATGCGGAACAGCCGGCCCGCCGAGCGGCTCTCCTCCTCGGCGCTCTCGGCCAGGCAGGCCATGGTCATGCCCGTGCCGCGCTCCATGGCCTTGTAGGCCGCGCGCAGGATGATGTTCTTGATGTTGCCGCCGGCCAGTTCGAAGTTGCGCGCCAGGGCGTCGAGCTTCAGATCTTCCTCGCGCGGGACCTCGGCCGGGATCAGCTGCTCCCAGATGCGCACTCGCTCCTCGGGCTTGGGGAAGGGGAAGCGGATCTGGAACATGATGCGGCGCTTGAAGGCCTTGTCGAAGTCCTTGTCGCGGTTCGTGGTGAGCAGCACGATGCCGTCGTAGCGCTCGATCTCCTGCAGCAGCGAGTTGACCTCGAGGTTCGAGTAGCGATCGGTCGACGTCTTGACCTCGACGCGGTTCGTGAACAGCGCGTCGGCCTCGTCGAAGAGCAGCATGGATCGCGTGGCGCGCGCCTTCGAGAACACGGTGGCGATGTTCTTCTCGGTCTCGCCGATCCACTTCGAGACCAGCTTGGGGATGGCCACCTGGTAGAGCTGCATGCCGAGCTCGTTCGCGAGGATCTCGGCGCAGAGCGTCTTGCCCGTGCCCGGCTCGCCCGTGAACAGGGCCACGATGCCACGCCCCGTGACGAGCTTCTTGCCGAAGCCCCACTCGGCCAGCACGCGCTGCTGGTTGCGGCAGGCGCCCAGCAGGCCCCGCACCTGCTTCAGCTCTTCGTCGGGCAGGATGAGATCGGCCAGCGACAGCCCGATGCGGGAGCGCGTGGTGAAGTCGGTCATGTCGCCGCGCAGCTGGGCGTGGGCGCCGTCGAGCAGGTCCTCGAGGCGGATGAGCGGGTGGTCGGCGTCGCGGGACAGCGCGCGGTTCATGGCCACGTTCATGGCGTTGCGGATGTAGCCGCCCGGCAGGTCGAACTGGTGGGCCACGGTGTCGAGGTCGGCGGGGTTCGCGACCGTGGCGTTCGAGGGCACCGAGGCCCGCCACATGCGCTTGCGATCGTCGACGCTCGGGCGCTCGAAGCGCAGCTCGACCAGGATCATGCGCTCGAGCACGGCGTCGAGGTTCTCGCGCTTGTGGGCCGTCAGCACGGCCACGCCCGGGTGGTCGCCCAGGGCGTCGATGAGCGCCGGCACCAGCGACGAGCGCGCCTCGAGCACCGGCCCCAGGTTCTCGAGCAGCAGCACGGCCTCCTGGAACACCGCCTCCTGGAACACGTCGTCGACGCTGCGCTGCGGCCCCCCCTGCGAGTCGGCCTGGTTGGCCCAGCGGGGGCAGTCGACCACCAGGAGCCGGAGGCCCAGGTGCTTCGCCATGGCCTCGCCGAACCACGACTTGCCCGTACCGGGGCCACCCACGAACAAGAAGACCTGCCCGCGCCCGGCCTTGCGGGCGCCGATGACCTCCTGCACGCGGCGCTTGTCGGCCTCGGGCACGAACACGTCGGCAAAGCTGGCGCGCGGCTCGCGCAGCTCGGCGAAGTGCGACAGGTGGGTGGCCAGCATGCGGTGCCCGAGCAGGAAGTTGACCACGCGCTCGGGCAGACGGGTCTCCTGGTTGATGAGGTCGTCGTTGGTGAGGTCCGGGTGGTGCACGAGGCGCACGAGGCGGTTCCGCACCAGCGCGCCGTCGGGCCCGAACAGGCGCAGCGCCACCAGGCGGTCGGCGTCGGTGTCGAAGAACAGGTTCACGACCAGGTCGAGGTCGATGTAGTTGAAGAGGATGTTGTCCTTGTAGCGCGCGATGCGCATGCGAAAGCCCGTGTCGATGGCGGGCATGAGCGCGAGCAGGACCACCCGCGTCTCGTCGGTCGACAGCCCGTAGGCCTCGGCCAGCCGCGTGACCGGGAGGGGCGTGCCCTTCCGGGCCAGGTCCGCCAGGTGCTCCTCGAGCTCGCGGACCCGCAGGTCGAGCGAGGCCTTCTGCGCGCGCTCCTCCTCGACCTCGTCGGCCACCTCGAGCACGCCCCCGCGCTCCCGCCGGCGCAGCTCGCGCGTGCGCAGATCGAGCAGCTGCTCGAACCAGGCTTTGAACGCCAGCAGCACCTGCAGATTCTCGGCCTCGTGGGGGACCCCCATCCGGCGTTGTCCGGTCATCGACGCCTCCGCCCGGCAGACTGTGACGCTCTACGGTGCGCCAGTGTAGCACGACGCCTCGACGCTGCCACGCCGTCTGTGGTAGAAAACGGCCCGTGCGAACCGCGAGAGGGATCCCGATGCGATGGTCCTCCTGGGCGCAGCTTGCAGCGCCCCTCCTGCTGGGGTGCGTCGCGGCGTGCGGCCGCGTCGCGGCGCCGGCCCCCGACGCGAGCGCCCCGCCGGCGGCCGAGGTCCGAGCCCCCGAGGTCGCGCAGAAGGCCGAGCCGCCCGCGCCCCGGTACCCGGTGCTGGAGAAGCTGCCCGACGACCTGCCCGACGGCGTCACGGTGCACGGCAAGTACTCCGGCCTCGTCCGCGTGGTGTTCGCCCCCGACGAGAACATCAAGCAGGGCGGCTTCCGCGACCTCGGCCGGCTCGAGGCCTCCCCCACGCCCGCGGTCACCGATCTGGTCGACGTCAACTGGGTCTACTCGGCCCCCAACTGGTACGTCTGGCTGAACGCCAGCGACGCGCCGCTCGAAGCGCCGCCGGGCGCCGACGCCGCGGGGAAGTACCGTCAACTCCTGAGGCGCTTCGCGGCGGTCGACGATCTCGCCGAGTACGGCGCCTTCTTCGACGCCGGCTTCCGCCGCACCGCCGAGTACAAGGGCATCCGCGACCTCCCGGGCGGCTACTGGCTGTACTACGCGCCGTACTGGTACGTGTGGGCCGAGGCGCAGCCGCTGCCGCTCGAGGCCCCCGAGAAGGCGCGCGTCGACGGCGCCTACGATCGCCTGCTGCGGGTCATCCCCGCGCCCGACGACGCGCGGACCCTCGGCGCCTTCCGCGACGGCGGCCGCATGGATCGCACGGCCTACAAGGGCATCACGGGCATCCCGCCCGGCTATTGGGTGTACGTGGAGCCCACGTGGTACGTATGGGGCGTCGACACGAGAGCGCCCGCGCCCGCCCCGTAGGGACCCGATGCCTCTGCAGGGACACGATGCCTCGTGTCCCTGCTAATACCAGCCCAACCCGCCAGCGAGCACGAGCGTCCAGGCGCCGTCGAGGCCTTCGTCGCTGAACCACTGCTTGGCGTACTGGAAGTCGAAGAGCAGGTGGAAGCCGCCGCCGAAGCCCAGCGCGAAGCCGGTGCCCAGGGCGAGGCCGTAGCCGTTCGAGTCTTGCGAGGTGCTCATCGAGTTCGTGCCGTCGTCGTACGAGTACTTGACGCTGGCCCGCGAGAACCCGGCGCCGAACTTGGTGTAGAGGCCGTCGCCGAAGGGAAACCACGTGGCCATGGCGTTCACGTTGAGGAGCATGAGCGTGAGCTTCGTCTCGCCGCTTCCGCCGAAGTCGCTGAGGTCCTGCGTGCCCGTCTCGAAGAACGTGTCGAAGTCGACGCCCAGCAGGAAGTTCGGGGAGAGCGTGCCACCCAGGCCGAGCCGCATGCCGAGCGGCACGGCGCCGTCGAAGTCCTCGAACAGGTCCGAGAAGCTGTCCGAAACGTCGGTGCCCGCCACCGACGCCTCGAACCCGCCCCAAGAGTAGCCCGCCAGCAGGTTGATGTACCACGAGTCGCGCTGGAAGCCGGGCTTGCTCGCCTTCGGGGCCTCTTCATGCGCGGGCTCGTCGGGCGCGGCCGCGGGCTCGGCGTCGGCGCCGGCCGCCTCGTCCCCCGCAGGCGTGACCGCCGCGGCTCCGGCCGCTCCCAGCGGGGCCACCGCCGCCGCAGCGACGGGCGACTTGCGGCGCGTGAGCTCGACGTGCGCGGTCTCTCCCGCCTGGAGGGTAATCGGTCGGTCGAGATCCTCGTAGTCGGCGAGGCCGGTGATGCTCACGCGGTGAGCGCCCGGCGGGACCTCGAGCGTGGTCGGCAGGTCGAACACGCCGTGCACGAGATCGTCGAGGCGCACCTCGACCTGCGCGACCGGGGCCGCCGCTTCGAGCGCGAGCACGGCCTTCAGCGCCTCGAGCTCGAAGCGGAAGCGGTTCTTCATGCCGGGCACGACGTCGATGGACTTCGAGAGCGGCGCGAAGCCCTCGCGCGTCAGCCGCAGCTCGTGCACCCCCTTGCGCAGCGGCTGGGCCGCGAGCGGCGACGCGCCGAGCGACTTGCCGTCGACCTCGACCGCCACGCCCTCGGCGGGCTCGGTCTCGAGCAGCAGCACGCCGAGGTGCGCGGCCCGCAGGCGATCGGCGCGCGCGCGAGCCTCGGCCCGGTTCTTGGGGTTCAGGTCGGTGGCGGCCGACTCCTCGAAGAAGACGATGGCGTTCTCGACGTCGCCGAGCTCCTCGTGGCAGCGCGCGATGTTCCACACCACCTCGGGCAGCGGGTGAACCTCGTGGGACTTCAGGAAGATCTCGAGGGCGTCCTTGTACTTCTTCAGCGCGAAGAGCTTGGTGCCGCCCTTGGCGATGTCCTTGGCCGCCGCCACCGATTCGTCCTCGTCGGTCGCCGCAAGCGGGGCGGCCGGTGTGGCGGCCTTCTTGGGCGCTGCGCCGACCACTCCGAGGGGCAGGAGCACGAGCAACAGGACGAGGCCTACGCGGTTCATACGCCACTCCAGTCAGGGGTCAGGTTCCGGCAGGCGCGACCTGCGCCTCGAGGAAGGGCGGCAGCGGGCAATCCAGCGCGAAGGCCAGCAGGCGCAGGCCCTCGGCCTCTTCGAGCGTGACGCGGCCATCGGCCAGCACCACGTGGGCGGCGGCGTCGAGGGCCACCTGCTTGACCGTGTACGTGCTGCCCGCCAGGCGGTCGAGCAGGCGCGACAGGTCGGCCACGGTGCTGGCGCCGAGCGAGGTGTCGTCGGCCGCTGCGGCCGGAGGCCAGGCACGCGCCAGCCGGGCTCGCCCCAGGGCGAACGCGCGCTGGACGGCGCCCACGTCGCCGGCGTGCCCCACGTGGGCCAGCAGCGCCAGCAGCTTGACGAGGTCGGGCCCCACGGCCTTGAGCGACCGGCCGCGCGGCTCGCGACGGCCGTCGGCGCAGAGCCGATGCTCGAGCAGCCACGACAGCCCGGCCTCGAACCACGTGACCACCCCGTCGGCGCTGGCCAGTTGGCCCACCAGGGCGAGCACCTGCTCGCGCCCGGCGGCGTCGAGGCGCCGCAGCTGGGGCGTGGCCAGATCGACCAGGGGCAGCCGCATCCGCGCGTCGACGGCACCGAGACGGTTCGCGAGGCGCACGATGGTGCCCGCGCGCTCCTGACCGAGCGCCATCACGAGGTCTTCGGCCTGGGTCGTGCGCTCGGCGCGCTCGCGGCCGAGCAGGAGGGCCAGCACCAAGTGCGACGCGCCCTCGGGGGTCTCGACCACCTCGCGCAGGTCGGTCGGAATGGCCGCCAGCAACGCGGCCCCGGCGGCGATGGTCTCGTCGCCCAGTTGGCCCACGCGCTCGGACACCTGCGCCGGCGCCGCCGTCACGCCCCCTCCGCCGAAGCCCATGGCCGCCGCAGGGATTGCGTCGCCGCCCGAGAACGCGGGTGCCGCCCCTGGGGCTGCCGCGCTGGCTCCGCCCGCCGCCTCGGCCTCGGGGCTGAAGCTGGGATCGATGCGCCGGATGCGCTCGGAGAGCGGCGGGTGCGTGGCCAGCGCGCCGCCGAGCCACGAGCGCTGCCCCTCACCGAAGAGCAGGTGCCCGACCTGGCCCGCGCGCGGGTTCTGCAAGCGCGACCCTGCGTCGAGCCCGCCGATCTTCTTCAAGGCCCCGCCGATGCCCCACGGGTTTCTCGTGAACTGCACCGCCGAGGCGTCGGCCAGGAACTCCCGCTGGCGCGACAACGCCGCCTGGATCAGCTTGCCGATGAACGTGCCCACGTAGCCGATGATCATCACCGCGACGCCGGCCGCCAGGATGGCCAGCACAGCGCCGCTGCCCCCGCCCTTCTTGTCGCTGCTGCTGCGGCGGGCTCCGCCCATCATCGCGCCACGCCCCACGACGCTCACGATCAGGCGGCCCGTTTCGCCGAGCGCCAGGATGCCGAACAGGATGCCCATCATCTTGATGTTGAGGCGCATGTCGCCGTTCAGCACGTGGCTGAACTCGTGGGCGATGACGCCCTGAAGCTCGTCGCGGTTCAGGGTGTCGAGCGCCCCGCGCGTGACGGCCACGGCCGCGTTCGAGGGGCTCCAGCCCGCCGCGAAGGCGTTGATGCCGGGCTCGGCCTCGAGCAGGTAGACGGCCGGCATGGGCACGCCCGAGGCCAGCGCCATCTCCTCGACCACGTTGAGCAACCGGCGCACCTTGGGGTCGGCATGGCCGCTCGTGACCTCGACCCCGCCCAGCATGGTGGCGACCTTGCCTCCGCCCCCGCGGAGCGACAGGATCTTCAGGAGGCTGGCGCCCAGGATGAAGACGAGCGTCACCACCACGTAGAGCAGGATCTGGGGCACGTCGAGCCACGGGTAGGGGCAGTCGTAGCCCGGCTCGCACGAGTACCGGGCGGCGGCACGGATGACGAAGTAGAGCGACACGCCGATGCCCACGACGGCCAGCGCGAAGAGGAAGACCAGCCTCGTCGTGTTGCGGCGCGCGCGCTCCTGGTGCTCGAAGAAGTTCATGGTGGGCTTACGTGAACGAGACCTTGGGGGCCTTGCGCTCTTCGGGCGACTCGGTGGCCTCGAGCAGCTGGGCGCCCGCGAAGTTGAACATGCCCGCCACGATGTTGTTGGGGAAGACCTCGCGCATGTTGTTGTAGGCGGTGACGCCGTCGTTGAACGCCTGGCGCGAGAACGCGACCTTGTTCTCGGTCGAGGTGAGCTCTTCGGAGAGCTGCATCATGTTCTGGTTGGCCTTCAGGTCGGGGTAGGCCTCGGCCACGGCGTTGAAGCGCATCATGGCGCCCATGAGGCCGCTCTCGGCCTGGGCCATCTGGGTCATGGCGGCGGGATCGCCCGGGTTGGCGGCGGCGCCCCGGCTGGCGGTGTAGGCCTGGTTGCGCGCGGCGATCACGGCCTCGAGGGTCTCGCGCTCGTGCTTGATGTACCCCTTGGCGGTCTCGACCAGGTTGGGGATGAGGTCGTAGCGCCGCTTGAGCTGCACGTCGATCTGCGCGTAGGCGTTCTTGTACTGGTTCCGGTACGTGACCAGGCGGTTGTAGATCGACACGAAGAAGATGACGAAGAGGACGACGACCCCGAGGACGATCCAGACTGCCATGATTTCCTCCTGCGAAGTGAGCGAAGTCTAGCCGACCGAGGCCCCCCCGGCCAACGAAAACCGCCCGCCGTAGATTTCACTTGCGGCGGGGCCGTCAACCGTGGAGCCTTCGAGCCTGGCATTGGGTGGGAGAGCGCGGGGATGGCAGGCCCGATTCGCGTCGTGGCGTTCGACTTCGACGGCACCGTGGTCGATTCGATGGGGGGCTTCGCCGACCTGGCCTCCGAGATCCTGGCCCGCGAGCACGGGGTGACGCGCGCCGAGGGGCGCGGCATGTACATCCGGACCTCCGGGCTCCCCTTCTCCGAGCAGCTCGAAGAGCTCTTCCCCGGCGACCGGCGCAACCGGCGCCTGGCCCTCGAGTTCGAAGACCGCAAGCTGGCCGGCTTCCACGCCCGCAGCTACTTCCCCGACGTGAAGCCCGGCCTCGACTTCCTGCGCTCGCTGGGCCTGAAGCTGGCCGTGTGCTCGAACAACTCTCAAGAGAACGTCGACACCTTCGTGAGCGCCCACCGCGAGCCTACCGGCGTGACGTTCGATCACGTGCTCGGCTTGCGGCCCGGCGGCTTCGTCAAGGGACGCGCGCACTTCGACCACCTGCTGGCGGCCGAGCAGGCCACGAAGGACAACCTGCTGCTGGTCGGCGACAGCCTGAAGGACGTCGAAAAGGCCCAGGCCTACGGCATCCGCTTCCTGGGCCGCCTGGGCACGTTCTCGAAGGGCGACTTCCACGCGCGCTTCCCGGGCCTGCCCGTGGTGCGCAGCTTTCACGAGCTCCGTGCGATCTTCAAGGGCACGGGGCGGGCATGACGCGCAACCGGGTGTCGTTGCTCTTTCTCCTGGTGGGCGTCGTCGCGCTCGCGATCTTCATCTGGAAGCTCGGCTGGGCCCCCATCGTAGACGCGCTGGTCAGCTTCGCGCCGGCCTTCCCGGTCATCCTGCTCATCGAGTTCCTGTCGAACGTGGGCTCGACCACCGGCTGGTACTACGCGTTCTCGCCCGCCGACCGACCGACCTGGATCCGGCTGCAGGCCGTGAACTTCGCGAGCCTGCCCCTGTCGGGCGCGCTGCCCACGGGCCAGGCCGGCGAGGTGCTGAAGGCCAACCTGCTGCGAGGGCGCGTGGTCGGCGGTGACATCGTCTCGTCGCTGGTCGTCTACAACGCGCTGCACGTGGCCACCACCGCGCTGATCATGGCGGTGGGCCCGGCCGTCGCCCTGGCGTCCGGGGCCTTCGGTGCCGAGGTGTCGGGGGTGCTGCTGGTCGTGTCGCTCGGCATCGCGGGCTCCATGCTGGGCCTGGGCGTCATGCTCCGCTGGGGCCTGTTCGCGCGCGTCACGCGCCTGCTCGGCCGCCTGCCCTGGAAGGCGCTGAAGTCCACCGACCTCGAGGCCCGGGCCGCCGACGTCGACCGGCGCTTCCGGGCCATGTGGCACGACCGGCGGCGCGACCTGCTGCTCGCCACGACCTGGCTGCTGGCCGCGCGCGTCATCCAGATCGCCGAGGTCTGGCTGATCCTGGGGTACCTGATGCCCGACGCCACCTGGCTCACGGCCTGGATGGCGTTCACGGGGACCGCGCTCGCCAACTACGTGCTGCTGGTGCTCCCCGCGCGCGAAGGCTTCCTCGAAGGCTCGGCCTACGTGGTCTTCGAGGCCCTCGGCCTCTCGGGCGCCCACGGCTTCACCCTCGAGCTCACCCGCCGCCTGCGCAAGATCGTCTTCCAGGTGGGCGGGCTGGTGCTGCTGCTCGTGCTGTCGCGCGAGAAGGAGCCCACCTCGCCCCTCCGGTGACCGTCTCCCCGCGCGCTGCGGAAAGACAGATCCCCTCGCGGGTGTTGACTGCTGAAGCTCGACCGGCGGGGATGCGGCTCGACCGGCGGCGAGAATCGCGCTACCCTGGCTTCACGGTCAGCGCTTTTCGAGGTTCGACGATGTCACGCGTACTGTCGATCCTGGTCCTGGTGACACTACTCGCCGCGTGTACGTCGGCGGGGACCCCGGAGCCCGAATCGGACGGCCGCCCGGGCGACGCCGGCGGGGACGCCACCGGCGAGGTGCTCGCCGCCGACGTGGGCGCCGACGACCTCGCGCCGGCCGAGACCGTGTGCGCACCCGACTGCGAGGGGCGCGCGTGCGGCGACGACGGCTGCGGCGGCTCGTGCGGCTCGTGCGACGACGGCGACGCCACCACGGTGGACCACTGCCTGCCGCTGTCGTTCTCGTGCGCGCACAGTGCCTCGGGCGAGGTCGTCCCCGTGCTGCGCGTCGACGAGCCCGACGAGGTCATCCCGCAGACCGTGATCCACCTGTACGGCGACAGCAGCTACGCGGCCGCCGGCCCCATCTCGCGCTACGAGTGGTCGGTCGAGCAGCCGGCGCTCTCGGCCTCCCGCTTCGTCCCGACCTCGGCCTACTCGTCGCCCACCTTCGAGGTCAACGTGGCGGGCAAGTACGTGTTCCGCCTCTCGGTGTGGGACGCGCTCGGCCAGCCGTGCCCCTCCCCCGCCGAGATCGTCGTGTACGCCGTGCCCGACCAGGCCGTGCACGTCGAGCTCCTGTGGGTGAGCCCGGGGGACCCGAACCCCGACGACGAGGGGCCCACGGCGGGCACCGACCTCGACCTGCACTTCGCCCACCCCAGCGCGGCCCAGCCCGACCTCGACGGCGACGGCCTCACCGACCCGTGGTTCGACCGCACCTGGGACACGTTCTGGTTCTACCCCCTGCAGAACTGGGGCTCGGCCTCCAACACCGACGACGACCCCTCGCTCGACCGCGACGACGTCGACGGCAACGGGCCCGAGAACATCAACCTGGGCGAGCCCGCCGAGGGGGCCACCTACGCCATCGGCGTGAACTTCTGGGACGACCACGGCTTCGGCCCGGCCTTCGCCACGGTGCGCGTCTACGTGTGGGCCGCCCTCGTCTACGAGACGCCCGAACCCTTGGTCCTCCACGACCACGACCTGTGGTGGGTGGCCACCCTCGCATGGCCCGGCGGCCAGGTGACGCCCAAGCTGACCCCCGAAGGCGGCGCGTGGCTGACCCACGACTACCACCACGCCGAGTTCTACCAGCCCTGACCGGCCGGTCCCTCGCGCGTTCGGGCGACCGAACCCACCTCCACCTTCCGCTTGCCGGCCCCCGCCGGGCCCCGTATGATCATCCGACGTTCCCTTCCGGTGGCGCGCATGAGCGAGCAGGCCCCCCTCGATGTCTCCGTGGTCGTTCCCGTCTTCAACGAGGTCGACAACGTCTGCGAACTCCACGCCGAGCTCGACGCCACGCTGTCGGCCCTCGGCCGCCCCTACGAGATCCTCTTCGTCGACGACGGCAGCACCGACGGCAGCCTCGCCAAGCTGAAGGCGTTGGCCGATCGCGACCCCCACGTGCGCGTCATCCGCTTCCGGCGCAACTTCGGGCAGACGGCCGCGCTCGATGCGGGCTTCCACCACGCCGAGGGCAAGGTCGTGGTGCCCATCGACGCCGACCTGCAGAACGACCCGCGCGACATCCCCATGCTGCTCGCGAAGATCGACGAGGGCTACGACGTGGCCAAGGGCTGGCGCAAGGCCCGCCAGGACCGCGCGCTCTCGCGCAAGCTGCCGTCGTTCCTGGCCAACCGGCTCATCAGCGGCGTGACCGGCGTGCGGCTGCACGACTACGGGTGCACGCTGGCCGCCTTCCGCAAGGAGATCATCGAGCAGGTGCACCTGTACGGCGAGATGCACCGCTTCATCCCGGTCTACACGCACCTGGTGGGCGGCAGCATGATCGAGGTGGCCGTCAACCACCGCCCCCGCCTGCGCGGCGCCACCAAGTACGGGCTCCTACGCACGTTCCGCGTCATCGTCGACCTCATGACGGTACGGCTGCTGGCGGGCTACCAGTCGAAGCCCTCGTACTTCTTCGGCAAGCTGGCCCTGTGGGGCTTCCTGGCCAGCTTCCTCATGCTGGCCTACACGGCCTGGAACAAGTTCGCGAACCACATCTACGTCAAGGACCAGCCGCTCTTCCTGATCGCCACGGTGGTCGGGCTCGCGGCCTTCCAGATCCTGCTCATCGGGCTGTTGGCCGAGCTCGTCATGCGCAGCTACTTCGAGTCGCAGGGCAAGCGCCACTACGTGGTGCGCGAGATCTACGGCGGCCGACGCCCGGAGGCCTGACCTTGTGCGGCATCGCAGGCATCCTCGACCTGGCCGGCCCGCGCGCCTCGCGGCGCTTCGTCGAGGCCGTCAAGCGCATGACCGACGCCCAGGCGCACCGCGGCCCCGACGACTCCGGGTTCTTCGTCGAGCACCCCGTGTACCTGGGCTTCCGGCGGCTCTCGATCCTCGACCTCGACACGGGCCACCAGCCGCTCACGTCCGAGGACGCCCAGGTGGTGGTGGTCTTCAACGGCGAGATCTACAACTTCGCGGCCCTCCGCGACGGCCTGGTGGCGAGGGGGCACACCTTCCGCACGCGCACCGACACCGAGGTGCTGGTCCACCTGTACGAAGAGAAGGGCGAGGCGCTGGTCGACGACCTGTCGGGCATGTTCGCCTTCGCCCTGTGGGATCGACGGCGCCAGCGCCTGGTGCTGGCCCGCGATCGCATGGGCCAGAAGCCCCTGCACTACGCGTGGGACGGACGCGTGCTGGCCTTCTCGTCCGAGCTGGGGGGCCTGCTCGCGTCGCGCGACGCGCCCTTCGTGCTCGACCCGCAGGCCGTGTCGAAGTACCTGGCGTACGACGCCGTGCCCGCGCCCGACAACATCGTGGCCGACGCCCGCAAGCTCGGGCCCGGCGAGGTGCTGGTCGTCGAGGCCGACGGCGCGTCCACGCTGCGGCGCTACTGGGATCTGCCCTTCGGCGCCGATCACGACCTCGTCGAGCCGCGGGCGGCCCTGCGCGCGTTCGAGGACGCCTTCGTGCCGGCGGTCGAGCGTCACCTGGTCTCCGACGTGCCCCTCGGGCTCTTCCTCTCGGGCGGCCTCGACTCGACGGCCGTGCTCGACGCCATGGCGCGGGTCATGCCCGTCTCCCAGATTCGTACCTTCGCCGTGGGCTTCGACGACCCGTCGTTCGACGAGAGCGGCCCCGCCGAGGCGGTCGCGCGCGCCGTGGGCACCCGGCACCGCCTCGAGCGCCTCTCGACCGAGGTCATGCTCGACCTCGCGCCCCGCGTGCCCGCGCTCCTCGACGAGCCGTTGGCCGATCCCTCGTTCGTGCCCACGTGGCTGCTCTCGCGCTTCGCGCGGCGCGACGTGACGGTGGCGCTGGGGGGCGACGGCGGCGACGAGCTCTTCCTCGGCTACCCGACGTTCCTGGCCCACCGCCTGGCCCGGCTGGCCCGCGCGGTCGTGCCCCCTGCCCTGTCGCGCGGCCTGCTGGCGCTCGCCCACGCGCTCGTGCCCGTGAGCCCGCAGAACCTCTCGGCCGACTACCAGCTGAAGCGCTTCCTCCAGGGCCTGGCCTATGGCGAGTGGGAGCGCCACGTGGTCTGGGTGGGCGGCCAGCCCCCCGACCAGCAGGCGACGCTCTTCCGCGACGGCGTGCTGCCCCCGGGCTTCCTGGCCAACGGGACCCTGTCCGACGTGGCGCGCGTGGTGGCCGACTTCCCGGGCCGGCACCCCCTCGACCTCGCGGCGTACCTGTACGCGAAGCTCTACCTCGAGAACCTGGTGCTCGCGAAGGTCGATCGCGCGGCCATGTCCAACTCGCTCGAGGTGCGCGCGCCCTTCCTCGACCCCGCGGTGGTCGCGGTCGCGTGTCGAATGGCGCCCTCGCTCAAGCTGCGCGGCACGACCACCAAGTGGTTGCTGCGCCGGCACCTGGCCGAGCGCATGCCCGCCGACATCGTGCGTCGGCCCAAGAAGGGCTTCGGCATCCCCCTCTCGGCGTGGCTGCGGGGGCCGCTGCTGCCCTGGCTGAGGGGGGCGCTCTCCCCCGAGCGCCTGGCGCCCCTCGGCCTCTTCCGCCCCGAGGCCGTGGCGCACCTCATCGACCAGCACGCGACCGGGCGCCGCGAGCACCGCAAGGTGCTCTGGAGCCTGGCCGTGCTGGCCGAGTGGACGCACCTGCACGCCGATCGCGTGCGCGGAGTCTGACCCGAAGCTACCGGGTATAGTCGGGGCCGACCTCGGAGGGCACGTCGTCGTCGACGACCGTGTCGGCGCCGAAGACGAACTCGGAGACCGGCGTGCAGTACTTGCCTTCGGGGTGGGTCCGGCAGGCGTAGCCGTCGAGACAGTCGGTGTCGAACTGGCAGTAGAAGTGCATCCGGCCCAGGTCGGGCTCGGAGTCGAAGCAGGCCGGCAGGGCGAGGAACGCGCCCACGCAGGCGACGCGAAGCCAGGTCTTCATCTCAGAACCCTCCCTGCACGCTGACGACGCCGCCGCCCGGGAGCGGCGAGACCGCGAAGGCCGGCATCCCGTTGGTGCTCCAGTCGCTGTCGCCGAACGCCACCAGGAACGCCGAGACGCCCACGGCGGTTCCGCCGACCACGTACAGCACGGAGGACACCGTGCGGAAGGTGTTGGCCTTGTCCATGCTCGAGCGCGCGTCGACCTGCGTGGTGCCGACGGTCAGACCATTGCGGTCCTTGCCGGCCTTGGTGAGCGCGTCGTAGCGCTGGTTCGTCAGCACGTTGGTGTAGATGGCACCACCCGTGAGCGCCAGCCCGACGCCCAGCCCGATCCAGCCGATGGTGCGGAGCGAGGGGCCACTGGAGCCGCCCTGGTCGGCCACCGGCGCGACCGGGACCGCGGGGGCCGAGCCCACGGGCGGCGCGGTCACGGCGGCGGCTCCGTTGGCGTTGGCGGGCTTGGGCGGTCGCTTGACGGGCTCGGCCTCGGCGGGATCGTCGATCAGCACGGCGCGAAGATCGTCGTCGGCCTTGGCGGCCTTGGCGGCCTTGGTGCGATCGTCCATGTCGGCGTGCGGCAGGTCGTGCTTGGCCGGCGTCGCCTCGGCGGCCGCTTCGCGAGCATCCTTGGCCTCGGCGGTCGCGTCGCGCGGGCCCTTGGCCCCACCCGCCGCCTCCACGGCCGGTCCCTTGGAGATCGCCGGCTTCTCCTTGGCCTTGCCCTTGTCCGCCTTCGCAGCTTCCTTCGCCTCGGCGCGGGCCTTCCGGGCCTCCTCCTTGGCCGCCTTGGCGGCCGCCCTGTCCGCCTCCTGGGCCGCCTTGGCCGCCTCCTTGGCCTCCTCCCTGGCCCCCTTGTCGGTCTCGGACGAGGCCTTGGCCGCCTCCTTGGCCGCCGGGGCCTTGCCCTTGGCGACGGCGGGCTTGCCCTTGGCGACGGCGGCCTTCAACGTACCCTTCAACCGCAACTTCTCGCCCGCCTTGACCGTGACCTTCTTGCGGTACGCCTCGAAGCCCTCCTTCACGAGCCTGACTTCGTGAGCACCGGCCTTCACCTCGACGGAGCGCGGGGTCAGCCCGTGGGAATCGCCGTCGATGAGAATGTCGACGCCCGCCGGCTGCGACTCGAGCACGAGCGTCGCTTTGTCGTCTCCACGCTGGGCCAGGGCGGCCGTGCTCGACAAGAGCAACGCCCCGACGGCGGCCGCCACCCACGCGATTCGCCTCATGCGAGGTCTCCCCGGAAATTCGTGATCGCCGCGATCGTAGACGCAACGGGCCCGCGTGGCAAGCCCCGCTCCAAACGTCAGAGCGATTGGCAACTGCCCTCGACGCAGCTCTCGCCCGGGCCGCAGCACAGGACCCGCCCGTCGGGCTGCGCGCAGCGCGCGTTGGCGTTGCAGTCGCACTTGTAGTCGTCGACGCAGACCCCGTGCGCCGGAACACCGCCGCAGTCGCCGCAGGTTGCGCCGTTGCACGAGTCGGTGCCGCACTCCTTGACCGAGACGCCGTCGGGTCGCAGGCAATCGGGTGTGCAGGTCTGGCACTCGTGGGTCTGCTGGCTGCAGCCCCCCGGGCACTCGGTGACCCGAGCGCCGACGTCGCCGCACGAGTCGACGTGGTAAAGGTCTTCGCCGTTGATGCAGTGCACGGCCACGTCGAGCACGCAGCAGCGATCCTTGCCCTCGGCCGACTCGACGCACTCTTCGCCGGGCTGGCAGCACTCGCCGTTGCAGAGCTCGGCGCCCTGGTCGCACGTGGGCAGCTCGCTGATGGCCGCGCAGAGCCCCTTGACGCACACCCAGCCGTCGCCGCACTGGGCGTCGCCGGTGCAGGCGAACTTGAACTCGTCGGCCGACGGCATGCACGCCGGAGCCAGCAGCACCAGCACGCCGAGGAGGAGGAGCGCGCGCTTCATCAGAACCTCCCCGAGAACGAGAGCCCGGCGCCGTCTTGCAGCGGCAGCGGCGCCAGGCTGGCCGAGGCCTCGTCGGACGCGCTGAGCGCGAAGAGCACGATCGACGTGGTGATCGCGGCGGCGCCCAGGCCATAGAGCCCATAGGCGATGGTGTACTTGAGGCGCGCGCTGTCGGCGATCGACACGGCGTCGGCCCGCGTGACCCCCGAGACGTAGCCGTTGGCGTCGGTCTTGGCGCCGGTGACGTCCTTCCAGCGCGCGTAGCCCACGACGTGCAACACGCCGCCGGCGCCGGCGGCCGCGAGCCCCACCCCCAGCACGACGCTGGCCACGGTCGAGTAGCTGCGGCCCTTGCCCCGGCTCTTGGCCTCGATGAGCCGGACCGTGGGATCCCTCTTGACGATCACGACCGGCGCGGGGTTCGCGGTGACCCCGGCGACGACCGAGGACGCGCGCACCAGCTTGAGGGTGGCCTCCTCGCCCGCGCCCACGGTCGCCGTGTGGCGCAGCGGTACCCACTCGGGGCCGGCCTGCACCTCGATGGTGTGAACACCCGGCGTGACCTGGAACCGAGCCGGCGCGGCCACGGTGGCCACGCGCACGCCGTCGACCACCACGACCAGCCCGCCCACGGGCTCGGGGGCGTCGAGGACCACCAGGGCCGGCAGCGCCGCCAGCGTGAACGTGAAGGCGAACGACTGCCCGGGCGCCACCTGGACCACGCGCTTCTGGGGCTCGTAGCCGGCCAGGCGCAGCAGGACGTCGTGGGTGCCCACGCGGACGCGCACGCTCTGGAGCGGCGCCAGGCCCGCGGACTTCCCGTCGAGCAGCACCTCGGCCCCGGCGGGCTCGACGGTGATGGAGAGGGTGGCGTAGTAGCGCTGCAGCAGTCGATCGATCTTGGTGGTCGCGATCTGCTTCTTGTCGTCGTCGGGCGAGAGCTCGCGGAAGCGCTCGAAGAACGCGATGGCCTCGTCGGGGTGCTCGAGCTCTTCGTGGCAACGCGCCATGTTCCAGGCGACCACCGGCACCCGGGCGTGCTGGAACGAGCGCTCGAAGACCACCAGGGCTTCGGCGTACCTGGCCTGCTTGAACAGCTCGATGCCCTCCTGGGCGGTCGCCGCCGCCAACGCTTCGGCGTCGGACCTCGCCTGGGCCTCCGGGCCCGCGGGCTCGGCGCCGGCGATGGAGGGGAGAGCCAGGGCCAGCGCAATCGTCAGCGCCAGCGCCAGCGCCAGATCAGAGCATTTCGAGATCATCCTTCTTCCCCGGCTTGGGTGCCGCCGGCGTTGGCGCGGGGGCCGGCGCGGGCTTGGGTTTCGGCTTCGGCGCCGGCTTGACCGCGGGAACGGCCGCCGGGCTGGGGGCGGAGGGGGCCACCACGGGGGCGGACGCGGGCTTCGCGACCGGTACGAGCGTGAGCCGGGCCGAGCCCTCGCGGGCGAGCGCGCCCACGTTCAGGGGCTCGACGCGTTCGTCGTAGCCCTCGCGGACGGCGCGCACCGACAGCGTTCGCTCGGGCGCCGCGAGCACCTCGGGGCTCAGCGTGAAGAGCACCGGGGCCAACCCGACGGGCCGGCCGTCGACGAAGAGCGCAGCGCCCTCGGGGTCGGACGACAGCGTGACGTCGCGGGGCCGCGGGGCTGCGGCGGCGGCCGGGGTCGCCGCGGCCGGGGGCGCCGCGGCCGGAGCAGGGGCAGGGGGCGCCGCGGACGGAGCAGAGGACGTGGCAGGTGCGGCTTGCGGCGCGGAGTCGGTGGCGACCGGCGTGTCGAGCTCGTCGAGGTCGTCGTGCTTCAGGAGCTGCGGCACGAAGAACGCGCCGCCGAGCGCCACCAGCCCCACGATCAGCAGCGCGATGGCCAGCACCATGCGGCCGCTGCCCCGCGAGCGCTGCATGTCGGCCAGCACGTCGGAGGTGTCGCGGTACCCGGTCGTCGTGGGGGCGGAGCTGAGCGCCGTGCTGCCCGGGGCCGGGGTGCCGAACACGGAACGGATGGACGCCGCCCTCGACGCGCCGAAGCCCGCCTCGGGGGGCGGCGTCTTGACCGGCGCGCCGTAGCCCGTGGGGGCGGCGGGCCGGGGCGTGGCCGTCAGGCGGCCCTCGGACGGCGTGGAGAGGACCGAGCCCGCCGCCGAGATCGCCTGCCCGAACGCCGTCTTCTCGGACTGGAAGACGGACAGGGTGCGCTCGTTCAGCACGGCGAGCATGGCGTTCTTCATCTCTTCGGCGGTCTGGAAGCGCAGGGAACGGTCGCGCGCCATGGACTTGGCGAGGAACTCGCGCAGCTCGGCCGGAAGGTGCTGGGCCGAGGGCCGCGCCAGGGGGTCGAAGCCCGGGTTGATCTTCTGCCCGAGGATGGCGCGGATGTCGTCGCCGTCGAAGGGCATCTCGCCCAGGATGGCCTCGGCCATGACCACGCCCACACCGTAGAGGTCGGCGCGCGCGTCGACGGGGTTGTTCGGATCGACCAGGATCTGCTCGGGCGCCATGTAGTAGGGCGTGCCCATGATGGTGCCCGCCTGCGACAGCCCGGCCTCGAAGCCCTGGAACTCCTGCAACGCCTTGACCAGCCCGAAGTCGAGCAGCTTCACGAAGAAGGGGTCGCCCTCGACCTCCTTGGTCATGATGTTCTCGGGCTTGATGTCGCGGTGGACGATGCCCATCTTGTGGGCGGCGGACAGCGCGTTCAGCACCTGCTTGAACACGTGCACCACGGACTCGAGCGCGAGCTGCTGGCCCGTCGTGCGCAGGCGCTTCCACAGGTCGCGCAGCGTGACCCCGCCCTTCACGTACTCGAGGGCCATGAAGGGAACCTGCACGTCGCCATCGCCGACGCCGAAGTCGAAGAGCGCCACGATGTTCGGGTGGTTCAGCACCGAGATGGCGCGAGCCTCGCGCTCGAAGCGCGTGCGGATGACGTCGTTGATCTCGACCCCGGAGATGATCTTGAGCGCCACCTCGCGCATGAGCGGCCGCTGCAGCGCCACGAAGACGGCGCCCATGCCGCCCTCGCCGAGCTTGGCGACCAGCACGTACTTGTCGATGCAGAGACCCAGGAAGGGATCGATGACGCGCCGATGGCGCTGGGCCTCGGCCTTGGCCTTCTGGTACCCCTCGACGCGGATGAGGTGGTACCCCTTCTTGGCGCACAGGGGCTCGGGGCAGCGGGAGGCCACCTCACCGCGCTGCGTCTCGCAGTGGGGGCAGATTCCGGCGGGTGCGTCGGTCGCCACGTGGTGACTCGCGGGATCGAAGAAAACCTGCGCCATTATGGGTCAAAGCGATCCGGCTGGCAACGCCTTTCCCGTAGCCGGCGGAGCATAGACTTCGAGGCGGAGATCGCCCACGGCCACCGCGCGCGAGCGAGCGAAGCCCAGAGCCGTGAGCCGCGCCCCCTGGGCCGCGCTCCAGCGCTCGAACCCGTCGCCCTGCTGCGAGAGCAGCCACACGTCGCCGGGGTGCCCCAGGGGAGCGGGCAGGTCGGCCTCCTCGACGGGTCGCTGCTTGTGCTCCCAACCCGGATGCCCGAAGAGCGAGGGCGGGACCGGTCGGATGGGCACGCCGGTGGGCTCGGCCAGGTCACCGACGCGGAAGGGGGCATAGGCGAAGCCCACCGCCAGCACCTCGCCCACCGTCGCGCGTTCTCGCGCCAGCAGGCCCTGGACCAACCTCAGGGGGCGTTCGACGTCGGTCGACGCGTACGCCGCCAGCGTGACGCCCACGACCACGGCCCAGACCCCGAACGCCAGGCGCGCCACCCCCAGCGCCCGACCGGTCAGGGCGCCGAGGGCTCCGCCCGCCAGGAGCGCCACGGCAGGGAGGGCCACGAGCTCGTAGCGCCCGGGCACGAACACGGGCGAGCCGACGAGGGACGCCGCCACGGGCAAGGCGATGGGCGCCAGGAGCCACACGGCGAGGGCGGGAGCCGCGCGGGGAACCTTCCACGCGACGGCCAGCAGGCCGCCTCCGGCCAGGAGCGCCGTCAAGGCGGCGCGCGCGAGCCCGAAGCCGAGGTCGCGGGTGGCCAGACCCAGGACCCCCAGATACGACGGGAACGAGAGCGTGCCCACGAGCGCCCCCAGGGCACGCCCGAACGAGCCCCCCGCGCCGTACCGCGCCCACCAGGGCGCCATCCAGCCCTTCGAGCCCGACAGCGCCCCCGCGTGCGCCCCGCCGAACACCGCCAGCCACGGCAGCAACGCAGCCAGCGGCAGCACGGCCCACCCGGCATCCCGGAGCCTCCTGTCGGCGCGCGTGACCCAGAAGGCCAGCGGCACCAGCGGCAGCGCCGTCAACGCGTAGTAGTGCGCGTAGGCGGCCCCGGTCGCCGCCAGCGCATAGAGGATCAGATCGCGGGCCCGCCGCGCGTCCTGCCACGCCAGCCAGCGATCGACGGCCTCGAGCACCAGCCACGTGACCGGCGCGTAGGGCCGCGCCTCGACCGAGTAGTAGACCCCGAGCGGCGAGAAGGCCAGCACCCCCGCCGCCACGACGGCCCCGACGGGACCGAACAGCCTGCGCGCCAACCGCCACCCGGCGACCACCGTGAGCAGCCCCGTCAGCACGGACAGGAGCCTCACCGCCACCGTGCCGGGCCCGACGAGCGCGATCCAGCCGCGCAACGCCAGGTAGAAGAGCGGCGGGTGCGTCTCGTCCCGGAAGGCCTCGGCCATCCCCGCCCAGTCGAGGGTGGCGTAGTGCACGGAGCACGCCTCGTCGAGCCACAGGTCGGTGGCGTCGATGACCGCGAGGCGCAGCGCCAGCGCCGCCAGCAGGAGCCCGCCCAGCACGACCCGCTCGCGGTTCACTTCAACCACCCGAATTTGACAGGGTTCCGGCCCACGCTACGCTCGCGGCATGGACGCCTCGCTCCGCGACACGCTCATCGCCCGGGCCCGTCAGGCCCGCACCCGCTCCTACAGCCCGTACTCCGGCTTCGCCGTGGGCGCCGCGCTGCTCTGCGACGACGGCGCGATCGTGGTGGGCACGAACGTCGAGAACGCCGCGTTCTCGCCCTCGATCTGCGCCGAGCGCGCGGCCGTGGCCGCCGCCGTGAGCGCGGGCCATCGTCGCTTTCTGGCCGTGGCCATCGTGGGCCACGACACGGCCCTGGTGCCGCCCTGCGGCGTGTGCCGTCAGACCCTGTCGGAGTTCGCACCCGATCTCGAGGTGATCCTGGCCTCGGAGGGCTCCGACGTGCGCGAACTGCGCCTCTCGGAGCTGCTGCCGATGCAGTTCGATTCGACCCTGCTGAAACGGTGAACGCGTTCGCGATGCAGGGACACGATGCATCGCGTCCCTACGGAACGATGATCTCGGGCGTACCGGTGCTGAGGCACGTCGAGAGGTAGCGCAGCGCCTGCTGGTGGGCGAAGTCGCGCGCCGGATCGCCGGCGCCGTTCATGAAGAAGCCGTGTTCCTGCCCGTCGTACTGGAAGACGCCGCTCGTGGCGCCGGCCGCGGGCACCGACGCGACCGCGTCGATGGGCACCGCCACGGGCTCGATCAGGGGCAGGCCCGCCGCGCGAACCAGGGCGTCGGTCGAGGAGTTCGGCACCGTGCCGTCGTTGATGACCTCGAGGTTCAGCAGAAAGCGCTCGGGCACCGTGCCCGGCAGGGTATCGCTGATCAGGTGGCGCTCCCAGCCCACGCCGTCGCCACCGGCCAGGATGTGCTCGGCCCCGTGCACGACCCCCAGCAGGGTGTAGCGCTCGAAGCCCTGCAGTTTGTCGGCGATGGCGATCTCGACCATGTGGAACAGCCCGGCGCCACCGACGACCGACACCATGCACTGCACGCGGTCGGAGTGCGTGAGCGCTCCCAGCCCCAGGATGGCCCCCAGCGAGTGGCCGAAGAAGCCGATGCGCGAGGCGTCGAGGCCGCCGCCTGCCGCCGCGATGGTGGCGTCGGAGGCCAACTGCTCGACCAGGATGAGGGCCGAGGCCAGGTCGACGAACGACTGGCGGAAGTTGTCGCGCACCTTGAAGGGGTTGAAGACGTCGAGGAAGGCGAAGCCGCCGCCGCCACGATCGCCGTGCCGCGGCCAGTCGAAGCTGAGCACCGCGTAGCCGGCCGCCACGAGCTCGCGCCCGAACCCGCACACCTCGTCGTGGGTGGAGTCGATGCCGTGCTGGGCGAGGACCACCGGGAACGGGCCGGTGCCCTCGGGCACCCGCAGCCAGAACTTCACGCCGGGCTGGGGGAAGACCTGGAGCTCGCCGTCGTCGCCCCGCACGAAGGCCTCGTCGGGCCCCGTGTAGTTGACGGGCTCGAACACGCCGCTCACGCCCAGCGCGAGACCGCTGGCCATGGGGCAGTCGGTGAAGTCGGAGCCCGGTACGGCGTCGGGGGTGCCGTCGCCGTCGCCGTCGAGGCTGTAGGGGATGACCGAGATGGCCCCGCCCTTGCGGAAGGCAGCCAGGATGTCGGCCGTCTCGTCGACGGCGGCGCCGACGGTCAGGTCGGTGGCGGCGATGACCGTGCCGTCGACGTCGAGCGCCGCCAGGATGGGCGCGAGGCGCGCGTGCTCACGGGCGATGCGGGCCTCCAGGGCGGCGTCGGCGCCCGCCGGAGGGCCGGCCCGGCCCGCGACCGCGGCGAAGCCGGCCGCCGGCCCGAAGGGCAGGCCCGCGGTGTCGCGCAGGGCGTCGGTGAGGACGAAGGCGTAGGTCGCGCCCGACTTCAACGGGAAGAGGGGCACCACCGTGGTCAGGTGGCGCGACCCTTCGTCCTTGGTGTCGATGGTCTCGAACGACGCCCTCAGGGGCACGCGCAGGGCGGGCGCCCCGGCCTGGTCGAGGAGCACGATCTGCACGGACGAGGCCGGCAGCACGGAGGCTGCGCCGTTGACCGGCAGGCTCGCCGGGTCGACCGGCACCGAGGTCAGGAAGACGAAGGGCGCGTACGGGCCGAAGCCCACGGTCTTGCGGAAGGCCTGGCGGTACACGTAGTTGGTCGAGACCAGCGGGAGCACGTCGGCCGAGTTGAGCTCGGCGTCGAACACGAGCCCGCCATCGTCGGGGTCGAGGTAGTAGTTGGCCGGGAACGGCAGGCGCACGGGCCGTGCGTCGAGATCGTAGAGCACGCGGCTGGCCCCCTCGACGAGCGGCGGCAGGGTGGCCTCGGGGGCGACCTCGGGGCTGACGTCGGGCTCGAGCCCCGGGTCGGCGCCCGTGTCGAGGGTCACCTCGCCCGCCAGCTCGGCGTCGGCGTCGGCGGCGCCCCCGGCTGAAGAGCACGCCCCGACGGCCAGCACCGCGATCACCGCGAACCCCAGGCTCGACGCGCGCATGCTCACCTCCGATGCATCAGGAGCGGGTCGCGCGGACTGTATCACGAAGGTCGCCGCTTGCAAACGGCCCCCACGCCGCCATCCTAGGAGCCTGGACACGAGCAGACAGGCTCCCAGGTCACCCGATGAGTCACGACCCGCGCCCCCGCCTCGCCATCGTCACGCCGCCGGTGCTGAAGCCGTGCGAGCCCGGCCTCTCGGGAGCCGCGGCGGCGGCGGCGCTCCGCGGTTTGGGGGTCGACGCGGCGTGGGTCGACGGCGCCCTGCAGTGGTTCCTCCACACGCTCGAGCCCGCGAGGCTGGCGGCCTGCCTCGAGGCCGCCCACGCCGCCGGCGTGCCCGACGGGCGCCTGCTGGCCTATCGGCGCGCGGCGCGGCACGTCGAAGGGGGCGTCCCCGCTCTGCGCCAGCCCGACCTCTACACCCACCGTCGGCGCTACTCGTCCGAGGTCAGCCACCTCGAGAACGCGCTGCGCCTCGCGTCGGTGCCTTTCCCCGGCGTGACCTTGCGCGTGGGCGACGTCGAGGTCCGGGGGCGGCGCGCCTTGTCGGCCGAACACCTCGACGCGTTCGCCGACCAAGCCGGCCCCTTCGACGCCTGGCTGCACGAACAGCTGGTGCCGTACCTGGCGGAGGGCGGCTTCAGCCACGTGGGGGTGTCGCTCACCTTCACGCAGCAGGCCTGGGCCACGTTCCGGCTGGCCACGGTGCTGCGCGAGCGCCTGCCCTCCCTGCGCCGCGTGCTCGCCGGGCCCCTGGTCTCGTGCTGGAGCGCCGTGGGGGTCGACCTGGCGCGCGCGCCGCTCGACCGCTTCGACGAGGTGCTGCCCAACGGGCACGAGGCCGAGCTCGAGGCCTTCGCTTCACGCCTCGGAGGCGGGGGCGCCCTGCCCCGCCAGCCCTGGGCGGTCGATCTGGCCGAGGCGGCCTGGGAGCGCTATCTCGTGCCGGTGCCCACCGTGCCCGCCGCCCTCGGACGCGGCTGCTACTGGGCGGCGTGCACCTTCTGCCCCGACCACCTGCACGAGCGCTACCGCCCCTGCGGCCGCGACGCGCTGGCCGACTGGCTGCACGCCGTGGCCGCGCGCTTCCCCTGCGGCGCCATGCTGCACCTGACTGACTCGGCCCTGGCCCCCGCGCATCTGGAGCGCGTGGCCGAGATCGTCGCCCGCGACCGCCTGCCCCTCCGCTGGCACGGCTTCGTGCGCTTCGAGGAGCGCTTCGCCGACCCCGACTTCGCGCGCCACCTGGCCCGCGGCGGCTGCGCCATGCTGCAGTTGGGCCTCGAGACCGCGAGCCCGCGCCTGCTCGATCTCATGGAGAAGGGCCAGACCCCCGATCTGGCTCGCCGCGTGCTGCGCGCCACCGCCGCCGCCGGCATCCGCAACCACGTGTACCTGCTCTTCGGGTTGCCCACCGAGACCGACGTCGATCGCGACCTGACCCTGGCCTTCGTCGAAGCCGAGGCCGCCACGCTGCACGACCTGAACACCGCGCTGCTGAACCTCCCCCGCCGGAGCCCCATGCACCGCGAGCCCGCGCGCTTCGGCATCACCGCCATCAGCTCGTTCGGCCCCGAGACCGACCTGTCGCTCTACGACGACTTCCGCTGCGGCGCCAGCCACCCGCGCGTCGAGGCCCGGCGCTGGCTCGACCGCCGCTTCTTCAAGAGCGGGGCCGTGCGGCGCGTGCTGGCGGATCTGAGGAACCCGTTCGCCGCGAACCATTCGTGCTTTCTGGGGTGAAGGTCACGCGCCCGGCGCCATCTCGCGCTTCTCGTCATCCGACAGCTGGATGGGCTGCCACCCCTCCCACTGCTGGCCCGCGCGCGTCCGGTACCGCACGGGCGTGAAGCCGCGGTGCAGCAGCTGGACCCGGAAGCGGCCGATGATGCCGTCGAGGGTGGTCTCGTCGCGGATGATGAACTGGATGATGTAGTGCATGGGGTCGGAGCACTGGGTCTCGGCGAAGAGCTTGTCGCGCTTGGGGTCCTTGCGCCGGAACACCGTGACCTGGAAGACCACGCTGCGACCGAGCTTGGCTGCCTCGAGCTGGAACCTGCCGAACTCCTCGACCTGCATGGGGCCCTGGCTACGATTCGGCTTCTGGTATAGCTGCGCGAGGCCGGGCTTGCAAGCGCGAAACCACGGCGGCGCCCGCTAGGAGCCTGTAGCGCATTGGACCAGAATGCCGTGGAGACTCCAGTGGCGGCATTCACACCCCTGCGGTGCAACTCGCTGAAAACACGACCGACAGGCTCCCAGGTTATTGCCTGGGGGAGGGCCCCCAGACCCCCAGACGGAGCCCGATAGCGCTATGCGCTACGGGCTCCTGGCCTACCCCCCCACCATCTCGTCGAGCATCGCGGCCAGGCGCGCCTCGGCGTCGCGGAGGGTGGCGGGCACGTCGACCTGGCGGTCCTCCACGAGGATGCGGTTGAGCGCGCGCAGGCTCTCGAGGCTCTGGGTCACGGCCTCGACCGGGTTGCTGACGAGGTCGAGCCAGAACACGTCGTTCTCGCCCACCAGCAGGGTGACGACCCCGGCCTTGTGGTGGCTGCGCCCCGCGGTGGCCAGGCGAGGGAGCTCGGAGGCGGTGCGCTCGAGCAGGTGCAGGTCGTCGACGGGGTCGAGCAGCAGGTTCAGGTGCTTCGACTTGCGGGGCGGCGGAGGGGCGCCCGTGACGCGCACGTAGTCGACCACGTCGAGCAGCGGCTCGTTGCGGAAGAGCTCGACGCCCCCCTCGCGCACGTCGACGCGCAGGCGCCCCAGGCGGATGACCTCGGCGCGCGGGGTTTCGCGCGCGATGCGAAGGAGCAGGGGCAGATCGACCGTGACCACGCGCTTGTTGCCGCGCGGAACGAGGCGCACGGGGCCGTCCTTCAGCTGCAGCACGAGCTGCTGGCCCTCCTTGCGCACCTGCTCGTGCCGCCGCCCCAGCCAGCGCTCGCGGTGCAGCGGCGACACGTCGGCGATCCACTCGGCGTGCACCGGCGAGCACGAACGCGCGAAGATGCGCGACGTGCGCACGATCTCGCCCACCACCATGAACGCGGGGCGCGTGCCCCTCAAATACGAGCCCGGGTGGATCAGCACCTGGTGCTCGTTCAGCGTCTCGTACTCGCGGCCCTTGCCGCGCCGGCACAGGTTCTCGGCCAGCCCCGCCAGCAGGCAGCGCAGCACGTGCTCGTGGGGCCCGCCCGAGCGGATCTCGCCGCCCATCTTCAGCACGATCTCCTCGAGCTGCTCCACCACGTTGCCCAGCTCGTTCAGCATGCGCAGATCGAGATAGTTGCGCTCGCAGAACGACTCCTTGTCGCGCGCGGTCTCGAAGGCGCCGAACAGCTTCACGTAGCTCGCGAAGTCGCCCAGGGGGTCGGCGAAGCGATCGTGGGCCTCGCGGGCCAGCTCTTCCTCGCCGAGGGGCAGCAGGAAGGGCTGGCGCGACGAGAGGAACGCGCAGCAGACCAGCACCTCGCGCATGACGGAGGGGAAGTGATCCAGGGACTCCATGACGATGCGGGCCAGCCGCGGATCGAGGGGGAAGCGCACCATGCGCTTGCCGAGCTCCGTGAGCCGTCGCGCCTCGTCGATGGCGCCCAGCAGCAGCAGGCGACCGAGGGTCGCGGGGATCGCCGCGCGCGCCGGGGGCGTCGCGAAGTCGAAGTTCTCGACGTCATGGATGCCGAGATCGAGCATGCGCAGGATGACCTCGGCCAGGTCGGAGCGAAGGATCTCGGGGTCGGTGTAGCGCGGGCGGCGCTGCAGGGCCTCCTTGGAGTAGAGGCGCAGGCAGGTGCCGGGGCGCGTGCGGCCGGTGCGACCGCGGCGCTGCTCGGCGGACGCCTGGCTGATGGGCTGCTCCTCGAGAGACTGGATCAGCGTCTTGGGGTTGAACGAGTTGATCTTGGCGCGCCCCGTGTCGATGACCCAGTCGATGCCGTCGATGGTCACCGAGGTCTCGGCGATGTTCGTCGACACCACGACCTTGGTGCCCTGCTTCACCGGGTCGAACACGGCCTCCTGCTCCTCGCGCGACAGGCGCGCGTACAGGGGCAACACGGTGGCGAGTCCGATGACCTGGGGCTCGAGGCGCTGCAGGAACTGCTTGATGTCGCCCTCGCCCGTGACGAACACCAGGATGTCGCCGGGCTTGCCCGAGTGCACGATGCTCGCGGCCTCGTCGGCGGCCACGTCGATGAGCTCATAGATCATGGCGCCGTCGAGGGGCAGGTGGCGCGTGACGACCGGGTGCGGGTGGTGCGGCACCGTGAGGATGGGCGCGCCGTCGAAGTAGCGCGAGAAGCGCTCGGGATCGATGGTGGCCGACGAGATGAGCACGCGAAGGTCGCGCCGGCGCGTGAGGATCTGCTTCACGAGGCCGAGGATGATGTCGATGTTCAGGCTGCGCTCGTGGGCCTCGTCGATCATGAGCACGTCGTACTCGTCGAGGTCCCGGTCGAGCTGCATCTCCTGGATGAGGATGCCGTCGGTCATGACCTTGACGCGGGTCTCGCGCGTCGTGGCATCGGAGAAGCGCATCTTGTAGCCGACCAGCCCGCCGACCTCGGTGCCGGTGTCCATGGCGATCTTGTTGCTGACCGACAGGCAGGCGATGCGCCGCGGCTGGGTGACGCCGATGCGCCCCGACGGCGCGACCCCGGCCTCGAGCAGCATGCGCGGGATCTGCGTCGACTTGCCGCAGCCGGTGGCGCCCTCGACAACCACCACGGGCTCGGTGCGGAGCAGGTCGATCAGCTCGGTTCGAAGGGTCCAGATGGGCAGGCTGTCGGCGGGTGACGTCACGGGGTCTCCGGAGGAAGCTTCTTGAGGTTCAGACCGAGCCCGAGATCCTGGTCGATGACCAGATCGAGCTCGCGCACTTCGTAGCCGGGCGCCTGCAGGGCCAGGTGCCGCTTGCGGTCGCTGGCCGGCACCGTCTGCTCGAAGGGGGTGGTGCCCAGGCGCTCGCCGTCGAGGGTCAACGTAGCCCCGAACGGCACCGAGCGCACGCGGAGCACGGCGCTCGAGGGCGCGGACGCCGGCGCGGGCGCGGGCGGAGGCGCCACGGCGGCGACCGGGGTCGACGCGCTCCCGTACACGACGAAGACGACCACGGCCCCCCACGCCGCCAGGTTCGCGAGGAAGATCGGATCGTGCAGCATGGCGTCGGTGGGGCTCACGGGGTTGTCGCGCCGGAGCATGAGCCGGCCGAAGCGCCACAGCCCGACGGCGATGAACGGCGTGGTCCAGACCAGGTGCCACGTGCCGAACTTGGCCACGGTGACGGGGTCGAGCGTGTACGCCAGGTACGAGAGCGCGGTCACGACGCCCGAGGCCCACAACCCGAAGTCGAGGTCGCCCAGGCGATAGCGCGTCAACACGCGTCGCTTCGACTCGCCCGTGGACTGCAGCAGCACGAGCTCGTGGCGGCGCTTGCCCAGGCCCAGGAAGACCGCCAGCAGGAAGGTGCAGGCCAGCAGCCAGTGCGTGATGGGCACCGCGACGACCTGGGCGCCGACCAGCACTCGGATCAGGAACCCGGCGGCGATGGTGGCCACGTCGACGTACGCCACGTTCTTCAACACGCGCGAATAGGCCACGTTCAAGAGGAAGTAGCCCGCCGTCAGCGCCCCCGCCACCACGCTGAGGCACGCCATGCCGAGCAGCGCGAGCGCCAGCAGAACGCCCATGGCGACCAGCGCGTCGCGAACGCCCAGCCGCCCCGCCGCCAGCGGCCGATGACGCTTGGTGGGGTGCGCGCGGTCCTCGCCGAGATCGAGCACGTCGTTCACGATGTAGACCGAGCCCGCCACCAGGCAGAACAGCGCCAGGGCGGCCAGCGCGCGCCCCAGGTCGGCCGCCGAGAACAGGTGCCGGGCGAACACCAGCGGCGCCAGCACGAAGGCGTTCTTCAACCACTGGTGGGGCCGGAGCGTACGGATCAACTCGACGAGCGAAAAGCGCGGGTCGGCGGGGGGGCTCTCGTTCATGGTCGAGAACGATACCGGCGACGATTGGAAAGCGCAACCCGGGTCGCAGCGGGCCTGCTTGACAACCGGCCCTGATTCCGAGTCAATAAGCGACCCGGGGGGCGACTTCATAGAGTGGGGCACCATGACAGCAGTTGCGCTGCAGAAGGCAAGCCGGACGTCGACTCGCGGACCGGCGCTCAAGGCCGACCCCAGCGCCGTCGCGCGCTCGTTCGCGGGCTCCGGCGACGTGGCCTCCCGCCTCTCGCACGACCTCACGGGCCGATCCCAGAGCGCGGCCGGCGTCGCGCGCTCCGGCTTCTCGGGGGGTGGGGGCGAGGTGCCTCACCGGGCCGAGATGCAGCGCTCGTTCGGCGCCGACCTCTCCGGCGTGAGGGCCCACACGGGGGCAGCGGCCGCTGGGGCCAACGCGTCGCTCGGGTCGCACGCTTACGCCATGGGCTCCGACGTGGCCTTCAAGAGCACGTCACCATCGCCGGGCCTGGTCGCCCACGAACTCACGCACGTGGTCCAACAGAGCCGCGGTCCGGCCACGTCGGGAGGCTCGGCCGACGGCATCGATCGTTCGGGCGAAGCCGAGGCGCGCAAGGTCGAGGCCGCGGTCAACGCCGGGCAGCCCGCGTCGTCGGTCCTGGGGAGCCAGGCCTCCGGCGTGCTGGGTGCGGCCCGCGATCAGGCCGAACCAGCGCTCGCTGCCGACAGCTTCGGCATGGGCTGGACGTTCAGCGCCGAGGCCTTCGAGCGCTCCTACGAATACACCATCTGGAAGACCCCGCCTTTCCTGTCACCGACCCCGGTGCCGGGCCTGTTCTGGAAGATCCAGCCCAACGTCAAGGTCGTCGGCAAGGGCGGGGTAGGTTACGGCGGACAGAAGAAGGGCGACCTGTCGGTTTCGCTCGGCGTCGAGGGCCAGGTGGCGCTCGGTCTCAGCTACGGCGCCCCCGAACTGGCCGAAGTCTACGCCAACGTGGCACCGAAGCTCACGGGCGAGGCCAAGTTCACGAAAAAGACCTCGGGGTGGACGCTCGTGGGAGGGCTTAAGCTCGGGATGACCGGCAAGATCGGCGTCAAGCTCGCCAAGATGATGGATTTCGCTTACAAATTCATGGATCTCGAGCTCCTGAAGCTCACCGGCATCTACTTCGACGAGAAGGGCTTCCAGACCAGCAAGCTCGGGCTCGAGCCCGGTAAGGACATCGAGCCCATCTACGAAGCCATCAAGGCCGGCATCGAGAAGGCCAAGGCGATCGGCTCGGCCATCGCCGACGGCGCTTCGGCGGCCGCCGGCTTCGTGGCCGACTCCGCCGGGGCCTTCTATGACGCCGTGACCAGTTGGTGAGGCAGTCTTCGAACTTCGCGCTCCAAGCGCACCCGAGACCCATGAGCACCTCGAACCGCCAATATTTCCGCGATCGCCTGGCAGGGCTGCGCGATCGGTTGCTCGCCCTGGGCTCGGACCCGGACGGCCGTGGCGCGCTGCGGGCCGAGGCCGACGCACGTAGGGCCATGCTCGAGCAACGCTGGCGGCGCCTCGAGACCTCGCAGGCCGACCTGGCCGTCCACGCGCTGCGCGCGCGGCTATCGCTCACGCTGCTCGAGGAGGAGATCCTGTGGCTGGCGGTGGGCTCGGCGACCGACCCCGACCTCTCGGCGCTGATCGCAGCGGCCCAGTCGCCCCTGGCCGAGGCGCGGCCCACACCCTGGCTGATCCAGCGCCTGCTCGAAGGCCAGGCCGAGCAGCGCCTCGACGCCCTCGCTGCCGTCGACGCCACCGGGGCGCTCTCCCGCGCCGGACTGCTGAACTGGCCCACCCAGGGAGGTCCACGCGAGCCCCTGGCTCGCCCCTTCCAGGCTGCCCCGTTCGTGATCTCGTTCCTGCTGGGCGAGCTGCGCGTCGACGAACGGCTGGCGTTCACGGCCTCGCTGGCGACCTCCGACGTCACGCTCGACCAGGTGTCGCTGCCCCACGACGGCGTCACGGCGCTACGCGAACTGGCAGCCTTGTTAGCCCGCTCCCAACGCTTCGACGCGCCAGCGCTCGGTTTCCGCCCGCCGAGGGCCAGCCTGGCCCTGCTGGCGGGGGCGCGTGGCAGCGGTAAGTCGCTGGTCGCACGCGCCCTGGCCGGCGAAGCCGGGGTCCCGCTGCTCGAGATCGACGCGAACGTAGTCGAGGGGCTCAACCCCGCCGACTCCCTGAACTGCCTGGCCACTGCCTTCCAGCAAGCCGCCCTCACCGGGGCCTGGCTGCTGCTCGATGGCGCCGAGCGCCTGCTCCGCGACGCGTCCTCCGACGTGCCGAGCGGCGAACGCACGTCGGTGAGTGGCGGCTTCCGGCGCCTGCTCGACGAACACGAGGTGGTCGTACTGATCACCGCCGAGTCGCCCGACGCCCTTGGCGTGGCCGTCCGCGATCGGGTGCTCCTGCAGCACGAGTTGCGGCCCCAGGACCGACGCCTCGCCGCGTTCACGTGGGAGCTGAACGTCCCGGCCAGCGTCGAGCTCGCGCGTGACGTCGACTTCGCGGCCCTGGCTGACGCGTGGCCCCTCTCGGGTCGCGGCATCCAGAACGCCCTGCGCGTGGCCGGCCTGGCTGCCCGCGACGGCGTGGTCGACCACGAGGCGCTGCGCCTGGGCGCCTCGACCCAGCAACTCCGCGGGCTCGGCTCGGGCGCGCGGCGCACTTGGATCCAGCGCGATCGCGCCGACCTGGTGCTGGCCGAACCCCTCGCTCGCCAGATCGACGAGATCGTCGCCACCGAGCGGGTGCGAGAGACCGTGCAGCAACGCTGGGGCCTGGGCCAGCGCCTGCAGAAGGGGCTCGGCATCGTGTGCCTGTTCGACGGCGATCCGGGCACCGGCAAGACACTCGCCGCCGAGGTCATCGCGTCGGAGCTGGCGCTACCCCTCTACACCGTGAACGTATCGCAGGTCGTCAGCAAGTGGATCGGCGAGACCGAGAAGAACCTGCAGCGCATCTTCGACGAGGCGCGCGCGGGTCGCTGCGTGTTGCTCTTCGACGAGGCCGACATGCTCTTCTCGAAGCGCACGGAGGTGCAACGCTCGGTCGATCGCTACGCGAACATGGAGGTGGGGCTGCTGCTGCAGTTGGTCGAGAACCACCCGGGGCTCGCCATCCTGACCACCAACCTGAAGGACAGCATCGACGTGGCGTTCCAGCGCCGCCTGACGTTCAAGGTCAGCTTCACGCCGCCCGACGCCGCTGCGCGCGCTCTCATCTGGTTGCGGGTGCTGCCCGAGGGGCACCTCGCGCCCGACGTCGACGTCGATGGGCTGGCCCGGGAGTTCGAGCTTGCCGGAGGGAGCATCCGCACGATCGCGCTCCGGGCGGCGTACCGCGCGGCCATGGCCGACGGCGCGATCACCAGCGCGATGCTCCGCGACCTTGCCCTGCACGAACTGAAGGCCCTCGGCAAGCTGGTGCGCGAGACGCCCGGTGCGGGCACTGCCCGCACCCCAACACGCCCGTGAATCGACGTGCCGTACGACGACTCTCGGGCCTAGTAGAACCGGCAGGTGAGCATGGACGCTTCGTGGATTGACCGGATCACGTTGTTGGTGCGCGATGGCAAGCTGGACGACGCCCGAGCAGGGGTCGCGGCGGCCGAGAGCGACAGCCCCATAGCTGGAGCCACGGGGCGCGCCCTGATCGCGTCGCTCACCGGAGCCCGCGACGAGGCCCGGAGCCACGCTGCGCGAGCGATCGAGCTCGGCCCCGATGACCCCACGGCGCTGCGCGTGGCCGCAGTGGCCTTCCTGCACGCGGGCGAGCCCGCGCAAGCCGAGCGCTGCGCGCGCCGCGCGGCCAATCGCGACCCGGGCACCGACGGGTTGTATACGCTCGGCAAGGTCGAACTGGCCGCGGGTCGTCCGGGCGATGCCGAGAACACGCTCCTGAAGGTGCTCGAGGTCGAGCCGGGGCACGTGCGAGCCATGGAGGCCCTGGCCGACGGGCGGTGGACCCGCGGCGATCGAGCGGCAGCGGTCGGCTGGCTGGCGCGCGCCTACGAAGCCGCACCCGAGACGCCCGAGGCGCTCGAGAAGCTGGTCGACCTCTACAAGGACGCCGGATGGGTCGTGGGTGCCATCCTGCTCTCGCGGCTCACGCGCCAGGGCCACCATGACGATGGCGTCGCCGTCGTCCTCGACCTGATGGCGCTGCTCCTCTCGGCCCGCCTCGAACCGACGTTTCCTGCGCTGGGGGTGGTGCCGGCGGTCGACGAGATCGTCGCCGGCCTGCTGGAGGCCTCGGCGTCGCGTCGGCCGGCCGTTCAGCTCCATGTGGCGCGGGTGCTCTTCGACCTGGGGCGCCGGGCCGACTGCGCCACGGTGACGGCCAGGCTCGACGTCGCGCCGTTGGAGAACGGCGAGCGCGCCGAGTGGCACTACCTGGCCGGCATGCTCGACGACGCCGCGGGTCGGGAGGCCGAGGCGCTGGACCACTACGAAGCCTCGCTCGAGGCCGATGGGGAACGCTGGGACGCCTGCTGCAACGCGATTCACCTGCGGCTGAACGCGCCGGATCGGGACCAGCGGCGACGCATCCCCGAACTGCTGGCCGCCGTACCCCGCGCGCTCGCCTGGGAGCGCCCCCAACTGCTCGCCAACGCGGCGCTCTATCTGGCTGACGAGGGCCGGCTGACCGACGCGCGGGAGCACCTCGAACGCGTACGCGAACTGGTCGACGACCAGGGCCCTCTGGCCGAGTTGGCCCGCGAGCGGCTGGCCGGACTGGGCGCGGACTGACACCCCTCACGAAATGCGGAAGAGAATGCCTGCCATCATCCTTACCTTGATCGGGATCGCGCTGGTGGCCGGGGGCATCACCAATCTCGTGCGGGCTTGGCGCACGCGCGCCTGGCCCGTAGTGGACGGCCGGGTGGTCGCGCGGTCGGTCGTGGAGAGCCGACGGAGCTCGGAGCCCTGGACCGCCTACGAGCCGCGCGTCACCTACCTCTACGAGGTCGCGGGCCGAAGCTACGAAGGCCACGCGCTGCGCACCTCCGTGCCCGTCTACGTCGAGGCAAAAGCACACGCCGTGGTCGACAGCCTGCCGGATCAGGTCCTGGTACACTACGATCCTGCCCACCCGGACAGCGCCGTGCTGTTCGTCGAGCCGCTCTCCTGGCCCGTCGTCATGCTGATCGGCGGGTTCCTGGCCACGCTGCTGGGGCTGGCGTTCGCTCTGTCCGGCCATGCGCTGCCGGTCTCCGAGTGGTGAGCCCGCGTTGAGCCCTCTGCGCAAGTGCGCGCCGGAACCTCCCCACCTCACGCCGCGCTCCGGTGTGTTGGTCCGGCTCGGTCAACGCTGCCACCAGGCGTGCCCCATGTGCCCGCTCTCTCGGGAGCCCGCGTACGCCGACCTGCCGGCCGAGGAGGCGCTCGGCCGCCTCGAACACGTGCTCGCGCTCGGGTTCCGGCGCGTCGTGCTCTCCGGCGGAGAGCCCGCGTCGCACCCGGCGTTCCAGGACGCGGCCCGGCTGCTCGGGCGCCATGGCGTGGTGTGGGACCTGATCACGACGGGGCGGGGGCTCGGCGACCCGGCGCAGATGGCCCGCCTCGCCCGAACCGGGCTCGACCGGATGGTGATCTCGCTCCACGGGCGAACGCCGAAGACCCACGCCCGGCTCTGCGGGGTCGGTCCGGACGCATGGCACGAGGCCGTCGCGGCGATCCGGGAGGGCGTCGAGGCCGGGCTCACCGTGCTCGTCAACTGCGTCATGCAGCGGACGAACCTCGCCGAGTTGGAAGCCCTGGCCCGCTGGGTCGCGACCGACGCGGGCGCGCGGGTCGGCCTCAAGCTCGCGTTTCCCCTTTTCGATCTTCACGGCCGATCGCAACCGGAGGTGGCGCTCACGTACGCTGAGGTGTCCGGGCCCGTCGCGCGCGTGATCGAAGTCGCCACCGGGCTTCGCCTCGACGTCTGCCTCGAGGGATTCCCCACCTGCCTCCCCCCCGGCTGCAGCGTGCCACGGCTGGATCGCGCCGGTTTCGGCGTCACGCACGTGCTCGACGACGCCGACGGACGAGGCGTCGTCGCGGTCGACGCCGTCGATAGCGAGAGAGGCGTCTTCGCCGATGCCTGCCGGTCTTGCAGGGCTGCGGCGGGCTGTCCGGGAATCGATCGCCGATACGCCGCGCGGTTCGGAACCTCCGAACTCCAACCCTTCACCTGACGGGCGCTCCGCGTTCGTTTAATCGCCCGATGCTTGCTATCCGGGTCGCTCTGGGCTATCCAATTTGCTCGCGGCGCCCGCCGGATCGGAGGCCCTTCTTGTCAACCCTTCAGGAGTGGATCGCCCGGGGACAGGAGCTGCTCGACGGCTTCGATCTGCCGGCGCTCCGAGCGGCCCGCGTGCTGCCCGCCGATGGGCGCTTCGTGCCCGTCATCACGTACCCGTCGCTCACCCAGTACGGCCCCCTCGATGCCCGCGAGGTCGTGGCTCGGCGCCTGCTGGCCAGCACGGGGCCCATGGCCGTGTACATCCACGTGCCCTTCTGCTTCTTCCGCTGCAGCTACTGCCACTGGGACGTGCGCGTGAACCCGCCGCTGGCCGAGGTCGATCGCTTCCTCGCGGCGCTCGATCGCGAGATGGCGCAGATGTGCCGCACGCTCGGTGTCGATCGCATCGCGGCCTCGTCGGTGCTCATCGGGGGCGGCACGCCCACGTGGCTCGATCCGGGTCGCCTGGGGGGCCTGCTCGACTCGCTGCACCGCCACGTCGACGTCTCGGCCTGCCGGCAGTTCAGCGTCGAGGCCGAGCCGTCGTCGCTGCTCGGCGAGGTGGGCGCGTCACGCCTGCGCCAGATGATTGAGCGCGGCGTCGACCGCATCAGCCTGGGCGTCCAGAGCTTCGAAGACGCCATCCTCACCCGCATGGGTCGCAAGCACACGGGCGCCGATTGCTTCGCGGCGGTCGACGCCATCCGCGCGGCCGGCTTCGCCAGCCTGTCGCTCGACCTCATCTACGGCTACCCGGGTCAGAGCGTCGACGACTGGGCCCACAGCCTGCTCGAAGCGGTGCGCTCCGGGGCCGACGCATGGCAGCTCTACCGCCTGCGCATCGAGCGGCACGGCGACGTGCAGGGCCGAATCCTCGAGGAGTTCCGCGAAAAGAACGACGAGTTCCCCGCGCGCACGCGCGCCGACCTCATGAAGGCCATCGGCAACGTGGTCTCGGTCGGCCACGGTCGCGACGAGCACTTCACGCGCATCTTCGCGACGACGCCCGCGCACGTGACGCAGTACATGGCCGACTACTGCATCCGCCTCACCGACGTCGCCGGCTTCGGACCCTCGTCGTGGTCCAACTACGGACGCGTCTTCACCCAGAACATCGCGGTCGACCTCGACGGCTACGTACGGGCGATCGAGGCCGGGCTGCCCCCCTTCGATCGCGGGTTGATCCGAGACAGCGACACCGACGCCCGCCGCAGCGTGGTCTCGCCGCTGAAGAACGGCCAGGTCAGCCAACGGGCGTTCCGCGAGCGCCTGGGCTTCGACGCCGACACGTACTTCGCGCCCGCCATCGCGCACCTCGAGGCCCACGGGCTGCTGGAGCGGAACGCCCGAGCCCTCCGCCTGACCCCGCGCGGGCGCTTCGTGGCCGACGAGTCGGTGATGGCCTTCTACCAGCGCCGCTACCTGCCCTACCCCGAGCTCGCCCAGCCCTGGATGCCCGAGTAGCGCCTCAACTCGGGAGCAGGAGCACGATCACGCCCGCCACCGCGGTGAGCGCCCCCAGCACCGCCCGGGCCGTGACGCGCTCGCGCAGGACCAGTGCGGCGAGGGGCACGACGAACAGGGGCGTGGTGGCGTTCAACACCGACGCCAGCGACACGTCGGTCAGCCAGAGCGCGGCCATCGAGAGCCCGATGCCCACGAACGTGCCCACCACCGACGCGATCACCAGGGAGCCCGCGAAGCCGGGCTCGACCCAGCCGCGGAGCCAGCCGACGAGCTCGCGCCGCGCGAGGCCCAGCCCCGCCACGCCGATCGCGCCGGCCAGCAGCCGCACGAACGTGGCCTCGAGCGGCCCGGCCGTGCCGCCCTGGCCCATGCCGAGCTTCGACAGGAACGTCCCCAGCGCCTCGAGGCCGACCGTCGCCAACGCGAGCAGCAGGGCGCCCCGCCGGTCGCGCCGCGCCTCGGCCGACTCGGGCGGCAGGCGCTCCCACAGCACCCACGCGACGCCCGCCAGGCAGAGCGCGGACCCCAACGCCCAGCGCGGACCGGGGCGCTCGCCCAGGAAGACCACGGCCAGCCCCGAAGCCGCCACCGGGATGAGGGTCGTGACCACGAGCATCTTGCGGGGGCCGAGCCGCACGAGCGCCGCGAAGTAGACCGAGTCGCCCAGGCCGATCCCGATGAGCCCGCTCACCGCCAGCAGCCCCCAGCCGGCGGGCGGCAGCGCGCCGAAGCCGTGCCAGGCGAGCACCACGCCGAGCAGGGCCAGGCTGATGAGCCCCTTGCCGAGGTTCAGCGACCAGGGCGACGCGCGCCGCCCCAGGCGCGCCCAGATCAGCGACGCGACGGCCCACGCGGCCGCCGAGCCGAGCGCGCACGCACCCCCGGCGATGGGGTGGAGCCCCGCCTCCATCACCGGGCCCGCTTGGGGAGGAGCACGACCAGGTAGCGGGTGTCCTCGACGAAGTGCGAGACGTGCTCGAAGCCGCCGTCGAAGCGCACCGCCCGCCCGGCCTCGATGGGCACCTCGCGGCCCTGCACCTTCGACACCATGCGCCCCTCGAGCACCCACTGGAGCTGGTGGTAGCCCTCGTGGCGATGCGGGCGCTGCGACAGGTCGCCGGCCCGCGCCTCGCCGATGATGAGCCGAGCGTCGGGGAAGGTGACGCCGCGCCGCCGCACGTCGCCCAACTCCTCGAGCTGCTCTTCGACCTGCTCGATCACGGCCGGCCCCGCCATCTCGAGCAGTCGGGCCGGGCTCTGCCCGAAGTACCTGGCCAGCGCGCTCAGCGTGGTGAGGCTCGGCAGGTTCTGGTTGGTCTCGATGCGCGTGAGGGTGGAGAAGCTCACGCCGGTCGCGGCGGCCACAGCCTCGAGGGTGACCCCGGCCTGTCGGCGCAGTTCGCGGAGGACCGAAAAGTCGTACGCGGTCTCGACCACGGGTGGCATGCTCTTTCCCCTTGACGGATACGTCATTAATGCACCAAATAGCCCCAATAATGGGTTGTTAGCCCAACCCGACCACCTACCGCGAGGAGTCCGGCATGTCCGCTCGCACGTCGTTCACCCCCTGGCTCGCGCGCGTCGTCGTCGCCCTGTTCCTCCTCCAGGCGTCTCCGCATCTATCCCACGCCGCCGACGCGGCGTCCAGCCCCTCCGCCGACACCGACGTCACCTGGAGCTTCGACAAGGGGCTGAACGCGCGCACGGCCGACGGCAAGTTCAAGCTGAAGGTGGGCGGCTGGACGCACGTGATGTACGGGGCCCTGGTTCAGGACGGCCCCACCTCGAAGTGGGGCTCCTCCTCCTTCGCCGACCCCGCCACGGGCGACGTCACGACCACGTTCACGAAGACCGCCGGCGCCTACGACCACGAGCTCGTGACCAACGAGTTCACCCTGCGTCGGGCTCGCCTGACGGTGACCGCCACGCTCTTCGACGACCTCAGCGCCTTCGTGAACCTCGAGCTCACCCGCTCGACCCCCTTCCTCGACTACGCGGTGACGTGGCAGCCCCTGCCCGAGATCGGCCTTCGGGCCGGCCAGTTCAAGGTGCCTTTCTGTCGCGCCTTCATCCTCACCCCCTGGCAGCACGCCCTGGCGTCGGACTCGATCGCCCAGGCGCCCTTCAGCCACGGCTACGACGTGGGCCTCGCCCTGCAGGGCGGCTTCGCGAACCGACTCTTCGAGTACCAGGCGGGCGTCTACAACGGCAGCGGCACGAGCAACAAGCAGGACAACACCGACCTGCTGCTGGCCGCGCGCGTCGCCACGAACCCGCTCGGTCCCGTTCCCGACCTCGAGAGCGACTTCGAGGGCACCGCGAGCCCGAAGCTCCTGGTGGGCCTGGGGGCCGTCTACAACCCGGCCGAGAAGACCTTCTACGTGAAGCGCTCTGACGACCACGGCTTCGATCAGCCTTCGATCCATACGAAGCAGCTCCTGGTGGGAGGGGATCTGACGTTCATGTGGCGCGGCTTCACGTTCATCAGCGAGTTCTTCTTCCGCAATTACCAGCCCGACGACGCGTTCAAGGCCAGCCTGAAGAGCCACGACAAGAACCAGGACGGGAACATCCGCGCCTTCGGCGGCTATGGTCAGGCCGGCTACTTCCTTCTGCCGAAGCGGCTCGAACTGGTCGCGCGCGGCTCACTGGTCAGGCCCAACACCGAGATCAGTGACGACGACCAGATCGAGGCGACCGCGGGCCTCAACGTCTTCCTGCACGGCTATGCCACGGTGCTGCAGATCGAGTACGGTTGGTTGCTCGATCAGACCCCCGAATCCGAGGACCTGACGTCGCATCAGGCTCGTGCCCAGCTGCTGTTCAAATTCTGACCTGGAGGCCCCGATGAAGAAGACCAGCACGATCCTCCTGCTCGTGGCGTTGCTCCTGCCGATGTCGTGCACAAAGGAAGCGCCCGCTCCCGATCCTGCGCCCGCGCCGGCCCCCGCGCCGGCCCCCGCAACAACCCCCGCGCCGGCCCCCGCACCGGCCCCGACGTTGCGCCCGCTCCGCGTGGGCCTCGCCATCGCGTCGTACGTGCACGCCGTGGCGTACATCGCGAAGGAGAAGGGCTTCTTCGCGCGCCACGGCCTCGACGTCGAGGTGGTGACCCTCAGCGGCTCGCCTCCCACCATGAAGGGCCTGCTCGCGAACGACCTGCAAATCGGGATGGCCGGCGGCGACTCGGCCCTCAAAGCCAACCTGCACGGCGCCGACCTGGTCGTGTTCGGCAGCCTCGTCTCGCGGCACTACCACCGCCTGGTCACGCGCGCCGACGTGCGCACGCCGGCCGACCTCAAGGGGCGCACCGTGGGCCTGCCGGTGCTGGGCGGCCCCCAGGACTTTTTGGTGTACGTGCTCTGCCGCAAGTGGGGCCTTGCCTATGGCGACGGCGTGAAGGTCCAGGTGCTGGGCGAGGAGATGGCGCGGCTGGCGGCCATCGTCGACGGCAAGGTCGACGCGATCAGCTCGGCGCTGCCGACCTCGAAGGTGCGCGCGCTCGGCCTGAACGTGCTGGCCGACCCCCGGGCGTGGGACGAGCCGGCGCCCTACCTCACCCTGGTGGCGCGGCGGGCCTTCCTGGCCGAGAACCGGGCGGTGGCGGCCGATTTCGTGCGGGCGCTGGCCGAGGCCCAGCAGTTCTACCTTGCCAACGCCGACGAAGCGCTCCAGGTTGTGTACGAGAAGCTGGGCGCGCCCCTGGGCGACGCCCGCGAGAACTACGCCGAGGGCGGACCGCTCATGTACTCGTTCCCGCCCCTCCCCGACGAGCGCGCGCTGCAGGTCGCGCTCGACTACCTGGCCCAGGATCCCGCCTTCGCCGAGAAGACCGGGGCGCTGAAGGTGGCCGACATGGTCGACGGCTCCATCGTGCGTGAGCTGGCGGCCGAGGGGGTGTTCACGGGAGCCACGGCCGCGCGCGCCGAGCTCGCCGCCCGGCTCGCGGCGCCGCCCGCACCGACGCCGGCCCCGGCGCCTGCGAGCACCGGAGCGCCATGACCGAACTGGTTCGCCGGTGGGGCTTGTCGTTCGTCTCGCTGGCCGTGGTGCTCGGCCTGTGGGAGGTCACGTGCGCGGCCGGCTGGGTCAGCCCCGTGCTGCTCTCGGCGCCCTCGGCCATCGTGGCCGTGGGGGCCGAGGGGCTCGCCGACGGTCGCTGGAACGCCGACTTCGCCACCACGCTGCTGTCGTTCGCGCTGGCCTTCGGCGTCGCCGCGCTCGCCGGCGCCGGGGTCGGGATCGCCATGGGGGCCTCCCGCGCGGTCTTCCACCTGGTGAACCCCTACGTGGTGGCGCTGAACGCGCTGCCCAAGATCGTGCTCTGCCCGCTGGTCATGATCTGGTTCGGCACGGGGCTCGGGGCGCGCGTGTTCATGGGCGCCCTGATGGCCGCCTTCCCCGTGCTCACGTCGACGGTCACGGGGGTGCAGTCGATCGATCGGCAGTTCGTGCTGCTGGCGCGCGCCTATGGGGCGAGCCGCCGGAAGATCCTGTGGAGCGTGCTCCTGCCGTCCATCGCCCCCTACGTGCTGAGCGGGCTCCGCGTGGGCGTGAACTACGCCATGGTGGGCGTGCTGATCGTCGAGCTCTTCTCGTCGAGCCAGGGAGTCGGCTTCCGCTTGAACGCCTACTCGCAGAACTTCCAGGTCGATCTCTTCTTCGTCCTGATCACGCTGGTGGCGGCGTTCGTGCTGGCGCTGTCGAGCCTGATCCGCAGGACCGAGACCAGGCTCGGGGCGTGGCGTGATGCAGCCTACCGCTGAGCGCGACGATCTTCCGACCTCGGCCAGTCCGTTCGCGGTCCGGCTCTGCGGCGTGCGCAAACGCTTCCCCGGCACCGAGCCGGGCGCGCCCGACGTGCTCGCCGGCGTCGACCTCGACGTACGCGCGGGCGAGTTCCTCTCGATCGTCGGACCGAGCGGGTGCGGCAAGAGCACGCTGCTCGCCATCCTGGCGGGCCTCGAGCCGCCCACGGGGGGCACCCTCGAGGTCGACCGCGAGCACCTGGCCGTGGTGTTCCAGCGCCCGCTGCTGCTGCCCTGGCGCGACGCGCTCGACAACGCCACGTTCGCCCTCGAGTGCCGGGGGCGCCGCGCCCGCGACGTGCGCAGCGACGCGCGCCAGTTGCTCGTGCGCATGGGGCTGGGCGAGGCCTTGAACCTCTTGCCCCACGAGCTCTCGGTCGGCATGCGCCAGCGGGTCGACCTGGCTCGGGCGCTGCTCGTGAAGCCCCGGTTGCTGCTCCTGGACGAGCCCTTCGCGTCGCTCGACCCCGGCACCCGGGCCTCGATGCATCACGAACTGCTCGACGCCTGGCGCGAGGGCGGGTTCACGGCCGTGCTGGTCTCGCACGATCTCGAAGAGGTCGTCTCGCTGTCCGATCGCATCGTCTTCCTGACCGACCGACCCGCGCGCGTCGAGGCCGTCGTCGAGGTCGACCTGCCGAGGCCGAGAGCCGCCGACGTCGGTGGTCGCATCACCCTGCTGCGGCGGGTCGAAGAGCTCCGCTCGCGCTAACGCCGAAGGAGGACCATCAGGTAGCCCGTACCGCGGGCGCCCTCCAGCAGCTCTCCGTCCCGGCTGGCGCGGACGTTGATCGCGACGTCGAAGTGCTCGGCCGTCGCCACGCGCAGTTGGGCCTCGGTCAGGACCGGACAGGCGTTCAGCGAAGAGGCCCCGCTCTGATCCGTGTAGACGACCACCCGGCCGCCGGGCTTCACGTACTCCACGAGCTCGGCGAAGTAGCAACGGGCGGCCGCGGCGTCGCAGAACGTGAAGAGGTTGACCATCAGCACCTTGTCGGCCAGGCGACAGCCGAGGTGCGGGAGCCCGGGGTCCTCCGGGCCTACGTAAAGGGGGATCACGTTGTGAACGGCTTCGCTGCGCACGGTGTCGGCCATCGCGAAGAACATGCGCCGATCCATCTCGGTCGCCAGGATTAGGCCCTCCTCGCCGACGAGGCGCGCCAGCTTGAACGCGAAGTAGCCCGCGCCGGCCCCCACGTCGACGATCACGTCGCCCTCTTGGGGGGCGAGGTGCTCGAGGATCAACGCGGTGTCGCCGCGGCTGTCTCGGAGCCGGTTGCCCGGCTGGAGGTTCACCTCGGAAAAGCCGATCCCGGACGGCCCGTTTCCAGCCTCGCCGCCATCGGTCGAGGCCCCCAGGCCCACGCCCGCGGGGACGCCAGCCAACAGGCCCGCGACCACGAGGACGACCCCTCGCAGCGGAAATCGCGCGAATCGAC
>CAZBRS010000033.1:62653-69110 GCA_964494475.1 uncultured Myxococcales bacterium | reverse complement strand
CGAAGGGCGACAACGGCGCCGACGGGACCAAGGCCGCTCCCATCAAGGACCTCGACGTGGCCATCGGCAAGGCCAAGGCCGGTGACACCGTCCACGTCGCGGCCGGCAACTACTTCGGGGTGCGCGGCAAGGGCTTCATCGAGGTCAAGGAGCCCGTGACGCTGCTCGGCGGCTACAAGGAAGACTTCGGCAAGCGCGATCCGCTGGCCAACGTCACGCTCATCCAACCGACCAACGAGAGCGCCGCCAAGTCGCGCAAGGCGCTGATGGTGCTGACCAAGAGCAAGAAGGGCGACCAGTTCACCGTCGACGGCTTCGTGTTCGACGCCGGCGAGCGCAACTCGTACAGCAAGGCCGAAGGCAAGCCCGCCGGCGTGGGCACCGGCATGCTGCTCATTCCGCCCGAGAAGAACGGCGACGAATCGCCCACGGTCGAAGAACCCTGCCTGCGCATCGAAACGTCCGCGTCGGCCGGCGACGTGCTGGTGCAGAACAACGCCTTCGTCAACTGCGCCAACTTCGGCATCCAGGGCGGCCACAAGCAGGGCACCTTCAAGATCCTGAACAACGTGTTCGTGGCGAACCGCATGGCCGCCATCGAGGTCTTCGGCACCGGCGGCAAGAAGGGCCCCAAGGGCCCCACCGACAAGGACGGCGAGGTCGAGATCGCCTACAACACCATCCTGTTCTCGTGGAGCCGCCTGAAGGACCTGAAGGACATGGGCTACGGCGTGCGCATCATGACGCAGGTGGGCTACGACATTCACCACAACATCATCGGCGGCGCGGTGCTTGCGGGCGTCGACCACACGCGCTTCAACAAGGGCGAGTGGGTCAAGCTGGACAAGAACGTCTTCTTCGTGAACAAGCAGGCGCCGCTCATGTTCAGCGAGGCCGGCACCGGGACCCTCGAGCGCGTCGCCATCGGCGACGTGAGCTCGGTCGGCCTGGCCAGCGCCTCTGGGAACAAGGACGACATCCTCAAGCTGCCCGTCGACAAGGCCTACCTCGAGGGGTTCCTGGGCGCCAGCTACAGCGAGAAGGCCGACTACGATCCCAACTCGTCGGCGAACCAGTGGCGCGAAGCCATGGGCCTCAACAAGCAGGGCAAGCTCACCTCCAAGGTGAGCATGTTCGCCAACCGCTACCCCTGGAAAGAGGCGCTGAAGCTCTTCGGCGCCTCCAACGAGGCCGGGGCCAAGAAGCCCAAGTAGCCGCGAGGTGGGGCGCCGATGAAGCTGGGGTACGTGGCGGGGGCGCTGCTCGCGGTGGCGTGCGTGGTGGGGCTGGTGCGGGTGCTGTCCGGCACCACCGGTGCGCAGACCGAGGCCCGGCGCCTCGACGCGACCCTGATCGGTGACTACGTGCGCCTGGTGGCCGAGGAGCGCTACCGCGAGGCCTACGAGACGTGCCTGACTCGCGACTACCGGGGCAACCTGGCCGCCGAGGACTTCGTCGCCGCCCACGCCAAGCGCCGCCAGAGCCTCGGCGCCGTCCTTGGGCGCGAGCTCACGACCCTGCACGAGAGCCGCAACCTCTTCAGCGGCACCCACGAGGTTCAGCTCAAGTACGTGCTGCAGTACGCCTCGGGCTCGCGGGCCGGCGTCGTGGTCGTCAACGACGCCGACGGCCGCATGCTGGTGGACGGCACCTACGTCGAGGCCGGCACCGTCGATACCCTGTCGTTCGAGATCTGGTGAGTTCGCAACGCCGAAGGGGGGAGTGATGTCAGTCCTGCAATGGTCCTTGCGTGGCTTGCTGGTGGTGGGGCTCGCGACCCCGGGCCTCCTGGGGTGCGGCGGCGGAGGGGCACTGGACGTCAGCCAGCCGGAGACCGGCGACCCGGCCGAGGTCTCCGAGCAGACGGCTCCCGACACGAGCCTCGCCGATCAGGCGCTGCCCGACGGGAGCGTCCCGGATGACGCCGAGGTCGTCCTGCCCATCGAGGGCAACGGCTGCCCGTCGACGACCGGGTTCCGCGTCAGCGGCGTCGTCCGGCTGGCGTCGTTGCACCCGACCCCGACCGTCTCGGGCCCCACGGTGGTCGTCAAATTCCCCTGCGGACGCGAGCAGGGCGACCCGAGCAAGGCGACCTGCGGCACCGGCCCGGTGCTGGTGTGGCTGTGCACCACGCCCGACTGCAGCGCCCCGGTCGACCCCATCCGCCGCCAGGAGAACCCGGAAGGCAAGCTGGTGCAGACCAGCTTCGACAAGGAGCCCTTCGAGTTCTGCGGCCTGGCCGCCGGCACCTACCACGTCTTGCCGATCCTCGACCACGACAGCGACGGCGCGCTCTCGAACTACGACTGGACCATGGGCGTGAAGAACCTGGCGGACACGTCGGTGGCCTATCCGGCGCGGGCCGAAGGGTACGAGGTCGCGGTCACCGCCGACGTGGCCCTGGGAACGAGCCTCACCCCGACCAACCCCGAGGCCTCTCCCGTGGTCGTGAACTTCTTCTACTACCGGCACCCCTCGCCGACGTTGAAGCCCGAGAGCTCCTGGCTGTTCCTGGCCTCGTCGCTGAACCCCGCCGTCGCCGTCGACTCCGTGGGCCTGCGCGCGGTCGATCTCGACGGCTGGAAGGAGACCGACTTCCTCCCGACGAGCCAGGCCGTCGACGCGAAGTCCCTGGCCGACGCGGCCGGCACGCGCTACGAGGGCGACCTCGAGAAGCTGCTCTTCCACGAGGGTGTGGCGTACCTGGGCGCCAACCCGCAGGGCCTCGTCCTGACGGCAAAGCTGGGGGCCGACGGCTCGGTGACGCAGGGCAACTTCATCGATCTCGGCGGGCTGGGGGTGGACCATAAATTGGACGTGGCCCATTCGGCGGCCCTGCTCGACGCCCACGGGCGCCGGTTCCTGGCCGTGACCAACCGCGAGAGCGCCGGCAAGCCGCTGCCGCACCAGCCCGCCTTTCCCCTGTGGATCGTCGACGTGACCGACCTGCCGAGCGGCAACGTGACCGACGCGCGGCTGCTGAACGCGACGCAGGTGCCCGACCTTCACAACGTGCGGCTCGACCAGGTCATGGCCCACGGCGGAATGCTCTTCGCCGTCGAGTCCGGAGCCAACAGCCGCGCCCGCTCCACCGACAACCTGACGCGCCTCTGGGTGCTGCAGGTCGACGCCACCGGGGCCATCGCGGCCCACCACATCTACGACGTTTCGCTTTTCAAAACGGGAACCTACGAAGAGTGCAGCACCAACCCGCCCTACCGCCAGGCCGGGCTGTGGGTCGGCGAATTCAACGGCGCCACGCACGCGTTCATCGGCGGGCTGCGCACGGTGTCGGTCTTCCGGTTCGTCGACGGCCAGGTCGACAGCGGCGCCCGCGTGCAGCTTGGCGAGGGCCTCGACAAGTACGATCTGCCCCTGGACGAGTACGCCCTGGGCTTCTCGATCCTGCGCGTGAGCCCCGACCGGACCAAGCTCTTCGCGTTCGGCGATTGCAAGGGCCGCTACCTCGCGGTGCGGCCCGGCGACTGGGCCGGCGACGACGGCGTGCGCACCCAGTCGCGCCGCCGCACGGCCGTGCTCGACCTCGCCGCCCCCGGCGCCGAGGGGTTGCCGGGCTTCTACGCGGGGTACGCCGATCGCGTCAATGTCCCGGATCTCGTCCGCGAGGGCCTGAACGGCGCCGACCAGACCCTGTCGGAGACCGAGGTCATGGGGATCGGCACCGACTGCCGCGGCGTCCTCTGGGACCTCTACGACACCTACGGCTACCAGAACATCGCCGGCTCGACGTTCGGCTCGGACTGCCTGGCCAATCGCGTCGCCGACGCGGTGGTCACGGAGCACCACGTCTACGTCATCGGCGAAGGCGCGGTGGCCAACAAGACCACCGGTCTGGGCGTAAGCTCCGAGGTGCTGGCGCTCGACCTGGCCACGGGGCAGGAGGTGCTCCACCCCGACTGGATGTGGATGTACGACGGCTCGTCGTACCAGCAGCGCTACGGCTACTTCGGCCAGACCCTGGGCGAGCGCGACGACGTCGAGACGAGCAAGGGGCTCTTCCTCGTGCCCAGGCCGTGAGGAGCGCGCCCGGGCCTGCACGGGCGCAGGCTCGGCGTGAAAACGGGCAGCCCGCCCTGGCCTCGCAGGTCAACGCACCGCTCGCCGGTCCCGCTCGTGGCCCGTGATGACCCGGAACCACCGGGGGAGGACCTACTCCGGCACGCAGCCCAGGTTCTCCTTCACGTCGAAGATCGTGAAGATCTGCGCCAGGATGCCCGACGGATCCCCAGTGTTGGCCTGGAAGTAGACGCCACCGCCGTTGTCGGCGATCTGCTTGTTCTGGTGCGCGGCCTCGCCCTCGGCGCTGAGGTCGATGACCGAGGTGGCGACCACGATGGGGTCGCCCGCGCGGTCGAACAGCCGCTCGTGGCCCTGGCCCTCGATCGCGGTCAACGGGCCGCCGCCGCCGGTCCGGTAGGGGTAGGCGAACCCGCCGCACAGGTCGCCGGCGCAGAAGGCCGGATCGTTGCAATCGGCGCTCGTCTGGCACCCCAGGCCGTGGCGAAGACGCTTGGCCTGGACCGCCGGGTTGAAGAAGCTCGTGGCCGTGGTGGCCGGGAACTCGACGCCGTCGGTCAGGATGACGATCTTGTTGGCGCGGCACTTGCGGTAGGGGTCCGTGCACGCGCCGCCCTTGCAGACGTAGTTCACGTTGCCGCAATCGTCGGAGGTCTGGCAGGGCTTGCCCTGCACCACGATGAACTTGCGGTAGTACTCGCCGGCATAGAACAGCGTGCGGCCCAGGGGCGTGTTGCCGACCGCGCGCAGCTCCGGATCGGTGTGGAAGAAGCAGACGGCCTGGCCCCCGTCGAGCCCGCAGAAACCGCCCGGGCAGTCCGCGTCGTCGCCGCAGGGAGCCGTCGAAGCGCCCACGGCCTCGGCGCCGTTGACCCACCGCCCGGCCGCCGCCAGGGGATCTTCTTCGTAGGCGCTGGGGAAGGGAACGGCCAGGATCTCGTACAGGCGCTCCTCGAAGTAGCTGTCGTCGCCCGGGGCGTGGTCGCCGTCGTCGCCCGTCATGAGGTCGTCGTCGGACGCGCCCTGCCCGTACCACCCGATGCCGAGCCCGAAGGGGTTGGTGCACTGCAGCGTCGGCGGCGCCACGATGCGCAGGGGGAAGTGGATCATGCCGAGGCTCACCGTCTTGCCCTGCTCGCTCTGGAACAACTGCGTGAAGACCAGCTTGGAGAGGCCGAGCTTGGAGCGCGGGCAGTCGAGCTGCTCGCACGCCGGAAAGGGTTCGGCGGGGCAGCCGCCCGCACAGAGGCACGGGATGGCGTCCATGTCGAGGACGCTGGACATGGACGAGGACGTATCGAACACCAGGAGCACGTTCTGCCGGTAGGGCACGCAGTCGTCGCCGAAGCACCCCTGGCCGAGGGGACAGTGGGTCTGCGTCCAGAAGGTGCCGGTGTCGTCGCACACGGCGACCTTCTGGTCCTCGCACGTCCGGTCCGAGGGCGCGCAGATCACCGGCTCGCAACCGCCGTCGCGGCAGGCCGCTCCAGCGTCGCAGGCGGAGGTCGTCCAGGTCTCGCCGTCGGCGCCGCACGTCCTCAGCGCGGCCACGCCGTCGCAGGTCGTGCGCCCCGGGACGCACGCCGTGGCGACGCACGTTCCGGCCTTGCACCACCAGTCGGTGAAGGGGCACGCCACGTCGTCGGAGCACCACAGGCAGGCGCGCAGCTCCTCGTCGCAGAACCCGGCGGGGCAGTCGGCGGAGCAGCCGCCGTCAGCTCCGTCCCCGTCCGGGAGATCCGACGGCAGAGCCTCCGAGGGAACTCCGGCGACGTCGGCGAACGCGTCGTCCGCCGACGCGACCTCGGCGGCCTCGGGGGCGACGTCACGGCCGGCCGTCACGTCGCGGGACGTCGAACCTCCGCAGGCAGCCAGGACCAGCGTCAGGCTGGAGAGGACGCAGGCGATGGTGGTCTTCAAGGGGCCTCCCGCCGCTACGAGCTCAGAACTCGTCGCGGACGCACCGGTACGGGTTGGAGGCGACCTTGTCGCGGCCGACGACCTTGCCGCTGTAGAAGGCGACGCCCCACGTGTAGATCGGGTCGTCGTTCAGGGAGGACGACGTCCAGTAGAACGAGCAGTTCCCTTCCAGGACCGGATCGATGTAGCACCCCTCGGCCCCGGGGCCCTGCCAGTCGTCGCAGCCTTTGCACGAGTCGTTCCAGCATTCGACGCACCCGTGGATGACGTCGCAGTTGCCGTTGGGCATGGTGGGGGGGCATCCCGTCAGCAGTGTGCGGAGTTCGTCGATGCTCGGCAGCCTCCAGTCGTCCTGCCCGGCCAACGACAGCTTCAGGCAGGCGTCGGCGGCGGTCTGCCAGTCGACGTAGACGCTGAGGGCCTTCTTCTGCCACGTCAGGCCGGTCCGTCCGTCGCTGACGGTTCCGTCCCCGTTGTCGGTCCAGGTGCCCGGCGCCAC
>CAZBRS010000033.1:25869-62553 GCA_964494475.1 uncultured Myxococcales bacterium | reverse complement strand
GTCAATTCGATTGTCGACGGCCTGCCCGTGGTGTAGGAGACGTGCGGTTGATCGCACGTGGGGCCCTGTCGCATGGCCGATGATCACCCCCGGGGAGTGGGAAGGCCCAAGCAGCCCATCCCGCGTGAGCACCTGCTCGACGCGGCCCGCGCCGCTTTCGCGGCCCTGGGATTCTCGGGAGCCAGCATGCGCGACGTGGCCGAGCGAGGAGGCGTCCGAAAGACCTCGCTCTTCTACCACTTCGGCGACAAGGAGACCCTGTACCGCGAGGTCGTCGACGGCGTGGTGTCCGAGCTGCTCGGTTACATCGGGGGGGCGCTGCACGAGGCGGGCGGGTTCGCGGAGCGCCTCGATCGCCTGGGCGCGCTGGTGGTGGACTGCCTCGGCGCTCACCCCGGCGCGGCGCGGCTGCTCGTACGCGAGATGGTCGACGTCGGACCCTACGCGGCGGGACCGGGGAGGGCCACCATCGCGGCGACGCTCGACGCCACCGCGACGTTCCTCGAGGCGGGCATGGGCGCGGGCGCGTTCCGGCGACGGGATCCGCGCCAACTGGCGCTGTCCATCGTGGGGCTGCACCTCTTCTACTTCGCTGCCGAGGAGGTCTCGAGTGGCTTCAGCGGGGCGTCCATCTTCGCTCCCGAAGCGATCGCCGCGCGCAAAGAGGCCATCCTCGACCAGGTGCGCGCGCTCGTGGTGGCCACGGCAAGCAAGGGCGACGACGCATGAGAACCTGGATCCTGTATCTGTTCGTACCGGTCGCCCTGGCGTGCGGAGCGCCGGGAGCCGGGGCGCCGGTCGACGTCGCGGAGGCCGGGTCGGACCCGGGCCCGGACGGAGCCGAGCCGGAGTCCGCGGACCCGGAGGTCGTCACGCCGGAGCTGGTCGAGGAGACGCTCTTCGTCGCGGGACAAGAGGGCTACCTGCGCTTCCGCATCCCCGCCCTGATCGAGACGAGCGGGGCGACCGTGCTGGCCTTCTGCGAGGGCCGCCACAGCGGCATCTACGACACCGGTGACATCGATCTGGTCATGAAGGCGAGCCCCGACGGGGGCACAACGTGGGGGCCCTTGCAGGTCGTGGTCGACCACGGCGTCGACACGGCGGGCAATCCGGCCCCGGTGGTGCTGCGCGGCTCGGGCGAGGTGTGGTTGCCGTTCTGCACGAACCCCGCCGACGCGCCCCGGGAGCGCCGCGTGCACCTGACGCGCAGCCCGGACGACGGCACGACCTGGAGCCCCGCCACGGACCTCACGGACCAGGTGAAGCTCCCCGCGTGGACCCACTACGCCACCGGCCCCGGTCGCAGCATCCAGCTGGCCGGCGGGCGGATCGTCGTGCCCTGCAACCACGTCGACGGCACCGACGGCACGTCGCGCTCCCACGTGATCTTCAGCGACGACGGCGAGACCTGGCACCTGGGCGGGAGCCTCCGAGTGGGCACCGACGAAGCGCAGATCGCCGAGCTCGACGACGGCAGCCTGCTCTTGAACGCCCGCGATCTCACCGAGACGCACCGGCGCGTGGTCGCCCGCAGCACGGACGGCGGCCTCTCGTGGGCCGAGACCGCCTTCGATCAGGAGCTGCTCGATCCCTCGTGCCAGGGCAGCCTGCTGCAGACGCCCCGGGGCCTGCTCTTCTCGAACCCCGCCAGCGAGCGCTCCGCGGTCAGGGCCCACCTGACGGTCCGGCGCAGCCTCGACGGCGGGCGCACCTGGGCCGCCTCGCGCGTCCTGCACGACGGCCCGGCGGCCTACTCCGCCCTGGCGTTGACCCCCGACGGCGAGATCGCGTGCCTGTACGAGGCGGGCGACACCCTCCCGATCCTGCCCTACGACCGGATCGTGCTGGCGCGCTTTCCGTTCGGGTGGCTCGCGTCCGACGCAGGGAGTCGCGGGCTACCGTGAGGGTTCCCTGACGCCCCGGGCCTTGTTACACTGCCTGCGTCCACTGGCTCTGCACCCGCCGTGAGGCCCCCCATGCCCGACCAGCGACCCAGCCGCACGGCCGCCTTCATGGCCGCGTTCCGCGCGTTCGAGGCCGTTCGCCGCCCGGCGTCGTCGCGCCTGTTCGACGCCACGCCGTCGCTCGCGTTCCTGACCGGGACGCACCGCCTGATCGTGACGCTGGCGCGAGTGCCGCTGCTCCGAGCCGCCATCCTCGGCGTCATCGACGGCCGCTGGCCCGGCGTGCGCACGTCGGCGCTGGGGCGCACGTGCTGGCTGGACGGCGCGCTTCGCGAGGCGCTGGCCGGCGGAGCGCGGCAGGTGGTCATCCTGGGCGCCGGCTTCGACGACCGGGCCTGGCGACTGCGGGAACTGGCCGGCGTGCCCGTCTTCGAGGTGGACCACCCCACGGTCAGCGCCCTCAAGCAACGCCGGGCTGCGCGCCTGCCGCCGCCGGCCGCGGCCCTCTCGTTCGTGCCGCTGGACCTGGCCGGCGGTGACGCGCCAGGAGCCTGTAGCGAATTGGACCGGACTACGCTGGAGACACCATTGGCGACATCGGGGGCTTCGACGCAACCCGTTGAGAGCACGACCGACAGGCTCCTGGATTGTTCGCCTGGGGGAGGGCCCCCAGACCCCCAGACGGAGCCCGATAGCGCTATGCGCTACGGGCTCCTGGTCGCGCTGGCGGCCGCGGGCTTCGACGCGAACGCCCGCGCCGTGGTGCTGCTGGAGGGCCTGCTGCACTACCTGGACGACGCGGCGGTGGACCGCTTGTTCGGGCAGTTGGCGCAGTTGGCGCCCGGCTCGACGTGCCTGTTCACCTACGTCGATCGCGCGGTGCTGGACGGCACGTGGCGGATCGACGGCGCGGTGCCCTCCACGCTGCGAGCTTCCCACGAGTCGTGGACCTTCGGCTTCTCGCCGCACGCGCTGCGGGGCTACCTGGAGGGGCGGGGGCTCGACCTGCAGGCCGACGACGACGCCGACGCCTACCGTCGGCGCTACCTGGGCGACGAGCCGCGCGTGCTGAAGGGGTTTGGCTTCTATCACGCCGCCGCGGCGCGGGTACGAGGCAGGAGCGCGGATCTGCAGGGCGCCTGACGATTCGTTCGAGAAGCACGCGACGGGCACCTCGGTTCGTGCTAGAAACCGGCCGATCGGCGGCCGCGGAGCGCCCTCGTCCCGCGGCGTCGCAGCGTGGGAGGTCCCCAGGCCGTGCTCGAGACCCAGGTCCTGATCATCGGAGGGGGTGCCACGGGCACGTCCATCGCGCGCGACCTAGCGCTGCGCGGGGTGTCGTGCGTGCTCGTGGAGCGCGACGACATCAACGCCGGCGCCTCGGGACGCAACCACGGCTTGCTCCACAGCGGCGCCCGCTACGTCGCCAACGACCGGGAGGCGGCCGCCGAGTGCTGCCAGGAGGGGGCGCTCTTGAAGCGCCTGGCGCCCCAGTGCATCCAGGACACGGGGGGCCTGTTCGCGGCCATGCAAGGCGACGACGAGCGCTACGTGGCCGACTTCCCGGGGTTCTGCGAGCGCGCGGGCATCGCCGTGCGTGCCCTGGCCGTCGACGAGGCGCGCGCCCTCGAGCCGGCGTTGTCGCCCCGGACCATCGCCGTCTACCGCGTGCCCGACGCGTCGATCGACCCCTTCAAGCTGTCGCTGCAGAGCCTGGCCGAGGCCCGGAGGCTGGGGACACGGCTGCTGCGACGCACCGGCGTGACCGCCTTCGAGCGCGAGGGCGATCGGATCGCCGTCACGCGCGTGAAGAACGGCCTCACGGGCGAAGAGACACGCATCGGGGCCGACGTGGTCGTGAACGCGGCCGGCGCCTGGACGCGCGAGGTAGCCGCGCTCGCGGGCGTCGACGTGCCCATGGTGTACTCGAAGGGCACGCTGCTCGTGACGCACGCGCGGGTCGCCCATCACGTGCTCAATCGCCTGCGCAAGCCCTCCGACGCCGACATCGTCATGCCCGGCGGCACCGTCTCCATCGTGGGCACCACCTCGATCACCGTTCCGGATCTCGCCGACGTGGCGCCAACGATCGCAGAGGTCGATCGCATCGTCGACGAGTCGTCGGCGATGGTGCCCGGCCTGGCCGACATGCGCTACATCCGCGCCTACGCCGGCGTGCGGCCGCTGGTGTCCGCGGGCGCCGGGGCGGGCGACGGCCGCGCCGTGAGCCGCGGCTTCGCGCTGCTGGACCACGGGGCCGCGGGGGTGGCCAACCTCGTGACCATCGCCGGGGGCAAGCTGACCACCTGCCGCCTGATGGCCGAGCGCACCGCCGACTGGGTCTGCGGACGCCTGGGCGTCGGCGCGCCCTGCCGGACGCGGACCGAGCCGTTGAGCGTGGCGCCCGAGCACGAGTGGACCGAGCCCGGCCTCTCGGCCCGCGCCTGGATGCACGAGCACGGGAGCGACGCCATGCTGTGCGAGTGCGAGATGGTCTCGCGGCGCACCCTCGATGACATCACCGACGCGCTGGGCGGGCACGGCGAGCGCAGGCTGCTGGCCGACATCGCCCTGCGCAGCCGCCTGGGCAAGGGCGCCTGCCAGGGGGCCTTCTGCACCGTGCGGGCCGCCGCGCACCTGGTCGACCGCGGCATCCTCACCGGCGACAGCGCCCTGCGCGAGAGCGCGCAGTTCTTCGGCGAGCGCTGGCGCGGGCAGCAACCGATCCTGTGGGGCGAGCAGCTGGCCGAGGCCGAGCTGGCCGAGGCCTTGCACTGCGGCCTGCATGGCCTGGAGCTCCCGCGATGAACGATCACCTTCACGACGTGGCCATCGTAGGCGCGGGCCTGGCGGGCATGGCCGCGGCCGTCTTCGCCGGAGACCGCGGGCTCGACACCGTGCAGGTGGGCAACGCGGGCGCCCTGCTCTTCTCGTCGGGGCTGCTCGATCTCATGGGCGTGCACCCGGTGGCCGAAGGTCGGCGCTGGAAGGACCCCTGGGCGGCCATCGCCGCGCTGCTGGCCGATCAGCCGCAGCACCCCTACCGTTGCCGGAACGCCGCGGAGCTGCGCGCGGCCTTCGCCGAGCTCGTCGCCGCGCTCGGCGAGACGGGCCTCGCCTACAGCCCGCCCGGCGACACCAACGTCGAGGTCGTCACGGGCGTGGGCACCGTCAAGTCGACCTACTGCGTGCCCCGCGCCATGCAGGTCGGCGCCGAGGCCTTCGCGGCCCGCAGGCGCTGCCTGCTGGTCGACTTCGAGGGGCTGCGCGAGGTGAGCGCCCGCGCCGTCGTCGAGAGCCTGGGGGCGCGCTGGCCGGGCCTGCGCACCCTGCGCGTGGGGTTCCCGGAGCCTGCCACCGTAGGAGAGGCCTACGGGGCCCACATCGCAAGGGCCCTCGAGCTGAAGCACCACCGCGCGCGCCTGGCCGACCTGGTCCGACCGCACGTCGGCGACGCCGAAGCGGTGGGCTTCCCGCCCGTGCTCGGGATCCGTCGGCTCGAGACGGTCGCGACCGAGCTGTCGGCCGCCCTCGGCGTCCCCGTGTTCGAGCTTCCGACCATCCCCACCTCGGTGCCCGGGTTGCGGCTGAAGGATGCCCTCGAGCGTGCGGTCTCGGCGCGCGGGGTGCAGCGCCTGATCCACGGCCGCGTCTCCGCGGTCGCGCGGGACTCCCGGGGGTTCACCCTGACCGTCGAGGGCGATCCGTCGAGGTCCACGCTCCGGGCGCGTACGCTCGTGCTCGCGACGGGCCGCTTCATGGGCGGCGGGCTCGTCGCCGATCGCCAGGGCGTCCGCGAGGCGGTGCTCGGCCTGCGGGTCGACCAGCCGCCGACGCGCGACGCCTGGCATCGCGCCGACCTGTTCGATCCGCGCGGCCACGCGGTGAACAGCGTCGGGGTCGAGGTCGACGCCACGTGCCGACCGCTCGGCGAGGGCGGCGCCGTCGTCCACCCGGGGCTCTTCGCCATCGGCACGCTGCTGGCGCACCAGGACTGGGTCCGCACGAAGTGCGGCGCGGGCATTGCCCTGGCCACGGCGAGCGCCGCCATCGCGGAGATCGCCGCCACGCGAGGAGGGGCCGCATGAGCACGACCTTCCTCACCTGGGGTGCCTGGCTCGCCGTCGCGGTGGCCCTCGGCGGGACGCTCGTTCGCGTCGCCCTGGGCTTCCAGCGGTACGTCGGCGCCGCCGACGGCCGCCCGACGGCCGCCCGCCGGCTCGCCGCCGCGACGCGCGGAGCGCTCGGCGCCGTGCTCAGCCGTCGCGCGCCCCACCTGGTCGTCGCGTTCTTGCTCGACGTGCTGCTGCAGCGACGGCTGCTCCTTCGCGATCCCGTCCGCTGGGCCGCGCACGTCGGCCTCGTCGTCGGCTTCGTCGGCCTGGTCGTCGGGCACGCGATGGCGCGCGTCGTCACGCAGAAGGTCTTCCCGGGCTACGTGTCGACGTTGAACCCCTGGCTCTGGCTGCGAGAGCTGCTGGGCGTGCTCGTGCTCGCCGGGCTCGTCGTCGGGATCGTGCGCCGCCGCCAACGCCGGGGCCGCCTGCCGATCCCCACGCGACGCGACCCGCTGTTCGTGGCGCTCCTCGCGCTGGTGGTGACGACCGGCTTCCTGCTGATGGCGGCCAAGATCGTGTCGTCGCGGGCCTTCGATCGCATGCTCGAGGAGTACCCCGTCGCGTCGGGCGACGAGGCGATCCCCCTCGAGGCGTACTGGGCCGACGCCTTCGGCGTGGTCTTCGACGACCTGCCGTCGCCGCTGCCGAGCGGAGCCCTCGAGGCCGGCGAAGAGCTGCACGTGGCGGCGTGCGCGGACTGCCACGCTCCGATCGGCAGCGCGTTCGTCTCGTACCCCCTGTCGCGCGGCCTCGTGCCCCTGGCTCGCCCCCTGCGGACGCTCGACGCCGAGCAGGTGGGGCTCTATCTGCACGTGGTCCTCGCCTTCCTGGCGCTCGCCTGGTTGCCCTTCGGGCGCGCCTTCCATGCGCTGTCGGTGCCGGCGGGGCTGCTGGCCCAGGCCGGCGCCACGTCGCGCTCCACGGCCGCCCTGGCGAACCGACGGGCCCTGGCCCTCGAAGCGTGCGTGCGCTGCGGGCTGTGCGACGAGGCCTGCTCGGTGCGTCCGCTCGCGACGGCGCTGGGGAACCGAAGCGCCCTGCCGTCGGTCAAGCTCGACGGCCTGCGGCGCCTGGGCGGCAGGACGCCGCCGTCGCCCGAGGGGCTCGCGGCCCTGGCCGCCGGAGCGGCGGCGTGCACCGGGTGCGCCCGCTGCACGCGAGGCTGCCCCGCCGGCCTCGATCTCACCGACCTGTGGGCGGCCGGCGACGAGGCGCTGGCGGCGAACGGCCGCCCCGCCGCTCGCGCCTGGATCGAGCGGCACGACGCCTCCGAGTGGGCCGACCTGCTGGCCGCGAAGGCCGCGCCACCGCCGGCCACGCCCGGGCACGCCCTGCCCGTGTCCACGTCGCTGACCCTCGATCGGCGCGCGTTCTCCGCCTGCGTCCAGTGCCAGACCTGCACCAACGTGTGCCCGGTCGTCGAGCACTCCGGCGGCGAGTGCCGGCTCGACGCCACGCCGCAGAAGGCCATGAACCTGCTGCGCCTGGGCTTGACCGACCTCGCGCTCGGCTCGCGCATCGTCTGGGACTGCGCCACCTGCTACCAGTGCCAGGAGGCCTGCCCCGAGGGCCTTCGCGTCACCGACATCCTGTACGAGCTGCGCAACCGCGCCTGGCGCGACCTGGGGGCGCTCGATCGAACCGGCGCCGGCGCCTCGCGCGAGGGGGGTGCGGCATGACGTACGCTCTCTTCGTGGGCTGCCGGACCCCGGCCCAGGTGCCCGACTACGAGCACGCCGCGCGCGCTGTGCTCGACCGGCTGGGCGTCCGGGTGGTCGACCTCGACTTCACCTGCTGCGGCTACCCGGCGCGTCACCTGGCGCGGGACGCCTTCCTGCTGCTGGCCGCGCGCAACCTGGCCCTGGCCGCCGCCGAGGGGCTCGACATCCTGACGCTCTGCCAGTGCTGCTACGGCAACCTGCGCCACGCCCAGCACCTGCTGCGGGCGGACGGCGCCCTGCGCGACGCGGTGACGCGCCAGCTGCGGGCCGACGGGCTCGGCGCGCCGGAGCCCACCCGCGTGACGCACCTGCTGACGGTCCTGGACCAGGACGTCGGGGTCGAGGCCATCCGGGCCGGGGTCGTGACGCCGCAGCGGGGGCTCAAGGTGGCCGCCCAGTACGGCTGTCACGCCCTGCGGCCCAGCGACGTCGTCGACCTCGACGACTCCCAGGCGCCCACGATCTTCGAGCGTCTCATCGAGGCCACGGGCGCCCTGCCCGTCGACTGGCCCCGGCGCCTCGATTGCTGCGGGGCGCCGCTGGCCGAGACCCGCCCAACGCTCGCCGACCGCCTGCGGGCGACGAAGCTGGCCGACGCCCGGGAGGCCGGCGCCCAGACCCTGTGCACGGCCTGCCCGCACTGCCAGGTGCAGTTGGCGCCCCGGCCGGACGAGCCGAGCGGCCTGCCGGCGGTGCTCTATGCCCAGCTTCTCCTGCGGGCGCTCACGGGCTGACGTCGGGAGGCTTCCCGCTGCCCGCGAGCGGTTCGACCTCGCGGTGGCCGTCGGACCGCAGGTCACGGCCATAACGCGGGAGGCCGCGGCACTCCATCACGCCGGCACCTCGACCCGATCGCGCCCGTTGGCCTTGGCCTTGTACAGCAGCTCGTCGGCCGCGCGCAGCAGGTCTTGCTGCGAGGGTACGTCGAGCTCGGGGCACGAGACCACGCCCAGGCTGATCGTGACGCGGATCGTGGCGTCGCCTTCCTTGACCAGCGTCTCGCCCACGGCCCGCCGCAGGCGCTCGGCGACCAGCTTCGCGTCGCAGAGCGCGGCCCCTGGCAGGATAGCCGTGAACTCCTCGCCCCCGTAGCGGAGCAGCACGTCGCCCTGCCGCACGATGCCGCGCGCCACGCGCGCCACGCTGGTGAGGACGCGATCTCCGGCGAGGTGGCCGTAGGTGTCGTTGACGTGCTTGAAGTGGTCGATGTCGAACATGATGAGCGCCAGGGGGCCCGAAACGCGCCGCGCGCGCCCGTACTCTTCGGCCAGGCGATCGAGCCCGAAGCGCCGGTTGTAGAGCCCCGTCAGGGGGTCGAGCGCCGCGAGACGCTGCAGGCGATCGTGCGCCAGCGCGTTGTTCAGGGCCAGGGCCAACCCATGCCGGAACAAACCGGCCAGCCGCCGCGCCTCGGCGCTGAAGCCCCGCGTCGACGCCAGCACCACGACGCCGAGCGCCGCGCCCTTGTAGACCACGGGCAACGCCAGCACCTCGCGCGGGCGGAACTCGGCCAGCAGGCCCTCGACGACGACGTCGTCGGGGAGCACCACGCTCTGGTCCGCGAGCGTCTTCACCGCCCGCGCGACGTGGTCGCTGACGAGCAGGTCGTCGACCCGCAGCAACCCGTGCGACGCCGAGACGAGCCGCTCGCCGTCGCCTTCGATGAGGAAGGCGCCCGCTTCGGCGCCCAGGGTCTTCAGCAGCTCGTGCAACACGGCCTGCGTGAGCAGGGGCAGCTCGAGGTGGCAGCCCAGCAGCTCCGAGAACGCCGAGACGGTGTCCTGCTGGCGGTGCGAGGCCGCGAGGGCCTCGATGAGCGCGTTGAAGGCGTGGGCCGCCTGGCCGAACTCGTCGTCGGAGTCGACCCGCACCACGCAGTTCTCGGGCGTGCAGCGCGACCGGTCGCCATCCTCGGTGACCGTCCGAAGCGTTGCCTCGATCATCCCCATGCGCCCGGCCAGGAAACGGACGCGGGCCCCGACCACGCCCCTGGCCAGGCCGAAGTTCACGAGGCCCGCGAGCAGGCCCGCGGCCATGCACGCCCCGACGAACACCGGGCGCAGCGCGACCTCGGGGGGCGTCCCGAGCAGCATCACGAAGAACGGGAAGGCCACCCCGATGGCGACGCCGAACGCCATCATCCAGATCGCCAGATCGACGAACACCTTGCGCGTGAAGCGTGGCATGGAGCCTCCCCTTGCGTGGCCGAGAGCTTACGCGACGGAGCTCGCGATGAGAAGCACGGAGCCTCGGGAGCCGGGGTCTGAGTCCACCCCTTGCTTCCTCGGGACCATGCCCCTATGCTTCAACCGTCCCTGCGGGGACAAAGGCTCTTTCCGAGACCGGGGGTGACTTGGTTTCGACGGGGATCACGAGGCCCGGGTTGCGTGCAGGGGTGCCGTCGCCCGTCAAGACGCGGCAAGCCTACAAAGGCCGAATACGATTACGCTCTCGCGGCTTAATTGACCGCGACGTTCGCCGGCTCCTCGCCTCGTGGAGCAGGACCGAACGCCATCAGTGAGGCTGGTTGACGACGAGCCCGTCCGAGCTCGGCGGCAACGAGATTGATCGGACTGGTCGATGGAAGCCCGTCGGTGGGCTCGCCGGAGATGAGGATCAAACGCCGACTACGCACGTAGTGACCCTCGAGTAGTGCTCTTCGGACCGGGGTTCGACTCCCCGCACCTCCACTTTTTCCGTTGCAAGTTGCGGTAATCCTTATGCTTTTCATGTGTCCACCGAACGCCGGACACACTTGCGGACACATCCTGGCGGACACGGGCATCATTCAGATGCCAGGAGATTACGAAGGGTTACAACGTTCCCGGCGTCACCCAGCGGAGGGATGAGGGCCACGGCCTCCCGAAGCTGCAAAGCATCGGGATCCGTATAGATCCCACGCAGTCCCAGGCTGTGGCCCACCAGGAACTCCACGGCGTCGCTGTCTGCCCTGCTGATCGCCAGCCAAACCCGGACTTTCGTGCACGACTTCTCGTCACGAGGCACCGACGACCAGTGAACGACCTGGTCGGATCGCCTGGAAGTCCCGGTTGGGCTGATTGACAGCAGGGCTCTTGAAGGGGCTCCGGGCGGGCAGCAGCGGCGCTGCGAGCGAAGGAGCCACGGTGTCTACGTCGGACGGGAGGCGCCCTTCTGGGGGAAGACCACCGTCTTGGCGGCCTCGCAGATCGCCACGACGGCAGGATGCTTGATTCGCCGGTCGACCGTGACAGCGTAAAGGCGTTCGCGCACCTCCGCCACGGCCCCGATCGACTGCACCAGGTACTGCGTTTCAACGTCCGTGGCGATGACGGACGCCGCCGGGAACAGACCGACGCCTCGAAGGCCGAACACCTTGAGGAGCGCGCTGTCCTCGAACTCGGCGACGACGTTGGGCCGCACGTCCACGGCCTCGAACCACTGATCGAGCGAGCGGCGCAAGACCGTGTTCTCGGTAGGAAGGAGAACCGGGGCGCCGTCGAGAGAAGCTGGGAAGCCCGAGCGGACCTTCTCGGCCAGGTCGGCCCGACCGAAGAACATGATCTCCGACTCGCCGAGCAGGTGGCTGAACGCGCGTACCTTCACGTTCGGGCTGGCCGGAGAGTCTGTCAGGATCACGTCGAGCTCGTGCAACGCGAGCTCGGCCAGCAGCCGATCGGGCTTGTCTTCCCGGCAGACCAACCGCACGGGTTCGGGCAGATGAAGCGCGGTGGCGAGGACACGCTCGGCGACGATCTTCGGGACCACGTCGGCGATCCCCACCGTCACCCGCAACGGCCTGCCAACGGGACGATCGCGAAGGGTATCGAGCATCTCGCGCCCCAGGCCGAAGATCTCCTCGGCGTACCGGAAGACGATCTGCCCGCGCTCGGTCAGGACGAGGCGCCGACCGCTCTTGGCGAAGAGCTTCGCGCCCAGAACGTCCTCGAAGAGATGCACCTGCTTGCTGATGGTCGATTGGGCCAGGAGCAGCTCAGCGCTGGCACGAGCGAGGCTCCCCTCGCGAGCCACGACCCAGAAGTAGAGCAGATGGTGGTAGTTGACCCATTCCATGAGCGGCACATTACTTCGACTCAGTCGTAGCGTCAACTGGTTATTATCTGTTTGTGCAATGATGGCGCCGTCCTACTCTGGGTAACGAATCGGCTTGAACGGAGGCGTCACGTGGAGATTCGAGTTCGGAGCAGACTGGTCGAGGTGGACGAGTCGGTGCGCGCTCACATCACTCGCAGGGTTGGTTTCAGCCTGGGGAGGCTCTCCCCGCACGTCCTTCGGGTGACCGTCACGATCGGCGATCTCAACGGACCGCGCGGCGGCGAAGACAAGGCCTGCCGTATCGAGGTTCGCCTTCGGGCGGGGGGGAGCGTCTTCGCCGAGGAAGCAAACGCCAGCCTGTACGCGGCCATCGATCAGGCGGCAGGCAGCGCCGCGCGGTCGGTCGGTCGAGCAGTCAAGCGCCTGAAGGATCGCGAGCGCGGCACCAGGACGCGGAGCAGGGCGATGCCCGCGCCGACCCCGTTGGATTCGGACGAACAAGTTGTGGCCTGATGCCGAGGCCATCGATCGCTTCGGTTGAAACCAGAGTCCCCCGGACTTGCCCGCACGCTCGAGTCGCGCGCTAGAGAAGGTCACCTATGGATAGCATCGGAACTCCGGCCCTCTGGATTGGCTTCACGACGTTCGTGCTGGCCATGCTGGCCCTCGACCTCGGCGTGTTTCATCGCAAGGCTCACGCCGTCAGCCTACGCGAGGCCCTGGTCTGGACCCTGGTGTGGATCGGGCTGGCGCTGGTCTTCAACGCGGGCGTGTACGTAGGATTCGGGCCCGAGCGCGCGCTCGAATTCCTTACCGGCTACTTGATCGAGAAGGCGCTGTCCGTCGACAACCTCTTCGTCTTCCTGGTTCTCTTCTCGTACTTCGCCGTGCCCGCGCCCTTGCAGCACCGGGTTCTGTTCTGGGGCATCCTCGGCGCGCTGGTCATGCGTGCGGTCTTCATCTGGGCCGGCGCCGCGCTCATCCAGGAGTTTCACTGGGTGATCTATGTCTTCGGCGCGTTCCTCGTCTTCACGGGCATCAAGCTCCTGGCCCATCGCGAGGGCGAGATCCACCCGGAGCGCAACCCGATGCTCCGACTGTTCCGCCGGGTCGTGCGCTCCGTAGCCGACTACCGCGGCGGCCGGTTCGTCGTGAAGGAAGCGGGCCGCTGGCACGCCACGCCGCTGCTCATGGTCCTCGTGGTCGTGGAGGCCACGGACATCGTGTTCGCGGTCGACTCCATCCCGGCGATCTTCGCCATCACCACGGACCCGTTCATCGTGTTCACCTCGAACATCTTCGCGATCCTCGGCCTGCGGGCGCTCTATTTCCTGCTGGCCGGGATGCTGGGGAGGTTCCACTACCTGAAGGTGGGGCTGGGGCTCGTCCTGGCGTTCGTGGGCGCGAAGATGCTGCTCGTCGACGTGGTCAAGGTGCCCATCGCCGTGTCGCTCGGCGTGGTGGCCCTCCTGCTCATGGGGTCGATCGTGACGTCCCTGCTGCGACCGCCGCCGTCGGCTCCCCCGGCCAATCCCGCAGGGGAGTGATGCGCGGGAGGGGCGCTTCTCACGACGATCACGTGGCCCGGGCTCGTCGGCGAGTCGAGCCCCCCCTAACGCCTGCCGCCCAACAGACCGGCGCGGAACAGGAAGTAGACGAGCTGGAGCACTGCCGAGATGGCCGCTGCCACGTAGGTGAGCGCTGCGGCGTTCAGCACCTTGGCCACGCCGGCCTGTTCACCCGCGGTTACGAGGCCCATCTGGGGAAGCAGCTCCTTCGCGCGTCGGCTGGCGTCGAACTCGACGGGCAGCGTGATCAGCGTGAAGACCACCGCCGCGCTGAAAGCGATGATCCCCAGGTACACGAGCCCCATGGTCTTGAGAAACAGTCCCACCATCAGCAGGATCATGGCCAGGTTCGAGCCCAGCATGGCCACCGGCGCCAGCGCGTTGCGGAGCATCAGCGGCGCGTACGCCTTCGCGTGCTGAATGGCGTGGCCCACCTCGTGAGCGGCGATACCGGCCGCGGCGATCGAACGGCCGTTGTAGACGCCGGTCGATAGCCGGAGCACGCGGTGGCGAGGATCGTAGTGGTCCGAGAGGAAGCCTTCGGCCACCTCGACGGGCACGTTCGTGATGCCGTTGGCCTGCAAGATGTGCCGGGCCACCTCGGCGCCGGTGACGCCGCGGGCGGTCGCCACGGCCGAGTAGCGCTTGTACGTGCGCTTGACCTTGAACTGCGCCCAGACCGCCAGGAGCATGGCCGGTCCCAGCATGAGGAAGTAGAGCGGATCGAAGAACATGCGGCACCTCCATCGAAACTTCGCAAGCCCGGCTGCAGTCTATCGACGCGTCATAACTTGCACAAACGGATAATATGGCATGGTTACTTCGACGGAATCGAAGCGTAGCCCAGGGTCGCAGAGGCCTTCACGGGGGCGGCGTCGGCGCAGCCTCCCGTTGCGCCAGGACCGCAAGGAGAGAAGCACGTTCCCCCGACGCGTTCTTCTGCGAGGCCAAGCGTAACGTGCTATCGTGTCGCAGGGCTCCTGCCGCCCCACCCGTACGAGCCCGACGACCACGGAGGCGCCCATGCCCATGCCGACGCACCCACGCCCCGCCCGGCTCCTCGCCGCCCTGATGCTGCTGGCGGCGGGCGCTTGCCAGGACTTCCTCGGATCGCTGCGATCGCCTCCCGACCCCTACTACCTGCTGCTGGGCGGCGGCGCGACGGAGTACTTCGCGCCCGGCGACGAGGTGGTCCCGGTCCTTGGGGCGGCGTCCGACGACGCGGCGATCGCTCGCGTCGAGACGCTTGGCACCGACGGCGTGTCGCTCGTCGGGGTCACGGAGGGCGAGACGCGCGTCACCGTGTCGACCGATCGCGGCACCCTCGCCTTTCGGGTCATCGTCCAGGCGGCCGACCGCTTCGAGTTGGTCCGCCGCAACTTTCCCTGGGCGCCCTGCACGCGCTTCGTCCCGGGGAGTACCGAGCTCATCGACGACGCGGCGTGGCTCCGGGGCGAGCAGGAGCTGAACGGCCGGCCGCCTTCGCCGACGTTCTCGACCACGGACGCGGCCGTGGCGACGGTGACGACGGGTGAGTTCGGCGAGTCGATCATCTCGTATGTGGCGCCGGGCGCGGTGACCCTGCTCTCCGACGGCGTTCCGGGCCCCGCTCGCGACGTAGTGGCCACGAACGATCTGGCGTCGCTGGCGCTGTGGGCCGAGTGCGGAGACCTCGTCATCGACGAGGGGCGCGCGGTCGCACCCCTCTGGATCGACTGCCCCACGACCTCGTTCATCGTGGTGGGCCGCGACCCGACCCGCGCCATGGTCTGCCTGGAGGGCACGCAAGAGGTCCAGGTCGAGCCCCCCGCCGACGATTCGTGCCAGTTCTCGCCCACCACCAGCACCGTGTTCAACCTGCACCGGTCGACGCCGGGAACCTGCGACGTCACGGTCACGCTCGGCGAGTCGGCCGCGACCGTGAGCGTTCCCTTCGGCAGCGACGGACCGTAGCTCATCGGTCACGCCCGCTGCTCGCCTTCGAGCGTCACCTCCACCTCATGGTCGACACGGGCGCTCACTTCGGGTAGCCCACGCTCTGCGCCAGGATCACGCGCCGGGCCGCTGGCAGCCCCATGGCGGTCGCCAGCGCCGTCCTGTCGACGTTGGCGCGCACCACGGTGCCCAGCCCGGCCGACGCCGCGTACAGGTAGACGTTCTGGGCCACGATACCGGCGTGCACTCCGTCGTAGAGGACCTTGTCGGCCTCGTCGCTCACTGCGGCCAGCTTGGTCCGGTCGGACACGTACACCAGGTTGACCGGCGCGTCGCCCACGAACGGCTGCTTGCCCGTGGCCGCGCGCAGGTCGTCGGGGCGCACCGGCACGAGCGCGTGGGCCACCGGGTCGTAGCGGAACATCCCCCGGGCCGTCGCCACGTACACGTCCAGGCTCTGCCAGTTGCGGGCGGTCGCCGCGGTGTGCTTGCCCTCGGCCTTGCGGTTCACGCCGTTGGCCGCCCACAGCAGGTCGGAGAGGAGCGCCAGCGGCAGCGCGTCGGGCTTGACCTCGCGCGTCGAGCGGCGGTTCGCCAGGGCGGTCATCAACGGTGCCCCACCGCTCGTGGTGGGCGGCGGCAGCGCGAGGGCCTGACCGGGCGTGAACACCAGGTCGGCGGTGGTGCGGGCAGGCGCGGGCGTCACCTGCGCGCCAGCGTCGCCAAGCCCCAACCCCAGCAGCGTCACGAGCAACAGCGTCTCCATCGTAGGCCTCCTGGTTCTGTCAGGCGGGAACTGCCCGCGCGCGCTTCGGCCGCACCACGAACGGCCCGAACCCGTGCACCTTCGTGCTTTCGCCTCCCTCGAGCGTGCCGTTCATGACGCCGAGCACGCGCTCGACGAGGTGGGACGCTTCCTTCTTCGGGAAGGCACCGTCCAGCCTCTCGTGCACGGCCACAGCGAGGTCGCCCTTCGGCCGCCCGCGGTCCCGAGCTCCGACACTCGATCCACGCGATCCGCCGGATTCCTCGCGCGGCTCAAGCCCGGATGAAGACCCAGCAGGTGTCGGTCGTGCCGCTGTAATAGAGCGTCACCTTGACGTTTCTCGGCGGCGAGAACGCGAACACGTAGTCGAAGCTCGCGTGGAGTTTCCGGGCGGCGATGCCTTCGTGGAAGCGGCCGGCGAACTCGCGGACATCCGTGCACGGTGCCACCTCGGTGAAGAAGTTCTTCCCGATCACGTCGGAGGCCTTTCGCCGAGCGAGATCCTCTTCGTAGCGGTTGTACTGGAGGATCGTCCCGTCGGGCGCGAGCTGGATGACACCGAAGGGCAGCGCGTCCAGGGATCGCTCTTCCAGGGTATCCATCAGGTTGAGCACCGGACTGCTGGGAAGGGTGGGATTCAGAACCTCGGCTGTAGCAGGCTCACCCTCGTTCTCAGCCAGGGGATCCTGGAGACCAGGGGGGATGAACCGGTAGCACTGCACCAGATCGATGCCGGCGGAGTGGACCAGGTCGAGGAGGGCCGCGCTTCGAACCCCTTCTGCGACGACCTGGATTCCCAGATCCCGGCCCAACTGGGCCGTGGCGCGAACCACGGCTCTGCGGTCGGGATCCCGATCGGCATCATTGACGAACCATCGATCCAGCTTGAGGTAGTCGGGACGAAGCTGAAGCAAGCGTCGCAAGTTGGAGGCACCTTCTCCGAAATCGTCCACGGCCAGTCCGTACCCCTCGCGGCGTAGCATCGACATGGCACCGATGACCTCGGATTCCTGGTCCGGACCATGTTCCACCAGTTCGAAGACCAGGGATTGGGGCGTCCGCCCCGAGGCCATCGCAAGAGAGAGGACTTCTTCGACCCCGCCATCTTTCAAGGTGATGGGATGCAGATTCAGGAACAGCCGGCCATCCCGGGGTCCTGTCTCCAAGGCCCGACGCACGCACTCCAGGTCGAGTTCCCGAAGCAGATCCATGGAGTGCGCGAACGCGAAGGCCAGCATGGGTCCCTCGAAGGGAAGCCCATGGGGACCCCGCATCAAGGCCTCGTAGGCATGAATCCGGGGTGTCCCCGAGAGGTCGTAGATGCCATGAAAGGCTGTCCGCGGGGGGTGACCCTCGAACAGCTTGTCCAAGCCTGAACCCTGCATTGACCCATCCCCAACGATGTAGTTCTCGCGCATTGGACCTTTCGACGGCCTTTTTCCTCGTGAGGCCGAGTATGGTCGGGGGTAGCTTGCCGGTCAAGGTCCTCGCCGAAGGCGAGGATCGGGGTCTTCGAGACGAGCGGGAAGGCGCGACGGTGGACAAGGGAGTTACGCCGGCTCTGAACGCGGCCAGCGTGACGACCATTGACCTCGGATACCAAGAAATGGAAGACTGCACCCGCCCGCTTCGGCAGGCCAGCCAGGAGCGACAGGACCATGGACCCGGGCGTCGAGATCGAGGAAGAGGCGGCGGTCTCGGCGCCCGCTGACCCGGGTCCGGTCGACTTCGTGGTCCATCTGGCCCAGGCTCTTCATCGACAAGGGATGGCCTGCCATCACCTCGAATCGCTCCTGGGTCGCGTCGCCGAGCGGCTGAGCTTGAAATCGCACATGCTCGCGCTGCCCACCGCCTTCCTGGCCTCGTTCGACGAAGGGCGCGCCGGCGCGGGGGCGCGTTCCGTCGTGGTTCGCATCGATCCGGGCAGCATGGACCTGTCTCGGCAATCGAAGCTCATCATGGTCGGCAGGCAGGTCGCCGACGGCACGCTCTCCGTTGGTGCGGCGGCGGAGCGGGTCGTGGAGATCGAGCGCGAGCCAGGCCTCGCCTGGTGGATGCAGGTCCCGGCCGGCGCCGTGGTCGCGAGCGCGGCAAGCCGGCTGTTCGGGGGGGGCTTCGGCGAGATGCTCCTCGCCGCCCTGATCGGCCTGCTCACGGCCATCCTGACGCGGTCCATCCGAGGGACTCGGGCTCAGCGTCTTCACGAACCGCTGGCGGCCGTCGTTGCCGCCGTGATCGCTTCCGTCGGGTCGGCGTGGATCGTCGAGGCCTCGCCGACCATCGCCGTCCTGGGTGGGCTGATGCTGATGCTGCCCGGCTATGCCCTCACCGTGGCGCTCGACGAGCTGGCAGCGCGGCATCTGGTGGCTGGAACCGCCCGCATCATGGGCGCGCTCACCGTCATCCTCTTCCTGGGTCTCAGCGTGCTCCTGGCGGGCAAGCTCGCGCTCGCCATTCCCTCACGGCCGGTGCTCTTCGAACCGATGGTCGCGCCTCCCTGGATCGATGTCGCGGCGATCGGCCTGGGCCTGCTCGGCCTCGGCATCTGGTTTCGCACGCCCTGGAGGGAGCTGCCGTGGGTCATCGTGCTCGGTGGCGCTGCAGAGGCCATCGAACGGGTTTCCGTGGGCACCCTGGAGGTGCCGCTGGCCGCGAGCCTCGCGGCGCTGTTCCTGGCGCTCTCCTGCAACAGCGTGGCACGCGTCGCCGGCCGGGTTGCAAACGCCGTGCTGGCCCCGGCGCTGATGCTGCTCGTCCCCGGCAGTCTCGGCCTGCGCAGCTTGTTCGCGCTGTCGGCCAACAACGTGGTCTCGGGCGTCGAGACGGCGTATCAGATGGTGCTAGTCGCGGTCGCCATCGTCACCGGGCTGCTGTTCGGCAATCTGCTCATCCCTTCGCGGAGGCAATGACCCGAGACGGCGGCCATGGGAGGCAAAATAGGGCTGATGAATAAAGTCAGCACACAAGAAGAGAAGTCCTCGACCGCCGCTCCGGCGTGGGGCAAAGCTGGGCTTCTCTTGGGGATGCTCGTTGTCGTCGTGCTCGTTGGGTGGCTGGACTATGCGATAGGCTTGAACCTGCGGCTCTACCCGCTCTACATCCCGCCGATCGCGGTCGCGGCCTGGAAGGCCGGAACAAGGGCCGGTGTCGTGGTGGCTCTCGCCAGCGTTGCGGCCTGGGTCGTGTCGCATCGTCTTGCTGGCCAGGACTTCTCACTTGGGGCCTGGGCGTTCAACAGCTTGGCCCACATGGCGGCCTTCGCCACCATCATCGCGTTCGTCTCGTCTCTGCGTCGAAGCCACGCTGACGAGCAGCGCCTCGCCCGAACGGATCCGCTGACGGGGCTTGCGAATCCTCGTGCCTTCCGCGAGAAAGCCGAGATCGAGCTGGAGCGACAGCGTCGCTTCCAGCGCCCGCTGACCATCGCCTACATCGACTTGGACAACTTCAAGATGGTCAATGACAGCTTCGGCCACCGGGCGGGGGACGAGGTGCTGGCGATCGTCGCGCAGGCCCTGCGCACCTCGACTCGCACGACCGATTTCCTCGGGAGGCTTGGCGGAGACGAGTTCGCGGTGTTGATGCCCGAGACCGACGCCCAAAGCGCAGGGTTGGTTCTCGATCGCGTCCAGGCGGTCGTTGGCCAGGCCATGGCGGAGCGCGGATGGCCGGTGTCGTGCAGCATCGGCGCGGTGGTGTTCGAGGAGGCTCCGCGAGACGTTGACGATCTCATCGGCAGGGCCGACAACGTCATGTATCAGGTCAAGCAAACCAGTAAGAATGCCATTCGCATCGAGCGCGTTCCCGGCCATGGCGCTGGTTGAGATGAACCTGGTGCGCTCGGTCACGCATCGGACGCCCTCGCGCGATCACAGAGACCCGGACGACGACCTGCTGCCTGTTCAGGGCAGCTGCCAGCGCGAGAGGAACTGCCAGACCACGTGCTCGCTCACCAGGTCCTCCGTGGCGTCGCAGTCCGGCGTGTACTGGAAGGGGTGATCGCTGAACCAGCAGTGCCCGCCCCCGTCGACGATGCAGTGCGTGACCTCGACCCCGTCGCGGCAGCCGGTCCAGGTCTCGCAGGTGGCGGTCCCCTTGGCGTAGGTCACCTCGGGCGCGGGGTTGCACTCGTTCGAGGCCACCCACCGCGCGACCGCCTCGACGCGATTCGGCAGGTTGTCGAGGCTGCCGCTGATCTGCAGGACGGGCACCGCCCGTGCGCCGGCGACGCCCAGGAGCTCGGCGGAGAAGCCTCCGACCACCGGCGCGATGGCGGCGACGCGATCGGGCGCCTCGCACGCCAGGCGGTGCGAGAGGTAGCCCCCGTTGGACATGCCCGTCGCATAGACCCGGCGGGCGTCGATGCAGGCCTCGGCCGAGACCCACTCGATCAGGGCCAGGACGAAACCGACGTCGTCGACCTGCTGCTCGCTCGCGTCGCCGCAGCACGCCTCTCCGGCGTTCCACGCCGCGGGCTTCCCCGTCCCGTCGGGTTGCACCACCACGAAGCCTTCCACGTCGGCGAGCGCCTCGAGGCCGGACTCGAGGCGCCAGATCCGATGGAACGTGGCGTTCCCGCCCAAAACGAAGGGGTGCAGGTTCACGACCAGCGGCAGGCGCGTGGAGGCGTCGGCCAGGGGCGGCACGTGGACGGTCCACGTCCGTTCGATCCCGTCGAAGACCTGGGTTCGCGTGTAGTCGCCGGGGGCCAGGACCGGGCCCGCGCACCCGGAGAACTCCGCGGCGTCGGCGTCGGCGACTCCGTCGGCGCCCGGTTCGTCGACGACGTCGGCAGGAACGTCGAACGACCGAACGTCGGGGCTCGCGCCACCGCCCGAACAGGCCGAGAGGGCCGCGAGCGCGAGTCCCAGCAGACCCTGGGTCACGAGTCGGTTCATGGATTGACCTTCGGGTGCGCCACGAAGAACTTCATGACCGCCTCGCCCCACACGAAGGGGCTGGCGTCCTTGCAGCCGAAGCCGCCCAGCAGTTGGCCCGGCTCGCCGCCGTCGAGATCCTGGCTGCCCGGCATGCAGTGCCCTTGCAGCACCAGGGACTTCGACCGGTAGTCGTGCGAGATGAACTCGACCACGTTGCCGGACGGGCTCTCGTAGCGCTTCCACGAGTGGTCGCCGTCCGAGGACACCGTCTCGGTCTCGGTCAGATCCCAGGCCTCGATCACCGCGTTCTTCAGGTTGGTCCCGCAATAGTACGGGATGATCACGTCCAGCGTGCCGTGCATCTGGAGGACGGGGACCTCGCTCGCGGGCTTGTCCGTGCCCGTGAAGGAGCAGCCGACCTCCGAGAGCGATCCGAGGTAGGGGATCTCGATCCCGTACCCGGCGCAGCTGCTCGCGGCGGCGACGGACGCGATGAGGTCGGAGTGCTTGCACAGGAGCCGCCACGTCATGAACCCGCCCTGCGAGAAGCCCGACACGTGAAAGCGCCCGGGGTCGGTGTGCCAGGCGGCGAACGCGTCTTTGGTGAACGCCATCACCTTCTCGTCGTCCTCGTAGGTCGTCCACTTGGAGAGCGGCGGCTGACCCTTGGCGTTGGGCTGGATCACGATGTACCCGTACTGGTTGCCGAGCGCCCGCAGGCCGGTGTTGTTGTCCTGCTGCTCTGCGTTCATCGTGAGGCCATGGAGGTCCAGGATGACGCCACACGGAGCGCTCAGGCACGGCTCCGGGACCTCGACGTCGACGTCGAGGCCCTGGCACGCGAAAACGTGGTGACCGGGCTCGACGGACGTGACGCAGCCGATCGGGGCCGGGGCGGCGAACGTCTCGGACGGGAGATCGGGGCTCACGTCGACCGCTTCCGGCGGAGATTCGACCGACTCGGCGGTCTCGGACGCGGGATCCGCGAGGACGTCGGGGAGCGGCTCCGCGGCGGGCTCGGGGTCCGATGCGTCGAGCGGTGCGGCCTCGGATGCGTCCGCTGCGGCCGGGGCGTCGACGGTCGCCTCGCTCGGCGCCTCCGAGCCCCTGTCCGGCAAGCCGCCGTCGTCCGAAGCGGCGGCCTCTTCGACGCGATCGAGCTCCGCGTCGGCCTGGCCCGACATCGCCTGGGTCTGGCACGATGCCAGAAGGAGCCATGCCAGGACAGCGATCCGCGACCGGGTTCGTTCCGTCATGCCTGACCCGGGTTGATTCGAGCGGACTCCACGATACCACTCGCGTCGCCGGGCACAAGGCTCCTGGTGGGGGCCGTCAGGGCTCCCGCAAAGTCGTTGGTCGTCCCAATTGACCGTCACCCCGGGCTTGACCCGGGGTCCAGGCCGGTCGGCCGCGGGCCTTCGTCCGACCGTGCCCTGGATTCCGGCTTTCGCCGGAAAGACGTGTCACGTCCATCGGTTTTACGTGTTTGCCTGCGATCTTCGACGGCCACGCCGACGCGACCCATTCGCCGGGTCCTCTCGGAACTCCTGGGTCCAGATCGGACTTTGCGGTGCCCCTGTGGGGGCCGTCGGGCTGCGCCGGAGAAAAGGCTTCGCCGCTCACGACGTCACGCGCGAAGAATCAGCACCACTTCCCGGCAGGTTCGGTCGCAGGTCCTCCGCCGAGCTTGATGGCCCCCGGACCGATCGGTAAGCTGTCGGCTTCGAGGCCGGCGTCCAGGAGAGTCCATGGGTCCAGGCGTCACGAAGTTCGGCTGGGTCGCGTTCGCGATCCTGGCCGGTCTGGTCACGTCCTCGTGCGGCGATGAGGCCGCCACGTCCCACCCGAACGCCGACGCGCACGCCGACACGCACGCCGATACGGACCCCGAAGGGGCCCCCGACGTCGCCCCGGACACCGCCCTCTGCCAGCCCAACGTCGCCGAGTTCCCGGTGCGGCCGCCCGTCGACGAGGTCGCCACCCTGCCCTTCCTGCGCGTCGAGGGCTCCGATCTCGTCGATGAGTCCGGGGCGCCGGTCGCGCTGCGGGGCGTCAACTTCGGCAGCTGGCTGCAGATGGAGGCCTGGATCGCGGGCATCGGGCTGATGCAGCCGGCGGATTTGCAGGCGGCGATGCAGCAGAGGGCCGACGACGCGGGGCTGGCCGATCTGCTGGCCGACGCCCGGAGGTCGAACCTCGTGGCCTTCCTCTCGGAGAGCCGCTCGCCCTGGACGCTGGTGGCCGAGTGGCGGGCCTACATGACCGAGCACGCGACCGACGGGCGGCGGGCGGCCGTCGAGGCCCTGTGGGCGTGGTTCGACGAACAACCGTGGGTCTTCGAAGAGGAGGGGATGTGGGCCTGGCTGACCCGGCGCTTCGGGCCGGAGGAGGCCAACGATCTGCGCGAGGCCTTCGCCGACGCCTGGATCACCGAGGCCGACGTGGCGGGGGTCGCGGCGCTGGGACTGAACGTCGTCCGCGTGCCGTTCTGGTATCGCGCGCTCGAGACCGACGCGCCCGACGCCATCGGGTTCCGCCCCGAGGGCTGGCGGCACCTCGACGACGTGGTGCGCTGGGCCCGCAAGCACCGGGTGTGGGTCATCCTCGACCTGCACGGGGCGCCCGGCGGTCAAAGCGCGGCCGCGCACGCCGGACTGCGCGACGGCGGTCACCTGCCCTACGAGCCGCGTTGCATCGAGCGCACGGCGCGCCTGTGGAAGGCCCTGGCGTCGTACTTCCGCGACGAGCCGCACGTGGCCGTCTACGACCTGTTGAACGAACCGATGGCGGTGCGCTCCGAGGCGGCGTATCGCGCCATCCACGACCCGCTCTACCGGGCCATCCGCGAGGTCGACGACCGGCACGTGGTGATGGCCGAAGACGGCTACCGATCGCCCACGTTCCTGGCCTCGCCCCGGGAGATGGGCTGGACCAACTCGATGTTCTCGATTCACGCCTATCCCACGACCGACGCGTCCGCCGACGCGTACGGCCGGGCCATGGCCGCCGAGATCGAACAACTGGAGACCGACTTCGACTGGCACCTGCGCTTCGACTGCCCGGTGCTCCTGGGCGAGTTCAACGCCATGGGCGGCGACCCCTGGGCCCCCGCGGCGATGGACGCCGCCCTCGCCCTCCTGAACGCGCACGGCGTGCACTGGACCACCTGGACCTGGAAGTTCGGGCAGAGCGACTCGACCTGGGGAGTGTGGCACCCGCAGGCGCCGGCCCGCATCGACGTCAGGGACGCCTCGGCCGACCAGATCCGGCAGGCGTTCTCGGGGCTCGCCAGCGCGAGCTTCGAGGCCTACGCCAGCTACGCGAAGGCGCTCGCGGAGCGGTCGCAGGAGCCGGTGGTGCCGCTGAGCGTGCTTCCGCGGCGCTGACCTTCGTGACCACGGGCCGCTCCCGGCTCGACCGGCGCGCCCGGGGCTCGGGTGAGAGGCGTCAGATTGTTGACGGCGGGATCGAGTTTCCTTGCTCCGATGCTCGGCGCTTCGTACGCTTCGGCCCATGCGATCGGTCGTGCCGGGGCTCGTGGGCGAGCCGCGGACACGCGACCGACGGTTCTTCTCTGGAGGTGCACCATGGGAACGAAGGTTCGAGCGACGCTGCTGGCCTGCACGGTCCTGCTCTTCGGCTGCGATCGGGGTTCCTCCGACGAGCTCGCCGTGAGCCCTGCCCCGGGCGACGTGGCGTCGATGCCGGACTTCACGACGGCGCGCGCGCCCGTCGCCCTGGTCTCGCTCGCCGGGCCGACCCAGGCACCCCGGGTGTCGACCGAGGACCTGCGCCTGCCGACCCGCCTGAACGGGCGTGTGATGGCTCAGTCCGACGCGTCGGACGAGGCCTCGGCGTCGTCCGACCAGGGAGGTGAGGCCTGCACCGAGTGGGTGACCGTCGAGGAATCGTACGACGAGGCCACGGGCGAGTTCCGGTACCAATACGACTGCCCGCAGGGGGGCGACATCGCGTCGGTCGTCACGGTCGGCACGGACGACGGCCAGGGCAACGGCCACTACACCACGACCTACCAGATGCGCGACGGCTCGGCGGAGGTCTGGGAGGCCGACTATACCGTCGGCGCCGACGGAGCCTCGCAGCACATCGACAGCTCGTCGGACGACGGCCAGACGCTGGTGGGCGACTACCAGTACGGCGTGGGCGGGGTCATGTGGGCCCACGAGGTCTGGACTGGAGCAGAGGGCACCTCGGTGTCCGACTATACGACGACGCCCGACGGAAGCTCGACGGGCACCTCGGTGTTCGACGACCCGGCCACCGAGGCTTCGCCCGACTGGACGAGCGACTTCACGTACGGCGCCGATGGCTCGTACACGACGACCAGCACCGGCACCTGGGAGCCGTGGACGGTCGTCACGACCGTGGTCGGCCAGCCCGACGGCAGCGCCGAGTACCAGTACACGTACGACGACCCGGCCACGGCGGCCTCGCCCGACTTCGTCGGTCAGGCGACGCTGGCAGCCGACGGCGCGGGCGAAGGCGACTGGAGCGGCCTCTACGACGACGGGTCGGCGTCGGCCGGCCACGACGTCTACGCCGCCGACGGCACGGTGCAGGAGACCTGGACCTGGGACGATCCGGCCACCGCCCAATCGCCGGACCAGGACGGCTCGACCACGTACCTGCCCGACGGGAGCGCCGCGGGCACCGTGACCGAACACGGCGCCAATGGCTCCGCCGTCACGTGCCCCTTCACGATGTCGGCCGACGGTGAGGTAGCCTGGGGCGAGTGCACGTAGGAACGACGGCGGCGACAGCGGCGAAGAAAGCGAACGATGGGGTCGCGACGCCGACCGTTCGACCCGTTATCGTCGCTCCGTCGTCGCGAAACCGTCTCGGGGGACCCCATGAAGACCCGCATCACCGAGCTCTTCGGCCTCAGCACCCCCATCCAGTGCGGGGGCATGCTCTGGATCGCCACGCCCGAGCTGGCGGCCGCCATCTCGAACGCCGGCGCCATGGGCAACGTGACCTCGGGCAACTACGACGACGCCGAGGATCTGCGCGCGGCGATTGCACGAACGCGCGAGCTCACGTCGGCGCCCTTCATCGTGAACATCACCACCATGCCCTCCATTCGGCTGCCGATCGAGCTGCTGCAGGCGTTCTTCCGCGTCTGCTGCGACGAGCGGGTCACGGCCATCGAGATCGCCGGCGCGCCCGTCGACACGTTCCTCGGGGCCGAGTACCTGCCCCTGGCGAAGGCGGCGGGCGTCAAGGTGCTGCACAAGGTGGGCACGGTGAAGCACGCGGTGCACGCCCAGAAGGTGGGCTACGACGCCGTGACCATCGCGGGGTTCGAGGAGGGGGGCTTCCCCCACAAGGACGATGTGTCCACGCTGGTGCTGGTGCCGCGCGTGCGCGAGGCGGTGGACCTGCCCATCCTGGCGGCCGGCGGCCTGGCCGACGGGCGGGGGCTGGCGGCGGCGTTGGCGCTGGGGGCCGACGGGGTCATGATGGCCACGCGGTTCCTGGCGACGAAGGAGGCCGGCATCCACCCCAACCTGCAGCGTGTCCTGCTCGAGGCCACCGAGCGCGATACCACGTTGAACCTCCAGGCGTTGCTGGCGCCCTTCGGGCTGCAGGTGCGGGCCTACCGCAACCGCATCATGGAGCAGGTGGCGCAGATCGAGCAGGAGGGTGGAGACTTCACCGCGCTCTTCCCCCTGATCTCGGGCCAACGGGCGCGCGAGGTGTGGAAGAACGGCGACGTCGACCAGGCCATGCTGACCATCGGGCAGTCGGTGGGGCTGGTGCACGACATCCCCACCGTGGCCGAACTGGTGGCTCGCATCATGGTCGAGGCCCGGCAGGCGCTGGCGGGCGCCCTCGCGAAGTGGGAGTGAGCCGCCCGAGCCATCCGCTCTGCGGAAATCCTTCTAGCTATCTGCGAATGCTCTGCGAACGTTCCAGCCAAGGCAGGTGCGAACTCACGCGGTCTCCCCCAGCAGGTCGAGCCGGAACGACTCGTCCATCGGGTCCTTGTCGCCGAGCCAGATGGTGAACAGCGCCGCCGCGAAGTCCGCGCCCTCGATGGTGCCCAGCGGCCTCCCGTTCAGGGCCAGCGTGGTGCCCTCGCCCGGAACGTAGGTCAGCGTGTAGCGATCGCCCTTCTGCACGTCCTGGTAGAACGTGTTGAAGCTGCGCAAGCGATCCGCGACCCGAGCGTAGACGTCGGGGGAGACGTTCCGGTTCACGCCGTCCAGCGTTGCCTTCGCGAAGTCGGAGGCGTCGAACCCCCGGAGGTACCTGAGCTCGAGCAGCTTCGGTACGTCGGCCAGAGCCGGCTTCGGGGAGGCCTCCGGCCAGAGATAGAGGCCGCCCTCGACCACGTCGATCATGGACAGGTACCGGAATATCCCGGTTCCCTGCAACACCATCTGCCGTTCGCCCACGACCTTGGCCGGGGCGAAGGCCGCTCGCTCGGGCGCGGCCGAAGCCGGTCGCGGGGCCACCGACCCGAACAGCACGACCACCTGGAGCGCGACGAGCGCGCCGGGAAGGACCGAAAGCACCCTCGGAGAGCCGACCTTCATCACACCACCTCCTCACGGCGGGTCGCTTCATCGACCCTATGTACAATATCTGTCCAGTTTTTTTCTGTGCAAGTCCTGTCGAGGGGCAGCCGAGAAGAAAGGCCGCAGCGGTTCTCAGGAAAAGACGGCGTCGACGCGACAGCGGCCTTGATCGGGACCCCGCCGACCGTTACCTATACAGCACCCCGGGGCGGCGGCGTGGCAGGAGCCACGACCCGTGGAGGCAACCGGGAGAGGGGTAACGATGGGCGTGGGCGTCTCCCTGGCGCCGGGCACCTATTGCTGGCGGCTCCGCTACCGCGACGAGTCGCTGGCCTGGAGCGCGTGGTCCGAGCCGGCGTCGCTCACGCTGCTGGGCTGCGAATGACGGCGGAGCCGGCTGAACGACGGGAGGACACCGTGGCGGCGTTCTTCGTCTACCTCTTGCGTTGCGCCGACGGCACGCTCTACACCGGCTACACCAAGGACCTCGCGGCGCGCGTCGCTCTGCACACCGCGGGCAAGGGCGCGGCCTACACGCGCTCGCGCCGGCCCGTGGTGCTCGTCCACGCCGAGCCCTTCGACACGCAGGGCGACGCCATGCGGCGCGAGATCGAGCTGAAGCGCTGGTCGCGCGCGCGGAAGCTCGCCCTGATCGGTTGACGACGCCCGTTCTCGGTGCTATCCGTTTCGCGACACGACACGCACCTCCGCGGAACGAACCGCCATGAACGACGTGGTCCTCGCGGTCGTCCTCCCCCTCGCAGCCGGCGCAGCGGCAGGCGTGACGGCCGCGCTCGCACCGCGCGCCGTGGCCCTCGTGCTGGCGCTCGCCGCCGCGGGCGCGCTGGGGGGCTTCGGCGTCGCCACCCTCGACGTGCACGCCCTGCCCTTCGGCTCGGGCGACGTGGTGGTGGGACTGGCGCTGGCCGCCCTGGGGGCCGGGCTCGCAGCCAACCTGGCGCGCCTGAGGTGCGAGCGCGCGGCGGCGCTGACGTTGGGCGTCGTGGTGGCGCTCGGGCTCGGCGAGGGCGCGGCCCGCTGGGGCTTCGAACGGCCGGAGGACGTGGCGTTGCCGTGGAACGCGGGCGCCCGCGCGACGCTCGCTCCGGTCGTCACGCACCACCGCTTCGACGAGGGCTACCACCACAACGTGCTCGGCACGGCCGCGCGCGTGTGCAGCGCGATCTTTCCCGAGCTCGACCCCTCGCTGTTCGAGGAGCGCACGAAGGCGGTGGGTTCGCGGCCCGTGGTGCTGCACCTGGGCGACTCCATGCTCGAGGGCACGGGCGTGGGCGGCCCGGCGCCGGACGGTCGCACGTTCGTGGCCCGGCTGCAGGCGCTTGACCCGGTCGTGGCCCACGTGAACGTCGGGGTCTCGGGCAGCGGCCCCGACGCGAGCCTGGGCATCGCCACCGCCTGGTCGGCGCGCCTGCCCGTACGAGCCTTCCTGTTGTACCTCTTCCTCGAGAACGACCTGGCCGACCTGCACATCGCCTACCCGTGCTGCGGGCTCGAGCGCCTGCTCAACGACGACGAGGACCAACCCGTCCTGCGCTGCCCGTCGCGGCGACCCATGGGGCTCCTCCACCGCTGGGCCCTGGTGACGGCGTCACCCTGGCTGCTGCGCGCCCTGATCGACCGCTCGGCGCTGGCGCGGCTGCTGGTCGCTCGCACCGAGGGGTGGCTGGTCAACAGGCTGGGCCGAGTCCTGGAGCGGGTCGACGAGGCGGCCGCCGAGGCGCGCCTCCTGCGCGTGGTCGTGGCCCTCGAGCGCCTGGCGGAGGAAAAGGGCGCGACCCTCGCCGTCGTCGTGCTGCCCGAGCGCACGGCCCTGGCGGCGCCCACCGAACCGCGCGCCGCCAGGATCGAGGCGCGGCGCGCGCGCGCGCTGGCGATGCTCCAACGGGAGAACGTCGTGGCGCTCGACGCGAACGAGATCTTCACGCCGGCGGTGGCGCCGGGGCAGCCGCCCCTCGGCTTCCTGACGGGCCCCAACGGGTCGCCCGATGATCACTTCGATGACGACGGGCACGCGAGGATGGCGGCTTGGTTGCAGAAGAAGCTGTTCGGTGGAGTGCGTTGAGCGGGGCGGCGGGGCGGGGCTCTGGAGAGGACGGGGATCAGCGGGCGCTCACGCTCACCCGGCGCCAGGCCACGCCCAGCAGGGCGAGCAGGGTCAGGAGCAGCACGCCGAGGCCGGCCGTCGCCGTGCTGGTGTAGCTGCAGCCCGAGCCCTTGTCGGTGTCGGTCGCGTCCGCCTCGGCGGCGGCCTTCGACGCGTCCTCCATGAAGGCGGCGGTGGGCGACTGCTCGTCGCCGATGGCGTTGGTGCCGTCACCGCCGGCAGCGTAGTCGCGGGCGGCGGCCTCGGCCCAGCCACCGGGCATGCAGTAGCTGACCGTGGGCTCGGCGGCGCACTCGCAGGGCGGCAGCTCGGGGCAACCGTCGGGCTCGTCCGAGGCGCAGGCGATGGCCGGGCAGGCGCAGTCGGCGCCGATGCCAACGCACTCCCAGTCGGCCGGGCAGTCGGCCGAGGCCTCGCACTCGATCTGCTTGGCCTCGCAGTAGTTGCCGATCACTTCGCAGCTCTCTTCGTACGGGGTCTCGTCGCACTCGCAGGGCTCGGGCTCGGGGCACTCACCGTCGTCGGGGTCGCACGCCGGAACGGCGCAACCGCAACCGGCCGAGGACGAGCAGACCTCCTGGGCCTTGCACTCGAAGCCCGCGGCGCAATCGGCGTCGCTGGCGCACTCCACGGGCTTGTAGGCGCAGTACCCGTACGTCTCGATCTCGCACTCCGGCGGCTCGACGGGCTCCTCGGGGCAATCGCAGGGCGGGCACTCCTCGCCCTCGGCGCATCCGGGGCACGCGCAGTCGACGCGGGTGCCGGCGCAGGGCACCTGCACCTGCTCACAGGCGAAGCCCATGGGGCAGTCGGCGTCGACCTCGCAGTCGCCGCTGTAGTACACGTCGTCGTCGAACGAATCGGCCGGCACGCACTCGGCCGCGTCGTCGCAGATGCAGGGCTCGGGCGTGTCGCACTCACCCGCCGAGGGATCGCAGGCCGGAGCGGCGCAGGCGCAGGGCACCGCCAGGCACACCTCGTCGGGCGCGCAGTCGGCGTCGCTGGCGCAAGCGGCGTAGGCGGCGGCGGGCACCAGGGCGAACGACAGCAGCAGCAGGGTCGTCAGGGTCTTCATGGGGTCCTCCTTCGGTGAGCGTCCATGGTTCTGGTGCATAGTACAGCACGCGGCGTGCCAAGTCCAGCAAGCCTTCGTAATCGTTTGGTATTGTTCCCGCGGCGGGGCCGGGGCCCGGACCCCGGGTGGGCGGGCGTGGGGATTGGATGTCGCGAGGTGGTGAATTTCTTCACACGACGCCGTTCAGTCGACGAACGTGAACGGGGCCGCGTTCGTCCAGGCCTGCTCGTCGGTCAGGACCTTCACGTTCATGAACCCGAGCTGCGTACCGGCGTTCAACATGGTCACGGTGATGGCCGTGTCGGTCCACGAGGTGACGGTCAGCGGGAAACCGGCGATCGAGACCTGCCCCTGCACGGCGCCGAAGCCGGTGCCGGAGATCGTGACGGGGTAGCCTCCGTCGTTCTTTCCCGAGGTCGGGGCGAGCGAGGTGATGGTGGGCAGGGCCAGCCTCACCGTGAGGGCGCCGCTGTCCTGGCTGCCGAAGTTCGTGATCAGCACGCGGTAGCACGTCGTGCCCGCGAAGGCCGGCAGACGAAGGCGGGGCGTGTCGGAGAAGAGCGTGACCAGCTTCGAGAGCGACGTGACGGGCGCGCCGCACGTACCGGTGTCCGAGTACACGTCGACGGTGACGCCGGTGGAGAGACCCGTGGCGCGGACGATCGGATCGCGACCGCTCCACTCGGCGGCCACGTCGGCGGGGATCTTCAGGTCGTGGCGCAGGCTGCTGTAGCCGGGGCGCGTGTCGGTGAGGGTCACGCCGAACGTGGGCGCGAGCGTCCAGGTCTTCAGGGAGAGCGACAGGTCGTGGACCACCCCGAGGGTCTGGGTCCAGTAGGCAGTGGCGAACTCGGCCGTCAGGTCCGACATGGTCTTGCCCGTGGCGCCGGCCAGGGTGCTCCAGGCGTCGGCCCAGGCCCCGGGGCCCCACTGGAGCGCCTGGTAGAGCTTCAGGATCGACCCTTCGTACTCCTCTTCGAGCCACACCGCCCACGCGCCCGCGGCGTAGCCCTGGTCCTCGTCGTAGCCCGAACCGAACGTGCCGGGGAACGCGACGGCGGGGAACTCGGCCGAGCCCGCGATGTCGGCCGAGATGTCGGCGTCGCTGCCGAGCGTGCCCACGGCGATCCAGTTGGCCGAGGCCTCGTCGATCCACTTGAGGCTGAAGTTGGTGGTGAGCTGCCGCTGGAACACGTGGCCCATCTCGTGGCTCACGGTGGTCTTCAGGGCCTTGCCGGAGGCCAGGTTCGAGTTGATGGTGACCCAGGGCTGCCCGAACACGCCCTTGGTGGTCGAGCCCTTCACGTTGTCGCCCGAGCCCAGGTCCGCGATGGTCAGGGTGACCCAGCCGCCCATCCAGCCGTCGGGCGCGGGCCAGTCACGGCCGGTCAGGAAGTCCCAGGTGCGGACGGCGGTCTCGAACACCTCCTCGGCGAAGGCCTGGCTCACCTGCCCCGCGCCGGTGCCGTCGACCCACTGCACCTGCAGCTTGCGCTCGTCGTCGGTGAGCGTGCCCTTGGTGCTCTTCCACGAGAACACGCCGATCGAACCGGCCGTGGTGTTCAACGACAGCTTGGGGAACGAGGCCCCCGGGACGATGGTCGCGGGCGGCGGGGCCGCGTAGGTGCCTGCCGGCAACGTCAACGTGACCTTCAGCGCGGCCTCGTCGACGTCGGCGGGCAGCGCGGCGTACAGGCCGCTGGCCGGGTCCATCAGGCCCACCTCGGGGGGCGTGGTGCGCCCCTCCATCGTGAACGGCACGACGATCGTCACGGGCTTCAGCAGTTCGGCGGGCTCGGGGTCGAAGATCACCTTGGTGAGGTACGAGCCCGCCGTCAGCTGGGGCAAACCGGGGGTGGCACCCAGCGCGTCGAGGGGGTGGTGCTGACACGTCACGGTGTATGCGCCGCCCACGCCGTCGTGGACGGGCAGCGCGCCGGGGGGGATGGTCACGTCGACGCCTCCGCAGCCGAAGCGCGCGCCCTGCACGCCCACCCATTGGGGCGAGGTGTCCCACCAGCCGTACCCCACGCCGGCCCAGGTGCCCTCTTCCTGCACCTCGACGGGCAGCGTGCTGCCCGTCGTCTGGTTCGTGACGGTGTAGGCCCCCGCGACGTCGAGCCGCACGGCGCGGCCGGCGAACATGTTCGAGTTGGGCACGTCGGCCGGGGTCGTGCCGGCCTGGCCGAAGTCGAGGGCGCCCTCCCACAGGCCGGGTGCGGTCAGCACGTGGTCCACCGCCGACCCGTTGATCTGCACCGCCAGCACGTCGCCCCGCGCGAGCTGCAGGGGCTTCTGCCATTCGGCGAGGGTCGAGAACGTGGTGTCGACCCAGACCGCGCGGCCCACCACCAGGCGCTCGCCGACGGTCAGCGTCAGCGGCTCGGACACGCGCTCCTTGAAGTTGAACAGCTCGTAGCCGCGCGCGCGGAACGTGACGGTCTCGCCGGGCTCGAGGCCGGCCACCAGCGCTCCGGGGGGGTTCACCAGCACGCGATCGTCGGCCAGCACGCGCGCCAGCAGCCCTGCCGTGCCCCTCCGGGTGGTCACGTCGATCAGGATCTGCCCCGGGCCCGGCAGGTCGCTCAGGCCCCGCAGCTTCAACAGGCTCGCGCCCCCCAGGAACCACGAGTGCCCGACGCAGTGGACCGACTCGGTGGGCTGGCCCTGGTCGATGGCCCAGCACGGCACGAACAGGCCGTCGGCCTCGTCGCCGGCCGCGAGCACCGGCACGGTGGCCGGCTGCACGCCCATATCTACCGGCTCGCTCCAGATGTCGAGGCCGTCGAGGCGCTTGACGCGCAGGTGGCCGCCCTGTGCGCCCACGGGGAGCACGAACGTGAGGGTGCCGACGCCGTCGTACTCCAGGTAGGGATCGGGGGCATAGCCCGTGGCCGGGAACGCGCGGCCGGCCAACTCGATCAGGTTCTGGGCCGGGTCCTTCGCGAAGCCCACGCCGTAGAGCGCGACCTCGTCGCCGGGGCTCGCCACGGCCGGCCAGGGCGCGCCCTGGATGGAGGGCGGGCACGGCGGCAGGTCGGTCACCTCGAAGTACAGCGCCTGGTCGGCCGAGCCGTCGACCCCGTTGACCGTGATCCAGATGAGCGCGCTCACCACCTCGCGGTTCTCGCCGACGCACCACGCGTGATCGAGGGGGGGCGGGTACCAGCCGGCCGGCAGCGTGAACGTGAGCGACGTATCGCTGAGGCTGCTGGGCGCCACCTTCTGCATCAGGCCGCCGCTGATCGTGACCACCACCCGCGAAGGGTCGGTGCCGAAGCCCGTACCCGTCAGCGTGATCGACGTGCCCACCGCCCCCGACATCGGGCTCATGCCGTCGAGGTGAGGCGCGGGCCGTGGGTCGGGGTCGGCGGGCAGCGCCGCCGTGATCTCGGTCGCGTCGAGCCCGGCCCGGATCTGGCGCGCGACCGCGGGCGAGAGGCCTTTGTCGGCGTCGACGTAGAACCATCCGGCCACGGGATCCTGGTAGCCGCCCGGCGCCAGGAAAGGCGACGCCGCAGGCGCGCACGAGGAGGGGTCAGGCGCGGCCTGCAGCCAGCACGCCGCCCCCGGATCGGCGGTCGTGGCGTCGACCAGGGCCGTGGAGGCCGTCGCGAAGAGCACGCTCACGGCCTCCCCGGCGACCGCCGTGGCCTCGGTCGGGGTCAGGCCCACCGCGCGATCCTGCGCCGACGCCACGCGACCGTCGCCCCGCAGCGCGAGCGCTCCGCCCTCGCCCGCCAGCGGCACCGCCCCCGCCACGCCCTCGGCCGAGGCCTCGGCCGACAGCACCACGCCGCCGGCAGGCAGAGAGACCAACTGCGACGCCGAGGACGACCGCAGCGAGCCGAGGTCGGCCCCCGGCACGGGCGCACCTGCGGCGTGCCCCATCGAGGCCGTCACGCCCCCTGCCACCAGCACCACGGGAGCGGTCGCGCGCAGCTCGGCCAGGGCCGCGGGCAGCGCGGCCAGGTCGGCCAGCTCGGCGCCCTCGGGGAGCAACGGCGCCAGGGCCGCGCGAGCACGCGCCGCCTCGGCCACCAGCGCGTCGCCCACTGCCGCGAGGTCGCCGTACACGCCCGCGTCGCGCGTGGCCAGGGCCAGCGCGGCCTCTCCCTCGGCGCCGGCTCCGAGCCCGGTCGAGGAGAGGGCCGAAGCGACGACGGCGTCGACCGGGAGCGCGGCACGGGCGAGATCGGCCAGGTCGGCGCCGGCGGCTTCCAGCAGGTCCAGCGCCGTTCGCGCCGTCTTCACGCCGTCGGTGAAGGGGTACAACCCCGGGGTCGCCTGCAGCACCAGCGAGTCGACCACCACCACCGCGTGCACCGCGGCCGACGTGGCGCGCGTCCAGGCGCGGCCGAGCGCCGTGGCCGCGGCGTCGTCCTGCGCGAGCCCGCCCGACGCGATGGTCACGGGCACGCCGTCGCCCGAGAGCAAGTCGGTGCCCACCTCGCCCGACGCATCGGGGAGGCCCGTGGCGTCGCCCCCCGAGGACGAGGGACCGCAGGCGACCAGCAGCAGGGAGAATCCGACCAGAAGGTCGACGACGAACGTGCGCATGGGCGCGCCTCCGGGCGATGATGGACGAGAGGATAGCGGGTCGGGGCGACGGCGACAATGGGGAGGAAGACCTACTCCCACCACGCCACGAAGGCCAGTCGCGAGCCCACGAAGAGCTCGATCGGGCCCTGGCCGACGTCGACCACGTCGCGCGTGAAGCGGCTCAGGTACGAGGTCTCGCACTCGCCGCACGACGGGATGGTGAACTCGGCCGTGAGCGAGGCGGGGACCGTGAGCTCGCCGTCGTCGGCGGTCTCGCACCAGATGGTGGTGAGGTTCGGCGAGCCGTGCCAGCCGGTCATGAGCTCGACCAGGATGCGTGTGCCGGGCACGGGCTCGGGCGGCACGGTCCAGGTGAGCACCAGGGGCTCGCCGGGCACCAGGGGCTCGCGTTCCGCGATCAGGGGCTCCACGCCACGCGCCGCGAGGTCGAGGGCGGGCACGTCGGCGCCCGGCGAGGTCACATGGATCGCGCCGCCCGCGTCGAACAGATCGGCGGGCAGCTCGTACACGGCCGGGTAGCGCTTGTCGGCCAGGGGCGCGAGCGTCACGGGCTCGGGCAGCCCCGTCAGCGTGATCGCGCCCGCGGAGACCGGCGCCGGGTAGGGCACGCACGCGCCGTCGATGCAGAGCGTCTCGCCCCAGGTGCACTCGGGCGTGCAGTTCCAGGGGTCCGTGAGGGCGCCCACCAGCAGCTTGCAGTCGCCCTCCTGGGCCGTCACCTTCTGGGTGGTGGGCACGGGCCCCGACCACAGCACGACCTCGACGCGCGACGAGCCCTCCGTGGCCTCGCCCCAGCGCTCCTCGAGCACGCGGATCGAGCCGGCCAGCTCGATGGCCAGGGGGAGCGGCGGCAGGACGGCGTCGACGGCGTCCGCAGCGGTATCGGCCGCGACGTCGGTGTCGACGCGAGCGCTGGTGTTCTCGCAGGCGATCGCAAGGAAGGCCCCGGCCAGAAGGAGCCAATGGGTCGCGATGCCAACGGTTCTGCAAGACATGGTGCGCCTCCAACGAGCTTGCGGTTCATCCCGAGCGTAGCGAGATATTCCCGTCGACGTGACAACGGATTGAGCCCGGTCGCTCGGCGAGCGTGTGCGGGCAGGCCCGGGAGGGTGACGCTCCGTCGCTCGGCGCGGCGCCTGCGGGCGGAGCATCCCCCTCCCGGCCCCGCTGAGCCTCGGTTACGGGCGAGCAACATCCCTCACGCGCGACGGTGCCCACCTGCCGGTGGATCAGCCCACCACCCGAGGATTCCGATAGCCACCCAACGTACGAGGCCCGACGACGGGGGGCTCCCCGCCCGCAGGCGCCGCGCCGAGCGACGGGGAGCCACCGGTCGCCGGGCCGGCCACCAACGCCCACTCGCCGCTCTTCGCGGCTCTCCGAGCGACGGGGAACCACCGGTCGCCGGGCCGGCCACCAACGCCCACTCGCCGCTCTTCGCGGCTCTCC
>CAZBRS010000033.1:3725-25769 GCA_964494475.1 uncultured Myxococcales bacterium | reverse complement strand
GAGCGACGGGGAGCCACCGGTCGCTGGGCCGGCCACCAACGCCCACTCGTCGCTCCTCGCGGCTCGCCGAGCGACCGGGCTTCACCCTCGGGGCGTCCGCCCGCGGACGTGCAGAACGACTTGCTCCACCCGCCTGGGCACCGCCAGGCCCACCTCGACCACCGGGTGGCCGTCGGGCGTGCAGCCGGTCGACTCGTCGCAGCGCACCACGAAGCCCGCGATCACGCCGCGCGCCTTGTAGCCGTTCAAGAGCGTCGAGGCCTCGCGCACCAGCGACCTCCAGAGCGAGGGGCCCTGCAGGCCCTGGTGCTGCAGGTGCACCGACAGCTCGTCGAGCTCGCGCTCGATGGCGGTGGCGGCCTCGTCGAAGTCCGGGGGCGTATCGCTCGGGGCGCCGAACGGCGGCACCTTGGACCGCTCGAGCCGGAACGCGGCGCCCACCAGGCGACGCGGTCCCACCGACGCGAGCACGCCCACTCCCGCCGCCTCGAGGCGCGCCAATTCGTCGAGCGAGAACGGCGACTCGGGCTCCGACACCCCCTTGAGCTCGCCGGCGCACCCCAGGGCCAGCGGCGCCAGCAGGCAGGTGGCCGGCAGGCGCTCGTACTGGCGCCGGCCCGGCGTCAGGGTCGGGACCCAGGGCGCGGCCACGCGCACGCCCTCGCCGTCGGCGCCCACCGCGATCGCGTGGGCGAGCACGGTGGAGGACGAGGCCCGGTCGGGGGCGTCGAGCCACAGCGCCGGGGGCTCCCGATCGCGAAGCCGCTGGACGCGCGCCGCGAACGCCGCGACCAGCGGCCGCGCGAGCGCCGGATCGACCAGGCCCGGGGCCGCCACCAGGGCGGGCTCCCAGGCGTCGAACAGCCGCGTGACGGCCTGGGCCCAGGCCTCGGGGCGACCCGCATCGTCGACCCCCGCGAAGGCCACGCGGGGCACGCCGTTCATGAACGCCGAGCACGCGGCGTGCGCCACGGGGTAGCTGCCGGCAGGCACGGCCTCGAGCTCGCCCAGGTGCTGCTGGAAGCGCGCGAACGCGTCGAACGCCGCGGGACCCTGCACCCCCTTGGGGCAGGCGCCGATCAGGCCGAGGGTGAGGGGCGCTCCAGGCTTCACGGCGTTCCTCCCGTCGGGTCGCGCGGCGCTGGGTACGTGACGCCCCCGTGGGGGAAGACGTGCACCGTGGCGTTCGGCGGCGCGAACCGCTTCGCCACCTCGAGCAGCTGCTCAGGCGAGCCCACCTGCACGAACAGGCCCATGCGCGTGCCCGTATCGGCCGGCAGGCCCGGCGACCAGACCACCAGCTGCAGCTTGCGCGCCACCTGCATCGAGAAGTGCGCCATGAACCGCTCTTCGACGCCCGCGCCCTTCTTGACCTTGTCGACGAAGCCCAGCACACGCTTGGGGCCGATGAACCGCAGGATGCGACGCAACCACTTGTTCGACAGGGCCTTGGGGGGCATCGCGATGTCGCCGATGCCGTTGCGGCACGCCAGCAGGGCCAGCACCAGCCCGCCCTCCTTCACCGCCGGCTCGACGTTGCCGATGCACTTCATGCCCTGGCGCAGATCGGCGTTCATGGGGTCGGAGGTGACGAGGGCCACGTCGGCGGGCTCGGGCACCGCGGCGGCGTAGATGGCCTCGGCGGTGCGCACGCCCTCGCGGTGGGCCGCGATGGGGTCGCCGCACACGAAGCGGTGCAGCTGCAGCCGCTCGTTCATGACCACGTTCACGAGGAACACCCGCTTGCCGAGCCGGGCCACGGCCTCCTCGAGGTCGAGGCGCATGGGGCTCCGGTCGGGGGGCGTGCCCACGTAGTTGAACCTCTGCCAGCTGGCCCCCACCAGGTGGTTGGCCGCGATGGTGTCGGCGTGCGCGAGGCCGGGCAGCAGCATCTTGAGCCCGCCCCCGAAGCCCTGCAGCAGGTGCGGCTCGATGGCGCCCACGCACACGACGAAGTCGGCCTCGGCCAGCCGCCGGTTGAGGAGCACCGGCGTGCCCCGCGACGTGACGCCCAGGTCGACGTGGGCGGCGCGATCGCGCGGGCGGTGGTTCTCCCAACGGAGCCCCGCCAGATTCTCGGCCCCCACCTTGGCGGCCATCTCGTCGACCGTCACGTCGCGGTGGATGCCGAGGGCCGGCACCAGCAGCACGTCGTCGAGGCGCGCGCCATGGCCCGTGAGCCAGTCGAGCACGGTTTGGAAATAGAGGTACACGGGAGTCGGCCGCGTCACGTCGTCGACCACCACCAGGACCCGCTTGCCCGTCAACTCGTCGGGGCCGAGGGGAGCGCACCCGATGGGGGCCGCCAGCGCCGCCTGCAGCGCGCCCTCGACGTCGTCGAGCGGGGCCACCGGGCGCGGGAGCCACGTGCCGGCCACGCGCCACCCCTCGGGCAGCGGGAGCGCGACCTCGGAGCCTTCGAATTGCAGCCGCACGGTCTCGCCCATGGGGCACCTCGCTACACCTGCGCAAAGGTCACGGGTCGACTCGGGGCAAGATCATGCAATCCGGTGCCGCCAAGCGTCCGGCTTGCGGTGCAAGTTCATGACCGCGAGGATCTCGACCCCGTCCGGTTCCACTCCGTAGACGACGCCGTAGGGAAACCGGTGGGTGAGGCATCTCCTGACGTCGGCTTCGATTGGGGCCCAGGCCGCGGGGTAGGTCAGAATGTTGCCGATGACAGTCTGCACTTCGTAGAAGAAGTCTTCTCCGAGTCCGGGCTCGCAGGCGTTGTAGTAATCGATCGCGGCCAGAAACTCGTCTTCGGCTTCTGGATGGAACCAGTAGTTCATCGCGCCAGCCGTTGACGTGCCCGGGCGAGCACGTCGTCCCCCGGAACCCGTTGGACGAGACCTGCGCGCAGTTCCGCCTGGCGGCGCCGCGCGACCGCGGTCCACTCCCGATCGATCGCGTCGTCGGGAGTATTCAACGACCGCAGCAACGAATCGACGACGACGGCACGCTCCTCGACGGGCAAGGCGATGGCCTCTTCGATGATCTCTCTCGTCCCGTGCATGGGGCTGTTCCTCCTGACTCGCAATGTACCGGGGCTGTCAGGCTGACGCAAGCGCACGAGGTCTGACGCGAAGCTTCAGAACGTCATCGCGAGGCGAAGCCGCACGCTCATCATGTCGTTGACGCGCGCGTTCTCGAAGGCCGGGCGCAGGTCGGCGCGGGCCCAGGCCACCACCAGCTTGGCGGTCAGCCAGGGGAACACGAGGGGGTGGCGGAGCGACGCGAAGGCCTGCTGGTGGGTGAACTCACCTTCGCTGTCGGTCTGGTCGTTCAACTGGCGGTCGCCCTGCAGCGTGTGGTTGTAGCCGAGGCCCAGCACGGCCGACCAGAACCCCAGGTCGGCGAAGCCGCCCACCGACAGCGTATCGGGGCTGCCGTGCTCGTCGACCTTGCCGAACGCGTCGACCTTGTCGATCAGGCCGAACGCGGCGTTGGCGCCGAACTGGAAGCGCAGCACCGGGTGCAGGTCGTTGAAATGGAACGAGATGCCGCCGCCGAGGCCGCGCTTCTCCTCCCACTGCTTCTTGCCCGACTCCTGGTTCTTCAGCTTGCGCCACTCGGCCGCCAGCTTCAGCTTGAGCCAGCCCAGATCGACGATGCCCACGGGCCGCACGCCGTACGAGTTGAAGCCGAGCTCGTTGCCGAAGACCGTGCCCACCTCGAAGCGCAGCCACGAGAGCGGGTAGACGTGCGCCGCGAACTGGCCGAAGCCGTTCTGGCGGTAGAAGGCGTAGTTCACCTCGTAGATGTCGGGGCCGTCGAAGGCGCCCTTGTCCTCGAGGGTGTCGCGCTCGAGCCCCTCGCCCTTGTGGTAGACCTCCCAGGCCTCGAAGCGCCCGAACTGCACGTCCCACAGATCCCACATCCCGAAGCGCAGCCACGCGTCGTCGGTGTCGATGGACTCGTCGCCGGGGATCTCCTCGACGTGCGCCAGCAGCTGGCCCTTGGCCTGCGCGAAGAAGCGCTTCCAGGTGTGGGTGGCCGTCACGTCGAGCATGAAGCGGCCCTGCTGCAGCCAGAACTCCTGGTCGGGCTCGCCCTCGAGCTCGCGCTGGCTCGACTCGTAGCCCGAGTCGATCCACACGTCGCCGCCCACGTGCACGCCATCGGCGCGCAGGGGCGACTGCAGGCCGTCGGCCGGGTAGTAGGGCGAGGGGCCCGCGAGGCCCCACAGCGCGGGCTCGGCCAGGCGGTCGGCCGCCGTGGGTTCTTCGGCGCGTGCGGGCACCGAAAAGAGCAACAAGCCAACGGCTGCGGCGATCGCAGCGAGCCGTCGACGGCGCCCGGAGTCCGCGAAGGCGGACTTCGTAGTCCCAGCCGCGGCTTCAGCCGACGGCTGCGTCGTACAGTCCCGCCGTGTCATCGCGCCACCTCCTTCCCCTGGTCGCCCACCAGGAAGCTGCCCGAGAGCGGCAGGTCGCGCTGGTTGGGCCCCACGTCCACCCGGTGCGCCTTCTTCTCGACCACCCAGCCGTGCTTCGTGACGTCCCAGTACGCGAGATCGGGCACGCGCACGGGGATCTCGACGGTCTTCTTCTCGCCGGGCTGAAGCTCGACGCGCGCGAAGCCGGCCAACTGCTTCACGGGGCGGCGCGCCGCTGTGTCGGGCACGCCCACGTACAACTGGGGAACGGCCACGCCGGCGCGCGTGCCCGTGTTTTCGACGTCGAGGGTGACCACCAGGCGGCCGGCTTGGGTGATGGTCTCGCAGGGCACCGTGAGGTTGGTGTAGGCGAAGTCGGTGTACGACAGGCCGAAGCCGAAGGGGTAGAGCGGCTCGATCCCCTCGTGGTCGAAGTGCCGGTAACCGTGGTAGTACTCCATCACGGTCTCTTCCTGGTGGTTCCCGAACTCAGGCTCGTCCTCCCACCTCTTCGGCCACGTCTGCACCAGGCGGCCCGAGGGGTTCACGTCGCCGAAGAGCACGGCGCCGATGGCGTTGCCACCCTCCATGCCCGGGTACCAGGCCATGACGATGGCGTCGGCCGCGTCCTGCCAGCGCTGCATGGTGATGGGGCCACCCGCCTCGAGCACCACGACCACCTTGTCGGCCTTGGTGGCCGCGTCGAGGATCAGTTGCTCGTGCTCGGGCGAAAGGTCGAGCGTGTCGCGATCGCCGCCCACGCCGACGGCCTCTCCCTCGTCCATCTGGGAGAGGGCGGCCACCACCACGGCCACGTCAGCGCCTTCTGCCGCCGAGGCGTCGACGCTCATCGCCACGTCGACGCCGTCGCCCGCGACGGCGAGGATGCCCTGGTAGGGCGTGATGGCGTAGGAGGGCAACACGTTGCTGCTGCCCAGGTCGCCCAGGCGTTCCTTGTTGGCCCAGGGGCCCAGGACCGCGACGCGCGGCCGGGTGGCGCGGTCGAGCGGCAACACTCCGTCGTTCTTCAGGAGCACGATGGCCTTCTCTGCGGCCTCGCGTGCCAACGCGAGGTGGGCGGGGCTCTCCACGTCGGCGGGGTCGCCGGGGACCGTTTCGCTGAGCAGGGCCAGCCCGAACTTGAACTTGACGCGCAGGATGCGGCGCACGGCGTCCTCGATCACGTCCTCGGGCACCTGGCCCGCGACCACCGCCGACTGCAGCTTGTCGTACTTCTGCCGCCACGGCATCTCGAGATCGAGGCCGCCGAGGGCCGACTCGACGGTGGTCTTGGTGGCGAACCAGTCCGACAGCACGAAGCCGTCGAAGCGCCACTCGTCCTTCAGCAGGTCGCGCAGCAGCGGCTGGTTCTCGCAGCAGTAGTCGCCGTTCAGCTTGTTGTAGGCCGCCATGACGCAGGCCACGTCGGCCTCCTTCACCACCATCTCGAAGTGACGCGCGTAGTTCTCGCGGAGCGTCTGCTCCTCCACCACCGCGTTGTTGGTCATGCGCGTGTCTTCGATGTTGTTGGCGGCCAGGTGCTTCACGCAGGCCGGCACGTACTTCTGGACGCCGCGGGTGAAGGCGATGCCCATCATGCCCAGCACCCAGGGGTCCTCGCCGTAGGTCTCCTGCGCGCGGCCCCAGCCGGGATGGCGCAGCGCGTTGATGGTGGGCGCCAGGAGCATGTTGGAGTTCACGCCCAGCACCTCGCGGCCCATGGCCTCGCCGACGCGCTGCTCGAGATCCAGATCCCAGGTGGCTGCCCGGGCCACGGCCACCGGGAAGCACGTGCTCCTGCCGGCCTCCCTGCGGACCCCGCGGGGTCCGTCGCAGAACCGGAAGCCCCGGATCCCGGCCGCCTCGTTGTCGTCCTGGATGAACATGGAGGGGTTCGGCAGGGCACCGGCCATCTGCTCGATCCTGTCGGCCAGCGAAAGGCCGCTCAGGATGACGTCGACGCGTGGATCGGTGGTCAGCGCCTGCCGGCCCAGGGCGGGCGCGTCGCCGCATACGCCGCCGGGCGACGCCGAGTCGCCGCCCGCGAGGTCGGTCGCCGCCAGATCGGGCCCGCCCGTGGTGTCGGACCCGCCGCGATCGAGGGGCGGGCGATCGCACGCGACGGCCAGCACGAAAAGAATCCAAAGGTGCTTCATGGGTGCCTCCAACGCCGACCTACCGTAGCGAGCCACGCGAGGTTTGGTCAACTGACATTTCATTCACCACGAAGGCGGTTTCCCGCGAACCAGGAACCGGCTACGATGCGCACTGCAACCTGCGGAGGCGCCCATGCTGTCCCGTTCGCTCCACCTTCCGATGATCGGACTCGTGCTGCTCGCGCTCGCCCTGCTGCCCGCCTGCGGGGGCTCGGGGAGCACCGAGGACGCCACGGACGGCGGCCCCGACCAGGCGTTCGACGCCCCCCCCGACGGACAGCTCGACGTGCCCGCCGACCCGGGCCCCGGCGAAGCCGACGCTCCGACCCCCGACGCGGCCGACGAGGTCGAGGCCACCGACACGCCCGCCGAGCAGGCCGACGTCGACGCCACCGACACCGCCGAGGTCGACGTGCCGCTGCCCGAGCTGCCCACCCGTGCGCCCCTGGCCACGCCCGCCGATCCCCTGGCCGGCCAGCCCGTGGTCTCGTGCGCTGTGTTCCAGGAAGAGAAGTGCGAGGCCGGCACGCTCAAGCGCTGCTCGGCCTACGACGCCGGCACCGGCGCCTTCGTGGCCGACGCCGACCTCGACGGCATGCTGCGCCGCGCGTGGCTCTACGACCGCTGGCGCGACCTGTACCACCACGTCGACGGCGAGCTGACCGAGCGCGTGTTCACCACCACCGTGCCCGCCGGCACCCCCGAGGCCGTGTGGGGCAGCCCCGAGTACTTCGCTCGCTACGAGGGGGGCGGCGACAGCGGCATCTGGACCGGCTGGGCCACCGTGGCCGCCATCCTGCGCTACGCCAACACCGGCACCGAGGCCGACTACCAGCGCATGGAGGGCTGGGTGCGCGGCCTGGTCATGAAGTGGGACGTGACGGGCATCCCGGGCTACCTCAGCCGCTCGCACTACCTGTTGATGCCCCCGGGCGGGCCCAACTCCACGGAGCACTTCGTGCGCTGGGGCCTGGCCGCCGATGAGAACTGGATGCACTACGACATTCCGAACCCGGCGGGCGTCGAGGGCCTGCCGGCAGCCTACGTCGAGGGGCTGCCCGACGCCGACGGCAACCTGGTGAAGGGCGAAGCCCGCTGGAACGGCCGCCCCTCCATCGACCAGGTGTCCGGCTCGGAGACGGCGCTGCCCATGGCCTACGCGCTGCTCCGCGACGAAGGGCTGAAGGCCAAGATCCGCACGCACCTCACGTGCTACCTGAAGCGCCTGCAGCGGGTCGAGCTCGTGAACCTGCAGCAGAACCCCGAGGCCCTGCAGGCGTTCATGGACTACTTCGCGTCGGGCCAGCTCGAGTTCGACGCCGACGACATCGACTTCTCGAAGCTCGACCGCATCGTGGGGTACGTGCAGCGCCAGATCAACTCGAAGAACGAGGCCGACTTCGACACGTCGTGCCCCGACACGATCCAGATGACCCCCTGGCGCACCATCGACGCCGCCGCGCCCGCCTTCGTGGGGCAGCTGCTGCAGTTCGTGCTCGACATGAGCGGCTACGAGTCCGAGCGCGAGAACGGGCTCGATCACTACTACTTCCCGAGCATCCGCGGCGGCGACGCCATGCACCTCATGCACCACGCCACCATCGCCTACTACCTGACGGGCGACGAGCAGTACCGCCGCTTCCTGTACGAAGAGCTGCTGCCGAACGTCAAGACCGTCGAGGTGGCCTACACGGCCGGCGCCTTCGACCCGCCGCGCACCTGCAAGAAGTGGTTCGGCGACCAGATCACCTTCGGGCCGTGGTGGGCCTTTTTGCACCTGCTGGGCGAGTCGCCGCTCTTGACCGACCTGCAGAGGGCGTTCGACGTCGAGTTCTGGCAGAAGCTCATGGCCGACGCCGGCAACGTCGACTTCAACGTGATGTACGCGGGCGCCGTGCCCGAGAGCCTGGCCACGGGCCGCGCCCAGGCGCTGGCCTATGCCCTCGAGATGCTGCCCCTCTTCGGTGGTAACGGGGGCGTGCTCGACGACCCGCGCCGCCAGTACACCCACACCGAGGCCGAGGTGCTGGCCGCGGCGCCCGAGGGGACGCTGGCCGTGTGCCCCACCCAGCACGAGATCGAGCTGTGCGAGGCCGAGATCGACTTCATGGGCGTGAGCCTGCCCGGCCTCGTGGCCACCAACACGTGCACGGGCAGCGAGTGGGAGTGCACCTTCGCGAACGGCAAGTGCGCGCCCAAGGAGGCCAGCGTGGCCCTGCCCCCCCACCTGCGCAACTTCACCGACTACCTGTGGCAGCGCAACCCCTTCGACCTGGGCGCGTACACGGCGGTCGAGGGCGGCACCCAGTACCCCGGCTCCGACTACTCGGTGCCCTACTGGAACGCGCGACGCTACGGCTTCATCGAAGCGGGCCAGGGTCAGGTGCTCGCGTGGGAGCCGAAGGGCGACTGCGGCGAGTAGGCCTCACGCCCGGCGGACCGCCCGGGCCGCGATCAGACCAAGCAGCGCGGAGAGCATCAGGACCAGCGACACCGAGCGTGACGCGCGGGTCCCCGCGAGGTCGCACCCGCCTCCCCCGTCCGAGCTCCCGTCGGCGGGCGCCGCGTCGGCCGCAGGGACGTCGGCCGCAGGGGCGTCGGCCGAGGACACGTCGGCGGCGGGCGGCGCGTCGGGCATCGCCTCGACCAGCTCCGGCGCGGGCTCCGCGACGTCCGGCGGCGGCTCGACGACCTCCGGGGGCACTTCGGTGGCCTCCGGCGCGGGCTCGCTCGACTCCGGCGCGGGCTCGACCGGCTCGGGCAGCGCCTCGGCCACCTCGACCGCCTCGGGCTCGGGCTCGGGGGGGTTCGGGTTCGGGAAGGTGGCGAACAGGACGGTGTGGGTCACGCTGAGGACCGCGCCGTCCCACGAGGTGATGGGCGGAGCGATGGTGACGGTGTAGCTGGCCTCCGCGGCCCAGTCGACCTCGGGCCTCACGTTCACCAGGTGGGAAGAGTAACCGTAGTAGACCTTGGCGTGCGTCGCGTGCACGCTGCCGTCGTCGTCGCGCGTGACCCGCACCGTATCGTCGGTGACGGTCGAGGGCTCGAGCCCGCGGGGCAGCGCGAACGAGACCCAGGCGTCGGGGCTGCCGGCGTCGGTGGGGTAGCTCCAGGGCTGGCCGCCCGTGAAGAACGCGCCGAGCAGGGGCTCGTCGAAGACCTGGTGGCCGTGCAGCCGACCCCACAGCACCTGCCAGTAGGCCGCGACGGCCGGGCCGTTGGTCACGGGGCTGCCGGGCGCGGCGGGATCGTCCTGGTGCCCGCAGGCCCAGGGGCAGGCGGCCAGGTAGCCGGCGATGGTGTCGGGGTTCGCGCCGTCGGCGTTGGCCTTCACGATGGCGAAGGGCACCAGGTTGTGGCCCTGCTTGATCTTCTGCGCCGTGACCTCGTGGCCGAGGGGCAGGTAGAGCGGCGCCAACGCCTCGGCGGGCACCCACGGCGTGGGCTTGACCATCGGCCCCATGTCGGCCGCGAAGCACGCGTCGGTGAGCCCGTCGACCCCACCCACGGCGTCGTCGCCGCAGCCGGGAGGATCGAAGGCCTCGTGCCGCTCGAGGTAGATGCCGTCGTAGAGCTGATCGGCCATGCCGTGGGCCGCCATGCCGAAGAGGAAGGCGATGTGCTCCAGCGCCTCGGCGGACCACGGCGGCGCGTACGTGGCGCGAATCCACTCGAGGTAGGCCGACTGCAGGGGCTCCCAGTGGCTGAGCTCGCCGTAGCCGTCGTTCACGGCGTAGCCGCCATCGGGAAAGTACGCGCCGTTCTTCACGATGTTCACGAGGTGCGGATCGGCCAGCGCGTCCTTGACCTCGCCCGCCGGCAGATACGTCAGCGCGTCGTTGGCGATCCAGACGTGCGAGTAGTTGCCGTTGGCCCCCACGATCGGCGCGAAGGCCGTGGTCGCGATCACGGCAGCAAGGAGCGAGCCCGCCAGAGCCTTCATGCTAGCGCCTGCCGCGCTCGACCATGAGGTCCAGGTCTTCGCGCAGGCCCTGCAGGTCTTCCTCGTGCTCGATCTCCTGCTCGAGGATGGTGAGGGCCAGGTTGTAGGTGACCATGTCCTTGTCCTTGGTGGCGTCCATCAGGGCCTTGTAGGTGCTGATGGCACACTGCTCGCCCGCGATGTTCTGGTCGAGCAGCACGGCCACGTAGGGGTCGGCCGGCGCGTCGTAGGCGCAGGGGCTCTCCTCGGCCCAGCCCTCGGGCGTGAGCACGGGCGTTCCGCCCAGCTGGATGATGCGGCCCGCGAGCAGGGTGGCGTGGGCCAGCTCCTCGGTGGCGTGCAGCGTGAGCTCGGCCGCCACGGCGTCCTTCATGGGGCCCTTGATCAGCTTGGCGCCCAGCCAGTACTGGTAGTAGGCCAGCCACTCACTGGCGAAGGCCGCGTTCAAGAGCTTCAGCAGGTGGTCGACGTCCATCCCGACGATCTCGCGTCCTCGCGTTCCCATGGTCTCCCCCTAGGCTGTGTTCGTCGCGACGCCCGTCGCGCTTCGCAACCTAAGGGCGACGCGCTCGGCTTGTCAAGCGGGCTGCAGGCCGCGCTTGACTCCCGCGACGACCGGAAGTACATGAACTTCACGGGACGCGGCGAAGGGAAGTCGGTGAAAGACCGACGCGGTCCCGCCGCCGTAAGTGGGGACGAAAGCGGCAACGAAGCCACTGGCCACCAGCCGGGAAGGCGCCGCCGGTAGAACGATCCACGAGCCGGAAGACCTGCCGCGTACCCGGACTGACCGAACGCTCGCCGCCAACGGATGACGGTGGAGCCGACGGCCCTTGTCGCAAGAACAAGGAGGTCCCATGCGCGCGGTCCTGTCTTCTCTCGTCCCGTCCGTCTTCTCCCTCGCATCCCCCGTCCTCCTGTTTGCGATGGTGACCCTCGCCGTCGCCTGTGGCGGCGCCGAGGGGGGCCTCGACGCCGAGGACGCCGAGGTCCTCCCGCCCGTCGGGTGCACGTCCAGCGCGGCCTGCGAGGACCACGACCCCTGCAACGGCGTCGAGGCGTGCGTCGAGGGCGCCTGCGTGGCCGGCGAACCGGTGGCGTGCGAGGGGGGCCAGACCTGCCGCTCCACCGGCGAGTGCGCGTGCCCGACCGGCACCTGGAACAACGCGGGCACCTGCCAGCCCGTGCTCTGCGACGAGCACGCCGATTGTGACGACGGCGATCCGTGCAACGGCGTCGAGACCTGCGGCGCCGAGCTCACGTGCCAGGGCGGCGAGCCCGTCGCGTGCGGGGCCCACGCCGCCTGCCGGGAGGGCACGTGCGCCTGCGACCCCGGCTTCCACGGCGACCCCGACGTGGGGGGGGGCGGGTGCGTGGCCAACGCCTGCGAGGTCGACGCCGACTGCCGCGACGACGACGCCTGCAACGGCCTCGAGGCCTGCGTCGACTTCGCGTGCCAGGCCGGCCTGCCCGTCACGTGCGGCCTCCACGCGGCCTGCCAGGTGGGCGCCTGCGCCTGCGATCCGGGCTTCCACGGCGACCCCGACGCGGCCTGCCTGGCCGACGAATGCGGCGACCACGCCGATTGCGACGACGGCCAGCCCTGCAACGGCGTCGAGGCCTGCGTCGAGCACGAGTGCCAGGCCGGCGTGCCGGTGGCGTGTGGCGGCGGCCGAGTCTGCGACGGCTTCGGCGACTGCGCCTGCCCCGCGGGCACGGTCGGCGCCGCCGGGGGCGACTGCGCGCCGCCGGCCGAACCGCTTCTCAGCGGGTTCGAGGCCGTGCCCCTCGACGGCCAGGGGGTCTGGAACGGCGTCGACGGCAGCGGAGGCGTTGCGGACGGCCCTTGCTTCTTCGGGAACAGCTACAGCGCCGAATACGCCTCGTGGGAGGGCTTCGCCGTCTCGTCGCACACCGACACGACCACCCCCGGCTGGGGCAACCAGTACAGCGCCGTCCCCGGCGCCGGGGCCGGGGGCTCGGCGGCCTACGCCGTGGCGTTCGCGGGCTTCGCCGGGCCGCCCACCCTCACCTTCCCCGGCGCGCCCGACGGCGTGCTCGTCGAGTCCATCCAGGTCACGAACACGACGTACACCTTCCTCAGCCTGCGCGACGGCGACGCCTTCGCCAAGAAGTTCGGCGGCGCCGAAGGCACCGACCCCGACTGGTTCAAGCTCACGTTCACGGGTCACGACGGCACGGGCGCCGCCGTGGGCTCGGTCGACGTGTACCTGGCCGATTTCCGCGCCGACGACGCCGCCGACGACACCCTCGTCGACCAGTGGCTGCGCGTCGACCTGGCCGGGCTCGGACCCGTCTCGTCACTGACGCTCTCGTTCGCGTCCAGCGACGTGGGAGCCTGGGGGATGAACACGCCGGCCTACGCGGCGCTCGACGACGTGACCGTCCGGCCGCTCGACGCGTCGGTGGCGGCCTTCGAACAGGCCGCGCTCGACACCACGGGCGTGTGGAACGGCGCCGACGGCAGCGGCGGGGTGGCGGCGGGCGACGCCTGGTTCGGCAACGCCTACGACGCGGCGTGGGGCTCGTTCGAGGGCTTCGCGCTCTCGAACCAGACCGACACCGCCACGCCGGGCTGGGCCAACCAGTACAGCGCCATCGCGGGCGAGGGCGCCGAGGGCTCGGCCGTCTACGCCGTCTCGTACGGCAGCGCCGCGTCGTTCTCGGGCTTCCAGCCCTACGTCAGCTTCCCCGAGGCCGGCGACGGGGTGTGGGTCGACGGGGCCTTCGTCACGAACACGACCTACGTCTTTTTTTCCATGCTGAACGGCGACGACTACGCCAAGAAGTTCGGCGGCGCCGACGGCACCGACCCCGACTGGTTCAAGCTCTCGGTCACGGGCCTGACGGCGGCTGGAGCAATCTCCGGGCCCGTGGAGCTCTACCTGGCCGACTTCCGGGCGGCCGAGGCGTCGGGCGACACCCTGACCGACGACTGGACCTGGCTCGACCTCCGCCCGCTCGGGCAGGTGCGCGCCCTGCTCTTCGACCTGACCTCCAGCGACACCGGCGACTGGGGCATGAACACGCCAGCGTACTTCGCCCTCGACGGCCTGCGCACGCGGACCGCGCGGTAGCGCCATGAGAGCGTTGTCGACCCTCCACGCGCTGACGCTGGGGCTGATCGTCCTCTCGGCCTGCGGAGGCCCCCGGGGCGGGAGCTCGCCCGACGCGAGCACCACCTCCGATACGTTCGCCGCGACCGACTCGGCCGCTCCGGGCGACGACACCGCGACCGCCGACCTCCGCGCCGACGGGCCCGCCGACGCCGTGCCCGCCGACGCCGGAGACCCCTCGCCCGGGGAGTTCGAGCAGGACGGAGCCCCGCTGGCCGCGTGCCCCCTGCCCCAGGCGCCCACGCTCGGCGTGGTGCACGAAGGGGCGCGCCTGGTCTTCCGGGGGCCCGACGACGCCACGCTCGAGACGGGCACCAGCCTCGACCCCGCCGCCGAGGCCCCCGAGGCCTGGCTCGCGTCGCCCGAGGTGGTGCTCTCGGGCCCGAGCCTCGGCGGCGCCGGGCTGCCCCTCCGGGTTCGGGTCTTCGCGCGCACGACCGAACCGGCCTGCGCCGACGGGCCGACCTTCGCGTTCGACTACGAGATCCGCGCCGGCTATGCCCCGGCGGCGGGCCAGCCCGGCGCCACGGCGATCCACGCCGACGATCCCGCCATCGCCGGCTGGGCGATCGAGGCCACCCACGTGGCCTGGGGCGCCGACGTCGACGACACCTGGCGCGTCCCGGCGGCCGCCTTGGGCCCGGCCGGCGACGACGCCCCGGGGGTGGTACCGCTGGGGAACGGAGGCGCCCTGACCCTGCGCTTCGAGCCCCCCATCGCGAACGGGCCGGGCCCCGACCTGGCGGTCTTCGAGAACGCCCTCGACGACACCTTCCTCGAGCTCGCCCGGGTCGAGGTGTCGTCCGACGGCCTGACGTTCGAGCGCTTCGACTGCGTCTACCTGGGCGAGACCCCGGTGGGCGCCTACGCCGGACACGACCCCTCGCTGTTCACGGGCCTGGCCGGTCACGATCGGGCGGGCTTCGGCACGCCCTTCGATCTGGCCGAGCTGGCCAACCGCCCGGGGGTCGGCGCCGGGCTCGTCGACCTCGGGGCCATCCGGTACGTGCGCGTCGTCGACGTCGTCGGCGACGGCTCGGAGGCCGACAGCTTCGGGCACCCGATCTACGACCCCTTCCCCACGACGGGCAGCGGCGGCTTCGACCTCGACGCGATCGCGGCGCTGCACGTGGCGCCGTGATCTGGAGAACACTCGCCCTGGCCGTCGCGGTGGCGCTGGTCGAGGCGCGGCCTGCCGCGGCCGACGAGGGCCCCTACGAGCTGCCCGCGATCGTGGTCGAAGACGAGCGGACACCCGCGGCCCTCGAGCAGGATCGCGCAGCCGCGGGCACGGTGCTGCTCCGCGCCGACCTCGACGACGCGGCCGAGAGCCTGCCCGACGTGCTCGATCAGCAGGTGGGCGTGCGGGTGCAGCGGCTGGGCGGCCCCGGCAGCCTGGCCACGCTCTCGATCCGCGGCTCGTCGGCCGACCAGGTGCTCGTGACCCTGGACGGCATTCCACTGAACGGCTCGACGGGCGGGCCCGTCGATCTGTCGCGCTTGCCCCTCGGGCACCTGGAGCGCGTCGAGATCTACCGGGGCGCCTCGCCGCTGGGCAGCGGCGCGAGCGCCATCGGCGGCGTGCTGGCGCTCCGCACGCGCGGGGGCAGCGAACGTCGCCTGGCCGCCACGCTGGGGGGAGGCTCGTTCGGGGCGCGCGAGGCGCGGCTGTCGTACACCGAGCCCTGGAGGCGCGGCGACCTGCTGGTCGGCCTCGACTACAGCGGTGGCCAGGGCGACTTCACCTATCGGCACGACGGCGGCACGCGCTTCGAACCCGCCGACGACCGCGACGTCGCGCGCGCCAACAACCGGCACGATCAGCTGAACGGCGTGGCGAAGGGGCGCCTGCTCGTGGGGGAGCGCTGGCAGCTGACCCTGCTCGAGTGGCTGTTCTGGCGGCACCAGGGCGTGCCCGGCCTCGGCCTCTACCAAACGCACCGCGCGAACCTCGGCACCCTCGACAACCTGCTGGTGCTGCGCGCCGAGGGCTTCGGCCTGGCCGACGAGCGCGTCGACGTGGCGGTGGCCGCCGCCCTCCGCCTCGCCGAGGTGCGCCTGCGGGACCCCGCGAACGAGGTGGGGTTCGGCGTCGACGACAGCCGCGATCGCACCGTCGTCCCCGACGTGACGCTCGACAGCGCCTGGCGCCCGTTCGGCTGGTGGGAGCTGCGCGCCCACGCCGGGTACCGCTACGAGCACTTCGAGTCCGGGGGCGTCTCCCGGCTGGCGGGCGCCGCGAGCCGACGCCACCTCGGCACCCTGGGGGGCGAGAGCGGGTGGACGCTCGCCGCAGCCGACCTGCTGGTGCTGGCCAGCGCCCGGCTCGAGGGCGTGAGCAGCAGCGGCGCCGACGGGGGGGGCACCGACGTCGAGCCCGAAGCCCACGGTACGTGGCGGTTGGCCCTGGTGAACGACGCGCTGCCCCACACGCGGCTGCGCGCCTCGGGGGGCAGCGCGCTGCGCCTGCCAAGCCTGTTCGAGCTCTTCGGGAACACGGGCGCGGTGCTCGGGAACCCTGGCCTCCTGCCCGAGCGGGCCTGGACCCTCGACGCGGGGGTGAGCCACGCGCTCGCATGGCTGCCCGGCGACAACCACGGCCGCGTCGAGCTCTCCGGGTTCTACTCCGAGGTGCGCGACCTGATCGAGTTCGTGACCACGGCCCAGGGTGTGGCCCGCGCCGCGAACGTCGACCGGGCGCGGGTGTGGGGCCTCGAGGCCGACGCCCGCGCCGATCTGTTCGGGCACTGGCGCAGCGGGGCCAACTACGCGCTGCTGCAGGCCTCCAATCGCGGGCACGACGCCTCGCGCGGGGGCAAGGCGCTGCCCCTGCGCCCGGCGTCGAAGTGGCACCTCGAGAGCGAGGGGTACCTGGGCCCCCGGGGCTGGCTCCGTGACGCCTCCCTGGGCGTCGAGCTCGACTGGATCGCGGGCAACTACCTGGACCCCTCCAACCTGGTGTGGGCCGAGCACCGCCTCTACCTGGGCCTCACCGCCGCCGTGGAGTGGCGCCCCTGGCACCTGCGCCTGGCCGCGTCGGCCCGCAACCTGCTGGCCGACCAGACCCTCGACCTCACGGGCTACCCGCTGCCGGGGCGCTCGTTCCACCTGACCCTCAGCGGAGAATGGGCGCCATGAACCCGACCGCCCGCACCCCCGCCCCCCCGCTCCCGTGGCGGCTGCTCCCGTGGCTGCTGCTCCCGTGGCTCTTCCCGATCGCGTGCCTCGAGCAGGGGCCGCGCTCCGCGGGCCCCTCCGGGTCCGGCGAAGCCACGGGCATCGCGGTGCTGGGCTCGGACTACGTCTCGACGTCGCTCTCGCTGCTCGACCCCGCCACGGGCGCCCTGTCGGCCGCCGACGTGCTGCACTCGGGCAGCGCGGCGCCGGGGTTGTCGGTGGCGTTGTCGGGTGACGTGGGGCTGGCCTCGTCTCCGGCCCCCGACGGGGTGATCGTGCTGCTCGATCGCTACCCCTCGGCCGTGCTCACGCTGGTCGAGCCCGCCGACGCCGCGGTGCGCGCGCAGATCGACCTGTCCACCGGTTTCGGCGCCAACCTGCAAGACGCGCTGTGGGTGGCCCCCGACCGCCTGTGGGTGACCCGCCTCGAGACCAACCCCGACCCGGGGCGGCAGGCCTTCGACGGCGGCGACGACCTGCTGATCGTCACGCCCTCGACCGGGCGCCTCGAGGGGCGCGTCGACCTGGCGCCGCTCGCCGCCCGCGACCTCGACCCCGCTTTGCAGGCCCGCCCCACGCGCCTTTGCCGCCAGGGCCCCTGGGTGTGGGTGGCCCTGGCGCACCTCGGCGCCGGCTTCGCCGCGGCGGGGCCGGGCCGGGTGGCCGCCCTCGACCCCGCGGACGGCGCGCTGGCCTGGCTCGTCGACCTGCCCGAAGCCCTCAACTGCACGGGGCTGCTGGCCGAGGGCGACGACGCGCTGCTGGTCGCGTGCACCGGCCTGTTCGCGGCCGGCGCCGAGGCCCAGCTCGCCACCTCGGCGCTGGTCCGCGTCGACACGGCCACCTCCCCCCCGACGGCCCGGGTGCTGCGCCGCGCCGACCACGCGGGCGGGGTGGCGCCCTACGGCTTCGATCTGGCCCGGGCCCGCGGCTGGCTGCTGGCCGTGCGCTTCGGCGACCTGGCCGCGGGGCGACCCGACCGCCTGGTGGCCTACCGCGCCGACGACCCGCACGGCGCCGAGATCGAGGTGCACCGCGCGGGCTCGGCCTTCGGCCTGGGGGGCGTGCTGGCCGACGACGTGAGGGGCCGCATCTACGTGGGCGACGCCGATCGCGAGCACCCCCGGGTGCACGTGCTCGCCGTCGACGACGCGGGCTTCACGCCCCTCGAAGCGCTCGTGACCCATCCCGCGAGCGGGCTGCCGCCGCGCGCCCTCGCGTGGTATTGACGACGGCCGACGCCCGGGTTCGTCCTTGACCCCTGGGGGAATGAGCCGATCCTGTACGACGAATCGTCAGGGAGACGTCACCATGCCGTCACGTCAGCGCTCGCTCGTCGCCGTCGCGTTCCTCCTGCTGGTGTGGGGGGCGGGCTGCGGCGCCACCGACGAAGCCGGCACCGAGGTCGCGGACACGGGCAACCCCGACGCGATCCCCGGACCCGACGGCCTCCCCGATCTCGGGCCCGATCTCGCGGCCGACCTCGCCGCCGACCCGGCCCCCGACCTGCCCCCTCCCCCGTTCGTGCGCGTCGCGCGCGTCAACGACCCCTCCGAGCTGTCGCGCGGGTTCCAGACGCGCGCCGAGGTGGGCGACTTCGTGCTCGAGAACGCGCACGCGCGCTTCTTCGTGCGCGGCGGTCCCGAGCCCGCCTTCTGGGGCCCCCACGGCGGCAACCTGATCGACGCCGACGTGCCGCGGGCCGAGGGCGACGCCGCGGGCGACCTGCTGGGCGAGCTCATCCCCATCGCGAGCAACGGCATCCTGCTGCGCTCGTTCCGCCCCACCGCGTTCACGGTGGTCCACGACGGCGCCGACGGGCAGCCCGCCGTGCTCGAGGTGCACGGCACCGACGCCGGCATCCCGCTGATCGACGCGGCGCTCGGCACGGCCCAACTGGGGCTCGACCTCACGCTCACCTACACGCTGGCCGCCGATCGCCCGCTGCTCGAGATCCGCACCACGGTGACCAACCCCGGCCCCAAGGCGCTGAACCTGCTCATCGGCGACGGCGCCATCTTCGGCGACCGGCTGCGGCTGTACTACGAGGGCTACGGCACGTACGACGAGGCCCCCAGCAGCAAACAGAACCTGGACCACGTGCTGGCGCTGGGCGACGGGGTCGCGTACGGGTTCTTCCCGGCCCCGGGCGAGGCCTTCGACGTGCCGTTCCAGCAGGCCGAGCTCGAGCTGCTGCAGGTGGCGCGTCGCAGCGTGGCGCCCGGCGAGACCGCCTCGTTCGCGCGCTACGTGGCCGTCTCGGCCGGCGACACCCCGACCCTGCTCGCGAGCCGGCCCGGCGCCGTCGCCTCCGGCCCCGTGCTCCGCGGCGTGGTGCCCGGCCTCCCCCCCGAGCTCGACCGGCGTGGCGCCCGCGTTCTGCTCGAAGACGGCGAGGGCACCACCCGGGGCCTGTCGCTGCTCGATCCCGCCGGCGCCTTCGCGCTGGTCGCGCCCGGGGCCGGCGCGTGGACCGTGCGCCTCGAGCTCGAGGGCCTGGGCGCGAGCCAGCTCGACGACGTGCAGGTGCCGGCCGAGGGGCGCGCGGACCTCGAGCTGCCGCCCCCGCCGCTCGCCACGCTCGAGGCCTGGTGCCGCGCCGAGGGCGGCGACGCCTCCGACCTGCCCTGCCGCGCCAGCCTGCAGTCCGGCCTCGACGCGCCGCTCGCGGCCGGCGTGACCCGCGAGCTGTACGTGGCCCCCGGCGCCCACCGCTTCGTCGTCCCGGCCGGTCCCTGGACGGTCACCCTCTCGCGCGGCTTCGAATACGAGCTGGCGCGCCAGGGGGTCGAGCTCGCGGCGGGCGGCGAGGCCCGCGTCGACCTGCCCCTGGTGCGCTCGGTCGACACCACGGGCTACGGAGCCGTGGTCGTGCACGTCCACAGCGAGTTCAGCATCGACTCCGATCTGCCCATCGACGTCCGCCTGCGCGCCCTCACGGCCGCCGGCATGGAGTTCGTCTTTCCCACCGATCACGACGTCTTCGTCGACTACCAGCCCTACCTCGAGGCCCTCGACCTGGGCGCGTGGCTCACCAGCGACGTGGGCAACGAGGTGTCGCCCCTCTTCGGGCACTTCAACTGCCTGGGCTGCACCCTGGTCCCCGGCGAGTTCGTGGTGCCCTGGGTGCAGTACGACGCCGACGGCGCCTTCGTGCGCGCCCTCACGGCCCCCGAGATCTGGGCCGACCTGAGGGCCCGCTTCGGCGCCTCGCTGGTGCAGATCAACCACCCCTTCAGCACGCAGGCGCTGCTGAAGGGCCTGGGCATCAACGCCGCGACGCCGGTCGCCGAAGCCGTCAGCGACCGCTTCACCTTCGACTTCGACCTGATCGAGCTCTACAACTCCCACGACGATCGCGACGGGCTGTACCTCGACAGCCTGACCACCTGGTTCTCGTGGCTGAACCAGGGCGTGCGCAAGACGGGCACCGGCGCCGAGGATACGCACAACGCTGGGGGCACCGGCACGCCCCGCACGCTGGTGGCCTTGCCTACGGACGCTCCGGCCCAGATGCGCCTCGACGACGTGGTGGCGTCGCTGCGCGCCGGGCGCGCCCTGGTGGTGCAGGGGCCCTTCCCCGAGCTGTGGATCGACGGCCAGCCCGTGGGCTCCGAGGTCACGCCGGCGGCGGGCGAGATCTCGCTCCGGCTGCGCGTGCAGGCGCCCTCGTGGATGGCCCTCGGCTCGGCGCGCCTGATCCGCAACGGCGAGGTGCTCGAGGTGTTCGACCTCGAGGGCAACCTGCAGCCCACGCGGCTCGACACCACGCTCACGCGGCCCGAGAACGGACCCGCCTGGTACGCCCTGCTCGTCGAGGGCGACGCCCACTCGCTGGCGCCGCTCTACGGGGGCGACCAGCCGTTCTCGATTACGAACCCCGTCTTCGTACTGCCCCCGTAGAGCACCGCCCCTTCCGCCCGCTGCCGGGCCCGGACACGGATCACCCTTGACGCAAACACCAACATCCCGTAGACACGTCTACGAAACGGCCGGGAAGGGTCCATGACCGACACCGCCTCGCCCCCCCTGAACCTGACCGGGGCCCTCGAAGACTACCTCGAGACCATCTTCCTCGAGGTGCGCCGCCAGGGGTTCGCGCGGGTGCGCGACATCGCGAAGGCCCGCGACGTGAAGTCCAGCTCGGTCTCGGTGGCCCTGGGGCGGCTGGCCGACCTCGGCCTCGTGCGCTACATCCAGCGCGAGTACGTGGGCCTGACCGACGCCGGCGAAGAGGCCGCGCGGCGGGTGCTCGCCCGGCACGAGCTCTTGGCGCGCTTCTTCCACGACATCCTGCAGATGTCGCCCGAGGGGGCCGAGCGCGAGGCCTGCGCCATGGAGCACAGCCTGTCGCCCGAGGCCATGGACGGCTTCGCGCGCTTCTTCGAGTTCCTGCACGTGTGCCCCGAGGGCCAGATGAACTGGCTGACGCGCTTCCACAGCTGCTCGCTGGTGCAGGGCACGGCGCGCACCTGCGCGCACACGTGCGCGAACCGCCCGACCTCCGAGGGCCTCCGCGCCACCTCGCAGAGCCTGGCCTCCCTGAAGCCCGGCCAGACGGCGCGCGTGAGCCAGGTCAACAGCCAGGGCGCCGTTCGCCAGCGCCTGCTCGACCTCGGCCTGCTCCCGGACGTCAGCGTGTACATCGAACGGGTCGCGCCCGCGGGCGACCCGCTGTGGATCAACGTGGGAGGCTCCCAGTTGGCGCTGCGCCGCCGCGAGGCCGAGGCGGTGGTCGTCGAGCTCACGTAGCAGAAGGGTCTGCGACATGAACGATCCTCTCCCCGTCAAGCCCGGCAGCGCGGCGGTGCGCGTGGCGTTGGCGGGCAACCCGAACGCGGGCAAGACCTCGCTGTTCAACGCCCTGACGGGCGCCAACCAGCGGGTGGGCAACTACCCGGGCATCACGGTCGAGCGCCGGGTGGGCCACTGCACGGTGGGCGACCGCCGGCTCGAGATCGTCGATCTGCCCGGCACCTACAGCCTGGCGGCGTACTCCCCCGAGGAGCGCGTGGCCGAGACCGAGCTGCTGTCGGGGGCGCTCGACGTGGTGGTGGTGGTGGCCGACGCGACGTCGCTGCAGCGCTCGCTGGTGCTGCTCGCGCAGGTGCTGCTGACGGGCGCACGCGTGGTGCTGGTGCTCAACTTCTCGGACGAGGCCCGCGAGGCCGGGCAGAGCCTCGATCTCGAACGCATGCGCGCGCTGCTGGACCTGCCCGTCCTCGAGACCGTGGGCAACCGCGGCCAGGG
>CAZBRS010000033.1:0-3625 GCA_964494475.1 uncultured Myxococcales bacterium | reverse complement strand
TGCGCGCGCTGCTGGACCTGCCCGTCCTCGAGACCGTGGGCAACCGCGGCCAGGGTATCGAGGCGCTCCGGAGCGCCATCCGCGCAGCCGCCGAAGAGCCCCTGCGGCCCCCGCGCCTGGTGCTCGGCCGGCAGCTCGACCTGGCACTGGCCGCCATCCGCGCCGCGTTCGCGCCCCAGGCCGCGCCGGCATCGCGCGAGGGCTGGCTGGCCCTGAGGCTGCTGATGGGCGAGCGGCCCGGCGACGCGCTGGCAGGCGCGCCCACGCTGCCGGCCGAAGCCCGCGCCGAGGCCGCGCGTCAACGCGCGCTGCTCGAGGAAGAGACGGGCCAGGACGTGGCCCTGTTCGCCACCCACCGCTTCTTCGGCTTCGTCGACGGGCTGCTGCGCGAGGTGCTGCGCCAGCGCCCCCGCGCCGACGCCCGCGCGCTCTCCGACTCGGTCGACCGCGTGCTGGTGCACCGCGTGTGGGGCCTGCCCATCTTCGCGGCGGTGCTCTACGGCATCTTCTGGCTCACGTTCTCGCTGGGCGAGGCGCCCATGGGCTGGATCGAGGCGGGCTTCGCCTGGCTGGGCGAGACCGTGACGTCGCTTTGGCCCGCCACCTCGCTGCCCTGGCTGCGCTCGCTGCTGGTCGACGGCGTGCTGGCCGGCGTGGGCGGGGTGCTCGTGTTCCTGCCGAACATCGTGCTGCTCTTCCTGGGCCTCGCGTTCCTGGAAGACACGGGCTACATGGCCCGCTCGGCCTTCCTCATGGATCGCGTGCTCAGCCGCTTCGGGCTGCACGGCAAGAGCTTCGTGCCGCTGGTCACGGGCTTCGGGTGCACCATCCCGGCCATCATGGCCACGCGCACCCTCGAGAACGAGCGCGACCGCCTGACCACCATGCTGGTCCTGCCCCTCATGTCCTGCGGGGCACGCCTGCCCATCTGGCTGCTGCTCATCCCCGCCTTCTTCGCCCCCAAGTGGCAGGCCACGGCCCTGGCCGGCATCTACGGGGTGGGCGTGCTGCTGGCGCTGCTCGTGGCGTTCGCGCTCCGCAAGACGCTCCTCAAGGGCGACGACGCCCCCTTCGTGCTCGAGCTGCCGCCCTACCGGCTGCCCACCCTGCGCTCGGCCTGGCTGGCCACCTCGCGCCGCGCGTGGCTCTACGTGCGGAAGGCCGGCACCGTGATCCTGGCCATCTCGGTCGCGCTGTGGGCGCTGGCGGCCTGGCCCCGGCCCGACGCCTACCAGGTCGACGCCGACGTGGCCGCCGGCCGCCTGACCGGCCTCGCCCCCGAGCAGGTCGAGGCCGCGCGGGCCGCCGAAGACCTTCGACATTCGCTGGCCGGGCGCCTCGGCCTGGCCCTCGAGCCCGTGCTCGCGCCCCTGGGCTTCGACTGGAAGATCGCCACGGCCCTGGTGGGCGCCTTCGCCGCCAAGGAGGTGTTCGTGGCCCAGATGGGCATCGTCACCTCGCTGGGCGAGGTCGACGAGACCAGCGAGGGGCTGCGCGACGCCCTGCGGCGCGACTACTCACCCCTGGTGGGCGTCTCGCTCATGCTCTTCCTGCTCATCGCCACGCCGTGCATGGCCACGCTGGCGGTCACCCGGCGCGAGTCGGGCAGCTGGAAGTGGGCCTTCCTGCAGCTCGGAGGCCTGACTGGGCTGGCCTACGTGGTGAGCCTGATCGTGTACCAGGCGGGCCGGCTCGTCGCCGACCTGTCCGTGAGGTAGGCGACCCGTCGGTCGACGCATCTTGACCCTTCCCCCTGAGGTCGTCCATACTCCTACCGCATCCGACGCGAGCGGCCCCGGAGCCGGGGGGGGGGACCATGATGGTGACGACGCGGCGCGCGTGGCGCGCGGGGCTCGGCCTCGCGCTGCTGCTGGGACTGGGGCTCCCCGCGATGGCCGGGGGGCCCGACGGCCGCGGCCAGGGACTCCGCCCCTCGGGCGACGCCCTGAAGGGCACGCAGTCCTACGACGACTACGAGCGGCCCCAGGCCTGCCGCCAGTGCCATTCCGACATCTTCGCCCAGTGGAAGGGCTCGATGATGGCCCAGTCGTATACGCACGCCTGGGACGAGATCGAGTACTTCGAGCTGGCCGTGCGACACGGGCAGCTCGACCCGAAGTTCAAGCCGGTGGCCGACGGCTGCAACGGCTGTCACGCGCCCCTCTCGTTCCTCGCCGGCGACGTGCCCCCTCCCCGCCCCGAGAAAGGCTCGCGCGCCAACGAAGGCGTGTCGTGCGACGTGTGCCACACCATCCCCGGCTACGACGAGGGCGTTCTCTACAACTTCTCGTGGCACACCGAGCCCGGACGCACCAAGTTCGGAGGCCGCGGCGGCGACAACTCGCCCGCCCACGACCTGGTGAAGACCCCGGCCCTGCAGGCCGCGAAGTTCTGCGCCAACTGCCACAACGAGAAGAACCCCTGGAGCCTCTACGTGAAGGGCACCTACAACGAGTGGCTGGCGGGCCCCTACTCCAAGGAGGGCGTCCAGTGCCACGCTTGCCACATGCCCGCGGGGCCCGGACAGCGCGCCGTGACCGACGGCAAGCGCCACGACGACATGCGGCACCACCTCTTCCACGGCGCCCACGTGCCGGCCAAGACCAACGGCGCCATCGACGTCGTGCTGCACGCCGACACCGACGAGGCCGAGCCCGGCGAGCCCGTGGTCATCACCGTGCACCTGTTCAACCAGAAGGCCGGCCACAAGATCCCGACCGGGTCGGTCGAAGACCGCCTGCTCTACCTGCACGTCGAGGCCACCGACAGCCAGGGCAAGGCGTGGCACCTGCCCGTGACCCCCAAGGGCTTCGAGGGCGAAGAGTGGACCATCGCGTCGGACTCGGCCCTCGGCTACCAGGATCTGAAGCGCGTCATGGGCCTCGAGGGCGAGTTCGCGGGCCTGCCGCGCGACGGCGTGCCGGCCGGTGACCGCATCTTCCGCATGCCCTACCTCACCGAGCAGGGCGAGCTCACCATCTGCCAGTGGAACACGGCGAGCTTCGGCGTCGACTACCGCATCGGCCCGCGCGAAGACCGCCTCGAGACCTACAGGTGGACCCTCCCCGACAAGCTGCCGCCGGGCCCGGTCACCGTCACGGCCACCCTCAGCTACCAGCTGCTGGTGCGCCCCGTGGCCGAGTTCCTGAAGGTGCCGGCCGACGAATCGGCCGATCGCGTCATCAACGTCGGCCGGACCACGTTCGAGGTGTTGCCATGACCGCGACCACGACCGCGACCGCGACCGCGACCGCGACCGCGACGAGGTATTCCATGCGACGAGGACTCACCGCCCTGGCCGCCCTGGCGACGATGGCCGTCGTGCTCTCGGCGGTGCCCGATCCCGGCGCCGCCATGCCCGGCTTCGCGCGCAAGTACTCGATGAGCTGCAAGACCTGCCACGCGCCCTTCCCCAAGCTGAAGCCCTACGGGTTCGACTTCATCGCCGAGGGCTACCGGTTGCCCGAGGGCGAGCCTGCGCGCGCCACCATCGACACGGGTGACGACCTGCTGACCCTGACGCGCGACTTCCCCATCGGCATGCGCCTCGACCTGTACGGCGCCTACGAGCACGGCGAGACCCCCAACAACGACCTGACGGTGCCGTTCCTCCTCAAGATCATCT
>CAZBRS010000032.1:0-69966 GCA_964494475.1 uncultured Myxococcales bacterium | reverse complement strand
GCGCCGACGAGGACTTCGTGTCCACGGTGGTCCAGTGCGGCCGGGGAGCCTGCCAGGCCCAGGGGACCACCGCCTGCGTCGGCGGCCAACAGGTCGACTCGTGCACGCCGGGCGGAGCCGGAGCCGTCGACGCCATCTGCAACGGGGTCGACGACGACTGCGACGGCGCCACCGACGAAGAGTACGAGCCCGCGGCCACGGCCTGCGGGGTGGGCGCGTGCGCGGCCACGGGCCAGAAGACGTGCGAGGACGGGGGCGAGGTCGACTCGTGCGAGGCGGGCCAGTCGGCCGACGAGACCTGCAACGACGCGGACGACGACTGCGACGGCAGCACCGACGAGGACGGCGTGTGCCGCAAGCGCATCTACGTGAACGCGGCCAACAGCGCTGACCCCGCGCAAGACGGAACGGAGGCGCACGCCTTCGATACGCTCGACGAGGCCGTGGCGGTGCTCGAGGCCGATGCCATCGTGCACGTGGCCGCCGGCTCGTACGCGGGCGGGCAGACGCTGGCGTTTTCGGGGGTCGAGGTGGTGGGCGCCGGGCGCGAGGTGGTGACCGTCACGGCGCCGACCAGCGGGACCGGCTTGCGCATCACGGCAGACGACGTGAAGGTCACGGGCCTGACGGTCAGCGGGGGCCGGACGGGCCTCGCGGTCGAGGGGACGGCGTCGGATCTGACCGCCAACGCCCAGATCTCCGCGTGCGGGGTGACGTCGGTGGTCGCGCCGAACGGCGCGTCGGATGCGGCCTGCGGAGTGCGCTTCACGTATACGACTGCGGCCTCGCTGAACGACAGCGTGGTCGATACGATTCGGGGCGGCGACGGGTCGACGACGGCATCGGGGGTGACGGGCGGCCGTGCGACCGGCGTGCTGGTCGAGAAGTCGTCCGGTTGCAAGGTTTCAGCGACGACCGTGAATGGCGTCACAGCGGGGAAGGCATCGAGCAACGGGAATTTTGGGGGCGATGGTGGCGTGGGGTCCGCGGTATGGGTGGACACGAGCGTCGGAACTGTCGTGACCGACTGCACGATCTCGGCCGTGCGTGGCGGCAGGGGCGGGAGGTCGCAGTACCACTACTCTCCCGACGGCAGTGGCGGCCTGGGCGCTGGAGTCATCCTGTCGACGGCGTCCGGCACCGTCCTGGACCGCAACGTGATCACCGACGTAGATGGTGGCCTGGGCGAAAAATCCGGCTACCCGGGGTACGATCAGGAGGGCTTCGGCCTCTACCTGTCGCCCGACTCGCTGGATGCCTCCGTCTCGCTCTCGAACATGTACCAGGGCGAGCCCATCGTCTTCCTTTCGGGAGTGTCGAACCTCGAGGTAGGGCCGCTGACGCTGACGGCCCCGACGAACCCCACCAACCTGGGCAAGGTGGTGGTGCTCGACTCGTCGAACGTGACGGTGCGCGATGTGGTCGCGTCGGGCAACCATGTACCGGCCGCGCCACATGCGACGGCCGGGAGCGACGGGGCCGTGATCCGAATGGAGCGTTGCGCGGGGTGTCGACTGGAGAACGTGGACGTGTCGGGGAGCCCGGGAGGCCAGGGGGGAGCATTCTATACTACCAGCGGTAGTGCCGGTGGCGCGGGGGGAACGAGCCTCGGCATCGTGCTGAACGCCTGCACGAACTGCGTGGTGGAAGGCGCGCTGATTCACGACCTGCAAGGCGGGTGGCCGGGCCTCGGCGACGGAGCGGCGGGCGGGGACGCGGTGGGCGTGCGGGTCACGGCCTCGACCGGGACGGAGATTCGCTCGTCGCACCTCCGAGATCTGGCCGGGCGCGCGACTCAAGCGGGCTGGAACCCTCGCGGCGGCCATGCTCGCGGGGTAGAGGTGAGCGCGGGCTCGACGCTGACCGTGACCAACCTGCTGGCCCACGACCTGCGCCCCGGCGCGGGCGTCTCCAACACCAGCGCTCGAGCCAGCTGTGTCTACGTCAATGCCGTCGGCAAGGTGACCATCGACCACCTGACGTGCAAGGACGTTGGGCTTCCGTCCTCGGGTGCGGGCGATGGCTCGGGCGTGACGATCGGTTCCTCCCAGACCGGCCGCGTGACCGTGACGAACTCGATCGTCAGCACGACGACCGGCACCTGCTTGTGGAACGACCCTGCCAACTCCACCACGCTCGCCTTGGTTGCGTGGACCGACCTGTGGGCCTGCGGCGACGTCGCCACGTTCGACAACATCGCGCATGCACCCTCCTGCCTGGCCGTCGATCCGCTCTTCGTGGCGCCTGCGCTCGGTGACTATGGGTTGAGGCCCTCCTCGCCCTGCATCGACGCGGCAGATCCGGCCAGCCCCTACGACCACGAGCCCGCCCCCAACGGGTGTAGGGCAGACCTGGGGGCTACCGGCAATACTGCGTCGGCAACGGCCAAGACCGGCGCACCGGACTGCGACGTCGTCGATAGCGACGGTGACGGAACCGCCGACCCGGACGACTGCGCCCCGCAAGACCTCGCCGTGCACCCCGGAGCACCCGAGATCTGCGACGGGCTCGACAACGACTGCGATGGGCTGATCGACGCCGCGGACGGACTCAGGGAGGCCTGCGCCAACCACAAGGACGACGACTGCGACGACCAGATCGATGAGCCCGGATGCCTGGCCCTCCCCGACCTGTGGGTCGACGCGGCGAACGGGGCTGATCCACTCCAGGATGGCAGCAAGGACCACCCCTTCGATACGCTGGCAGCGGCAGTGTCTGCCTCGGACGCGGGGACCACCGTTCACGTCCTGGCAGGCTTCTACGCAGGCGGAGAGACCCTCGCCGACGCGGGCCTGACGCTGGTGGGAGCCAACCGAGACGACGTGCTCGTGCTGGCCCCGACAGGAGCGGCCGGACTCACCATCAACGCGGATGACGTGACGGTCTCCAGTCTCACCGTGATCGGAGGGAGAGAAGGAGTCGTGGCGTCGGGTACGGTGGACGCCAAGGTGAAGAGGTTGCGGTTGAGCGACCTGCGCGTGACGTCGGTCAAGCCGCCCAACGGCGCATCCGAAGCGGGCTACGGCGTGCGCTTCACGTACACCAGCGCCGCTTCGCTGGAAAACAGCGTGGTCGACACGATTCGGGGCGGCGACGGATCGCCGACGGCGGGGTGGGCGGTGGGCGGCCGCGCGACCGGCGTGCTGGTCGAGAAGTCGTCCGGTTGCAGGGTTTCAGCGACGACCGTGAATGGCGTCACAGCGGGGAATGGAGGGAACAGCGGGAATTTTGGTGGCGATGGTGGCGTTGGGTCGGCCGTGTGGGTCGACACGAGCGTCGGAACTGTCGTGAACGACTGCACGATCTCGGCCGTGCGTGGCGGCAGGGGCGCGACGTCGGCGTACCATTACGCTCCCGACGGCAGTGGCGGCCTGGGCGCTGGAGTCATCCTGTCGACGGCGTCCGGCACCGTCCTGGACCGCAACGTGATCACCGACGTAGATGGTGGCCTGGGCGAAAAATCCGGCTACCCGGGGTACGATCAGGAGGGCTTCGGCCTCTACCTGTCGCCCGACTCGCTGGATGCCTCCGTCTCGCTCTCGAACATGTACCAGGGCGAGCCCATCGTCTTCCTTTCGGGAGTGTCGAACCTCGAGGTAGGGCCGCTGACGCTGACGGCCCCGACGAACCCCACCAACCTGGGCAAGGTGGTGGTGCTCGACTCGTCGAACGTGACGGTGCGCGATGTGGTCGCGTCGGGCAACCATGTACCGGCCGCGCCACATGCGACGGCCGGGAGCGACGGGGCCGTGATCCGAATGGAGCGTTGCGCGGGGTGTCGACTGGAGAACGTGGACGTGTCGGGGAGCCCGGGAGGCCAGGGGGGAGCATTCTATACTACCAGCGGTAGTGCCGGTGGCGCGGGGGGAACGAGCCTCGGCATCGTGCTGAACGCCTGCACGAACTGCGTGGTGGAAGGCGCGCTGATTCACGACCTGCAAGGCGGGTGGCCGGGCCTCGGCGACGGAGCGGCGGGCGGGGACGCGGTGGGCGTGCGGGTCACGGCCTCGACCGGGACGGAGATTCGCTCGTCGCACCTCCGAGATCTGGCCGGGCGCGCGACTCAAGCGGGCTGGAACCCTCGCGGCGGCCATGCTCGCGGGGTAGAGGTGAGCGCGGGCTCGACGCTGACCGTGACCAACCTGCTGGCCCACGACCTGCGCCCCGGCGCGGGCGTCTCGAACACGACGGCGCGGGCCCGCTGTCTCGAGGTCAGCGGCTCGGGCGCGGTCACCGTACGCAACCTGACGTGCGACGACGTGGGCCTGGCCGCGTCAGGTGCGCCGGACGGCAGTGGGGTGGTCCTCGGCGCCGGCCAGACCGGGGCCGTGACGCTGATCGACTCGATCGTATCAGCGACGACCGGCGCCTGCCTGGCGGCCGACGCCAGCCTGCCCGTGACACGCCTGACGGCCACGTACAGCGACCTGTGGTCGTGCGGCGCGGCGACCGCAAACGCCACGGTGGCGGCCTCGTGCCTGGCCGTCGATCCTCTCTACACCTCATCGGCCCTCGCCGACTTCAGCCTGAAGCCAGCGTCCCCCTGCATCAACGTCGGCGACCCGGCCAGCGACTACGCGGGCGAGCCGCAGCCCAACGGCTGCCGCGTCGACCTGGGCGCGTACGGCAACACGAGCGAGGCCACCAGCGCGGCGGGTGCCCTGCACTGCACGGCCGGCGACGGCGACGGCGACGGCGAGCCAAACGGGACCGACTGTGCTCCGGCTGACGCCACGCGCTACCACGGCGCCCCCGACGCGGCCTGCAACGGCGTCGACAACGACTGCGACGGCGCGACCGACGAGGGCTACGTGGCCGTCGCGTCGTGCTTCCTGCCCGGCGTATGCGCGATCGCCAACGCGGCGTCGACGTGCGTGGGCGGGATCGAGACCGCCTGTACCCCCGGCACCCCCGGCGCTGAGACCTTCAACGGCCTGGACGACGACTGCGACGGCCAGGCCGACGAGGGGCTCGACGACCCCGACCTCGACCACGACGGCGTGTTGAACGCCGCCGACGCCTGCCCCAGGGTCTGGAGCCCCGACAACGACGGGCGCGTGTGCCCGCTCCTCGGCACCGGCTGGCTGCGGCAGCGCGTGCTCACGCTGGCCGAGCCCGGCACTCCCGACGGCGCCGCGCGCGCGCGCCGCACGGCCGAGGTGGTGGAGGTGCCGCTCGCGAACGGGTTGCTCGACGCCTCGGTGGTGGCCTTCTGGCGCTTCGACGGCAAGGTGGGCACCGATGCCTCGGGCAACAACCTGACGGCGGTCATGCAGGCCATCACGGCCCAGACCGGTGCGTTCGGCGACGCGCTGGGGGCGCTTTTCCTGAACGGAGCCACGGCCTATGCCACGGTGGCCAAGAACGCGCTGCTGGTGCCCGGTACGGCGATGAGCGTCTCGACGTGGGTCAAGGTGAGCGAGCTGCCCCAGGGCGCTGACGCCTGGCTGCTGGACAAGGGCGACTCGACCACCACGCCCGGCGACTTCGCCTGGGCGCTGCGCCTGTTGGAGAGCGGGCGTGTGGCCTTCGACCTGTCGTGCGACGGGACCGCGCGGTTCACGGTGACCTCGATCGCGAGCGTGAGCCCCTCGACCTGGGCGCACGTCGCGGCCACCTGGGACGGCGCCACCGCCATCGTGTACGTCAACGGCAAGCGCGAGGCCGCGCTGGCCACGACCGGCTGCGCGCTGCTCAAGAACAACAGCGCGGCCAAGGATCTGATCGTGGGCGCGCGGAAGCGCGGGACCACCTACGACGCCCGCTTCAGCGGGTGGCTCGACGAGACCCTCCTCTGGAACCGCGCCGTCACGCCGCTCGAGATCGCCACCTACGCCTCGTCCGGTGAGACCTACGGCACCGGCCGCGTGACCGGCGCCCAGGCCGACTACGACGATCTGCGCGTGGTCGAGTCGGCGGGCTCCCACGCGGATACCACGGTGCCCGTCGAACTGGTCGGCCCGCGCGCGCACTCCGACTCGGCCTGCCCGATGGGCAGCGACGACGGCACCTGGAAGGACCGCGACGACCTGTGCGGGGTGGTGGCGTACTACCGGCTGGACGGGAACGGGGCCGACATCAGCGGTACGGGTGCAAATGGAACCCTGAAGAACAACGCGACCGCGGACAAGGGCCGCTTCGAAGACCCCAACGGGGCCATCGCGATGGACGGCGTCGGAGACCACGTCGATTGCACGACGACGACCGCGTTCAAGCTGGTCGACGCGGTGACGGTGGAGGCGTGGGTCTACGCTGAATCCTATGACCCCAGCAATCGCAACATCATCAACAAGGCGGAGAGCGGCGGCTATGGGCTGGCCATGGGCGCTACCGGCGTTCCCTACTTCGTAGCCTACGACAACGCCACGTACCAGGCCGCCTATGCCGCAGTCGCCATTCCCCTGAAGCGTTGGACGCATGTCGCCGGCGTCTACGACGTAGCCACGGGCCTGCAGGTCTTTGTCGACGGTGTTCCCGGCCAACTCACGCCGTACACAGGCGGCATCCGGTACACCGGCACAGTCCCGCTCGTGATCGGAATGGACAGCAGTTCGGACCGTCAATATTGGCATGGTCGTCTGGATGAGGCGCTCGTCCACAAGGTGGCCAAGTCGGCCGCCTACATGGCCCGGCGCGCGCGACCCGACCTGCCCGCCGTGCGCTTCCTGGCCTCCACCGAGCCCGCGCCTGCGGCGACGGGTCGCTTCCCCTGGCGCGGGTACGCGCTGCGCTACGGCAACGCCGCCGCGACCTATGCGGCGCCGGTGCTCTCCGACGCCGACGCCGGGGCCATCGAGCCCTTCTGCACGGGGCTGCTCTCGACCTGCACCGGCCTGCAAGGCTGGTGGCGCTTCGAGGAGGGCAGCGGCACAACAGTGCTCGACGCCTCCAAGGCCGGCCTGCACGCGACGCTCACGGGCGGACCGGTCTGGGAGAACGGCCTCAATGGCCTGGGACTGAAGCTCGACGGCGTCGACGATCGGCTCGACGTGACGGGCTTCCCCATCGTGCTGACCGGCACGCCCCTCACGCTCGAGGCCGGCGCGCGGCTCGACGCGCTCTACGCGGGCGGCACGGCGCGCCTGATCGACCGGCGCGGCAGCGACGGTGGCTACACGCTGGGCCTCGGCGCCGACGGGGCCGTGAGCGCCCTGGTGTCGAACGCGACCCAGGCGCTGGCCTCTGCCGTGGGGACCGTGCTGCCGGTGGGCTCCGCGCGGGCCCTGGCGGCCGTGCTGTCGGGGAAGACGCTCTCGGTCTTCGAGGACCAGGCGCAGCGGGGCTCGCAGACCTACGCCGTAGTGCCCGACTCGACCACGGCCCAGGAACTGCGCCTCGGCGCCGCCGCGGGCGCCACGCCCGCCGACTTCTTCGCGGGCCTGCTCGACGAGGTGCGCGTCACCACCCGTGCCCTAGCGCCCGACGAATTGCTGCACTACCCGGCGGCGGCGCTTACGTTCGGGGCCATGACCAACGGCGCGGGCACCGCCTACGACGCCGACAGCGACGCCATCCCGGCCGACGGCGACGGGTCGGGGGTGGTGGGCGATCACCGCTGCACCGGCGGTGCTGCCCCTGGCTGCGACGACAACTGCCCGATCTCCGTGAACGCCGACCAGAAAGACGGCGACGCTGACGGCGCGGGCGACGCGTGCGACAACTGCCTGGGGCTCGCGAACTCGAGCCAGGCCGACGGCGACGCGGACGGCGTCGGCGATGCCTGCGATTCGTGCCCGGCCAAGGCCAACGCGCAGACCGAATCGGTCGCCACGCGCTACAGCGACACGTTCGACACGGGCAGCACGCTCGATCCGACGCGTTGGTCCGTGTCCGGCAAGGCACCGGTCCTGGCGTCCGGAAAGCTGAAGATCACGGTCGACAATTGGACGGCGCCGTACACCTCGAACGACGTCAAGTCAGGCGCGTTGCTGCGCGGTGATTTCGAAGCGGTGCTCGAGCTCGACACGTCGGGAAGCGCGGCCAGCGCCACCGATGGCGTGAGCAGCTACGTCGGCATGTATGTCTACGACAGCGCCGGAGCCTACGCCGGCGTGGCCCTCTTCGGTGACACGCGCTGGGCGACTCCGCAATACGGAGCCGCTTCCCGCGTGATCTGTGGCGGGCAGTGGACCAAGTACGGCTCCACCGGCACCTACGCTGCCGCCACGACCCTCCGCCTGGCGCGCGCCGGCACGACGCTCACGGCGTCTTTCAAGAACGCCGCCACGGGAAACGCGTGGACCACGTACACGACCTGCACGGCCCCGGAGATCGCGTACACCGCGCGCATCGGCCTCGAGGTGTACCCCAACGGGACCACCACGGCCGTCAACGTCGTCCAGGCCGACAACTTCGCGCTCACGACGACGCAGACCCAGCAGGTCAACGGCGATCTCGACACCCTGGGTGACCCCTGCGACAACTGCCCGACCGCCACCAACCAGAGCCAGGCCGATCAGGATGGCGACGGGCTCGGCGACCCGTGTGACCCCGATCGCGATGGCGATGGCTTCACCGCGGTCGCCAGCGGTGGCGCCGACTGCGACGACACCAACGCCGGCATCGAGCCTGGCGCCGTCGAGACCTGCAACGGCGTCGACTCCGACTGCGACGGCACCGAGACCGACGCCTCCGACTGCACCGGCGGCAAGATCTGCCGCAACGGGGCGTGCCAGGACCCGGCCTGCGGCGGCGAGTGCACGGGCAAGCAGTGCGGTGACGATGGCTGCGGTGGCACGTGCGGTGCTTGCGCCGCCAAGCTGACCTGCACGTTGGGCCGCTGCCTGTCGCCGGGCGACGCGTTCGTCCCCGCGGGCGACTTCTGGATGGGCAGCCCCGGCGGCGCGGGCACGTGCCCCGTCGGCTATCCCGCGGCCTGCCCCAGCGAGTTGGGCCGCGACGGCAACGAGGTGCTGCACTACGTGCGCCTCACCGTTCCCTTCGCGATGCAGGAGACCGAGGTCACCAAGGCCGCCTGGCTCGCCCTGGCGGGCGCGGGGAGCGACCCCAGCCACTACTCCTGCGCCGACGACAAGTGCCCGGTCGACAAGGTGCTGCCGGGCAACGCCGAGTGGTACGCGAACCTGGTGTCGGTGGCCGCGGGGCTGCCCGAGTGCTTCGACTGCACCGGCGGCAGCGCCAAGGTCTGCACGCTGAAGACCCGCTACGCCCGCCGCCAGGACTGCCCCGGCTACCGCCTGCCCACCGAGGCCGAGTGGGAGCGCGCCATCCGGGCCGGGAGCGTCACGGCCCTGCACCCGAGCGATACGAACAACGGGACCCTGGCCAGCACGGCGTGCGCCGACGCAAACGCCGCGAAGATCGCCTGGTTCTGCCAGTCGAACCCCAAGGCGTCCCGCGGCAAGGAGCCGAACGCCTGGGGCCTGTACGATCTGGGCGGCAACGTCTGGGAGACCGTGTCCGACCTCTATGGCACCTACCCTTCCGGCACCGTCGCGGCGCCCTCGGTCGACCCCACCGGACCCGGCACCGGCACCGAGAACACGCTGAGGGGTGGCAGCTCCAACGACAACGCCTCCGACGTCCGCTCGGCGAGGCGCAAGCCGCACGCGAACGGCGGCTCGTACGATCGCTGGTTCGAAGGCTTCCGCCTGGTGCGCTCGCTGCCCACCTTCCCCGACCCCGACGGCGACGGCATCCTGGGCGACGAAGACGGGTCGGGCGTGGCCGGCGATCACCCGTGCAAGAACGGCGCGGCGCCCACCTGGGGCGCGACGCCGGTGCTCTGCGACGACAACTGCCCCAACGAGCCGAATTCCACCCAGGCCGATCGCGACAACGACGGCCTCGGCGACGCCTGCGACGACAGCGACGCCGACGGTGAGTGGGACTCGACGGACCCCTCGCCCACCGACGCGGCCATCGCGCACGGCAAGGTCGAGGTCTGCGACGGCAAGGACAACGACGCCGACGGCGCGACCGACGAGGGCGCCACCTGGGCCGACAAGGGCACGGTGTGCTTCGTGGGCCTCGGCGTCTGCGAGAACGCCGGCGTCAAGATCTGCGACGGGGCGAACCCCTCGGGGGCCACGGTGTGCAGCGTGGCGCCGTTCGAGGGTGGCGCCGAGACCTGCAACGGCCTCGACGACGACTGCGACGGCTCCACCGACGAGAGCCCGGCGTCGACGGGCTGCGGCGCCAACAACGGCTGCGTCGCGGGCGAGTGCGTGCTCACCGAATGCTCCGGCAAGCCCGACTTCACGCGCTGCGGAGTGACCACCGCGCCCGACCGGGCCTATGACATCTGCATCAGCCAGAGCTGCGTCTCTCCCGGCTGCGGCGACTACCCCTGCAACCCGCGGGGTCCGGGGCTCGTCGTCGCCGATTCGGCCCAGCGCGCCTGCTCGAACGCCTCCGCCACGGCCGCGTGCGTGGGTACGCCGGGCACGGCGGCCTGCGCCACCACGGCCTTCTGCGGCCAAGACGCGCAGGTGGGGTGGGACAAGACCCACGCCGCGACCGAGCGATTCACGCGCACCGAGCCCATCGCCAGCCAGCCCGTCGTGCAGGACAACGTGACGGGCCGCACCTGGCAGGGCTGCCTGGCGGGATTGTCGGGCGACGACTGCCTGACCGGCTCTCGGGGGTCGTACCCCTGGACGAACGCGCTCGCCTACTGCGAAGACCTCAGCTGGGGAGGGTTCACCGACTGGCGCCTGCCCGACCGCTGGGAGCTGCGCTCCATCGTGGACCACGGCCGCACGTCGCCCGCCATCGCGGCCGCGGTCTTCCCGAACACCAGCGTGGCCCAGCCGCGCGCCTGGACGCTCCACGCCGATCGCGGCGACCCCGTGAACAACGGGCTGCAGGTGCGCTTCGACACCGGCGCCACCGACGCGGCCCAGAAGACCTCGGGGGCTGCCGTGCGTTGCGTGCGCGGGAACCCAACGCCCTGGCCCTATACCACGCGCTTCGTGCGCACCGAGACCGTGTCGGGCCAGCCCACGGTCAAGGACCACGCCACGACGCTCGTGTGGCATGGCTGCCTGCTGGGCAAGAGCGGAACCACCTGCACCGGCTCCTCGACCCTGTCGACCTGGCAGGACGCGTTGGCCTCGTGCGAGTCGTCGACCTGGGGCGGCCAGCGCAACTGGCGCTTGCCCAGCCTGCCCGAGGTGGAGTCGATCGTCACGAACGCAAGCCAACCGTCCTTCGACACCACCTACTTCCCCAACATCGAGTGGAGCTGGACCGCCGACCCGCCGGCGCTCTGGTCCTCCACGCCGGACGGCACGGAGCCCAACAAGGCCTTCATCGTTCGAACCAACGTAGGCGGGGTCACCGCGGGCAGCCTGAAGGCGGCCGGCCGCCTGGTGCTCTGCGTGCGCGACGACCTGCCCGACGCCGACGCCGACGGCGACCCCGACGTGACCGACTGCGACGACGCGGACTCAGCCATCTACCAGGGCGCGACCGAGATCTGCAATGGCAAGGACGACGACTGCGACGCCACCACCGACGAGGGCGGCGACGACCTGTGCCTGCCACAACACGCCTGCCAGGGCGCGGCGGGCTGCGTTTGCGTGCCGGACTGTGCCGGTCGCGTCTGCGGCGACGACGGATGCAGCGGCTCGTGCGGGTCCTGCGGGACCGGAGAAACCTGCCCTTCCGACGGACAACACTGCGTGACGACAGGCTTCGTTCGGATTCCCTCCGGCTCGTTCTGGATGGGCAGCCCGGAGGGGCAGGCCTGCCCGAGCGGGTACACGGGCGGGGGTTGCCCGAACAGCGGGGCCGCGACGTTCGAGTCGGGGCGGGGCAGCAACGAGACGCTGCACTACGTGACGCTGACGAAGTCGTTCGAGTTGCAGGAGAAGGAGGTGACGCAGGGGGAGTGGAAGGCGACGTACGGGGGATGGAACCCGAGCTACTTCCCGGCGTGCGGCGACACGTGTCCCGTGGAGCAGGTGAACTGGTACGAATCGGCGGCGTATGCCAACGCGAAGTCGGTCGCGGCAGGAAAGACGGCGTGCTACTCCTTCGCGGCGGTGACGTGCCGGCAAGGCGGGAACCCTACGGATCCGACGAACTTCGGGTTCTGCATGGACGCGACGCATGCGGGAATCGACTCCGCCACGGTGACGTTGAACGGCGTGGCGACGCCGTACGTGTGCACAGGCTTCCGGCTACCGACCGAGTCAGAATGGGAGTACGCGTACCGTGCGGGCGGAACAACGGCCTACTACACGAGCGCCGAAAACGATGGGAGCGTCAAGAACCCGAACAGCAACTGCAACGCCGATTCGAACCTGGACCAGATCGGGTGGTATTGCGGCAATGCCTCGGCCACGACGCACAAGACCGGTACCTCGGGTGGCAAGGAAGCGAACGCGTGGGGGCTGTATGATCTGGCGGGGAACGCGTGGGAGTGGTGTGGGGATTGGTACGGAACCTATCCGAGCGGCAGCGGCGCCTCTCCGGCGACGGATCCGAGTGGCGAGGTTTCGGGCTCGAACCGGTTGATTCGGGGCGGAAGTTGGGGCGGCCACGCCAACAACGCCCGGGCCGCGTATCGCATCAGCTACGGCCCGGACTACCGCGACTACGGCCTCGGTTGCCGCCTTTCGAGGTCTGTGCCCGTCGGCGTCGACACCGACCACGACGGCGAAGCCGACGCCACCGACTGCGCGCCCGCGGACGCGGCGGCGTTCCACGGTGCGATCGAGAGCTGCGACGCCAAGGACAACGACTGCGACACCAGCACCGACGAGGGCGCGAACCTCTGCCCCGTCTTCGAAGGGTGCGTTTCGGGCGCCTGTGTGCTGCTCGATTCGGACTCGGACGGCGATCCCGACGCCACCGACTGCGCACCCACCGACGCCCTAGCCTACCACGGAGCCCCCGACACGACCGCCGCGGCTTGCGAGGTGCTCGGCACGCCTGCTTCGTTCTCGGCGGAGTTGGTCGCGACCAGCGTCGGCTACCCGCCGAGCTTGGCGCTCGATGCCGCCGCGCACGCGCACCTGGTGTACGTGGCCTCGGACTCCTCGCTGGTCTACGCCACCAACCGCGCCGGCACGTGGACCTTCGAGACCATCGCGGCCAAGGGTGAGACCGGCAGCCACCGGGCGCTCGCGCTCGACGCGGCCGGGAAGGCGCATGTGGTCTTCAAGAACACCGACCCGGCCCACACTACGTTGAGGGTCGCCACCAACTCCAGCGGCGCGTGGGTCGTCCGGGATCTGACCGATGTCTACATGCCCGGCATCGCAGGCTCGCTGGCCCTCGACCGGAGCGGGCGCGTACACGTGGCCTGGCAGGACTACGACACCCAGGGCGTGGCCTACGCCACCGACGCGTCGGGCACGTGGACCACGTCGCCGACCGTGCGCCGCACCGTCGAGCGCCGCGAGCCCATGATCGGCGTCGACGCGGCCGGCGAAGCCCACGTGTCCACGTCCATCACCCTGGACTACTACACCAACAAGAGCGGCGCGTGGACCTGGGCCAACGTGGCCGGCAGCGGGTACTACTCGTCGCTGGCCGTCGACGCCGCCGGAAAGGTCTTCGTCTCCTTTTACGACAGCTCGACCCAGGACGCACGGTTCGCGTCGAACCGCACGGGCGCCTGGATGCTCGAAGACATCGAGACCGGCGGCGCCACCGGGCAGTACACGGCGCTGGCCCTCGACGCCGCCGGAAAGGCGCACGTGACCTTCCAGGGGGGCACCGGGACCCCCCTGCGCTACGCCACCAACGCCAGCGGCGCGTGGGTCAAGCAGACCCTCGACGCGGCGGCGTCCAGTTACTCGTCCGTCGCTGTCGATGCGGCCGGCTACGTGCACGTAGCCTATCGCCAGGCGGGGCTGCGCTACGCGACCAACCGCTCAGCCTGCTCCCGGATGGGAGACGCCGTCGACCGCGACTGTGACGGGGTCGACGGCGTCGACGCCGACCACGACGGCCATGCCGGCGCCGCGTCGGGTGGCAACGACTGCAACGACGCCGATGCCTCGATCCTTCCCGGCGCGACCGAGGCCTGCGACGGCGTCGACAACGACTGCGACGGCGCCATCGATGGCGACGACGCCAGCCTGCTGCTGCCGGCCTGCGAGAAGACCCAAGGGGTGTGCGGGGCCGTCACCCGGACGCCGGCGCTCTGCCAGAGCGGGGTCTGGCCGCCGTGCGACGACCTGTTCTACGGCCTGGCCAGCGCCGACTACGAGCCCGTCGAGACGATCTGCGACGGCCTCGACAACGACTGCGACGGCGCCACCGACGAGGGCTGGGCCGACGTGACCGGCGACGGCATGCCCGACTGCTACGACGCAGACCGCGACGGGCACTTCGACCTGGCGCACGGCGGCGACGACTGCGACGACGTCGATCCACGCAAGAATCCGGATGTGGTCGATCGGGTCGCCGGAACCTGCGAGAGTTGGACGACCGCCATCCGCTCCGAGTTGGCCGCTGCCGCGTCTCCAGGCGGTTCCGAGACCTCGATCGCGCTGGACGGCAACGGTCGTGTGCACCTGGCCTTCGTCGACGGCGCCTACGCCGTGATCTACCGAACCAACGTCAGCGGCGCGTGGGTCAATCGAACGGTCGTGACCAAGGGCGAGGTCACCTCGGCCCGCTCGTTGGCCATCGATGCGGCCGGCGCGGCGCACCTGGTGTTCAAGAACACCGACCCGGCCCACGCCACGTTGCAGTACGCCACCAACGCGTCGGGAAGCTGGGTGGCCGCCGACCTGACGGATCCCTATACCCCCGGGGCTTACGGCGCGCTCGCGCTCGATACAGCGGGCAAGGCGCACGTCGCCTACCAGGACTACGACACGCAGAAGATCGCCTATACCACCAATGGGTCCGGGTCCTGGCAGAGTCAGGTGGTGGGCACGACGGCGATACGCCGGTCGCCCGCCATCGCGGTCGATTCCAACGGCAAGATCCACCTCGCCACGACCATCGTGCTCGACTACGGGACCAACGCCTCTGGCACGTGGAAGTGGACCAACGTCTACGAGTTCAACCCCTCGGTCGTCTCCATCGGCTTCGACGCCAACGGCAACGTGGGCCTCTCGTTCGTCGCCACCAACGGCGCCGACTCGGACCTGAAGTACGCGACCAACGCGAGCGGCAGTTGGACCACGGAACCCGTCGAGGCGGGCGGCAGCCCGGGCGCCTACGCGACGATGGCCATGGACCGGCTCGGGAAGGCGCACATCGTCTACCGCGGCGGATTGGGCACGCCGCTGCGCTACGCCACAAATGCCTCCGGCGCGTGGGTCCGCTCGACGCTCGACGCGGCGTCCTCGTCGTCCCCGTCGATCGCCCTTGGGCAGGACGGCGACCTGCACGTCAGCTATCGCAAGAGCGGACAGATACACTACCTGACGAACGCGCCCGCGTGCTCGGCCTGGGCCGACGCCAAGGACCGCGACTGCGACGGCGTCGACGGCGTCGACGGCGACGACGACGGGGTGGCCTCGGTCGCGTCCGGCGGTACGGACTGCGATGACACGAGCGGCGCGGTGAAGCCGGGGACCGACGAGGCCTGCAACGGGGTCGACGACGACTGCGACACCAGCACCGACGAGGGCGGCGACGACCTGTGCCTGCCGGGCCAGGCCTGCCAGGGCGCGGCCGGGTGCGTGTGCGCGCCGGATTGCACGGGCCGCGAGTGCGGCGACGACGGGTGCGGGGGAACGTGTGGCCCTGATTGCGACGACGGGGACAAGTGCAACGGCGTCTCGACCTGTGCGGCTGGCGCTTGCACGCAAACGGTGGCGCCGGTGACGTGTACGGCGTCGGACACTTGCCATGTGGCGACTTGCAACACGGCAACGGGGGATTGTAGCAACTCGCCCGGCAACAACGGCGTGGTCTGCAACGACGACGGGAACAAGTGCAACGGGATCTCGACGTGCGTGGCGGGGAGCTGCTCGCAGACGATCGCGCCGGTGATGTGCACGGCGCAAGACGAGTGCCACGTTGCCGGCACCTGCGCGACGGCCACCGGCATGTGCAGCAACCCGACCGGCAACAACGGCGCGGTCTGCTTTGACGACGGGGACAAGTGCAACGGCATCTCGACCTGCAGCTCGGGCAGTTGTACGCAAACGACGGCTCCCGTGACGTGCACGGCGTCGGACGCTTGCCATGTGGCGACGTGCAACACGGCAACGGGGGTTTGTAGCAACTCGCCCGGCAACAACGGCGTGGTCTGCAACGACGACGGGAACAAGTGCAACGGGATCTCGACGTGCGTGGCGGGGAGCTGCTCGCAGACGACCGCGCCGGTGACGTGCACGGCGCTGGACGCGTGCCACGTGGCGGGGAGTTGCAACACGGCGACCGGAGTGTGCACGAATCCGACGCCGCCGGTGGGGACCGCCATGGTCGACAAGGGAGACGGGAGCGTGCTCGACCCGGTGACTTGTTACGTCTGGCAGAAGTCGCCGCCAGCCGACGACAGAAACTGGTCCGACGCGATGGCCTACTGCAGCAACCTGGCTGGAGGGTGGCACCTGCCCACGATCAGCGAACTGCGTTCCCTCGTCCGAGGCTGCGCGACTACGCTCAAGACGGGCGGTTCGTGCGGCGTGACGGACTCGTGTCTCACCTGGTCGTGCTGGAGCGATGCTAATTGCGTCCCGAACTGTGGGATACCCAATCCGCCCGGCACGTGTTTGTGGGATGCCAAACTACAAGGCGATTGCTACCCCGGTTACGAGAGGTTCTGGTGGTCGTCATCCCTCGGCGGGTTGAACCCGACCATGGACGAGTGGTTGATCGAGTTCCACGGCGGATATATTTCCTCGGGTTGGGGGGCCTCCAACTACGGGGGAGCGCGGTGCGTGCGCCCAGGACCGTGAAAACTTGGAAAACCGGATTGTCAGGATGCTCGATGGATTCGACGCTCAGAGCGACGTTCAGATCCGGCCAGCGCAGGTGGTGAGCTTGCCAGGCGCCAAACGCCTCACCGCCCCATCGGGATCTTCCCCCGCCGATCGGGCGGGTCGCGCCTCTCGTAGCCCCAGATGCCGGCCAGCCGGTCGGTGCCCGTGGTCTTCTCGAGGCCCTCGCTGACCATGCGGAAGCTCTCGACCACGCCGGGGACCAGCTGGATGTGGCCGGCCTCGTCGCGGGGCATGTGCCAGGCGAAGTCTTGCAGGGAGCCCAGCTCGATCATGCCCTCGCGGAGCAGGCCGTAGAGGGCGCGCAGGCGGAAGAGCAGCGCCACCAGGCCGCTGGTGGCGAAGAAGGCGTAGGGCTCGAGGCCGGCCAGGGCGGCGCGCAGCTCGTCGTCGGTGGTCGCGCGGGCTACCTTGCCCGCCAGGGCTTCGGCGTCGGAGGTGGCCCAGCTCAGCAGGGCCTGGGGTCGGAGGTCGACGAAGCCGCCGGTGGCGAACAGGTGATCGCGCAGATCCTCGACGTGGCCCGCGCCCACGCGGGCGAAGCGCTCGGTCAGGCGGGTGGCCAGGGCGTCGTCGCGCGTGACCAGCAGGTCGAGGGGCGCGCAGAAGTAGCCCAGGCGAACGCGGGTGCGGCCCTGGGCGTCGGCGTACAGGATGGGGCAGCCGAGCGACGGCACGGTCCACACGGCCTTCAGCACGCACTCGAGCACCTGGCGCCGCGCGGCCTGCTTCAGCGGGTAGAGGTCGGCGTGGCCGTGGCGCATGAAGGGCTTCAGGGGCTCCAGGTCCTCGGGGGTGTCGGCCGCGGCCAGCACGCCGAGGTCGCGCGCGAGGGCGTCGAGCGTCCAGCCGTCGAGGTCTTCGAACAACAGCGGCCGCGAGTGCTCGATGAAGAAGGTGCGCGCGTCGAAGCGCGCCAGGTCGACGTAGGGCGGGATGGCGTCGATGTCGAGCGTGCGCAGGCGGTGGAGGAGGATGAGCAGCGAGAGCGTGTGCAGCTCGCCCTGGTGCTTGGCGTTGCCGAGGTCCTGCAGCGACATGGGATCGAGCCCCGACAGCTGCGCCTGCAGCAGCATGGGCTGCGACACGAAGTCGAACACCTGCCGGCTGTTGTCGGTCTCGGTGTAGTAGCAGATGGCCTCCGGGAACCAGGGCGCCTGCGGATCGTCGCCGAGCAGCCCCGAGGTGGCCAGCACCAGGCCCAGCTCGTTGGCCGAGGCCACGCGCATCACGCGGTACAGGGCGTCGGCGTTGGCCACCGAGAAGTAGCCGTTCTCGCCCGAGCGGATCACGTACGACGGGATCAGGTCGTCGCCGCGCTCGAAGCTGACTTCGGTGCCTTGAGGGGCGTCCCAGGCCAGGTCGAGCGGGCGGAAGGTGCGGCAGTGCTGCTTGCGCGGGATGGGCCGACCGGCCTCGCGGCTGGCGCGGGCCTCGGGGGGCAGGGCCTCCTTCGAGCCGGGGAAGAGCTCGCGGGGCGCGTCGAAGAGCATGTGCTGGATCTGGTGGTGCACCGGCACCTGCGAGCGCACGCGCACCTCGTCGACGCCGATGGCCGCCGCGGTCACGAGCATCTTGATGCCCTTCTTCGCGTACAGGTCGGTCAGCGTGGCGGCCGCGCGCTGCTTCTCGTAGATGCGCTGGTCGACGGCGCTGTGGGCGAAGCCCAGGCGGATGGTGACCTTGCCCGTGGTCTCGTCGTACATGCCGCCCACGGCCGTGGTGTGGGCCACCAGCACGTGATCGGCCTCGCCCTCGAGGCTGGCCACGTCGTCGCGCACGGCCTCTTCGAAGGTGGTCGTCAGGTGCTTCACGTGCTCGGGGCCGATGCCCTCGAGGTGGCGGACCACCTCCTCGAGGCCGGCCAGGTGGTAGGCGATGAGGCTGGGCAGCGGGATGCCGAGCACGACCGAGCGGTAGCGCGAGACCCCGCGCGCCGCCAGGTGCTGGTCGCGGTAGCGTCGCAGGAACAGGGCGAACGGGTGCGAGGCCGAGATGGCGCGGGCCAGCGCGGCCACGATCTCGTCGGCCGGCGCGTCGAGGCGCGTACCCAGCGTGCCCAGGTAGGCGGCCACCAGGCCGCGGCGTTCGGCGGGGGGCACGTCGAGGATGGCGCCGAGCTCGGGGAGCGGCACCACCTTGAAGCGCTCGAGCGCCACGAAGATGCCCGAGTGGGTCAGGAAGCCGTTGCGCACCGCCTTGGGCAGCTTGTCGCGGCCGTGGCGCGCCTCGGTCCAGCGGAACAGGCGCTGGGTGAAGGTGCGAATCTCGTCGCGCGTGACGCCGGTGGCCACCAGCACCGGCACGGCGTCGTCGTCGGGCGGGCGGATGGCCATCATCTCTTCGTAGAGATCGATGAGCTGCAACAGGCCCGTGCCGCCGACGGCCCCGGTGCCTCCGAAGAAGACGTGCACGTCGCGGTACCGCTCCCCCGAGCGGGCGGCGGCCACCACGGCCGGTCCCAGGCGCTGCTTCTTGAATCCCATCGTGTCGTCCTTTCCCAGGCCTCGAAGTGGCACCCCGGGCGGGCCAGGCCCGCTCCTTGGGGGTGTCCTATTCTGTCACCCCACGGGTGTCAAGCCCCCTTTGTCGACCGGTCGGCGCCGGCGCCCCGCCGCGGCGCACAAGGGCTTGTCCGGCGGGGCTTTCCAGGTACAATACCCCTGCGATTGGAGGGGTCTCCTGCATGCGCGTCCCGATCCTGCTGGTGCTGGTGCTGGTGCTGAGCTTGCCCCCCGCGGTGCTGCGCGCCCAGTCACCGACCGACGCGCGCGTGCACTACGAGGCGGGCAAGGCGGCCTTCGGCGACGGTCGCTACAAGGACGCCATCCACGAGCTGCAGATCGCCTACGATCTCGACCCCAACCCGGCGCTCATCTACAACATCGCGCGGGCCTACGAAGAAGACCTCCAACTCGACAAGGCCATCACGTTGTTCCGCCAGTTCGCCGACGGCGCCGGCACGCCCGAGGCCCGCGCGGCCGCCGAGGCCCGCGCGCAACAGGCGGCCGAGCTGAAGAAGAAGCTCTCTCTCTACGGTGTGGTGCGGGGCTGGCCGGGCGGCAACTACCTCGAGGCGCTGATCGATGGCGATCCGGTGTCGTTCGACGAGAAGCAGCGCTCCCTGGTGCTGCCGCCGGGCATGCACGACCTCGAGTTCCGCTACGCGGGCGGGCTCAAGATGTTCGTGAAGGAGCGCCTGCCGCTCGGCGAGGCCATCGATCTGCGCGAGATCGCGCGGCGCCACGCCGTGATCGAGGTGGCCGTCACGCCGGCCGACGCGCGGCTCATGCTCGACGGCAACTACCTGGCGCCCGAACGGCCCCTCACGGTCCCGGCCGGGCCCCACACGCTCACGGTCGAGGCCACGGGCTACGAGAAGGTGGTCCACGACGTGGTGCTGGCGCCTGAGGCGCGCGCACCGATCAGGCTCGAGCTGGTCTCTTTCGCGCAGGTCGCGCAGGCGCGGGCCACCGCGCTCCCCACCTACCCCCTCTACGCGGGGGGCGGCACGGCGTTGGCCGGGCTGGTCACGGGCGTCACCCTGCAGGTGCTCGCTTCGAAGGAGCGCCAGAGCATCCTGGGCGGTCGCACGATGCCCAACGGCGCCATCTACGACTCTACGCAGCTCGAGGCGCGCGCGGCCGAAGATCGCGCCCGGCGCTACCTCGTGGGGGCCTGGGTGGGCTACGGCGTCGCGGCGGCGGCGGCGGTGTTCGAGGTCACCTGGACCGTGCTCTACCTCCAGTCGCGACCCGCCGGGCAAGCCGCCAGGGCGTTGCCCGTGACCCTCACCGTGGGCCCGGGCGTGGTCGGCCTCGGCGGGAGGTTCTGATGCGGACCCGCCTGCCCCTGGTGTTCGTCGGACTGGTGCTGGTGGCCTGCACCGCGCCCATCGACCTCGACCACTCGCGCTTCTACTGCACGGGCGACAGCACCTGCCTCGACGGCTGGCGCTGCGATCTCGAGAACAACGTGTGCGTGCGCGCCGAGTCGCTGACCGACGTCGGCGAGCCCGACGCGGGGGAGACCGAGCTCGTGCTGCCCGACTGGCGCGACGCCGCCGAGCCGGTCGACGTCGAGGGCCCCGACGTGCCGGCCGACGAGGGCGCCCCCGAGCTGCCCGGATGCGTGGCGTCGGCGTGCGACGACGGCAACCCCTGCACGCAGGACTTCTGCAACGACCAGGACGAGTGCGACCACGAGCCCATCGAAGCCGGGTGCAGCGACGGCGATCCGTGCACGGTCAACGACCGTTGCCAGGGCGGGGCGTGTCACGGCGCGCTCCTCGGCGAAGAGCTCTACTGCGACGGCCAGGACGAAGACTGCGACGGGCTGACCGACGAGGTGTGCCCGTGCTTCGACGGCGACGGCGACACCTTCCCCTCGACCGACGACTGCGGCGGGCTGCCCCGCGATTGCGACGACGGCGACGCGTTGGTCCGGCCCGGCGCCGACGAGGTGTGCGGCAACGGCGTCGACGACGACTGCGACGGCGCCGATCGCTTCTGCGGGCCGCGCCCGGGCATGAACATGGTGGGCACGGGCACCTACCTCATCGACGCCTACGAGGCCAGCGCGTGCCCCACCAATCCGGCCGCCTCCTGCTCGCTGGCGCTGGTCTTTCCTCTGCGCGACGTGTCGTGGGACGAAGCCCGCGCTGCCTGCCACGCTGGCGGTAAGCGCCTGTGCGCGCTCGGCGAGTGGGAGCTCGCCTGCAGCGGAAGCCAGTCCCTGAAGTTCCCGTACGGCAACGCCTACAACGAGAACGTGTGCAACACCAAGGACGAGAACTCCATCGTCGAGACCGGCTCCTTCGGCGGTTGCCTGAACGCCGAGTCGGGGGCCTTCGACCTGGTGGGCAACGTGGCCGAGTGGGTGGGCGCCACAGCCAACGAGGCCATGGTCATCGGGGGCGAGTGGCAGCTCGGGCAGAGCGCCACGTGCACCTACGCGGTGCAGGTCGACTACCCGAAGCGCCCCTGGATCGGTTTCCGCTGCTGCCTGGGCTGGAGCGACGACAACGACGGCGACGGCGCCATGGCCAGCGTCGACTGCGACGACGGCGACGCCACCCGCCATCCGGGCAAGGCCGAGGTCTGCAACGCCCGCGACGACGACTGCGACGGCCTGACCGACGAGGGCTTCGACGACGACGGCGACGATTGGCCGGCCTGCCTCGACTGCGACGACACCAACGAAGCCATCCACCCCGGCCACCCCGAGGTCTGCAACGGCCGCGACGACGACTGCAACAACAAGACCGACGACGGCTTCCCGGACGCCGACAACGACAAGCACGGCGCCGGCTGCGGCGACTGCCTCGACACCGACGCGACGGTCTTCGAGGGCGCCCCCGAGGTGTGCGACGGCAAGGACAACGACTGCGATCTGGGCGTCGACGAGGGCTTCGTCACCACCGACGGCGACGACGACGGGTGGAACGACTGCGGCGACTGCGACGACGGCGACGAGACGGTCTTCCCCGGTGCCCCCGAGGTGTGCAACTGCGTCGACGACGACTGCGACGGGGCGACCGACGAGCCCTTCGATCTCGACGGCGACGGGTACGGCGGAGGGCCCGACTGCGGCCTCCTGGTCTGCGCCGACTGCGACGACGGCGACGCCGGCAGCTTCCCCGGAGCGCCCGACCCCTGCGACGGCCGCGACAACGACTGCGACGGGGCGACCGACGAGGGCTACCCGGCGCTCGACATGATCTGCGACGGCCCCGACTCCGACAAGTGCAAGCACGGCGTCTTCGTGTGCAACACCGCCAAGAATGGCGTCGTGTGCGGGCTCGAGGCCTTCCAGAACCTGGTCGAGCGCTGCAACGGCCTCGACGACGACTGCAACGGCCTGACCGACGAGACCTTCTCGGATCTCGGTGACGACTGCGACGGATCCGACGACGACCGGTGCGCCGAGGGTGTCTACGGGTGCGACGAAGACGGGTTCGGGCTGGTGTGCGTCGAGGCCGCGGGCCCCGGGCACGTCGAGACCTGCAACGGGAACGACGACGACTGCGAGGGCGGCGCCGACGAAGACTGGCCCGATCTCGGCGAGGCCTGTGACGGCCCCGACGGCGACGCGTGCGCAGACGGCGTGCGCGTCTGCGCTCCAGGCGGGGCGGCCACCCATTGCGACGAACAGGGCGTCGGTCGCGCCGAGGCGTGCAACGGACAGGACGACACCTGCGAGGGCCTCGTCGACGAGGGCTTCTCCGACCTCGATCTCGACGGGCTGGCCGACTGCGTCGACCCCGACGCCGATGACGACGGCGTGCTCTCCGACGGCGACGCGAACGGCACCGCCGGCGACCACCCCTGCACGGGCGGCGCGGTCGAGGACTGCGACGACAACTGCCCGCTGGCGGCCAACGCCGACCAGGCCGACCTCAACGCCAACGACGTGGGCGACGTGTGCGAGGTCGACTCCGACGACGACGGCGATCCCGACTACAGCGACTGCGCGCCCGCCGATCCGTTCGTGCACCACGGCGCCGACGAGGGCTGCTTCGACCAGCAGGACAACGACTGCGATCTCCTGATCGACTGCTTCGACCCGGCCTGCTTCGCGCTGCCCTCGTGCACCGAGATGGCCTGCGCCAACGGGCAGGACGACGACGGCGACGGGCTCACCGACTGCCGCGACTCCAACTGCGACGGCGTGGGCGATTGCTTCGAGGCCGACTGCGCCAACGGGCACGACGACGAAGACGACGGCCGGGCCGATTGCCTCGACCCCGACTGCGCGGCGCAGGCGTGCTCCGACTTCACGGTGTGCACGACCGGTGACACGTGCGTCCCCGACCCGAGCGGCGCCGAGGGTGATCAAGCGTGCGTGGGCGAGGCCATTGTCTGCGCCGACACCGATCCGTGCACCGACGACGGCTGCGATCCGGTCGCCGGCTGCGTCTTCCCCGCGAAGGCCTGCGACGACGGCCTGGCGTGCACCCTCGACGAGTGCGAGGCCGGCACGGGGCTCTGCCTGAACGTGGCGGTCGACTGCGACGACGGCCTGAAGTGCACCCTCGACACCTGCGACCCCGAGACCGGCGCCTGCGTGAACACGCCCATCCCCTGCTCCGATGGCAGCGCCTGCACCGACGACACGTGCAACCCCGACACGGGCACCTGCGAGCACGCCCAGACCGACTGCGACGACCTCGACGAGTGCACGGTCGACAGTTGCAGCGCGTCCAGCGGGTGCAAGCACGCGCCCCGCACGTGCAACGACTTCAACCTGTGCACCCTCGACGTGTGCGACAGCCTGGTGCCAGGTGGGTGCGTCTTCACGGCGAAGAACTGCGGCGACGACAACGCCTGCACGGCCGATTCGTGCCTGTTGGCCTCGGGCGACTGCAAGAACACGCCCATCGGCTGCAACGACTCGAACGCCTGCACGGTCGACGCGTGCGACACCCTCACGGGGTGCGCCTGGACGCCCCGAACGTGCGCCGACGACGACCTCTGCACCGAAGACGGCTGCTCGCCCATCTCGGGCTGCACCTTCACGCAGAAGAGCTGTGACGACGAGAACCCGCTGACGACCGACTCGTGCGATTCAGCGACCGGGGATTGCCGGCACGATTGAAGCGCCCTTCGGGCGCAGCAAGCAGCGCCCTTACTTCGGGACCGAGTACGTGGCCGGCTCGCGCGTGCGGAAGTTCTTGTCGACGTGGTCGATCAGGTCCATCACGCCGTCTTCGTAGCGCATGTACGTCGAAGCATCGGTGTTGCCCCAGCGGTCGACCTTCTGGTTGGCGAAGAAGTTGCCCTTGTTGCACTCCTCGTCGAGGTCGTTGCCGTCGATGATCTCGATGCTGCACGACTCGTGCGGACCCTGGCAGGTGGGGTCGACGCAGTTCCAGCCGTCGTCCTTTCTCAGGCAGCCGCAGTAGCGCACGCCCGTCGACAGGCGGCGCTTGCAGCACTGCCCGTCGGGCGCCAGCAGGATGAAGCGCGGCAGATTGCCCTGGACCATGTAGATGCTGGTCAGGATGCCCGTCATGGCGGTGCTGTCGAGGGTCATGCCGTGGCCCGTGAGGAACACGGCCAGCGGGTAGCGCAGGGCCTCGTTCGCGGGCAGATCGTAGCCCGGAGGCAGCGTGACGCCGAACCAGCGGCGGTTCTTCAGGCCCGGGCTGTAGAACGTCGAGACGACGTTGCTGCCCTGCAGTCCGGAGCCCTTCTGCACGATGGGGTCGGGCCAGCGCCATGAGGCGATGGCGTAGCCCACCAGCCCGCGGTTCACGATCTGGCAGCCGTCGCCGATGTGCTTGCCGTCGCCCGCTTCGAGCTGCGCGAGCGTGGCGTTGGGGTCGCCGTACTTGATCAGCACGTTGCGGCCGATGCCCCTGGCGCTCCAGTCGAAGGTGCCCAGTCTGTCCATGAGGCCGCCGCAGGTGGTGTCGGGCATCAGCGTGCCGGGCCGCCCGGCGAAGTCTTCGTAGATCTTCAGCTCGTTGCCGCGCTCGACGAAGGGCACCAGGAGGTGCAGGTTGCTGGTCAGGTGGCTGAGGGGGTCGCGGATGCCGCCGTCGAACTCCCAGTCGAGGGCCTGGATCTCGTCGAGGGGCGCGTCCTGGAAGTGGGTGTGCAGATCCTTCGCGATCGCCGCCAGGTAGTTCGGGTTGTAGTCGAACGTGCCGTTGTCCTCGCCGAAGTCGGCCTGGCCCGCCACCTCCTTGGCCACTCCGTCGAGCCCGTAGTCTTCGAAGGGCTCGCCTTCCTGCCACTGGTGGTCGCGTTCGTCGCCGCGAGGGTTCTCGAGCAGGTCGAAGTCGTCACCGTTGGCGTCGACCCCCTCGCCGTGGGGGATGGCGTCGGCGAAGCAACCGCCCGCGCCGTCTTCGCGCTCGTTGGGGCAGCCGTCGCTGCCCACGTCGAGCCAGCGTTCGTTGGAGTTCACCACGATGGGCTCGGCGTAGTCGCGCCGGCCGTTGCCGTTGTAATCGACCGCCAGAACGAACGACAGGGGCCGCGTGTGGGGGTACGCCGGGTCGTAGGAGGCGGCCAGCTTCAGGTAGTCGGGGTTGTCTTCGCCGCACTTGGTGGGATCGCCGTCCTTGCAGCCCACGGGGTTCTCGCCGTCGCAGACGGTGACCAGGTCGTAGTCGCCCAGGGGGTTGTATTCCTTGTTGAAGTTGTGGGGCTTTCCGACGTGTAGCGGGGACGCGCACTTGTCGTGATCGGAGGTGCTCTGGTGCCACTCGAGGGGCACGCCCGGCGGCAGCAGCGGGTTGTCGGGGTTGTACGAGAAGAAGTTGCCGTATAGCAGCATGAAGCCCTCGAACACGTCGAGGTAGAAGCCGCGCGTGAACTCGGTGGGGCCGAAGTCGTAGACGAAGTTGTTGAAGTCCCAGTCGAACTCGTAGGGCTCGCTGGCCTTGACCGGGCCGCAGAAGCCGGGGGTGTCCATCTCGTCGATGGTGTCGAGGTTCGCGAGGATCTGCTCCATGGGGCAGAAGCCGCCGAAGGCGCGGTCGCGCACCAGCGCGCCCAGGTAGCGGTAGTCGAGGTAGCCCCCCTGGCCCCCGGCCGTGTCGAACATGCCGGGGTGCCGTGCGGCGATGAGCGTGGCGTTGGCGCCCATCGACAGCCCGAAGACGGCGCGGAACGCGAAGCGCCGATCGACCATCTCGACGGGGACGTCGGCCTCCGCTTCGGCGGTGTCGGGCACGTCGGGGGTGATCTCCGGTCGGGCGTCGGGCGTCGCGTCGCCCGCTTCGGCGAGCGCGTCGGCCGGCGCGTCGACCGCGGCGTCGGTGGCGTGGTCGCCGCCTCCGCAGCCGAACGGGAGCAGGAGCAGCAGCGCGAGGGCCAGGGTCATGGATCGCGAGGACGCGTGCATCAGGGAACCTCCGTTGCTGCCGGCGCGGGGGCCGGCGGATCGATCCGGACGACGTCCACCGTACCGAAGGATGCCTCGACACGCCAGTCCCGACAGGGGGGCTGATCGTGCCAGAAGAAGGCGCGCAGGATCTCGGAGCCGTCGACCACCGTCTTCAGGCCCAGGCCCCGCGCGTAGTCGCAGAGTCGACGCTCGCGGATGGCGCGATAGGCGTCGGCGTTCACCACGCCGTCGAGGTTGACCACGGGCGCGCCGGGGAGGAAGTACGAGAGCGTGCCCGACTGGAAGGCCCCCAGCGGCAGGGCGAAGTCGTAGTGTCCGAGCAGCCGGAAGTACTGCCCGTGCCGGTCGTCGACCACCACGCCGCGCGCCTGCGCGCCCACGTTCAGGGCGAACACGCCGGCCAGCACGGACCCCGTGATGCGCACGGCCCGCGGCGAGTCGAGCCCGTCGACCAGGCGGAAGGCCACGGGCAGGCCCAGGGGCAGCAGCACGTAGAGGTAGCGGTAGAAGTAGTAGTCGCCCTGGACCACGGCCACGTACACGAGCACCATCAGGGCGGCGTAGAGCACGAACGGCGAGGTCTCGGCCAGCAGCGCGCGCACCGCCTCGCGGCGACGCCACCTCAGCACGCCGAGCGCCGCGAGCAGAGGCAAGCCCACGAAGAGCAGGCCGAGCCCGGCCGACTGGCGCGTGACGAACCAGTCGCGGAGCGCGGGGTGGCCGAGCGCCCCTCCGAGGGCCTTCCAGTCGGGCAGGAAGGGCGAGTCGAGCAACGCCGCCAGGGCCACGCGGGCGTTCTCCAGCATGGGCGACGTCCACTCGGCCGGGTACAGCACCTCGGAGAACTGGCGCACGGCCTTGCCCGACGTGGGAAAGAGCTCGCCCGTGGTGGCGTACGACAGCCAGAACCAGGGCGCGAACAGCAGCGCCGCGACGACGGCCGGCACCAGCGCGCGCCCAAGTCGGCCGCGCCAGGGGGCCGGAGCGCCGCCGACCAGGAGATCGAGGCCGAGGGGCAACGCCAGCAGCACCACGTCCATGCGCGCCCAGAAGCCGAAGCCCAGGAGCACGCCCAGGCTCACGAGGTCGCGGCCCGCGGGGGCGTGCCGTCGGTCGCCCGTGCGCTCGAGGTGGAAGACCGCGATCGAGGCCACGGCCAGGGCGGCCAGCGACGTCTCGAGTCCGTTCACGCCCGCGCGCGCTGCGTAGGGCCAGAGGCACCAGGTGGCCGCGGCGAGCCAGGGCGCGCGCGGGCGGGCGGGGACCAGGCGCGCCGTGAGCCGCGCGATGGGGACGGCGATCAGCGCGTTCACGAGCGCCAGGAACACCTGGACGGCGTAGACGGGCGCCACGTGGTCGTCGCCGAGCAGGCCCCCGATCCAGTAGAAGGGCACGGCCAGGAACACGAAGAGCGGCTGGAAGCCGTTGGTGGGGTGCAGCCCGTCGGCGGTGAAGCCGAGACCGTAGAGCAGGTTCCGCGCGATGGCCAGCGAGTAGAACGAGTCGTCGAGCAGGATGGTCTTGGCGTCGACGAGCGTGGGCAGATCGAAGGGCAGCACCATGACCAGGCGCACGGCGACCCCGAGCGCGACGAGCAGCACCAGGGAGCGGGTCGAAGGCATCTGTCACCGATGGCCACGTCGGGCGTAGTATAGTCGGACGGACGCGGCACGGAAGTAGGGAAGGAGCAGGTCATGCGGGTGGTGGTCACGGGCGCCAACGGCTTTCTCGGTACGCACGCCGTGCGGAGGCTGGCCGAGCGCGGTCACCGCGTGCGGGGTTTCCTCTGGAAGGGCACCGAACCGGGCGCTGCGGCGCCCTGGCTGGCCGAGGTGGTCGAGGGTGACGTGCGGAGCCCTGCCGACGCCGCGCGCGCCGTCGCGGGCTGCGAGGCGCTGGTGCACCTGGCGGCCCACGTGGCCGACACGGGCGATCCGGCGCGCTTCTACGACGTGAACGTGAAGGGCACGCGCGTGCTGCTCGACGCGGCCGCGTCGGCCGGCCTCCAGCGCTTCGTGTTCACCTCGAGCCTCACGGTGCACGGCTTCCGCGACTTCCTCGACGCCGGTGAGGACGAGCCCTACGACTACGCCGGCGTCAATGCCTACGCGCGCTCGAAGATCGCCTGCGAGCGCCTGCTCTTCCATGCCCACGCGCGGGGACGCGTCGAGGCGGCCGTCGTGCGCCCCGCGTTCTTCCCGTACGGGGAGCACGACCGGCTGAGCCTGCCCGGGCTGCTCGGCCTGCTGCGCGGGCGCGTGGTGCCGCTGCCGGGCGGCAGCGACCCCTGGCTCGGCACCGTGCACGGCGACAACCTGGGCGAGGGCCTGGCCCTGGCCGCCGAGCACCCCGCCGCGGCGGGGCAGGCCTTCGTGATCGGCGACGACGGCGGCCTCCGCTTCACCGACCTCTACCGCGCGCTGGCCCGCGAGGCCGGCCTGCCGCCGCCGCGCTTCGTGACCCTGCCGCTGCCCCTGGCCCGGGGCGCGGCCGCGCTGGTCGAAGACGCGTGGCGCGTGCTGCGCCTGCCCGGCCTCGCGCCGCTCTCGCGCTACCGCCTCGACGTGGCCACCCACTCGACGCACTTCTCGACCGACAAGGCCCGCGCCCTGCTGGGCTACCGGCCCCTGCTCACGAGGGACGAGGGCTTGGCGCGGGCGGTGCGGGTGGTGGTGGCGCGTTCCTGAAACCTCACTTGACCCCACCCGACCCTGGGGTATCCTTGGCGCCGTTCTGACTTCCTTGGACAAGAACATGACGCGCTGGATTACCCTCGCTTCGGTGCTGCTCGCGATGGCACTGGTCGGCTGCAAGAACGAAGAGCCCAAGGCTGAAGCGCCCAAGGTCGAGGCGCCCAAGGCCGAGGCTCCCAAGCCCGTCGAGCCCGCGCCCGTCGCGGAGCCCGCCAAGCCCGCTGAGCCGGTGCAGCCCGCCGAGGCTCCTGCCTCTCCCGCGGTGCCCTCCGAGGAGTTGAAGACCAAGCTGTCGGCCGCCTACGCCGACATCTACTGCGCCCAGATCGCGGGCAAGCCCGAGGCCGTGCTCGAGGCCTACAAGCGCCACGGCTACGAGAACCTCGAGGACTGGAGCCGCGGCTGGCGCCTGGCCGCCAAGGACGTCGAGTGGGTCAAGGGCGTCATGACCGACGCCAAGAACGCCTGCCCGAAATAACCGTTCTCGTGAACCCCCGCCTCGCCATCCCGCTCGGCACCCTCGAGGGCATCGGCCCCCAGGTGGTCTCGCGTGCCCTCGCCCACCTGGCCGCGGCCGGCGACGACCTGTCCGATATCGTCGTGCTGGGGCCCCGGGGCGTGCTCGAGGCCGTGCACCAGCGCCTGGGGCCGGGCACGCTCGACCCGGCGCGCCTGCGCGACGGCGACATCGCCCTCCTGCAGCAGCCCTTCCCGGGGCCCCTGCTGCTCGATCCCGCGCCGCAGCTTCGACCCTTCCTGCCGCCGGCCGCACCGGGCTTCGACCGCGCCACCGCCGGCCTCACGCTGCGCTGCCTCGAGATGGGCGTTCGGCTGGCGCTGCGGGGCGACGTGGGCGGGCTCGTCACGGCCCCCATCGACAAGCGGATGTTCGCGGCGAACGGCCTCTCGTTCCCGGGGCAGACCGAGTTGCTGGCGGCCCGGGCCCGGTCGACGACGCTCGCGGCCGGTGGTGACCCCGCCGTGCTCATGGTGCTCACGGGGCCGCGCCTCACGGTGGGCGTGCTCACCACGCACATTCCCCTGGCCGACGTGCCTCGCGCGGTGACCACCGAGGGCATCGTCGTGGCGGTGCGGTTGCTGGCGCGCTTCCTGGGGGCCGCGACCGGGGCCGCTCGGCCGCGCCTGGCCGTAGCGGGGCTGAACCCCCACCTCGGCGACGACGGCGTGGCGGGCGACGACGACGCGCGGGTGGTGCACCCGGCGGTCGAGGCCCTGCGGGCCGAGGGGCAGGACGTCACGGGGCCGATCTCGGCCGACTCCGTGTTCCTGCAGGCCGTCGAGGGGCGCTTCGACGGGGTGCTCGGCCTGTACCACGACCAGGCCCTGATCCCGGTCAAGCTGCTCGACGCCGATCACACCGTGAACGTGACCGTGGGTCTGCCCTTCTGGCGCACCTCGCCCGATCACGGCACGGCCTACGACAAGGCCTGGCGAACGGATCCCGACCGCCCCGAGGTGCGCGCCGACAGCACGCTCGCCGCCATCGATCTGGCGCGCCGGTTGGCGGCCCGACGGCTCATCTGACCTGCGACGCCCCGCACGAGGGCGCGTACTCGGCTCTCCACGACGAGCGGATCCCGGCGGGGATCGACCCCGCGGCCTCGAGGCGGCAGAACGTCTCGAGCGCCCGGGCGCGCATGGGGCCACGGTACCACAGGCGCCGCTGGTAACGCTCGGGCCTGCTCTCGGGGGGATAGACCGGGTAGTGCCGCACCTCGTCGCCCCGGGCCTCGAAGGCCATCAGCGTCGCGTACTGCCGCGCGACCGACGGGGAGAGCGTGGCCCGGTCGAGGTGGCGCGCGAGGCCGAGCCCCAGCAGTGCTACCGTGGCGGTGACCAGCAGGGCCCGCACCCGCGGTCGGCGCGCCACCAGGCCAGCGAGGCTGCGCTCGATCAGCGCCGGGGCGGTGGCGACCGCCGCCAACTCGAGCGGCACGAAGTAGCTCTCGAAGGGCAGGGCCGTCACGGCCAGCACGAGCGCGCCGACCGCCGCCAGCGCCAGCACGAGCGGGGCGGCCCGCGCCGTGGGGTCGTCGGGGCGGCGGGCGCGGAGGGTCCGGAGCAGGAGCCACGCCGCCGACAGGGGAACGAGCCCCAGCATCCAGGGCTCCACGCGCGCGATCTCGGCCAGCGCGACGCGTACGAGGCCGGCCCAGGCGGCGGGCTCGGTCGTCGGGGCCACCGCGTAGAACGCCGCGTTGAAGCGCAGGCCGAAGAACGCGGCGAACTCGAGGCGCCCCTGCGCGGCTTCCAGGGCCACCCACGCGGCGACGGGCGCGGCGGCGGCGCAGGTGGCGACGAGCCCGTCCCGAAGCCTCTGCCCGCGCGGCGCCAGGAACGCCGTGGCGCCGACCGCCGCCAGCGCCAGCGGCGCGGCCTTCAGCAGCACGACCGTGGCCAGGCCGAGCAGGGCGCCGCCCGCGACCAGCAGTCGGCGATCGGGCCGGGCCGCGTGACGGGCCAGGGCCAGCAGCCCGCCGAGCGCCAGGGTCCACATGGGCGCGTCGGGGCGCGCGATCACCAGCATGCGCGCCAGGTTCGGCGAGGCCAGCGCGAGCGCCGGCGCGCCCACGGCAGCGAGGGGGGAGGCCCCCAGCGCCCGGGCCAGGCCCAGCGTGCAGAGCAGCGCGACGAACGCGAAGGCCGCCATGAGCCAGCGCGCCCGCAGCACGGCGCGGCCCCCGTCGGGGGCGCTGGACCTCACCACGGGTCCGAGCAGGGCCCAGAAGGGCCCGACCTGCTTCTGGAAGACATCGGTGTAGAGCCGCTCACCGGCGGCCAAGCGCGCCGCCACGTGCAGGTGCTCGGTGTCGTCGACGTGCACCTCGGCCCGTCCGGCGACCAGCCAGGTCAGCCCGGCCAGCAGGGCCAGCGCTGTCGCCGCGGCGGCCCTACGCATCGTCGGCCTGCTTGAGGCCTCCGACGTCGATGCCGTGCTTCTTGAGGAGGTTGCGCAGGTGCTTGCGATCGACACCGGCCGTGCGCGCCGCGAGGGAGATGTTGTACCCGCTCTCGGCCAGGAGGCGCCGGATGTAGTCGCGCTCGAAGATCTGCACCCACGCGTCGCGGGCGTCGTGGTAGTTCCCGAGGGGCTCCTCGGCGACCTGCAGCTGCGCCGTGGCCTCGTCGGGGGTGAGGCGGGGCGAGCGGCGCCGTTGACCGGTCACCTGCTCGGGCAGATCCTTGAGATCGATGAACGTGCCGCTCGAGAAGTACGAGGCGCGGTCGACCACGTTCAGGAGCTCGCGCACGTTGCCCGGCCAGGCGTGGCGCATCAGCGCGTCGAGCGCCTCGCGCGTGATGCCGTCGACGCGGGCGCCGCCGTCGCGCGGCTCGGCGGCCAGAGCGCGCAGGTGGTGGCGCACGAGCACGGGGATGTCTTCGGGCCGCTCGCGCAGGCTGGGCAGCGCCACGTGCACGACGTTCAAACGATAGAACAGGTCTTCGCGAAAGCGACCGGCCTCGACCTCGCGGGCCAGCGAGCGGTTGGTGGCGGCCAGGAACCTCACGTCGACGCGCACGGGCCGGTTGGAGCCCACGCGCTTGACCTCGCGGCGCTCGAGCACGCGCAACAGCTTGGGCTGCAGGTCGCGCCCGAGCTCGCCGATCTCGTCGAGGAAGAGCGTGCCGCCGTCGGCCTGCTCGACCAGGCCCACGCGCGGGGTCACGGCGCCCGTGAACGAGCCCTTCTCGTGGCCGAAGAGCTCGCTCTCCATCAGGTTCTCGGGGATGGCCCCGCAGTCGACCACCACGAAGGGCTTCTGGGCGCGCGCGCTCATGCGGTGCAGCGAGCGCGCCACGACCTCCTTGCCCGTGCCGGTGTCGCCCTCGATGAGCACGGTGGCGTCGGTCTCGGAGATGCGCTCGAGGATGCCGAAGATCTCGCGCATGCGCCGGCTCGTACCGACCAGGTCGCCGAAGCGGTCGCGCTCGGACGGCACGATCTCGATGCGCTGCTCGAGCGGTTGGAAGTGCACGTCGACCTGGCCGAGGCGCAAGGTGGCCCCCGGCCGCAGGAAGCCTTCGTGCACGCGCACGCTGTCGATGAAGGTGCCGTTGGTCGAGCCGAGGTCGCGCGCCAGGTAGTCGGTGCCCTTGCGGAGGATCGACGCGTGCGTGCGGCTGACGGAGGCGTCGCCGATCACCACGTCGTTGGTCTCGTCGGCGCCCAGGTAGATGGCGTCCTGGTCGAAGATGTACTCGAACACCCGGCCGCCGGCCTCGTCGACCGTCAGCTTGCAGCGGTGGAGGTGGAGGAAGGACTCCTCGGTCATCGGCACGTCCTGACACGGTCGCGCCGAAGATTGTACCTGTCGGGAGCCCGCTCGCCAACCGATTCCGCCCCCTTCGTGGCCCGGCTCGGCGAATTGACATTCGACCCGCCCCAGCTTACCGTCCGGGCGGAGATCCCCCGCTGCCACGAGGCCCCCATGCGCACTCGGACGACCCTGACCGCCCTGGCGCTGCTCCTGCTGTCGGTTGCCTGCGCCGAAGAAGCCAAGGCCCCCGAATCCGCTCCCTCGGCGCTCCCGCCCGTCTCACCCGACGAGGTGACGACGGCGCTCTCCGGCGCCTTCGGCGACGCGACGTTCGGCGAGGTGCTGAAGGGCCTCGACGCGCGCCTCGCGGCCATGACCGACGCGCCGGCCGCCGAGAAGGCCCGCATCGCTCGTGACCGCGTGCTGGTCAGGGCCTTCCTGCTGGCCACGGCCGTGCCCGCGGTGGGGGCCTTCGTGCAGCCCCTGGCCAAGGGCAGCCCCGAGGCCGCGGCCTTCCGGCTGCTCGACGACCTGGTGAAGCGCGATCCCGAGCTCGCGAAGAAGATCGAGCCCTGGTCGTTCGTGCTCACCAGCGTGAAGGATCCCGCGCTGCCCGTCATGCTCGACGCGGCCCGCGTGGCGGCCTGGGTGCAGGAGACCGATCCGATCGTCTCGGCGCTCCGGCTGGTCGTGCTCCGGCGCCTGGCCGACGAGCTCGAGGGGCTCCTGAAGGCCCCCGAGGCTCGCCGCTTCGAGACCATCGTGCGGCGCTTCGGGCCGCTGGTCTGCCCCGAGTGCCTGAAGGCCCAGGAGCTCGGCGCGCTCGACGCCACCTGGTTCCTCGGCGCCGGCAACACGGCGTCGGTGTGCGCCGCGGCCCGCGACAAGCTGCCGCCGGCCTCGCCGGCCTCGACGCGGGCGCTCTTCGAGGTGCTCCAGTCCTCGTGCGCCGACCGGCGCGATCCCCTGGCCGATCCGGCCCTGCTGCGGGCCACCCTGGGCGGCTCGAACGTGCTGCTGGTCAAGCTGCTGGCCGGGCTGCACCAACTGGCCATCTACCGCATCCCCGCCGATCCCGACCCCTTCACCCGCAAGCTGGGCGACGAGCTGCGGTCGTTCCGCGACACCTTCGACAACCGCAGCTACCCGCTCACGCTGCCGTTCGTCACGGGCGAAGACATCCCCCTCCCGGCCGCGCCCGCCGCTGCGGCGCCTGTCGCTGCGGCGCCTGTCGCTGCGGCGCCTGTCGCTGCGGCGCCCGCCGCCGCCGAGGTCGCCCCTCCGCCGGCGCAGGCCAAGGCCGAGGAGCCCCCGAAGCCCACGTACGTGCCCTCGGTCACCCTGCCGGCCTCGCCGCTGAACCAGCCCCTGGCGGTGGTCGTGCTGCGCGCCGACGGCGTCTACGTGGGTACGCGCCCGATCCTGCAGGTGCAGCGCGGCAGCTTCCGGCTGCTGTTGCCGAACGAGGCCTACCCTGGCGTGCGCGCGATCACCATCGCCGAGGCCGGCGCGGCCCTGGCCCCGAAGGCCCCCGCCGAGGGGCTCACCCCGAGCGGAGGCCTGGCGGTCGTGCTCGCCGAGGTCCAGCGCCAGCGTCCCCTGATCGGCGAGGCCGTGAAGGCCTTCCCCGCCGCGTTGCCCGCCGAGCAGTTCGTGGGAGCGGCCGGCGAGCGCGTGCTGCTCTCGATCGAGGCGTCGGTCGAGCCCCGCGTGCTCACCGCCGTGCTCCGAACGCTCGGCGACGCCGGGGTCCGGGTGGTCGAGCTCGTGGTGGGCGCGACCCACACCCCCTACGGCGTGCCGACGCTGCTGGCCGTCGCCGGGGCCGTGCCCGAGGCCGCCGTCCGCCCCGCCGACACGCACGCGCGTGCGCTGCTGGCCGTGCTCGACGCGCGCAACGTGGCGGCGTTGTACCCGCCCGACGCCCGCAAGGCGGGCGCGCCCGAGCCCGAGCGCGCGGGCGTAGCCGTCGCCGAGCCCGCCGGCGTGCGCAAGGTGGCCAACCCCGACAAGACCCTGTTCCGTACCGAGCTCCCCGCCACCACCCCCGACTTCGAGGAGAAGCTGGCGGGCCTGGCCCGCTGGCTGCAGGCCGCCGGCAAGGCCGCACCCGTGGCCACGCTCGGGTTCGTGCGCGGGAGCGATGTACGCCTGCTCGCGCCCCTGGCCAACGTGCTGGCTCATCGCGTCGAGGCCGTGAGCCGCGCCGAGGCCGACGCGGCGGTGCTCCACACGCCCGGCCTGGTGTGCGCGCCCACCGTGGCCTGCCATGGCACGCTGCTCACCCTCGACCCGGCCGTCACGCTCCCGCAGCCCGGAAAGGCCGCGGCCCAGGCCGTGGTCACCGAGGCCCGCCAACTGGGCTTCTGCGCCAAGGAGAACATCAACAAGGTGGTCACGGGCCGCATGGGCGCCCTCAAGTTCTGCTACGAGAAGGAGCTGCAGACCTACCCCGACCTGCAGGGCAAGGTCACCATGAACTGGACCATCGAGGAAGACGGCGCGGTCTCGGGCCTGGGCGCCACCGATGACACGCTGAAGAGCCGGCGCGTGACCGACTGCCTGACGCAGACCATCTCGAAGCTGAAGTTCGACAAGCCCCAGGGCGGCGTGTGCGTGGTGCGCTGGCCGTTCGTCTTCAAGATGTAGGCCCGTGGACGCGTTCGACCTCTCGCGCTACCAGTACGACCTGCCCGACGAGCTCATCGCGCGCTACCCGGCGCCCGAGCGCGACGGGTCGCGCCTGCTGCTGCAGGACGGCGCCGCCGGCACCGCGCACCACCGCTTCGCCGACCTGCCCGATCTGCTTCCGGCCGGGGCCCTGCTCGTCCTGAACGACGCCCGGGTGGTGCGCGCCCGCGTGTTCTGCCGCAAGCCGAGCGGCGGCCGGGTCGAGCTCTTCTACGTGGGCCCCGCGGGCGACGGCACCGTGCGCTGCCTGGTGCGCGCCTCGCGTCGGCCCCGCGAGGGCGCGACCCTCACCACGTTGCGTGGCGACCTGCCGGTGCACCTGGTGACCGACGAGGGCGGGGGGCGCTTCCGCGTGCAGGTCCCGGGGGGCGACGCCGGGGTCCACGCCTTCCTCGAGGCGGCGGGCGACATCCCGCTGCCCCCGTACCTGCGCCGCGACAGCGAGGCGCTCGACGCCGAGCGCTACCAGACCGTGTACGCCGCGAACCCGGGCGCGGTGGCCGCCCCCACGGCGGGGCTGCACTTCACCCCCGCGCTGCTGGCCGCCCTCGGCGCGCGGGGCTTCGAGACCGCCTCGCTCACGCTGCACGTGGGCCCCGGCACCTTCCGCCCCATCGAGACCGACGACGTGCGCCAGCACCCCATGGAGGGCGAGCGCTACGAACTGCCCGAGGCCACGGTGGCCGCCATCCTGCGCGCCAAGGCCGCCGGGCGCCCCGTCGTGGCCATCGGCACCACCACCGTGCGCGTGCTCGAGAGCGTGGCCCGGGACCACGGCCGCCTGGTGCCCGGGCTCGGCGTGGCCGAAGGCTTCATCCTGCCGGGCCACCGCTTCCAGGTCGTCGAGCACCTGGTCACGAACTTCCACCTGCCGGGCTCCACGCTGCTGCTGCTCGTGAGCGCCCTGGCCGGCCGCGAGCGCGTGCTGGCCGCCTACCGCGAGGCCGTGGCGCTGGGCTACCGCTTCTATTCCTATGGCGACGCCATGCTGCTTCGGGGGCCGTTCGGGGGGTGACGGACCCGTCGAAACGACAGTACTTGATTGTATTTTTTGTTTGCTGTACGATTTTTGGGCACCGACAGCGTAACGCCCCCTGCTAGGGGTCTGGGGGGCCTACCCGCCGTCATCGCGGAGGATGTCACCATGGCTTGCACGACCTGCTCCCGCTCCGGGACCGCGCTGCCCAGTTCGGACAAGACGCTCACCCTGACCGGTCGCGCCACGCTCGTCGTGCCGGCCGGGACGTACGCCGCCTCGGTCTCGGCCAGGCTCGTCGACCAGGACGACATGCCCGACCTCGCCAAGGCCGTGCTCTGCGACGCCGCCGAAGCCCGCATCAACACCCGCCAGTCCCAGCAGCAGAAGGTCCGCGTGACCTTCGCGGACGTCAACTACGGGACGTACAACGGGGTGAACTGCCTGGCCTACCAGGGCAAGAGCATCATCGACCCGAACGGGTGGATGCCTGTGCCGACGGCCGACCTCTTGCGGGACGCGAGCAACCGCGTGATTGGCGCCAAGATCATGCTGTCGGCCGGCCACCTGGTAGTCGTCACGGCGCCGTAGGCCGCGGGGCCGGGAGGAGTGCTCCATGACGTGCCTTCATTGCTCCGTGTGCGGCGTCCTGGATCCCGACATGAACCTGACGCTGCCCTCCGGGCTGGCCACGCTGCGGGTCGTCTCCGGTGACTGGCCCGTGGGCACCGAGGTCTGCCTCGAGGAGGTCGACCACGCGCCCGACCTGTCTCAGCACAAGCAGGTGATCCTCACGCCGACGGTGACGGTCCACTCCAGCGACAAGCACAACGCCTCGAACCGGCTGCAGTTCTACTTCAACCGGGTCGACGACTACCAGGGCTTCGATCCCACGACCGTGAACGTCTACCAGGGCGAGGATCCGTGGCGCCCGAAGGGCTGGAGCGCCGTGCCGCCCTCCCACGTGCTGAAGGACTCCGCCGGCCGCGTGATCGGCGCGAAGTTCAAGCTCGACTACGGGGTCTCGTTCGTCCTGTCGGCCACCGTCTGACGGGTCCATGCCGAACCCCTTCACCCTCACCCACGGCTCCACCGACTCCCGCGCCCGGTGCGGGGTGCTCGCCACCCACCACGGCCCCATCGAGACGCCCGTGTTCATGCCCGTGGGCACCCAGGGCACGGTGAAGGGCGTGCTGCCGCGCGACCTCACGGCGCTCGGCTACCGCCTGATCCTCGGCAATACGTACCACCTGCACCTGCGGCCCGGCGAAGAACTGGTGCGCGCGGCCGGCGGGCTGCACCGCTTCGCGGGCTGGGAGGGCTCGATCCTCACCGACAGCGGCGGCTACCAGGTGTTCAGCCTCAGCCACCTCGCGAAGCTCGACGCCGACGGGGTCACGTTCCGCTCTCACGTCGACGGGGCCAGGCTGCGCTTCACCCCCGAGATCGTGATCGGCATCCAGGAGGCCCTCGGCTCCGACATCATGATGCCCCTCGACGAGTGCCCGCCCATCGACGCGCCCCGCGCCACCATGGAGGCCTCGGTGCGCCGCACGCTGGCCTGGGAGAAGCGCGCCCTGGCCGCCCGCACGCGCCCCGAGCTGCTGCTCTACGGCATCCACCAGGGCGGGCTCGACCGCGAGCTCCGGCGCTGGCACGCCGAGGAGTTGGCGGCCCTGCCCTTCGACGGCGCCTCGATCGGCGGGCTGTCGGTGGGCGAGAAGAACGACCTGATGTACGAGATGGTCCTGTTCCTCGACGGCGTCATCCCGCGCAGTACGCCGCGCTACCTCATGGGCGTGGGCACGCCGATCGATCTCGTGGAGTGCGTGGCCCGCGGCGTCGACCAGTTCGACTGCGTGCTGCCCACGCGCACGGCCCGCTTCGGCACGCTCTTCACCTCCGACGGCCCGATCAACATCAAGAACGCGCGCTTCCGCGAAGACTTCGGCCCCGTGGAGCCCGGCTGCCCCTGCCCTGCGTGCACCAGCATGAGCCGCGCCTACCTGCGCCACCTGTTCGTGGCCAACGAGGTGCTGTCGGCGGTGCTGAACACCCTGCACAACCTGGCGTTCTACGCGCAGCTCATGGAGCAGATCCGCGCGGCCATCCGCGACGATCGCTATGCGGCCTTCGCGCGCGACTTCGTGGCGCGGTACAGCCGCGAGAGCCCCAGCGGGTCGCGGTCCAGCACCAGCACGTAGAGCGCCAGGACCAACCACCCCGCGTCGCGCAGCACGGTCTTCCACGAGATCGGGTCGGCCTCGGCGCCGCTGGAGGCGAAGCAGCCGCAGCTCATGTCGAGCCCCAGGTGGAGCGCGTGCCCCAGGGCGATCAGGAACGCGACCATCATGAGCGCGATCAGAAGCGCCGCGGCCCGCACGCGCAGGCCCACGACCAGCAGCACGCCGGCTACGAGCTCGACCCAGGGCAGCACCAGCGCGAACAGGTTGATGAGCGGCAGGGGCAGGAACTGGTAGGTGGCCACGTCGAGGGCGAAGGCGCCCGGGTCGAGGATCTTGTGCCAGCAGGCCGCGAGGAAGACGCCGCCCAGGTAGAGCCGCGCGGCGAGGGCCAGCCAGCCGTGCCCGCGCCAGGCGGTGAAGGTCGTCGCCGCGCTCATGGACGACCCCCCGTCAGGGCGGCCTTCAGGGCCGATGCCCCGCCCTTGACGTACGCCATGTTCTTCAGGCCCTTGCCCGCCAGCTCGCGCGCCAGCTCGCGGCCCGAGTCGGGGTCGTCGCCGTCGCCCACCACGATCACGCGGCCCGCCCGCGAGGCCAGGATCTCGTTCACGGTCTCAGGGGGCGTGGGGGTCAGGTAGTCGTAGGGCACCGAGCGGGCGCCGGGGGCGTGCCAGAGGGCGAAGGCGGCGGCGTCGCGGGCGTCGAGCAGCAACGTGCGCGGGTCGTGGAGCAACGCGTCGGTGGGCTCCAGCGCGGCGGCCTCGCCCATCACCTCGGGGCAGGGCACGAGCACCTGGTACTCCTTGTCGGCGACCAGGGGCAGGCCGGCGGGGCGCAGGGCGTTCACCCCCAGGGCCAATCCAGCCGAGAGCAGGGCGATCAGCGCCCCGTCGCGCAGGATGGTGCGGATCGTCTCGGTGCGCACGTGGACCTCGTCAACGCGATTCGAGCGCCTGCGCGATGGCCTCGCAGGCCTGGTTCGGGGCCCGGGCGGCCCGCTCGGCCAGCGCACGGCAATCGGCCTCGGAGAGGCTGGCGGTGCGGCAGTGCTGCTCGACCAGGGCGGTGCAGTCGCGCGCGCACCCCGACGAGAGGAGCGCGGCCAGCAGGGCGAAGAGGGCGAGGACGGGCTTCATGGGTGGGGGCGCTTTCGTGAGGGGCCGGTTAAAGCAGGTTCGAGGCCACCTCGGCCAGCGGCGAGCGCTCGCCCGTCATCAACGTGACGGTGCCCGAGATGGGCTGGCCGCGGAACTTCTGCACCAGGGTGGTCAGGCCGTTGTTCACCGAGTCGAGGTAGGGGTTGTCGATCTGGTAGGGGTCGCCCGTCAGCACGATCTTGGTGCCCTCGCCCGCGCGCGTGATGATGGTCTTCACCTCGTGGGGCGTGAGGTTCTGCGACTCGTCGATGACGATGTACTGGTTCGGGATGCTGCGGCCGCGCAGGTAGGTGAGCGGCTCGACCTCGACCACGCCGTCCATGGGCAGCTCGTCCTGGCCGCCCTTCTTGCTGTCGCCGGCGTAGGGGTTCAAGCTGAGCAGGAACTCGAGGTTGTCGTACACCGGCTTCATCCAGGGCTGCATCTTCTCTTCGATGTCGCCGGGCAAGAAGCCGATGTCGCGCCCCAGGGGGATGACGGGCCGCGAGACCAGCAGCTTGGTGTACACGCCGTCGTCGTTCACCTTGGCGAGCCCGGCCGCCAGTGCCAGCAGCGTCTTGCCCGTGCCGGCCTTGCCGACCAGGGTGACCAGCTTGAGGTCGTCGTTCATGAGCGCGTCGAGCGCGAACATCTGCTCGGGGTTCTTGGCGCGGATGCCGAAGATGCGCTTGCGGCGCGAGTCGAGCACCGGCACCAGCGCGCCCTTGGCGGCGTCGAAGCGGCCGTAGGCGGGCTGACCGCCCGTGGGCGTGGTCAGGATCACGTACTCGTTGGCGTAGAGCTCGATCCCCTCGAGCACCACCTGATGGGCCTCGAAGAACGTGGCCAGCACGCTGTCCTGCACCTCGACCTGGCGGAAGCCGGTGTACACCTCCGAGATGTCGATCTGCTCGCGGTCGTAGTCCTCGGCGGCCAGGCCGCGCGCGTCGGCGCGGATGCGCAGGTTGATGTCCTTGGTGATGAGCACGCACGGCGTGCGCGGATCGTGCGCGGCGAGCTCGAGGGCCGCCTGCAGGATCTTGTTGTCCATGGTCTTGCCCTCGGGCGACTTGCCCCGGGCGCCGCCGTTCGTGGCGGCCTGCTCGGCGAAGATGACCCGCAGGTGCCCGCCGTTCTCGAGGCGCACCCCGTCGCGCAGGTTGCCCTCCTTGCGCAGCTCGTCGAGCTTGCGGGCCACCTCGCGCGCGTTGCGTCCCAACTCGGTCAGGTCGCGCTTGAAGTTGTCGATCTCCTCGATCACGTAGATGGGCAGGCACACGTTGTTGTCGGCGAAGCCGAAGATGGCGTGGGCGTCATGCAGCAGGACGTTCGTGTCGAGCACGAAGTTCTTGATCATGCAAGGCCTCGCGGTGGTGAGGTGCTGCGGTCATGGTAGCCGAGTCGGCGGCGGGCGTCGAGTTTACGGAGCGCCGAGCCCGGCCCTGACCTTGGCCTCGAGCTCGTCGGCCTGCTTCGTGTAGCGCTCGGCGCGCCAGTGGTGCTTGGCCGGATCGATGACCCGCCGGGCGTCGGCGAGCGCGGTCACGGCCGCCTCGTAGTCGGCGTCGACCAGCAGGGCCTCGGCCAGGGCCAGGTGGTTCAGGGGATGGGCCGGGTAGCTGGCGGCCGCGCGCACCAGCAACTCGTGGGCCTTCTCCGGGTCGCCGATGCTGGTCGGCCAGGACGGCGCGCGCAGGTAGAGGAGCCCCATGACGCGCAGGGGTCCGCCCTCGTCGAGGGCTTCGTCCTCGGCCAGGGCCACGTCGAGCGCCGAGAGGATCCAGCCCACGTTCAGGAGCGCGTCCTTGGGGTTCTGGTTCTGGGTCTCGAGCCCCACGTTCAGGGCCAGCGTGTACTGGGCCCGCGCGTCCCTGGGCAGCCGGGCCACGGCCGCCTCCGAGAGGGGCACGCAGTCCCTCCAGAGCCAGTCGGGGATGGTGCCGCGGTCGCGCAGCTCGAAGCAGCCCATGGCGCCCAGCACCGCCGCCTCGCCGTCGTCGGGCTCCAACTTGAGCGCCCGGCACGCCGCCATCACGCCCAGCACCAGGTCGGCGTCGGGGCGGTCGTCGCGCACCCGCTCTCGCGAGAAGGCGATCAACTCGGGCTGCGTCGGGGGCAGGTCGTCCCAGCGGCGCTTGTCGACCTCGTCGACGCAGCAGGGCATGGCCGAGGGGCACCCCGTGAGCAGGGTGAGCGCGGCCAGGGTCACGAGCAGGGTGTCTCTGCGGGGCATGGTCTACTCCTCGCCGGCCTTCTGCCCGTCGGGCCTGGGCTGGTCGGGCTTGTCGTGGAACACCATCCACAGCGCGCCGGGCAGCGCCGTGAAGTCGGCCAGCATCGACAGCGTGAAGGCGATGGAGGCCAGCAGCGCGAACTGACGGATGGGGGGCAGGTCGGAGAGCGCGAACGCCAGGAAACCGACCGCGTTGATGAGCGTGGCGAAGAAGATGGAGCGCCCGGCGATGAGCATGGTGTGGCGGAGGCCGGCCTCCGTGGTGGCGCCCTGCTTGCCCTCGAGGAAGTGGTAGAAGAAGTGGATCTGGTCGTTCTCGGAGGTGCCGAGCACCGTGGAGGCGATCAGGATGGTCGCCACGTTCAACGACATGCCGAACAGGCGCATGAGGCCGAACATCACGAGGATGGCGAACAGGGACGGGATCATGGCCATGAGCCGCGCCGCGCCGTTGCGGAACACCACCAGGAACACGCTGAAGATGATGAGCACGGTCAGCGCGAACGACTCGGTCAGGGTGGGCACCAGGTTGTGCGACACCTTGGTCTGCAGGCGGCCCAGGCCCGCCATGACCGGCCCCTCGGGGCCCACCGTGAACTCGGCGAGCGCGGGCTCCTTCTGCACCGCCTGCTTCCACAGCTCGGCCACGCGCTGCCCGAGCGCCTGGTAGGTGGGGAAGTCGTTGATGCGCGTGATCAGCGTGACGTGCGTGTCGGACATGTCGCCCTTGTTCACGAACTTCGAGAGCAGGGGCTCGCTCTCGAGCAGGCCCTCGAGCGTGTCGGTCAGGGCCTCGAGCTCGTCGGGGTCGGTCGGCAACTGGTCGCCGTTGCCGCCGATGTAGCGCAGCATGCGCAGCACCGTCGTCGGGCCCACCGCCGAGCCCACCAGCGGCTCGGCCTCGAGGGCGCGCTGGAAGGCGTCGAGGCCGCGGATCACCTCGGGCTGATTCAAGGTGCCCACCTTGCCGTGCAGCCACACGTCGGCCACCGACAGGCCCGGAATGAGCTGCTCGACGCGCTTGGTGTCTTTGTAGAGGTCGGTGTCGGCGTTCACGTAGTCGACCGGGTGCGTGAGCATCTGCATGGGGGGCAGCACGCCCGGAAAGCCGAACAGGGCCACGGCGCCCAGGCCGCAGAGCACGAGCGACAGGGGCACGCTGACCCAGCGCCAGCGGTAGCTGGCCTTCGGCATCCAGGCCGCGACCCCCAGGAACCACTGGGCCGCGATCTTGCGCTCGGCCTGGGTGGGCGTCTTCAGGATCTTCTGCAGCGCGGGGAAGAGCGTGAAGTTGATGGCCCATGTGATCAAGAGGCCCACCGACAGCCACAACCCCATCTCGCGGATGGGGCGGATGTCGGACACGGCCAGCGCCGCGAAGCCGATGGCCGAGGCCAGCACCGACGCGGTGCAGGCCAGGAACTTGTTCGAGAGCGCGGCCACGTGGTGGTCGTCGAGGGCGCTCCCCGGCGGCTGCTCGACGTAGCGCGAGTGCGTGTAGACGAGCGTGGCGAGGCAGGTGACCAGCAGGGTCATGGGGATGAGCACCGACACGATGGTGAACGTGCCGCCCACCAGGCCGATGTAGCCCACCGCCAGCGCCACGTTCACGGCCATGGCCACGACGAAGGCGGCCAGCGTGCGCCACGAGCGGTACAGGCCCATGACCAGCACCACCACGAACAGCCCGAACAGCGGGAACTGCTTCATCCCGCCTTCGGAGGCGCCGCGGTTCAGGTAGTCGTTCACGTAGGGCTCGCCCACCTTGCGCAGGGCGGTGAGCGGGGCCGGGGCGGCGATGCGCTCGGCGACGGCGGCGTCGATGGCGGTGAGGGCCGCTACGCGCTGCTCGGCGCCCTCCACGTCGAGGATGAGCGGCAGCCCGTAGAAGCCGGCGCCCACCAGCCCCTGCTGCGAGAAGAGCGGGGTGCCCGTGACGAAGGCCCTGAAGGCGGCGGGATCGGCCGCGGGATCGGCGTCGGGGCGCGCGCGGTGGTAGACGGTGAACACCGAGTTGAGGCTGACCCTCGGGATGCCCGACAGCTTCGCCTCGAGCGCCTGCAACGCGGCGAGGACCTCGGGCGCGAAGGGGCGATCGGTCTCGGCGAACAGCACCACGTACTCGCCGGCGCCGAATACCTTGGCGAAGGCCTGCGTGGCCAGGTAGTCGGGGTCGTCCTGGACGATGAGCCGGTCGATCGCGTTGTCCTGGTCGACCTTGAGCGCGAAGGGCACGCTGGCCGCCAGCAGCGCGGCGTACACACCGACGATCCACCAGCGCTTCGCGAGGACGAAACGGAAGAACGGATGGAGGAGCGCTTCGCGCATGGGGTCACCTCTTCGAACCGCGCGGGGTCATAGCACAATTCAACGTCCGAGGACAGCGCGCACGACGGTCCGGAGTCCGAACCGCCGCACCGTCGCGACCAGCTTGCGGGGCGTGAGGTGCATCCAGATCAACGCGCGCTTCTGCAGCCGTTGCAGCTGTTCGGGGCTCATCCCGTTCACCTCCATCACGCCCCCGTCGTACCGGCGATACTGGTCCCAGTCGCGGCCGAGCAGGCGCAGGCCGTGCTCGCCGGACTCGGCCATGCGTCGCAGCTCGGTACCGGGGTACGGGATGGCGATCGAGAGGGGCGAGTGCCCGATCTCGGGGATGCTGCGGATGAAGCGTACGGTCTGCCACACGTCGGCCTCGGTCTCGCCCGGCAGCCCCATCATGGCCGTGCAGCTGGTCTCGAGCCCGAGCTCGCCCGCCAGGCGGAAGGCCGCCCGGATCTGCTCGTGGCTCACGTGCTTCTGCAGCCGTTGGAGCACGGCGGGGCTGCCCGACTCGATGCCGAACTGGATGCGCACGAGCCCGGCGCGCTTCAGGAGGACCAGCAGCTCGCGATCGATCAGATCGGCGCGCGTCCAGCCCTCGAAGGTCACGTCGAGGCCCGACGCCAGCAGGTGCTCGCAGAGCTCGACGACCGCGCGTCGGCTCATGGTGAGGTTCGAGTCCTGGAACATGAAGTGGCGCACGTCGAACCGCTCGGCCAGGGTGCGCATCTCGGCCACCAGCTTCGCGGCCGAGCGGTAGCGCGCCTTGCGGCCCTGCAGCGCGGCGGCCGAGCAGAACACGCAAGGGAACGGGCAGCCGCGGCTGAGCACCAGGTTCACGAACCTCACGTTGCGGTGGCCGCTGAAGCTCTCGCGGTAGGCGTCGAGCCGGTACAGGTCCCAGGCCGCCTCGGGCAGCGTGTCGAGGTCCGCGACCACGGGCGCGATCCCGTTGTCGACCAGCACCCCGTCGGGCCGGCGCCACACGAGGCCCGGCACGCCGGCGGGGTCGCGCCGGCCGGCCAGCACCTCGAGCACCTTCAGCCACTGCTCCTCGGCCTCGCCGCGAAAGCCGTAGTCGAGGTCGGGGGTGAGGGCCTCCGCCCCGAGCAGCGTGACGTGCACGCCGCCCACGATCAGGGGGGTCGAGGGCAGGAGCTCCCTCAGTCGACGCGCCAGTTCGCAGATGGCCGAGTGGGTGGGGGTCATGCCGGACAAGCCCACGACGTCGGGCGCCGCGGCCGCGACCCGGGCGGCGGTGGCCTCGACGCCCTCGCGCTCGGCGTGGCCGTCGACGAGCAGCACCTCGTGCCCCGCGTCACGCGCCAGCGAGGCCAGCAGGCCCATGCCGATGGGCGGCGAGGCGTAGCTGGCGCCCGCGTGGGCCATGCGGCCGAACACGTGATCCCACGAGGGCTGTGCGAGCAGGATCTTCATGCGAACAGGCTACTCGCCGTACGCCGCCTGGGCGCGCGAAAACGTCGCGGCGTCGACGGGGACGAAGCGCCCGATGTGCATCTCCTTGCAGACGGCCGCGCCCTCGGGCGTGCCGCAGAGCCCCGAGAGGGCCTTCACGAGCGCGGCCTTCTCGGCCTCGGAGAGCGCGCCGCCGAAGGCCACCAGGGGGATGGAGGGGAGCGCCGGCGACGAGGCCAGCACGCGCAGGTCGGCGCCGCCGGTCATCTGGCGCGCCTTGGCCAGTTGGTCGTCGTCCAGCACCGTGGCGTCGCAGTCGCCGCGCAGCACGCCGCGCAGGCCCTTCAGCGCCTGGCCGAGGGGCTTCACCTGCACACCGGCCAAGTCGAGCTTGCCCTCGAGCACCACGGCCTGCAGGTAGCGCGGGTGGTCGCCGAGGGTGGTCCAGAGGCGCTTGCCCGCCAGGTCGGCCAGGGTCTTCAGCCCCGCATCCTTCACCACCACGTGCAGCTTCGGCGACACGAGATCGACGCTCTCGACCTGCAGGAGCGGCGTGAGCGCGTGGCTCTTCCGGAGCTCGAAGTAGAGCGCGGGCTCCAGCATGCCGAAGCCGGGCTGGGCCTGCGCGAGGTAGGCCAGGGCCTCCTTCTTCGACACCACGAACGCGCCCTTCATGGAGCCGGCGGCCCAGCCCGTGAGCCCTTCGAGGCGGCGCAGCAGGCGGTCGACGTAGGGCTGGGCCGAGCCACGGTCGCCGCCCAGGCGCGTGACGTGGATGGCCACGTCGTGCGGGCCGGCCGACAGGGCCGTCGAGGCGAGCAGCAGGGCTGCGGTCACCAGGGTGCGTAGGCGCATGAGATCCTCCCAGTCCGAGCGGCGAGTACCATATCATGGACGCGGCCGACCGAGAATTGTTCACCACGCCTTGCCCGGGAGGGCCAACGTGGTATGTAGGGGCATGACGTGTCATGCCCCCATGCGTCCCGAGCCCGGCCCCCGCGTCCTGGTCTTCGATCTCGGCGGCGTGCTCCTCGACTGGAGCCCGCGCTACCTGTACCGCAAGCTGCTCGGCTCCGAGGCCGCGATCGACGACCTCCTGGCCCGCGTGTGCCCCCACGCCTGGAACGAAGAGATGGACGCCGGCAAGCCCTTCGCAGAGGGCGTGGCCGAGCGCGTGGCGCTCTTCCCCGGGCACGCGGCGCTGATCCGCGCTTACGCCGAGCGCTGGCACGAGATGGTGGGGGGCCCGATCGAGGGCACGGTGGCGCTGCTCCGCGAGGTCCGGGCCGCGGGCGTGCCCTGCTACGCACTGTCGAACTGGTCGGCCGAGACCTTCCCGCCCGTGCGGGCGCGCTACGACTTCCTGAACCTCTTCGACGGCGTCGTGATCTCAGGCGAGGAGGGGGTGCGCAAGCCCGACCCGCGCCTCTACCGCGTGCTCTTCGAGCGCTACGGGCTCGCGCCCGCCGAGGGCCTGTTCGTCGACGACGTCGAGGCCAACGTGGCCGCCGCGCGGGCGCTGGGCCTGGCGGCCGTGCGGTTCACGACGCCGGAGGCGTTGCGGGGAGAGCTCGAGGCGCGGGGGTTCGTCAGGCCCCGAGACGTCCGGCGCTGAGCGCGTGCAGCGCCAAGGCGGCGAAGGCGCTCACGTTCAAGCTCTCGGTCACGCCGCGGCCCGGCACGCGCACCAGCAGGTCGCAGAGGTCGCGGGTCAGGCGGCGCAGGCCCTGGTCCTCGGCGCCGAGCACCAGCACCGTGGGCAGCTTGGGATCGACCTCGGCCAGGCTGGCCGTGCCCTCGAGCGCCGAGCCCACCACCCAGAAGCCGTCTTGCTTCAACTCGGTCAGCGCCCGGGCCAGGTTGGTGACGGGCACCACGTCCAGGAAGAGCAGGGCGCCCTGCGAGGCGCGCAGGGTGGCGGGCGTCACGGAGGCGTTGCGGTCCCTGGGGAGCAGCACGCCGGCCGCGCCGAAGAACTCGGCGCTGCGGAGGATGGCCCCCAGGTTGCCCTGGTCGGTCACCTGGTCGACGGCCACCACCAGCGGGGCGGCGGCTACGTCGAGCGAGGCCTTCCAGGCGTGCCAGTCGGCGGGCTCCCACGGGGCGATGCGGGCCGCCACGCGTTCGCCGCGCTCGTCGCGGCCGTGGGGGGCGGCCGCCACGTCGTGCAGGGCCACGCCGGCGTGGGCGCAGAGGTCGCGCAACAACTGTACCCTCGGGGTATCGGGCCCCTGGTGCAAGAGGATCTCCACGAGCCGCTCGGGGGAGTGCCGCAAGAGGCCGAGGACGGGGTTCCAGCCTTCTACCGTGTCGATCACAGCCCCTCCAGTGCTTGCTCGAGCGCCGCGAGCACCGCGCCCGGATCGCCGGGTTTCGTGAGCGCCCGGCCGATGACCAGGTGGCTGGCGCCGGCCCGCAGGGCCTCGGCGGGGGTGAGTACGCGCTTCTGGTCGTCGACGGGCCCGGCCTCGAGGCGAATGCCCGGGGTGACCACGTCGGCGCCGGGGCCGAGCACGGCGCGCACGCGCGCGATCTCGTGGGGTGAGCACACCAGGCCGTGGATACCGGCCTGTCCGGCCAGGCGGGCGCGGGCCTCGACCACGTCGGCCAGGGGGCGATCGACGCCGATCTGGCCGAGGTCGGCCTGGTCGAGGCTGGTCAAGACCGAGATGCCGAGCAGGCGCGTGGGGCTGCCCTCGGGCAACGCCGCCCGGGCGTCGGCCAGCATGCGCAGCCCGCCCGCCGTGTGGATCGACAGCCAGCGCACGCCCAGGGCGGCGGCGTTGGCCACCGCGCCCGCCACCTGCATGGGGATGTCGTGCAGCTTGAGGTCGAGGAAGACGTCGACCCCCTGGTCGTGCAATTCGTCGACGGCCCGCCGGCCTTCCTTCACGAAGAGCGTGAGCCCCACCTTGAACAGCTTCACGCGCGGCCGGAGCCGCGCCACCACCGCGCGCGCCTCGTCCCACGTGGGCACGTCGAGCGCCGCGATCACCACCTGGTCGACCCTGGCCATGCTGTCTCCTTAAAAAACACCGCTGTTCGCGCCGTCGTTCTGGAACTTGGGCCACGGGGCGGCCGCGAGGTTCGAGGTGCCGCAGCGATAGCCGTGCAGCTTCAGCCCCGCGGCGAAGAGCACGGTGCCCCCCGGGGTGACGCCCACGGGCGCGGGCTGCGAGCCGTCGACCGTGTCCGTCCACAGGACTTGCCCTCCGTCCACGCCGGTTGCTTCTCGCGCGTAGAGCTTCACGCCGGCTTCGCCCTGCGCCACGGACAGGTACCACACTCCGTCGTTGCCCAGCAGGGGGTAGCCCACGGCGGTGCCGCCCAGGGCGAAGCGCGTCGACGTTCCCGTGCCCAGATCGGCCACCAGCCCCTCGCCCGAAGGCGTGACGCCGAGCACCTTGCCGGGCCCGGACACCAGCAGCATCGAGGGCCCGTCGAGCAGCCCCTCGGTCTCTACGCGCGAGGTGGCGCCCGAGGCGGGGTCGAGCACCGCCAGCCCGCGATGGGTCGTGCCGTCGGCCTTCCAGTCGGCGCCCAGCACGAAGCGTCCGTCGCCGAGGGGAGCCGGCGCGCTGGTGAGTTCGCCCTGGCCCTCCTCGAACACCACGAGCGCATCGCCCGTGCCGTCGGCGGCGCGCCGCAGCACCTGGCCGCCGGTCGCGATCAGGGCCATCGCGTCGTGGACGACCGGCTGTTGCGGGCTTTCGTCCAGCGCCTCGACCCCGTTGACGAACACCTCGAGCGGGCTGCCCTCGACCAGGTAGAACAGCGCCCCGGCGCCCGCGACCAGCAGCGTGTCGCCCACCCGCACCGGCGCGGTCACCACCTTCTCCTTGAGGTCGGGGAAGCGCCAGCGCTCCTCGCCATCTTGCAGCGACAGCTTGACCAGCAGCCCCTGCGACGTGCCCACCACGATGGCGTCGGCCAGGAGCGCCGGGTTCCCCAGCACCACGCCTGTGGCCCCCTCGGGCAGCACGGTGTGGCGCCAGCACTCGGTGCACTCGAGGCCCTCGGAGCTCAGCGACATGACCAGGTCGCCCGACGCCACGACCAACCGGCCGTCGGCGGCGACGATCGGGGCCCGCACCGGCCCGGTCGACGGGATCTCGGCGTGGAAGCGCGGTTTGCAGAGCTGCACGGGGGGGGCGTCGCCCTCGCCATCGGAGGCCTCGACCGCGTCGAAGGTCACGAGGACGTCGGTCTCGCCGGGCGCGTCGACGCCGGCGTCACCGCCCGAGGAGCCGCCGCAGGCGAGGGCGAGGGGCACGATCAGGAGGGGCAGCAACAAGCGCATGATGGTCCTGTAGGGACACGATGCATCGTGTCCCTACACATACCAGGGAAAGGGCGGGGGCGCAAAGGCCGCGGTCGGCTTCGTGCCTTGTCGAGAAGATTCTCTTGGACAGTCGCCCCGACCTGCGGTAATTGAGTGCGCCTCTCGTGCGTGCGAAAGGCCTGGAATCGTTCAACAGGGTGGCAGGAATCGCTCATGTCCGAGCACGAGATCGATCACGAGCAGGGTGAGCCGAACCTCGACGAGATCATGGCCTCGCGGCCCGCGCCCGTCGAAGACGAGTCGTTCGAGGCGCTCTTCGCGGCCAACCCCATGGTGCCGGTCAACAAGGGCTTCAAGCCCGGCGACCGGGTCAAGGGGCGCGTGACCACCATCACGTCCGAGGCCGCCTTCGTCGATCTGGGGGCCAAGCAGGAGGGCATCGTCTTCCTGCACGACCTGCTGGGCGACAAGGAAGAGCTCGAGATCCACGAGGGCGACGAGCTCGAGCTCAAGATCGTGAGCATCGGGCCCGACGGCATCCAGCTCTCGAAGGGCATGCGCCTGCACGGCAGCCAGGAGGCCCTCGACGCCATCGAGGAGGCCTGGTCCAGCGACGTGCCCATCGAGGGGCGCGTGGTGGCCGTGAACAAGGGCGGCTTCGACGTCGAGATCGGCAAGGTGAAGGCCTTCTGCCCCGTCAGCCAGATCGACAACAAGTTCGTCGAGGACACGGCGCCCTACGTGGGCGTGCGCGACCTCTTCATGGTCACGCAGTTCAGCGAGGGCGGGCGCCGCATCGTGGTGTCGCGCCGCGCCATCCTCGAGGCCACCAAGCAGGCGCGCATCGCCGAGCTGAAGGACCACCTGTTCGAGGGCGAAGAGCTCGAGGGGCGGGTGACCAAGCTCATGCCCTTCGGCGCCTTCGTCGACATCGGCGGGCTCGAGGGCATGGTGCACATCAGCGAGCTCAGTCGGCGCCGCGTCGAGAACCCCTCCGAGGTCGTCACCGTCGGCCAGGAGGTGCGCGTCAAGGTGCTGCGCATGGACGAGGACGACAAGGGCCGCACCCGCGTGGCGCTCTCGATGAAGGCGCTGGAGCAGGACCCCTGGGAAGCCGGCCTGCCCTTCGTCGAAGACGCCGTGGTGCGCGGCAAGGTCGCGCGCCTGCAGCCTTTCGGCGCGTTCATCGAGCTGCTGCCCGGCGTCGACGGCCTGCTGCACGTCAGCGAGATCAGCTACGAGCGCATCGCCCACCCGAGCGCGGTGCTGGCCGAGGGCCAGGAGGTCGAGGCGCGCGTGCTGTCCATCGACTTCGCCAAGAAGCGCGTGTCGCTGTCGATGAAGGCCCTGATGGCGGCGCCCAGGCTCGAGCGCGCCGAGGGCGAGTCCGGCGCACCGCGTCAGCAGCCCGTGTACGACACCCCCGGCGTGGGCAAGTCGTGCGAGGGCGTGGTCGACAACATCAAGCCCTACGGCGTGTTCATCGCGCTGCCGGCCTTCGGGTCGCGCACGCGCGGCCTGTTGCCGCTCGAGGAGATCGAGGGCAACACCGCCGATCTGCGCAAGCGCTTCCTGCCCGGCACCAAGGTCAACGTCGAGATCATCAACATCGACGAGCTCGGTCGCCTGCGCCTGTCGCAGCGCGCCGCCGGCGTGCGCGAGGAGCGCGCGAACATCGACACCTACGTGCGCTCGACCGAGAAGCCGACGGCCGTGGCCACCGGCGGCGGGCTGGGCTCGTTCGGCAAGCTGCTGCAGTCCAAGATCAAGAGTTGACCTGCCGTTGAACGGGGCCGTTGAAACGGCCCCCGTTCCGCATACAATGACCGCGTCGAGACCACGTCGGCGCCCGCCATGCGCGTCCTCCTGCTCGTCCTGGCGCTATTTGCCGTGCCGGCCCTGGCCGCCGAAGACCCCTGCGCGGCCGGGGGCGGCGTCAAGCTCGCCGACGGCTGCGGCGGCTACGACGGCAGCTGTTGCAGCCTCGATCGCGCCACGCGCTACTGGTGCGTCACCTATGGCAGCAACGGCGACCAGGAGGCCACCTGCATGGCGCCCTGCGGTGGCGCCAGCTGCGGCTGGAAGTGCGACCGGAACCCGCTGACCGACCTGTGCATCACCTACCCCGTCTCGCTCGGCTCGTACCAGTGCGGGCAGGCCCTGGCCCCCGACCCCACGGCCGAGAACCCCTGGACGTGCACTGCCCTCTGCAGCCCGCAGTGCGGCGGCAAGAACTGCGGGCCCGACGGCTGCGGCGCGGCCGGCCAGCAGGGCGTGTGCGGCCAGTGCAACTCCGACCCCACCAGCCAGTGCCCCATGGCCTGCGGCGCCAACGGCAAGTGCGACAAGGTGTGCGCCGACTGCGTCGCGCTCGGCTGGACGTGCGGCTCGAACTGCTGCGGGGGCATCTGCGGCTCGTGCACGCCGCCCGCGACCTGCGGCAGCGCGACGCACACGTGCACCCCCGGGGTCGTCGAGGTCGCGCCCGAGGTCGTCGACGCGGCCGGCGATCCGGGGGGCGGCTCCGACCCGGGAGGTGGCTCCGATCCCGGCGGCTCGCCCGATTCGAGCGTGCCCGACCCCGGCCAGCCCCCGGCCGACTCCGCGCCCGAGGCCGCCCCCGCCGAGACCGGCGTTGATTCGGGCGTCTCGGCCGACGGCGGCTGCCCCGACGGCACCAGCCTGGTCTCGGGCATCTGCCTGAAGGACCCGCCCAAGCAGACCCCGCAGGACGACACGGGCGGCGGCGGCTGCCAGGCCGGCCGCTCCGGCGGGCTGCCCTCGGCCCTCGTCGTGCTCGCGGCCCTCGCTGTGCTCCGTCGTCGACGCCTCTCCGGGGAGCCTGGATGATTCGCAGCCTCTCGGCGCGCAACGTCGTGCTCATCGACGACCTCTCGCTCGAGTTCTCGCCGGGCTTCACCGTGGTCACGGGCGAGACCGGCGCCGGCAAGTCGGCGCTGGTGGGTGCGTTCTCCCTGCTGCTCGGCCAGCGCGGGGGCAAGGAGCTCGTGCGCCGCGGCGCGCCCTCGGCCGACGTCTCGGCGGTCTTCGCGCGGCCCGCCGATCCCGACCTGGCCCGGCTGCTCGACGACGCCGGGCTGTCGGCCGGCGACGAGCTGCTGCTCCGGCGGGTCATCGGCGAAGACGGGCGCAGCCGGGCCTTCATCGATGCGGTCCCGGTGCCCCTGAAGCTGCTCGAGGAGGTCGCCGCGCGCCTGGTGAGCGTCACCAGCCAGCACGAGCACTTCCGCCTGCTCGATCCGCGCGCCCACGCCGGCTACCTCGACCGCTTCGGCGGCTCCGACGACCTCGCGCGCCAGGTGGCCGACACCGCGCGCCGCCTGCGCGGCGTCGACGGGCGCATCCGCGAGGTCGAAGAACGCGCCCGGGGTCGCGCCGATCGGCTCCTGTTGCTGCGCTTCCAGGCCGCCGAGATCGACGACGTGGCCGTGTCGTCCGGCGAGGACGAGGCGCTCGAGGCCCGCCAGAAGGCGTTGCAGCACGTCGAAGAGTTGAAGGCGCTGGCTCACGCCGCGCTCCGGGCCTTGCACGAAGACGACGACGCGCTCACCAGCCGGCTGGCGCAGGTCACGCAGCCACTGCGGCGCGCCACCAGCCTCGACGAGCGCCTCGAAGAGCCCGTGCGCCGGCTCGACGCGCTCTGCGACGAGGTGCGCGACGTGGCGCTCGGCCTCGAGCGTTACTTCGACGCCCTCGACCTCGACCCCGAAGAGCTCGCGCGCGTGGTCGAGCGGCTCGATCGCCTGAACGGGCTGCGCTTCAAGTACGGGCGTACGCTCCCCGACGTGCTGGCGTACCGCGAGCAGATCGGGCGCGAGCTCGACGCCTTCGAGACCGACGACGCCGGGTTGGCCGCCCTGCGGGCCGAGAGCGCCCTGCATCGGACCACGCTCACCGAGCTCGCCGGGCGCCTGTCCCTGGCGCGGCGGGCCGCCGCCGGTCGGCTCGAGGAGGGGGTGCGGGCCACCCTGGCGCAGCTGCAGATGCCCACCGTGCGCGTCGAGGTGGCGCTCGAGGCCCTGCCCGAGATCGGCGACGAGGGGGCCGAGCGGGTGACGTTGCGCGTCGAGACCAACCCCGGCGAGGGCCTGAAGCCGCTGCGCGACGTGGTGTCGGGCGGTGAGCTCTCGCGGTTGCTGCTGGCCCTGAAGCGCGTGCTGCTGGGCGCCGAGCCCGTGCCGCTCTCGATCTTCGACGAGGTCGACGCGGGCATCAGCCAGTCGGTGGCCGTCAAGGTCGGGGCGCTGCTCCGCGAGATCTCCGCCGACGGCCAGGTGCTGGCCATCACCCACCACCCGCACATCGCGCGCTTCGCCCGCCACCACCTGCTGGTCGAGAAGCTGCCTGCCGACGACGACCGCACCGTCACGCGGGTGCGCGCGCTGACCGAGCCCGAGCGCGTGACCGAACTGGCGCGCATGCTGGGGGGCGACGATGCGGGCCTGCCCGTGCTGGAGCAGGCGACGATCCTGCTCCAGGGGTGACCCCGTGCGCGTCGCGCTGATCTACCCGCCCGTCGCCGATCCGACCATGCCCTACGTGGCGCTGCCGCTGCTCACCGCCGTGCTGCGCCAGGCAGGGCACGAGGTCTGGCCCATCGACGCCAACGCCGAGGCCGTCGCCCACCTGCTCACGCGGGAGCGCGTGGCCGAATTGGCCGCGCACGTGCGCGAGCGCTTCGCGCGGCTCGATCGGCGCGCGTCGTTGTCCCACGCCGAGCAGCTCGCCTACGTGCACCTGGCCGACGCCCTGCCGGCCGCGACCGCGCTGCCCGACGCCATCGGCGAGGCCGTCGCCGTGCTCCGCGATCCGCTTCGCTTCTACGACCCCCGGGCCTACGGGCGCGCGGCCGATCTGGTCGAGGCCGCCTTCGAACTGGCCAGCGCCGCGTACACGCCCCTCGAGGTCAGCCTGCGCGGCTACCGCACGCCGTTCTCGTGGCTGACCCCGGCCGAGGTCGCGCGCGAGGGCCTGCCGGCGCGCGACCCCTTCGCGCCCTGGACGGCCCTGCACCTTCTTCCGCGCCTGGCCGAGGCGGGCGTCGAGGCCGTGGGTGTGTCGATCGCCTTCCCCGGTCAGCTCCAGCCGGCGTGGTCGCTCGCCACGGCCGTTCGCGAAGAGCTGCCCGGCGTGCTGCTGCTCGCCGGCGGCCCCGCGGTCACGCAGCGCGTGCTGCCGTTGCCCGATCCGACCCGGCGGGCCCTGCTCGGTCCCTTCGACGCGATCGTGTTGGGCGAGGGCGAGGTCACGCTGCCCGCGCTGCTGGCCGAGGCCGCGGCAGGGCGGCGACCGCAGGGCGTGATCCAGGGTGAGCCCGTGGCCGACCTCTCGGGCGTGCCGTCGCCCGACTACGCCGGGCTCGACCTCGCGCCCTACCTCAGCCCCGAGCCCGTGCTGCCCTATGATGCCACGCGCGGTTGCTACTGGGGGCGCTGCGCGTTCTGCCACTACGGCCCCGTGGCCCACGGGACCGCGCGCTACCGCGAGCGGCCGCTCGAGCACCTCGTGCCCGCGCTGGCCGACCTGCGGGGTCGGGGCGCGCGCGTGGTGTACCTCTCGCACGACACGCTGGCCCCACGGTTGGCGCTCCGGCTGGCCCGCGCGATCAAGGGGGCCGCGCTCGACGTGGCCTGGGCATGCGACGTGCGGCCCGAGCCCGCGCTGGCGAAGGGCGCCGCCGAGTTGGCCGCCGGGGGGGCGCTGGCCTTCTCGCTGGGCCTCGAGAGCGGGTGCCAGCGCGTGCTCACGGCCATGGACAAGGGCACGCGCGTCGAGACCATGAGCCGCGTCTCCCTCGCCCTGGCGGCGGCCGGGGTGGCGGTCGAGGCCATGACCTTCACCGACTTCCCCGGCGAGACGCGCGACGAGGCCCTGGCCACGTTCGCGTGGCTCGACGCCCACCGCGGGGCTCTCTCTCTCTTCGTGTGCGGGACGTTCGGGTTGACCTCCGGGGCCCTCGTGGCCTCCGAGCCCGCGCGCTTCGGGCTGGCCGAGACGTGGTCGGTGGCGGGCGACGAGCTCGGCACCGGCTTGTTCTGGCGCGAGGCGCGCCCCTCCAAGGCCGACGACGATCGCGCCGTGGTCGAGCAGGCCCTCGACAGGGTGGCCCGACGATGGCGCCTGCGCCCCTACCCGTGGGCCGGCTCGCTCTCCACGGCCCACACGCTCCTGTGGTACGCGCGCTTCGGTCCCGGCGTCTTCCGGAGCGGCGGCCCCGCCCGCCCTCGCGAACTCTTCGAAGCGTGGGGGGGGCCGAGGCCGCGCTACGACGTCGACCGGCTCTCCGAGGTGACGGCCGCCAACGAGGCCGCGATCTGGTCTCGCCTGGTCGGCACCGAGCGGCGGGTCTCGCGCGATGCGTGGTCCCGGCTGGCCGACGCCTGCCCGCGCGCGACGCCCAGGGCAGCCCGCCGCAAGGTCCCTTCCATTGTCCGACGGCGCCCTTTCGACTAGACTCGGGGTCGCGTCCACCTCTGTGGAACCGAAGGTGCTCCGAGGGCTCCGCGTCGTCTTCTGGGTCTTGCTCCTCCCGATCGTCGGGGCGTGCGTCGACCTGTCCGAAGACAGCTTCGCGCCCCTCTCCCACGCCCAGAGCGGCACCGTCACGCCGCTCGGGGCCTCGTCCGGAGGCATCTGGACGCCCGTCGAACGCGACGTGACCGAGGCGGCCGAGGACGACGTGCCCCCGTCGTTCGACGCGCTCGGCGACCTGCCCGTGGCGACCGAGGCGATCGACGAGCCCGCCGGCCCCGCCGCCGTCGACCTGTTCGAGGTCTCGCCCGAGGTCGGCGCCACCGCGGGCGGCGGACTGGTCACCCTGCGCGGCGAGGGCTTCCAGGCGGGCATGACGGCCTGGTTCGGCCACGCCGAGGCCCTCGACGTGTTCGTCATCTCCGGCGACTACGCGAACGTGCACGTGCCCCCCGGCCCTCCCGGCGCGGTCGAGGTCCTCGTGATCAACCCCGACGGGGGCGAGGCGTCGCTGGCCGGCGGCTTCACGTACACGGCCACCCTGACCCTCGACGCCCTGGCGCCCGCCGAGGGCCCGGCCTTCGGGGGCACGGCCGTCACGATGCTGGGCGACGGCTTCGAGGCTCCGCTCGAGGTGTACGTGGGGGGGCGGGCCGCCATCGCCCTGGTCTCGATCGACGCGCGCACCTTGAGCTTCGTCGCCCCGCCCGGGCGCGAAGGCCCGGCCGACGTGGTCATCTTCGCGAACGGGCGGCGCTTCGTGGCCGATCGCCCGTTCCGCTATACGGCGGCGCCGGAGCTCCTGCGCGTCGAGCCGCCCGCCGGGCCCCTCCGCGGCGATCGCCTGGTCCGCCTGCACGGGCGCGGGCTGGGGCCCGACGCCGAGGTCACGTTCGCGGGTAGGAGCGCCCGTGTCCGATCCGTGCTGCCCGGGCGCTGGCTCGACGTGATGGCGCCCGAGGGGCCCCCGGGGCCCGCGACCGTGCGCGTGGTCTCCCCCTTCGGCGAGGACGAGGCGGTGGGGGCCTTCCTCTTCCACGACGGCGACGCTGGGGTCGCGTCGCCTGCGGTGCTGGGGCTCTGGCCCGGGCGGGGGCCCTCGGTCGGGGGCCGTGAAGTGGTCGTGCTCGCCGAGGGGCTCGACCCCGCGTCGCGGCTCTCGTTCGGGGGCAGCCCCGCCGAGGTGCTCGAGGTTCGGCCCGGCGAAGGCTGGTTGCGCGCCCTCGTTCCCCCGGGCGAGCCCGGCGAGAGCACCGTCACGCTGTTGGCCGGCGATGCGCCCGTCTTCGCCGGCACCTTCCTGTACGAGGTCGAGCCCACCGTGGTCAGCGCCACCCCGGCCAGCGCTCCCGCCAGCGGGGGCGCCGAGATCGTGCTCCGCGTGCGCGATCTGCCCCAGGGCGACGCCGACGTCTGGTTCGACGGGTTGCCCGCGGCGGCCGTCCAGCGCATCGACGCCGAGCGCGTGCGCGTGGTCGTCCCCCCGGGCTCGCCGGGGCCCGTGCGCCTCCGCCTGGGCCCGTCGGTCGCCGAGGGCCTCTTCACGTACACTGCCCCGGCCCGCCGCCTGGTGGGCACCTCGCCCTCCGCCGTACCGGCCAACGGGGGCGCGTGGGTGCGCGTCTTCGGCACGCGGCTCGACGAGCCCGTGCGTGTCATGATCGGCGGCACCCGCTGCGACGACCTGCAGATCGTGTCGCCGGTCGAGCTCCGGTGCCGTTCACCGCGTGCCCTGGTGGGCGCGGCCGCGCTCGAGCTGCTCGGTCAGCAGGGGGGCGTGCTCTGGAGCGAGGTCGTGCCCGACGCCGTCACGGTCTACGAGCCCCGCAAGAAGAAGGGCGGAACGGTGGGCGAGCCCCTCGCGGGCACGCTGTCGGTGACGGCCGTCGACGGCAGCACGGGGCTGGGCGTGCCGGGCGCCACGGTCTCGCTGCGCCTGGTCGACGGCAGCGGTCGCGCGACCGGCACCGACGAAGAGGGCCGCGCCACGTTCTCGTTCGACGAGCTCGTCGGCCCCGTCGACGTGTCGGTGGTCCGGCCGGGCTACACGGCGGCCAGCGTGCTCGGCTTCGACGCCACGCGCGTCACGATCTACGTGTACTCGTCGGAGCCCCCCACCCCGGGCGAAGAGCCCCCGTCGCAGCCCATGCAGACCCAGTACGGCAAGATCACGGGCGCGGTGCTCGGGGTCGACAAGTACATCCCCATGCCCCCGGGGTCCTGCAGCCGGCACGCGGGGGCGTTCCCCGTGCTCTGCCAGCCCTGCGACACCAACGCCGCCTGCGGCGTCGACGGGGTGTGCTCGCCACGCGACGAGGGGAGCTTCTGCCTCACGCCCTGCGCCTCCGACACCGACTGCCCGGCCACCTTCGCCTGCGCCGGCGCGCCCGGGGGCAAGGTGGTCTGCCAGCCCAGGCTCGGCGAGCGCCGCACGCGCTGCTCCCTCTCGAAGCCCAGCCTCTTCGCGTACGTGGGGGGTGCGACCGAGCTCTCGGAGGTCGGCCCGCAGGGAACCTTCCAGATCGTGGCGCGCCCCGGCGACGTGGCCATCGTGTGCACCGCGGGGGTCGTGCGCTTCGACGACGGGACCTTCCTGCCCCTGGTCATGGGCGTGCGGCGCAACGTCTTCGTGCCCCAGGGCATGTACGTCCCCGACCAGGACGTGACGCTCGACCTGCCGCTCACGCGTACGGTGCGCCTCTCCCTGCAAGACGTGCCGCAGCACCCCGCGGGCAACCGCCCGCTCGAGGTGCGGTCGTTCGTGGTGCTCGGCACCGACGGGGCCATCGAGCTCGACACGGGCGCCCCGGTGGTCGACGGCGACCAGGTTCGCCTGCAGCGCTTCCCCCAGGGGCTCTCCGGTCCCCTCGAAGGCGGAAGGTACGCGTTCTACGCCACGGCGCGGGCCAATACCCCCGAGTGGTATCCCTACTCGGTCGTGCTCGATCAGGATCTCGCCTACCTCACGAGCGGCGGCGTGCTCTCGGGGGCCGGCTCGACCTGGGCGCTGCAGCCGCTCCTCTCCGAGCGCGACCTCCACGCGCTGGCGGGCGACACCGCCGACAGCCTCCTGGCCGTCGGCGACGACGGGTTGCTCGTCCAGGCCACGCCCAGCGGGTGGTTCCCGCAGTACGCGCCCCTCGATGCCGACTGGCGCGGGGTGTGCCGTCGCGCCGACGGTGGCGACGTGGTGGTGGGCTCCGAGGGCGGCGTGCTCGAGCGGGCGCCCGGGCAGCCGTTCGGCGTGGTGCCCACCGGGGTGCCTCGGGATCTCTTCGGCTGCCGCGAGGTCGACGGGGTCACCTGGGTGGGGGGCCGCGGCGTGATCCTCGAGCGCGCGGGCGACGCGTGGCAGAAGACCTGGCTGGCCACCGACGAGCGCGTGCTCGGCTTCGTCACGGTCGGCGCGGCGCTCCTGGCCTTCACCGACCAGGGCGCGCTCTACGAGCACAAGCTCGCGTACTGGCTGCCGACCGACACGCCCTGGCTGGCCGGAGAGCCGCTGGTGGCCGGGGTCGACGGTTGGCTGTTGTCGGCGCGCGGGCACGTCTTCCGCCACGACGGAGCGGCGTGGCGCTACGACGCCACCCTCGACGGCACGCCGCGGGCGCTCGCCGGCAGCGCCGACGCGCCGTGCGCCGTGGGTGACGACGGCGCGGTGTGGTGCCGCGGCGCCCTCGGCTGGGAGTCGCCCCCGGGGCTGCCCTCCGATCTTCCGGACCTGAGGGCCGCGCGCCGGCTGGTCGACGGCACCCTGGTGGCGGTCGGCGCCCAGGCCCGGCGCCTGGGCCCGTTCATGCCCTACCCCACGCTCGTGTGGCCGCCCCCCCTGGGCCTGCTCGACGAGCCGCGCTTCCTGTGGGACCTCGGCACCGCCGTGACGCCCTCGTACCTGCAACAGAGCCTGATCGCGCCGGGCGAGGGCACGTTCTGGTCCCTCGTGGCGGCCGGCGATCAGAACGAGCTGCGGCTGCCCCCGGGGCCCTTCGCGGGCGCGTCGGTGCTGGTGCTCTTCACGGCCGCCTACGCGCCCGGCTTCGACCTCGATCACTTCATCTACGCCGACACGAGCAGCACGCTGCGACGCACCTGGGCCTCAGCGTACCGTGAGGTGGCCGTCTCGCCCGACCTGATTGATTTCGGGACGTTGCCCTGAGTTCGGAGGGGCGGGCTCAGGCCTTCTCGAAGTACTCGGCGGTGATCTCGAGCTCTTCGATGTGCTGCTGCCCGGTGTTGGAGCTGTTCAACTGGAAGCCCGTCCACTTGACCGGGAAGGCGAAGAAGAAGTTGAACCGCAGCTTCTCGCTCTTGTCGTCGTCGAGCACGATGACCGAGCCGGAGCGGCGGTCGGCGCGGCCCTTCATGACGTTCTCGCACCAGGACCACAGGTCGCTGAACTCGCCCACCACGATGCCGCGCTTGAACGTGATGTTGGCGTACTGGGCCTTGCCCGGGATCTTGCGCGCGTACAGGTCCTTGCCGGACTGGAAGTCGATGGCCTGGACCGACGCGTTCAGCCCCCCCACTTCCTGGAAGCGGGCCTGCGCCACACCGTCAATCTCGACGACGAAGTTGAAGTTGCCGATCGCATCGAAGCGCTGTCCGGCCATGGGCGATGCTCCTGTGCGCGAGACCGGTTCACAGTATCGAAAAGGCAGGGGGTGAAGTCAAGGGAGGCGAGGCCGCCCCGGCCCGTTGAGGATTCTCGTGGCTTGCGGTAGACTCCGCGGGACCCTTCGGCGAGAGGATCCCCAGATGCGACGTTGGCTTCTGATCCTGGCCCTCCTGCTCCTGCCCGTCACGGCGCGCGCCGACTTTTTGTGGGATCTGCGCGTGGGGGTCAAGGGGGCGGTGACGGGCAATCTGTGGGCGGCCCCCGACGGCGCGCCGCGCTTCAGCGGAGCCGACGCCGGGTGGCAGAACGCCCTCTTCTTCGTGGGGGGGGGCGGCGGCCTGATGGTCGAGCTCCACGCCCTGAAGTTCCTGGCCCTCGAGGTCGACGTGCTCTACGAACAGAACGGGTTCAAGGAGTCCATCAACGGGGGCGTCGTCACGATCTACACGCGGTACACGCAGGTGCGTCTGCCGATCCTGGCGAAGGCCGTGCTGCCGCTCGGCTTCGTCGAGTTCAGCCTGGGCGTGGGCCCCGAGTTCACCTTCGGGCGATCGGCGTGGCTCGACACGTCGGGGCTGCTCGCGACCTCGGGGCTCGGCGCTGTGTCGGCGAACGACACCTTCGTCGACGTCGACCTCGGGGTCTGCCTGAACGTCTGGAAGCTCGCCATCCCCATCTCGCTGCGCACGGCCATCAACGTGACCCAGCCGAAGGAGTGGCAGGAGCGCTTCGACACCTTCGACGCGGCGCGCGGCACGTTCGTGGTCAAGGCCTCCGAGTCGTTCCAGTTCGCGCTGCTGGCGGGCGTGGCCTATGTCTTCTAGCCTCGCCCTCGTGCTCTCCGCGTGGCTCGCTGCCGCGCCCATGTCGGCCGACGAGCTCGAGGGCTACGCGGTCGAGCACAGCCCCCTCATGGCCCTGGCCCGCCTGGGGCACGACGTGGCCGAGGCCGAGTACCTGCGGGCCAGCCTGGCGTGGGTGCCCACGCTCAAGGTCTCGGCCGGCGGCGGCTACCTGCCGGGGCAGACCGTCGACAGCACGGGGCGCCTCACGTCCGACTTCTCCGAGGTGGGCTACGTGGCGCGCGTCGAGGCCGAGGCCAGCATGCCGCTGTACACCTTCGGCAAGCTCGCGCTCCTCGACGACCTGGGCGAGGCGGGTCGCGATCTGGCCGCCGAGAAGGCGCGCGTGCTCGAGGTCGAGGTCCGCCAGCAGGTGCGCCGCCTGATCGAGAACCTGCGCTTCGTGGCCGAGGCCGAGGTGCTGGCGCGGGAGGGCCGCTCGTACTTCGACAAGGCGAAGAAGCGCCTCGACAAGCTCGAGGCCGACGACGCCGACGAGTACGACCAGATCGACAGCTTCAAGCTGCGCGTGTACGAGGCCGACATCACGCGCCTCGAGCTCGAGCTCCAGCGGGGCAAGCAGGCGGCGCGCGAGGCGCTGGCGGCGCTGGCGGGGCTCCCGGGCCCCGAGGCTCTGGAGCTGGCCGAGGCCCCCCTGCAGGCCGTCGAGGCCGAGCCGGGCCAGGTCGAGGCCTGGGTGGCCGCCCTCGAGGGCGCGCCCGAGGTGCGCGTGCTGGGGGTCGAGTCGCGCTTCGCCAGGCTGCAGGCCGATCTCGAGAAGCGCCGCTGGTGGCCCGATCTGGCGCTCCTGGGGTATGGCAAGTACCAGCGCGCCGATCCCGTCGACAACCGGTTCAACGGCCAGCTCATCTACGACCCCTACAACACCTGGTACGCCGGCGCGGTGCTGGGCCTCAAGTGGGAGCTCGACGTGGTGGGGCGCCTGGCGGCGGTGCGCAAACAGCGCGCGCTGCAGAGCCTGGCCGAGCAGAAGCAAGACCTCTATCGCCGCAAGCTGGCGCTCGACGTGCGCGATCTCTCTCGCAAGCTCGACGACCAGCGGCAGATGATCCGCGTGACGAAGGGCGCCGAGAAGGCCGCGCGAAGCTGGCTGGTCGATCGCTCGAACCTCTACGACAGCGGCCTGATCGAGGTCAAGGAGGTCGTCGAGGCGCTCAAGGAGTACTACAAGCGCAAGGAGGACCACCTGCGCGCCGTGCTCGAGCTGAACCTCACGTGGCACCAGATCGTGAAGTTGGTGGGCCTCGATGGACGACCTCTCTGAGCGCAAGCGCGATCACCTGCGCCTGGTCGCCGACGGCACCGCGGCCATGCGCGACGTGACCACCGGGCTCGAGCGCTGGCGACCCTCCCTCGATCCCCTGCCCGAGCTGGCGCTCGGCGACGTCACGACCTCGACGTCGTTCCTGGGGCGCGAGCTTGGCTTTCCGTTCCTGATCGCGGCCATGTCGGGGGGCCCGGTCGAGGGAGGCCTCTTGAACCGCCGGTTGGCGCGGGTGGCGGCGGCGACCGGCGTGGGGCTCGAGCTCGGCTCGCTGCGCCCCGCCCTGACCGGCGGCCCCGACGTGCTCGCCACCTACGACGTGCGCGCGCTCGTCCCTTCGGGCCTGCTGCTCGGCAACATCGGGGCCACGGCGCTCCGCGACCCGGCCGTGCCGGCGCGGCTGGCCGAGCTGGTGGCGCGGCTCGGCCTCGACGGGCTCTCGGTGCACCTGAACCCGCTGCACGAGGCCGTGCAGCCCAGCGGCGACACCGACTTCACGGGGGTGGCGACTGCCGTGCGGTCGCTGGCCGAGCGCCTGTCCGTGCCCGTGGGGCTGAAGACCGTGGGCTCCGGCGTCGCGCCGCGCGCGCTGCCCCGGCTGGCGGCGCTGCCCATCGACTGGCTCTCGATCCAGGGCGCGGGGGGCACCTCGTTCACGCGGGTCGAGGCCGCGCGGGTCATCGACCCCGTGCGAGCGCGCGCGGCGCGCGAGCTGCAAGACCTGGGTACGCCTCTGGCCGAGGGGCTGGTGGCGGCGGCGGAGTTCCCGCACCCCGTCATCGCCGGGGGGGGCGTGCGTGGGGGCGTCGACGTCTTCACCTGCCTGGCCCTGGGCGCCAGCCTGGCCAGCGCGGCCGCGCCGCTGCTGGTGGCGGCCCTGGCGTCCGAAGAGGAGGCGCTGGGGCTCCTGCAGTCCTGGCGCGAGGCCTTCCGGCTCACCCTCTTCGCCACGGGCGTGCGCGACGTGGGCACGTTGCGCGAGCGCGGGCGCGGGGTGCTCGAGGCCGTGTCGTGACCGCTGGGGCCGAGCGTCGCGGGTCCGGCTCCCGCTGGCCCGGCTTCCACAGGCTCACGCCCGAGGCGCGCCTCGACGCGCTGGCCGCGGCCCTGGGCGTGCCACGATCGTCGCTCGCGCCCCTGGCTGCGGGCGTTGCGGTCGAGGTGCTCGCGAGGCTGGCCGAAGACGTGGTCGGTAGCTTTCCTCTCCCCCTGTCGGTCGTGCCCAACCTGCGCCTGAACGGCCGCGACGTCTTCGTGCCCCTCGCCACCGAGGAGCGCTCGGTGGCCGCCGCGCTCGCCGCCGCCGGCAGCCTGCTCCGCGCCGGCGCCGGAGTCGTGGCGACGGCGGCGCCGCGCGAGGCCGAGGCGCAGATTCTGCTGACCGGCGTGGCCGATCGGCGCGCGGCGACCGACGCGCTGAACGCCCACGGTCGCGAGCTGCTCGAGGCGGCGGCCCGGGGCCACCCGGCCCTGGCGCGGGCGGGCGGCGGGCCGCGTGCGCTCGAGGTGCGCGCGCCCGGCCCCGCGGCCTGCGACCTGCTGGCCGTGCACCTGGTGGTCGACGTGGCCGAGGCCATGGGCGCGAACCTGGTCACGGCCATGGCCGAAGCGCTCGCGCCCCGTGTGGCCGAGCTCGCGGGCGGGGTCGTGTTGGCCGCCATCGTCACGAACCACCCGCGCGGCCGCGTGGCTCGCGCCGAGGGGCGGGTGGCGTTGTCCGAGATCGGCGGCCACGTCGCCGCGCGCATCGCGCGTTTGTCCGAGGTGGCCGAGGTCGATCCCGTGCGCGCCGTCACGCACAACAAGGGCATCCTCAACGGCGCCACGGGGTTGGCGCTGGCCGCCGGCCAGGACACGCGCGCGCTCGAGGCCGCCGCGCACGCCCACGCCGTCCGCGACGGGGCGATCCGGCCCCTGGCCACGTGGCGCGTCGAGGCCGACCACCTGGTGGGCCGGCTCGAGCTGCCCACGCCCGTCGGGCTCGTCGGTGGGGCGGCGAGCGTTCACCCCGTGGTGGGGGCAGCGCTCGCGCTCGCGGGCGTCACGACGGCCGCCGGGCTCTCGGAGTTGCTGGCGGCCGTGGGCCTGGCCCAGAACCTCGCGGCCTTGCGCGCGTTGGTCACCTGCGGCATCACCGAGGGGCACCGTCGATTGGAGAGGGAGCCGCCCCCATGACCCCCGCGCCGTCGGTGGCCAGCGCGTGCGGCAAGTGGATCCTGTTCGGCGAACATTTCGTCGTTCACGGCGCCCCGGCCGTGGCCTGGCCGCTGCTCACGCGCTCGCTCACCGTCACGGCCCGCGTCGAGCCCGGCCCCACCCCGGGGCTCTCGGTGGCCGGCAACGTGCGCGACCCCGGGGCCCTCAAGCTGGCCCTGCGCCTGGTCGGCCGCCGCCTGCGCGCGCTGCCCGGCACGCTCCGCGTGTCGGTGGCCTCCACCTTGCCCGCGGGCGCAGGCCTCGGCTCGAGCGCGGCGCTCGTGGTGGCCATGGCCGACGCGCTGCATCGCCTGGGGGTCGCCGACGGCCACCGCGGCCTGGCCCGCCTGCGCGCCCTCGAGCGCCTGTTCCACGCGGCGCCCAGCGGCCTCGACCCCACGGTCGTCTCGGCCGCCGTGCCCATCCGCTTCACCTCCCTCGGCGACTGGGCGCCCATCGCCGCCGCGACCCCGCCCGGGCTGCTCGTGCTGTCGGGCGAGACCCGCAGCACCGCCGCCGCGCAGCGGCGCGTCGCGTCCGACGCCGCGGGCCTGCTGCCCCTGGTGCACGACTACCTGGCGGTGCTGGCCGGCGGCCTGTCGGCGCTGGCGCGCCGCGACTGGTCGACCCTGGGCCGGGCCGTCGACGAGAACCACGCGCTGCTCGTGCGCCTGGGGGTCGTCTCCGAAGGCCAGGCGCGCCTGTGCGAGCGAGCCCGCGAGCTCGGGGCGCTGGGTGCCAAAGTGAGCGGGGCGGGGGGGGGCGGCGCCGTGTTCGTGCTGCACGCCGATCCGGCCTGGCTCACGGTGCGCCTGCGAGCCGAGGGGTGCGCGGTCATCCCCCTCACGAGCCCGGAGGTCACGCACCCGTCATGAGCGAGGCCACGACCTCCTTCTCCAAGTCCGAGGCCGGGCCCAGCCTCGCGCTCATCAAGTACTTCGGCAAGCGCGACGACGCGCTGAACCTGCCGGCCACGCCCAGCCTGGGGCTCACGGTTCGGGGCTTCGGCTCCGAGGCCGTGGTCGAGGCGCTGCCCGCGGGCGCGCCCGAGACCCTGGAGCTGGACGGTCGGCCGGCGTCGGCCGCCGCGCTGGCGCGGGCCGTGCGCTTGTGGGACGCCACGCGGGTCGCTGGCGGTGCGCTCGTGAGCTTCCGGGCGCGCGTGACGAACCGCCTGCCCGCTGCGGCCGGCCTGGCCAGCTCGTCCAGCTCGTTCGCGGCCCTGGCGCGCGCCTCGGTGAAGGCCGCCGGCCTGACCCTGCCCGCCGTCGACGTGGCCGCGCTGGCTCGTCTGGGCTCGGGCTCGGCGGCGCGGGCGTGCTTCGACGGCTGGTCGGCCCTAGAGACCGACGGCCGCGCGTTCGCGGTCGACCCCGACGTGGCCGTCGAGCTCGTGGCCGCGATCGTCGAACCCGGACCCAAATCGGTGCCCTCGGCCGTGGCCATGGAGCGCGCCCGCGCGACCTCGCCGCTCTACGCCGAGTGGCTCGAGCTGGGGCGCTTTCACTTCGACGCGGCCCTCGCGGCGCTGGCCGAGCGTGACCTCGGGCACCTCTTCGCCCTGGCCGAGGCCAACTCGCGCCTGATGCACGAGGTGCTGGCCGCCTGCGTGCCCTCCCTCGACTACGCCACGCCCCGCACCCGCGAGGCGCTGGCCGCCATCGAGCGCTTGCGCGGCGACTGGGCCTTCCCCCTCGCCGTCAGCCGCGACGCGGGGCCGAACCCCTTCGTGGCGGTCGAGGCGGGGCAGGGCGCCCGTGTCGCCGACGCGCTGGCGCGTGCGTTGCCGGGCGCCGACGTGCGGGTGCTCTGTGCGCGATCGCGTTGACCGGTCCGACGACGGGCACCCGCAAGGGGTGCCCCTACAGACCCCGGGGTCAGAACCGCTGCGGGGTCTACCTGGGCGACGCGTACGCTCCGGGTTGCCCCTACCCGCGCGCGGCGCTGTCTGCTACAGTGCGCCCATGCGCGACCCCGATCAGTCCACCCAATCGTCCCCTGAACCCGTCGAACCCCCTGCCGGCCCCTCCTTCGCCGATCTCGGCCTGCCCGAGGCGCTGGTGGCCGGGCTGGCGGCGCGCGGCATCACGATCCCCACGCCCGTGCAGGCGGGGGTCATCCCGTTCGCGCTGACCGGCGGCGACCTGCTGGCCCAGGCGCGCACGGGCTCGGGCAAGACCCTGGCGTTCCTTTTGCCGCTGGCGGCGCGGCTCGCGGCCGGCGAGATCCACCGCGTCTGGATCGTGTGCCCCACGCGCGAGCTGGCCCAGCAAGCGGCGCGTGAGGCGGGCCTCGTGCTCGGCGAAGGTCACGTGGCGGTGCTGGTGGGCGGGCTGCCCCCCGGGCCGCAGGTGCGCGAGCTGCGGCGTGGCGCGGCCCTGGTCATCGGCACGCCCGGCCGCATGTGCGACCACCTGGCCCAGGGCGCCCTCGAGCCCGACGCCGAGATCGTCATCCTCGACGAAGCCGACCAGATGCTCGACATGGGCTTCGCCGACGAGCTCGAGCGGCTGGTCAAGGACCTGGGCGAGTCCGTGGCGCGCTGGTTGTTCAGCGCGACCTTCCCGCCCCAGGTGCAGGCCGCCATCGAGCGCTGGCTCGACGAACCGCGCGAGGTGCGCCTCGACGTGCGCGCGGCCTCGGCCCACGTGCCCCAGAAGTACGTGCTCGCCCCCCGCGGCGAGGAGACCGCGGCCCTGGCGCGCCTGCTGCACAGCCTGCAGCCCGAGCGCGCCCTGGTCTTCGTGCGCACCCGCGACCGCGTCGACGACACGGTGCGCGCCATCGCCGGCGAGGGCCTCGAGGCCGCCGGCATCAGCGGCGACCTGCCCCAGGAGGCCCGCGAGCGCGTGCTCGATCGTTTCCGCGCCGGCAAGCTCACGGTGCTGGTGGGCACCGACGTGGCCGCGCGCGGCATCGACGTGCCGGGCGTGTCGCACGTCTTCAACCTGGGCCTGCCCGCCAGCTCCGAGGCCTACACCCACCGCATCGGCCGCACGGCGCGCGCCGGCGCCTACGGCGAGGCCTGGACGGTGATCGGCCTGATGGAGCGGGGCCGCTTCCTGCGCCAGATGGCCCTGGCCCGCTGCAGCCCCGCCGAGGTGCCGCTGCCCACCGCGGCCACCATCGTCGACGCCAAGCGGGCGCGGCTGGCCTCGCGCGTGCAAGACTCCCTGGGCGCCAAGCTGGCGCTGCCCGCGGCGTTTCAGCCCCTGGTCGACGAGTTCGGCGCCGAGTCGGTGCTGGCCGGGCTGGTCCACCGCCTGATCCCCGACGCCCTGCCCGAGAAGCCGGCCTGGCGCCCCGGGCCCGCCGATCGCGGCCCGCGCGCCCCCTACGGCGGGCCCCGCGAGGCCGGCCGGCTGCTCCCCGAGGAGGGCATGGCGGCCCTCTACGTGGGGCTCGGCCTCATCGACGGCGTGCAGCCCGGCACGGTCATTGCCCTGCTCTGCCACCAGTGCGGCATCGCGGGCACCGACATCGGCAAGATCCGCCTGTTCGACCGGCACACCCTGGTCGGCGTGCGCGAGACGGTGGTCGCGAACGTGCTCGAGCGCCCGCTGCACCTGCGCGGCCGCGCCGT
>CAZBRS010000031.1:51930-72105 GCA_964494475.1 uncultured Myxococcales bacterium | reverse complement strand
CTGGTCCGCGGCGTGCCGCGCGCGAAGGGCTGGTTGGCCGCCAGCGGCAGAGCCGCTGGCGGCCAACGCGGCGCCCGGTCGGGCGCGGGCCGGTCGGCCGAGCCAGGCCCGCGCCTGCGCTACGTGCGCGAGGCCGTGGTCGGCGGCTACGGCCTCGTGCGCGTAGCCGTGCCCGGCCTCGACCTCTCGGGCGTGCCCGGCGCGCTGGCCGCCATCGGCCACCCGGTGCTCGGAGACCCGGCGGGCGACCCGCGCGCCAACCGCTTCCTGGCCGAGGTGGGCGCGCTGCACCGGCTTTTCCTACACACGGCGCGCCTGGCCTTCACGGCGCCCGACGGCGCCGCGGTCGACGTGACGGCGCCTTTGCCCCCCGACCTCACCCTGGTGCTCCAACGCCTCGTCCGAGCCCGAATCGTCACTTGACGCGCGGCGTCGGCACCCGTCAGAATCCATCGAACGAATCGCGCCAGGAGCCCCGGATGCGCGCCGCCTCCACCCTCCTCCTCCTCGTGCTCCTCGCGCCGCTCCCCGCCCGGGCCGGCGGCTTCCACATCTCCATCCTGGGCGTCCGGCGCACGGGCATGATGACGAACCTGGCGAACCCCGACGACGTGACGGCCCTCTTCCACAACCCGGCGGGCCTGGCCGACCTACCCGGCACCCGACTGCACCTTTCGTCGGGCTTCACGGCGCTCCAGAGCGACTTCCGCCTGCAGGCCCTCGACCCCTCCCGCTTCCCCGAGGTGAACCCCTACTACAAGGCCGGGGTCGACGGAGCCGCGCCCACCTGCGGCAAGGACGGCTCGGCGGTCTGCCCCTGGCCCATCGGCGCCGACGGCTACTACACGGCGGACATCGCGCCCACCAAGTACTTCGGGATCATCCCCTACCTGGGCGCCAGCCAGGGGCTCGAGGCCTTCTCCGAATCGCTGCGGGGCGTCACGGTCTCGCTGGCGGCCTACGCGCCGGGGGCCTACGGCGCCTACCTGCCCACCGACGCCCCCACGGCCTACTTCGTGACCGAGGGCCTGTTCATCAACGCCGCGGCCACGCTCGGCGCCGGCTGGCGCATCAACGAGTACGTCGCCGTCGGCGCCAGCGTCTCGTACGACTACCTGTCGCTCGGCTACGCCCAGAAGTTCTCGACCGCCGACCTGCTCACGCCGAACGGCGAGGCGGTGGGCCTCATGGGCAAGCTGGCCCAGACGGCCATCGGCGACCTCGAGCTCGACTACCAGGGCCAGGACCACGGCGCCGGCTGGAGCCTGGGGGTGCTCGTGAACCCGTTCGAGGAGCTCGCGCTCGCCTTCGTCTACTCCGGCTGGACGGCGGCGCGCTTCGAGGGCGACGTGACCATCCGCTCCCTGGGCTCGGCCCTGGCCCCGAACCCCACGGCCTACGCCCCCGCCGACCTGCGCGAGAAGGTGGGCACCCTCGGCTACAAGCTGCCCCACGGGCTGGAGGTCGACATGGCCATCCCGCCCGCGCTCATGTGGGGCGTGAACTTCAAGCCGGCCTGGTGGCTCGAGGTGGGCATCGACTACCGCCTGTGGCTCTACTCCATCTTCGAGAAGCAGAGCATGGTGCCGATCTACGACCCCGCCGAGCCGGGCGACGAGCCCCTGTCGGCCGACGCGCTCTCGAAGGACAAGCACTACTCCAACTCGTGGGAGCTCGCCTGGGGCCTGCTCGTGCGGCCCTTCCCCTTCTACCGCGACTTCGAGGTCATGACGGGCTTCGGCTGGGACAAGAGCCCCGTGCCCGACGCCACGTTCTCCATCGACAACCCGTCCATGAACCAGCTGCTCTTCACCTTCGGCCTGCGCAGCCTGATCGGCGAGCACGTGCGCGTGGGCGCCGCCTACATGCTCATCAACTACCAGGGCCGCAACGTGACCAACAGCGTGGGCAACCCGCCGGTCAACGTGCGCGTGGGCGGCCGCTCGCACATCCCCACCGTCGAGGTCGAGGTGATGTTCTGAGGTCGCTCGCCCTCACCACCGCCACGCTGCTGCTCGCCACCGCCTGCGCCGCCAATCTGGCGGGGCTGCCCCCCGGCCCCGATCTCCGCGGCTGGCCCGAGCGCGTCGACTGGACGCAGGCCGGCGACGAGGCGGCGGGCGTGCTCGCCGAGTACCTGCGAATCGACACCTCCAACCCTCCCGGCCACGAGACCGAGGGGGCGCGCTTCCTGGCCGCGCGCCTCGAACGCGAGGGCATCGCCTCCGAGATCGTCGAGGTCACGCCCGGCCGCGGCTCGCTGATCGCGCGGCTGAAGGGCAGCGGCGCCCTGCCCCCGCTCTGCCTGCTGTCGCATATCGACGTGGCCAGCGCCGAGCCCGCCACCTGGCCGGCCGACAAGGGCCCGTTCTCGGGCGTGATCGACGAGCAAGGGCAGATCTGGGGCCGCGGCGCGCTCGACATGAAGGGCATGGGCGCGCTCGAGCTGCAGACGCTGGTGTGGTTGAAGCGCCTGGACGTGCCGCTGAAACGCGACGTGGTCCTGCTGGCCGTGGCCGACGAGGAGGTGGACAATCTGGGCTTCCGCCACCTCGTACAGCTCCATTGGGACCGCATCGGCTGCTCGCACCTCGTCAACGAGGGCGGCCTCGGACTCCGGGACGTGCTCTACCCGGGTCAGACGATCTTCGCCATCTCGGTGGGCGAGAAGGGCGTGCTCTGGCTGAGGCTCACGGCCCACGGCGCGGCCGGACACGGCTCGACCCCCCGGCCCGACGCGGCGCCCACCCGGCTGCTCGAGGCGCTGGACGCCATTCGCGCGCTCGACCCCGCCGCGGCGTTCGACCCCTCGCTCGTCGAGCTGCTGGCGCGCGCCGGCGACCACGGCGGCGGCTTCACGGGCTTCGTGCTGAAGCGCCCCCTGCTGCAGCGCTGGCTCGCGAAGGGCGAGCTCATGAAGGAGCCCGGCGGGCGCGCCGCCCTGATCGACACGGTGAACATCACGGGCCTCGACACGGGCGAGCACGAGCCCAACGTGGTGCCCTCCGAGGCCTCGGCGCTGCTCGACGCCCGCCTCCTGCCCGGCACGCGGCCCGAGCAGGTGCTGGCGCGCCTCGAGGAGGCCACGGGGCACGATCCGGCGCTCACGTTCGAGGTGCTGCAGTCCGTGCCGGCGGCCATGAGCCCCTGGGAAGGCGACCCGCTGTACGCCGCGCTCGCCCGCCAGGCGGTCCGGGGGCGCACCGACGCGGTGGCCGGGCCGGCGCTCTCCATCGGCTTCACCGACTCCATCTACGCCCGGCAGATCGGCGTGCGCGCCTACGGCTTCATCCCCTTCGAGATCACGAAGGAGGAGGCCGCGACCATGCACGGCGCCAACGAGCGCGTGTCGGTCGACAACGTGCGGCGCGGGCTCCAGATCCTGTTCAGGGCCGTGCTCGAGGTCTCGGCCGATCTGTCGGTTTCCCCACCGTGAAGCTCGCACTCCTGCTTCTCTTGACACTGGCGGCGCCGCCCAATCCCGGAGACCTCACCCCCCGCCCCTCTCCGTCAAGCGGAGAGGGGAGTTCGGTGGCCGTATCCCCCCTCTCCACGGAGATGGAGAGGGGGCCAGGGGGTGAGGTTGCACCTGCGGAGAGGGGGCCAGGGGGTGAGGTCTCCGCTCCGGTTGCCGGGGGTGGGGTCGGCGTCCGCTGGTACGCCATCCCGAACGTGGCCTACGACACCGACGACGGCCTGGGCTTCGGCGCGCGCGCCGAGGTGGCCCTCGACGAACCCGGCTACACGCCCTACAAGAGCGCCTACGTGGTGCACGCCTTCCTGACCACGCGCGGCTACCACCACCACCGCTTCCGCTTCGATCGCACGGGCCTCGGGCCCGAAGGGCGCCTGCGCGTGACCCTGCACGTGGCCTGGCGCCACTGGCTGAACGACGGGTACTGGGGCCTCGGCAACCGGACCGCCCGCGAGCCCGACCCCAGCGCGAAGCGATACCGCTACACGCTCTTCCAGCCCTTCGTGCACCTCACGCTGCGCGCCCGGCTGGCCGGCCCCTGGCAGGCCTTCGCTTCGCTGAACGCCAAATACAGCGCCGTGCGCACCTACGCCGGCTCGCTGTTGGCCGACCAGCGCCCCTACGGCCTGGACGGCGGCCTCGCGACCATCGCCTCGGCCGGCGTGCTCTACGACACCCGCCAGCCCGAGATCACCCCGCACGGGGGCGTGCTGGCCGAGCTCTCGGCCCGCGCCACGCCGCCCCTGCCCCACGGCGCCGGCGCCTTCGGCGGGCCCTTCGCCTCGCTGCGCGGCTTCTTCGAGCTGGCCCCCTGGTGCGTGGTGGCCGGCCGCCTGATGGCCGAGTACCTTTGGGGAAACGTTCCCTTTTACGAGATGGTCCACTGGGGCGGCGCCATCCCGGTGGCCGGCTTCGGCGGCGCCGACACCCTGAGGGGCGCCTCCTTCGGGCGCTGGCACGCTCCGGGCAAGGCCGTGGCCAACCTCGAGCTGCGCTTCGACGTGCTCACCCACGGCCTGTTCCAGAAGCCGTTCGTCTGGCAACTGGTGCCCTTCGCCGACGCTGGCGTCGTGTTCGGAGGCTCCGAGACCACCACCAACCCCACCGGCGGCTGGCCCGTGCACCCCACCGCCGGCCTCGGCCTCCACATCGTCTACGCCGACGCCTTCGTGGGCCGGGTCGACGCGGCCGTGGGCGCCGATCCCCGCCTCACCGCCGACGGGCGCGTGGTCCACGATCTCGCGTGGGGCTTCTACGTGGTGTTCGATCATACGTTCTGACGGAGGCGCCATGGACCTGCTGCTCGATCCCGTCGAAACCCGCGTGCTCGGCTGCCTGCTCGAGAAGGAGCTCGCGACCCCCGAGTACTGCCCGCTCACGCTGAACGCGCTCGTGAACGCGTGCAACCAGAAGTCGAACCGCGACCCCGCGCTCGAGCTGGCCGAGGCCGAGGTGTCGCGGGCGCTGACGTCGCTCGCGCACCAGCAGCTCGCCATCGTCTCGGGCGAGGGCGGCCGCGTGGTCAAGTACCGCCACTTCCTGGCCGAGAAGCTCGGGCTCGAGCCCCACGCGCAGGCCATCCTGGCCGAGTTGATGGTGCGGGGGCCACAGACCCCCGGCGAGTTGCGCGCGCGCGCCTCGCGCATGGTCGAGTTTCCCGACGTCGTCACCGTGCTCGGCGTGTGCCTGGCCCTCGAGGACCGGGAGCCGCCCCTGGTCACGACGTTGCCCCGGCAGCCAGGGCGCAAGGAGGCCCGCTACGCCCAGCTCTTCTCGGGGCCTCCCGACCCCGACGCCCCCGCGACGGCCGCCGCGCCGCGACCCGAGGCCTGCGCTCCCGAACCGTCGGCGTCCGAGACCCGCGGCCGCCTGGACGCCCTCGAGGCCGAAGTCGCCGAGCTCCGCGCCGAGGTGGCCGAACTCAAGAGCCTCGTGTCGGAGTCTGCGCGATGACGGCGCTGGCCGGACTGAAGGTGCTCGACTTCACCCGGCTGCTGCCCGGACCCTTCGCCACGCGGCTGCTGGCCGACCTCGGAGCCGACGTCGTGTGCGTCGCGTCGTCGCGGTTCCCGGACCTCTTCGACACCCTGCCCCCCTTCGTCGACGGGGGCGAAGGCCCGGTGTCGGCCACATCGGCCTGGCTGCACCGCGGCAAGCGCTCCATCGTGCTGTCGTTGACCCATCCCCGCGGACAGGAGGTCGCCCGGCGCCTGGCCGCCCGCGTCGACGTGGTGGTCGAGCAGTTCAAGCCCGGCACCATGGCGCGCTTCGGGCTCGACGCACCCCGCCTGCTGGCCGAGAACCCGCGCCTGGTCTACGCCTCGCTGACCGCCTTCGGACAGACCGGGCCGCTGGCCGCGCGGCCCGGCCACGACCTCGGCGTGCTGGCGCTCTCCGGCCTGCTGTCCTATTCGGGCACGCGCGCCGGAGGGCCCCCACCCCTGGGCCTGCAGGTGGCCGACCTGGCCGGAGCCTCGAACCTCGCCATCGGCGTTCTGGCGGCGCTGCTGCACCGCGAACGCACGGGCGAGGGCCAGCACGTCGACGTGGCCATGCTCGACGCCGCGCTCGACTGGAACGCCCTGGCCGGCGCCGCGGGCCTGGCGGCCGGGGCCGACCCCGAGCGGGAGGCCCATCTCTTGAACGGGGGCTCGCTGTACGGTTGCTACCCCACGAAGGACGGTCGCCACCTGGCGTTCGCCGGGCTCGAGCCCCGGTTCGTGCACGAGTTCGCCCGGTCGATCGGGTGCCCGGAGTTGGCCGACGGGGGCGTGGCCCCCCCCGACCTCGAGGCCGCCCGCGCCCGCGTGGCGAACGCGGTGGCCGAACGCACGCTGGCCGAATGGGAAGAGGCGCTGGCGGGGTTCGACACCTGCGCGGAGCCCGTGCTCACGCTGCACGAAGCCCTCGATCGACCCCAGGCCCGGGCCCGCGGCATGCGCCTCGAGCGAGCGCTCGCCGACGGCTCGACCCTGGCCCAAGTCGGCGTGCCTCTGCGCTTCTCGCGCTCGGCCCCGGAGCCCGGAGGCCCCGGCGGCCCGCCGGGCGCCAACTCGCGGGCCGTGCTGCTGGGAGCGGGCTTCGACGAGGCCGAGATCCAGGACCTCGAGCGCTCGGGCGCGCTCCGCTGAACCGGCTCCGTGGCCGCGTCGGCCCACGCGGGTCAGCGCGGTGTTGCGCACCCGCCCGACTTGCCCCAAGCTAGCCCGGTGCAACCATCCAGCGAGCTCGCCATGGCGCGTCTCCTGAACGTCGGCATCGCAGGCGCCACGGGCGCCGTGGGGGTCGAGTTCCTCGACCTGCTCGAGCGCCGCGCCTTTCCCGTGGGCGATCTGCGCCTCTTCGGCTCGAAGCGCTCGGCCGGCAGCGTCGTGACCTGGAAGGGCCGCGCGATCACCGTCGAAGAGTTGGCCGCCGCCGATCCGCGCGGTCTCGACCTCGGTCTCTTCTCGGCGGGCAAGGAGGTCTCGAAGACAGAGGCCCCGCGCTTCGCCGACGCGGGCGTGCTGGTGGTCGACAACTCGTCGTGCTTCCGCAAGCACCCCGACGTTCCCCTGGTGGTGCCCGAGTTGAACGCCGACGTGCTGGCCACGAGCCCCAGCCGCATCATCGCGAACCCCAACTGCTCGACCATCATCCTGCTGGTGGCGCTGGGGCCGCTGCACCGCGCCCTCGGCGTGTCCGAGTGCGTGGTCTCCAGCTACCAGGCCGTGTCGGGCGCCGGGCGCTCGGCCCTCGACGAGATGTTCGCCCAGGCGCGGGCGTTCGCGGCCGGCGAGCCCGAGCAGTTCCGCTTCTACGATCGTCCCATCTTCCTGAACGTCATCCCCAAGATCGGCGGCTGGCTGCCGAACGGTGACACCGAAGAAGACGCCAAGTTCACGACCGAGTCGCAGAAGATCCTGGGCGACAGCCGCTTCAAGGTGTGGGCCACCACCGTGCGCGTGCCCGTCGAGCGTTGCCACTCCGAGTCGGTGTGGGTGCGCTTCGAGCGGCCCACGTCGGTCGAGGAGGTCACGCGCCTGCTGGCGGCCGCGCCGGGCCTGAAGTTCGACGAGCTGGCCACGCCGCGCGAGCTGGCCCGGCACGAAGACGTGTACGTCAGCCGCGTCCGCGTCGACGACGACGACCCGCGCGTGGTGCGCTTCTGGGTCGTGGGCGACCAACTGTGGAAGGGCGCGGCCCTGAACGCGATCCAGATCGCCGAAGAGCTGCTCCGGCTGGGGAGGTTCGGGTCATGAGCCTGCCCTCCATCGTGGTCCTGAAGTTCGGCGGCACGTCGGTCGCCACCCCCGAACGGCGCGAACTGGCGGCCGCGCGGGTGCTCGAGCGCGTGCACGCGGGCAAGAACGTGGTGGTCGTGGTCTCGGCCATGGGCCGGCGCGGCGACCCCTACGCCACCGACACGCTGCTCGACCTCGTGAAGCCCTACCCGAGCTGCTCGGCGCGCGAGCGCGACGCGCTGGCCTCCGTGGGCGAGGAGATCGCCGCCCCGGTGTTCGCGGCGCTGCTCCAGGAGCGCGGGGTCAAGGCCGTCAGCCTGCGCGGGTTCCAGGCGGGCTTCGTGACCGACGCCTGCCACGGCGACGCCACCGTGCAGGAGGTCCGCCCCGCCCGCATCCTGTCGCACCTGCGGCGCGGAGACGTGGTGGTCGTCACGGGCTTCCAGGGCGTCACCGAGCGCGGCGACGTCACCACCATCGGGCGCGGCGGCAGCGATACGTCGGCGGTGCTGCTGGGCGTGGCCCTCGAAGCCGAGCACGTCGAGATCTTCACCGACGTCGACGGCGTGCTCACGGCCGATCCGCGCGTCGTTCCCGACGCCCGTCCGCTGCCCGCGATCACGTTCGAGGAGTCGGCCGAGCTCGCGTACAAGGGCTCGAAGGTGCTGCACCCCGCGGCCGCCGAGCACGCTCGCGAGGCCGGAACGCGCGTGGTCGTGCGCAACACCACCAGCGCCGCCGAGGGCACCTGGGTCGTCCCCGAGGCCGAGCGCCATCGCTTCGTGGCCGAAGCCCAGGAGTTCGCGTCGAGCATCACGTCGAAGCCCGGCATCGCCCAGTTCGCCGTCACGGGCGTCGACTTCCGCGCCGACCTCGCCCTGCTCGAGCGCGTCTTCGGCGTGATCGCCGAGGCCGGCGTCAGCCTCGACATGATGAACATCCTCTGCGATCGCGTGCTCTTCACGACCGAACGCGCCTCGGTGGGCGTGGTCTCGGCCGCGCTCGCGGCCCTCGGCGTCACCTTCACGGTCAACAACGCGTGCGCCAAGGTCACCCTGGTGGGCGGCGGCATCCACGGCGTGCCCGGCATCATGCACCGCATGGTGCGCGCCCTCACCGGCGCGGGCATCGCCGTACTCCAGAGCGTCGACTCGAACATGATCGTCGGCGTGCTGGTCGACGCCGCCCGCACCGACGACGCCGTGCGAGCGCTCCACGCCGAGTTCTTCGGCGCCCGGTCGTGAGAACCGCACCGATCAGAACTTCTTGCAGGTGTTCGTGTCGCGTTCTATAGTGAATACATATTTTGCGTGCGATAACGACCAGGGGGCGGGCTTGAGCGAGCCATGCTCGAACAACGCGATAACGTCCGCCGCGATCTACGGGGCCATCTTCCAGGCCTCCACCGAGGGCATCCTCGTGGCGTGCCAGGACACCCTGCGCGTGATGCTCGCGAACCCCGCCGCCTGCCGCATGTTCGGGTACTCCGAGGCCGAGTTTCTGGCGTTGACGGTCCCCGACCTGCACCCCCCCGAACTGCGCACGCTCGTCCGCATGAACTTCGCCGACGGGTGCGCAGGCCGACGCTCACTTCTCCCCTCGCAGCTCTTCCGGCGCGCCGACGGCACCCTGTTCGTCGCCGACCTCAGCACGGCCCCCCTCGCCGTCGGTGACCGGCGCGCCCTGGTGGGGCTGATCACCGACCGCACCGAGCAGCAGGCCCTGCAGGCCGAGCTCACCGGTGTGCGCGACTGGCTGCGCGCCCTGGTCGAGGCCCTGCCCCTGCCGGTGTTCGCCAAGGACCCCGATCGCCGCGTGACGCTCGTGAACCCTGCCTGGGAAGCGGCGATGGGCCTCCAGGCCCGCGCGGTCGTGGGCCAGTCGACCCAGCCGTGCCTGGCCGAGTGCGACCCCGACATCTGCCGCGGGCACGACGAGGCGGTGCTGGGCGGGGGCGCCAACGAGACGTACGAGGCGCACCTGCAGACGGCGGGCGGTACGCCCCGCGACATCATCTGCTCGAAGGCCGTCGTCCGCCGGCGCGACGGGGCGGTCACCGGGCTCGTGGGCTCGGTCGTCGACATCTCCGAGCGCAAGCAGATCGAACGCGCCCTGGCCGACAGCGAGGCTCGGCTGCGGGCCATGCTCGAGGCGGCCCACGCGGTGGCGTTCGTGATCGCCGACGCCCGCGCCGACGACGTCTCGATCGTCGAGTTCAGCCCCGGCGCCGAGCGCATCTTCGGGTGGAGCCGGGCCGAGGCGCTCGGTCGACCCGTCTCGATCCTCACCGCCGATCTGCGGCGCCTCTTCGGCGACCGCGTCGCCCAGACCGATCGCACGTCGGTGCGCGAAGAGATCCAGCTCTCGCGCCGCGACGGCACCACGTTCCCGGCCATGGTCACCCTGTGCCCCCTGCGCCAGGGCACGGCGCAGACCGGCACCATCCTGCTCGTGGCGATCGATCTCAGCCAGGTCCGCGCCGCCGAGCACGAGCGCGAGAAGCTCGCCGAGAACCTGCGCCAGTCGCAGAAGATGGAGTCCCTCGGCACGTTGGCCGGGGGCATCGCGCACGACTTCAACAACCTGCTGGGCGTCATCCTGGGGCACGCCGAGGTCGTGGAGGACGCCGTCGACGAAGAGAGCGAAGCCGGCGCCTCTCTGGCTCGCCTCGTCGCGGCCACCCATCGCGGCCGCAACCTCGTGCGGCGCCTGCTCGCCTTCTCCCGGAGGGCCGAGAGCGAACCCCGCCCCATCGATCTGGCCGCGGTCGTCGACGAGGCGGTGCGCCTGGTGCGCGCCACCATCCCCGTCTCGGTCGCCATCCACCTCGACCTCGCGCCCGACAGCGGGTTCGTGCACGCCGATCCGGTGCAGGTCCAGCAGGTGCTCATCAACCTGGCCACCAACGCCTGGCACGCCATGGAGCCCTCGGGCAGCATGAACGTGCGCGTGGCTCGGCTCGGCGCTGACGAGCAGGCCGCCGACGGCCTGTCCCCGGGCAACTGGGCGCTGCTCGAGGTGCGCGACTCGGGCCACGGCATGGACGAAGAAACGCTCGCGCGCATCTTCGAGCCCTACTTCACGACCAAGAGCGCGGGCCGCGGAACCGGCCTCGGGTTGTCGGTCGTGCACGGCATCGTCACCGCGCAGGGTGGGCAAATCCGCGTGTGGAGCCGCCCGGGCGAGGGCACGATCGTCCGCGTGCTGCTCCCCCGCCTCGAATCGGCCCCGGCCGCGCCGCCGACCGCCGACAAGCCCCCGGCGCCGCGCGGCACGGGACGCATCCTCGTGGCCGAAGACGAAGACGATCTGCGCGACGTGCTCACGCGGCACCTGCGCGCGCTCGGGTACACGGTGGCCGCCTTCCCCAACGCCGAAGAGGCGCTCGCCCATGCCCGGGCCACCCCCCACGAAGTCGACCTGCTGCTCACGGACATGACCATGCCCGGCATGTCGGGCGCCGAATTGGCCGACCACGTGCGCGCGCTCCGCCCCGACCTGCCGGTCATCGTCTGCACCGGCTACAGCGAGCTGCTCGACGAGGCCACGAGCTCGGCTCGCGGCTTCGACCGATTCCTCATGAAGCCCGTGGGCCGCACCGACCTGGCCACGGCGCTGCGCGCCGCGCTCGAGCCGAGCTGACCCGGGCCTCCGCTCGGGAGGGGGTCAAACCTCCGGGGTGACGCGGGCCAGCATGGCGTCGGCCACCTTGTAGGCCAGGCAGTAGATCACGAAGGCGCAGTTGGCGAGCAACGGGGCCGGAAAGAGGCTGCCATCGGCGATCCACACGTTGTCGAGGTCCCACACCTTGCCGTTCACGTCGGTCACCGAGTCGGCAGGGCTCCTGCCCATGCGGCAGGTGCCCACCTTGTGCACCACGTCGATGCCGCCGTCGTACATCTGCAGGGGGTCGGCGCCGGCGTTCAACTGGATCTGCTTCGCGTGCGCCGTGGCCGCGTCGATCCACGCGAGCTCTTGCGCGTTGGGCTCGAACGTGACCTGGGGCAGGGGGTCGCCGTAGCGGTTCTTCTTCGCGGGGTGGGGCAGCACGCTGTTGGTGGTGAAACCCTGATCGAAGCTGCGCACCAGGGGCGCCGCGATGATCAGGCGCCCGTACTTGCGCATGAAGCGCTTCAGGGGCAGCCCCAGCATCTCGAGCAGCGCCTCCTTCTGCAGCACCTCGACCATGCCACCGATGTACGAGGGCGGCGCCAGCATGTTGAACTCGAGCAGGTAGCCCTTGTCGTAGTTCTGGTACAGGTCGTTCAGCTCGACCACCTGCCCCTGGTACGTGCGCACGTCGTCGCGCTCGAGGATGGCGTAGGTGGTCTTGAAGAAGTGCCCGCGCAGGTTCCGGCCCACCTGGCCCGACGAGTCGGCCAGCGCCCGGCCGTTCTTGCCCGACCACGCCAGCAGCATGGGCGTCATCATCGAGCCGGCGGCCAGGATCACCTTGTCGGCCTCGATCGTGTGCTCCTCGGTGGTCTCGGTGGCCGCTCCCGTGGCCGTGCGCTTCAGGTACGTCACGCTCACGACGCGCGTGCCGTCGGCGCTGGTGTTCAGGCGGCGCGCCCAGCAGTTGTCGCGCACCTCGGCGCCGAACCAGCGGGCCTTGGGCAGCGCGATGGTCAGGGCGTTGGCCTTCGCGTTGTACCTGCAGCCGAGCATGCAACACTTGCACTGCCGGCAACGGTCGTGGAACACGCCGTACTCGAAATAGGGCTCCTGGTTGAAGGCCGACTGGATGGGGCCCAGGTTTCCGCCCGCCGCCTCGTTCACGATCTGGGCGTAGTGGCTCATCTTCTCGACGGGCCAGCGCGACACGTGGTAGCGCTTCTTGGTCAGGTTCATGTAGGGCTCGAACTCGGCCCAGGTGAAGGGCCAGCGCCCCGTGTCGAAGTCGCGGGGGATCGACTCCTCGAGCACGCCGCCATAGGCCACCGTGCCGCCGCCCGCGCACTCGCCCATGTCGGTGCGCCAGATGCGGCCCTGGTACTCCTCGTGCCACAGCAGGCCGTCGGCCACGAAGTCGAGCGCGCGCTGGCGCGCCGCGAAATGCTGGGGCGAGCCGTACGTGATGTCCAGGTCCTTGCCGGCCTCGAGGAAGACCACCTTGGCGCCGGCCTCGGCGAGTTCGCCGCCCAGCGTGGCGCCGCCCGCGCCCGAGCCGATGATGACCACGTCGACGTGCTCGGTCATGGCCGCACCCCCTTCTTGAGGCTGGCGGGCAGGTTGGCGGCGTCGGGATACCCTTCCGAGGGGATGCGCGCCGAGCCCGAGGGATCGAGGGGAAGGAACCAGCCCATGCGCGTGAACACCTCTTCGCGCGCGGCCGCGTCGTCGGGCTCGTAGCTTCCGATGACGCCCACGGCCACCATGCCCGAGAGCAGCTGCCCGAGCAGAGGGGCCAGGTCGTCGCGTTCGCGGATCCACTGCTTGATGGCCTCGAGCTGCTCCGCGGGGTTGCCGTCGACGAACTTCTTGCCGGCCGTCTTCTGCGAGAACGCGTTCAGCTGCGCGGCGGCCATGGCCTGCCCGGCCTGGCCGAGCACGCGCGCCACCTGGGCGTCGCCGCCGTAGTCGGAGCCCTTGAAGTCGCCGGGCACGTCGGGATCGGCGGGCACCAGCACGTCGACGGCCGCCGTGATCTCGGCCAGGGGCGCCACGTCGGCCTCCCCGGCTCCGTGCCCGGCCGAGGAGCCCGCTCCACCTCCCGTGGCGCCCGCGGCACCACCGAGAGCGGCCAGCGCCGGACCGCCGACCAGCGCCGAGAACAACGAGACCGTGGATGCCTGCAGGAAGTCGCGCCGCTTCATGGGGTGCCTCCCTCGGCCGGGGCCAGGCCGTCGACCAGATCGATGACGCCGTTGAGGTGGGTGCCGGCCGGCAGGAGGTCGCGCGCCTCGTCGAGCGAGGTCGGGTGGCAGCTGCTGCAGTCGGCCTCGGCGTCGCCGGAGGGATCCGTCAGGCGGTGGCAGGCCCCGCAGGCCGCGGCCCGGCCCGACGCGTCGCCCCAGGTGGGCGTCTTGTGGTCACCGCCCGTCAGCGTGGCGCCGTGGCAGTAGACCGAGCTGCACGTCGTGCCGTTCCAGACCGGCGCGGCGCCGCCGGCGGCGGCCAGCAGGCCGAAGGTGACCTCGGCCCGGTTGTCGCCGTCGAGGTGGCCCGCCTGGTCGACGGCGGTGGGCACCACGTGACAGTTGGGGCAGCCCACGCGGTGGGCCAGCAGGGGCGCCTCGCGCATGGCCCGGTGCGAGCCCACCCCGCGGCTGGCGGGATCGCAGCTGGCGCGCAGGTCCTGGGGCGGCGACACGCCCAGGTTCCAGCCGTGGCACGACGAGCACCCCACGGCTACGTCGACCGTGCCGTCCTGGTGCAGCTCGGGCCGCGTGATGGCCATCCGGCCGTCGACCACGCCCACGTCGTAGCCGTGGCAGCGCTCGCAGCGCGCGTTCGGCACGTGCGGCGCGGCGGGCGGCGCCCCGTGGCAGCCCGTGCAGGTGTCGGGCACCACGACCAGCGGGAAGCCGCAGTCGTCGGTGGTGGGGGTGGCGACCTCGGCCTCACCGACCCCGAGGTCGGCGGCCAGATCCAGGACATCGTTCTCCGAACTGCCTGCGGAGCAGGCGGGCGCACCGGCGGCCAGGCTCATGAACGCCGCGACGATCGCGGCCCGAGCCGACCACCCGCTGCGACCCGTCTCCGCCCGATGCTCTCCCATACGGCTACCCCCGTGCAGGAAAATGGAACGGGCCGCGCGACGAGCGCTTCGGGCGAGTGTCGGTGAGAACGGGAGAATGCGCAAGCGCCGTCAGATGTCGAGCGAATACCCGAGCGTCAGCGAGATGAGGTGCGCGAAGTTCGTGTAGTGCTGCGGCAGCGGGTTCTTCAGGCCCGGCTGGTCGGCCGGCGTCACCGTGCGCGGCACGAAGTACGTGCCCTGCCAGGCGAGGGCCACGTTCAGGCCGATCGAGCGGAACCAGTACTGGGCGCCGAGCCCGGCGAAGACGCGGTCGCAGTCGGGCAGCGTGGGGCCGAGCGTGCTGTCGGGCACGGGGTTGTCGTCGAAGCCTCCGCCCATGCGGATGGCCAGGTCCTCGAGCTGCGTGTACTCGAGCGACAGGCGGTAGGTGAGCGTGTTCTTCCAGTCGTTCGGGCTCTTCGACGAGAGCTGGCCGCTCGCGTCGTCGGGGAAGGTCACGTCCAGGCTCTCGTTCACGCTCCAGAGCGTCAGGTGCATGTCGTACTCGGCGTTCAGCCACGGCAGAATGTCGTAGCCCACGCCGAAGCCGAACACGTCGGGGGTGGTCATGCTGGTCGTGAACGCCTGGTCGTGGAACAGGCTGCGGTCGGTGAGGGTGGCGGGCAGCGAGAAGTGCGCGTTCCCGCTGAAGTCGGCCGTGAGCCGGCTGCGGTAGCTGGCGCCCAGGTACAGCCCCTCGAGGGGCCGCGCCTGAACGCCGAAGCCGCCGCCCACCGCGTGGCCCGAACCCGCGATCTCGGCCGTGACGGTCTGCGGGTTGCCCGCGTCGTCGACCACGGCGAAGCGCTGCTTCATGTCGATGGTGCTGGGCGCGTACTGCACGTAGGCCCCGACGCTCAGCCACTTCAGGGGCCGCCACGCCGCGCCGGCCAACACCAGCGGGATGCGCAGGTCGGCCTCGCTGAGCGCCGCCTCGCCCGTGAAGCCCTTGGGCCACTTGAACTTCTGGCCCCAGGGGGCGTAGGTGAGCCCGGCGGCCACGGTCAGCCCCTTCAGGGGGGCCCAGCTCGCCCAGACGTGGGCGGGCGTGTTCGGCGGCATCTTCTCGACGTCGGCGCCCGGACGAAGGCCCGTCGGGTCGGTGTAGCGCATGGTGGTGAGCAGGATGGTGGTGCCCGCCGAGACGTGCAGGCCGTCGAGGAAGCCGAGGCCGGCGGGGTTGTAGAAGAGCGTCGAGGGATCGGCCAGCCTGGCGGTCACGGCCAGGCTGCGGCTTTGGGCCACGGCCGACTGCTCCATGAGCTCGTAGCCGGCGGCCGAGAGCGTCTTGACGACCAGCACCTGCGCGGCGAGCAGGGCGAGGGTTCCGATGAGGATGCGCTTCATGGGGCCCTCCTTACTGTGCACGCGCGGCGACGAGGAAGTCGAGGATGCCCTGGACCGCCCGTTCGCGCTCGGTCTTGGTCTGGGCGCCTTCGCCGACGCAGCCGATCAGGAAGGCGTGGCACGCGGCGAGGTACGTGTCGGTCTGGATCTGTCCCACGCAGCCGTCGTTCTCGAGCGTGGCCACGATCTCGTCGGTGATGGCGGGCACGATGAACTCGTCGTCGGACGCGCGCTGCACGAAGACCGGCAGCCTGGCGTGGCCGTCGAGAGGCTTCGAGCACAGGTGCGCCAGGTAGTTCACGGGGTCGGAGGGATCGAGGGCCCACTGCAGCGTGGCGATGAGCTGGGCGGCCGCGGCCGAGCCCGCCGCGACCCCGGCCTGCTGCAACAGCGTGCCGATCACGCCCTTGAAGCCCGGGTCGGGGCTCTCGGCCAGCATCTTCGTGAGGTGCGCGCCAGGCACGTTCAGCACCACGGCCTTCACGTCCTGCTCTACCGCCGCGAAGGCCGCGCCGAGCTGGGCGCCCAGGCTCATGCCCACGTAGTACACGTCGCCCGACAACAGGTTCGGGTTGTCCAGCGGCAGCGCGTTGGCCGGGTCGTGGGTCTGGAGCCAGCCCTCGAGCGTGCCGCTGCGCAGCAGGCGCACGGCCTCGAACAGGTCGAGCACGGTCTGGCGGTAGTGGTCGCGCGCCACGAAGGGGTCGGGGAACATGTACAGCTGGTCGGGCGACACGCCGGGCAGCGCGCGCCCGCCGTGCCAGACCGCGTCGATGGCCAGCGAGGCGAAGCCCGCCTGCGCCAGGCGGTCGGCCAGGAGCCAGACGTCGCTCTTGTCGCGGGTCATCCCGTGCTGGAACAGGACCACCGGCCAGCCGGCGGCCGGCGGCTCACCGCTCGGGACGGCCAGCACGAACGGAACGCGCAACTGCGGGTGGGTCTTGTCGGTGCTCCACGCCGGGGCCCCTTCGGCGGTGGCCTGGAAGGGCTGGAGCGCGGGCTTGGCCGGGTTCGTGAAGTCGGCCGACCCCAGCAGCAGGTGCCCCTCGAACGAGCCGTCGGGGATGAGGGCGCGCAGGTGCGTCGTGTCGGTGCCCGCGGGGATCTGGCCGAAGGCGGCCGCCGGCTTCAGCACGTTGCCCGTGATGGACGCCGTGCCGTCGGCGTAGGGCGCGTCCTTCGCCGCGCTCCGGAGCGCGACCAGGGGCTCGGTGATGCCCTGCACCGTGAACGTCCAGAAGAGCCGGACGCGCTCGCGCGGCACCTTCAGGAAGTCGCCGGCCAGGGCGTCGAACATGGGCTGGTAGTTCTGGCGCAGCATCTCGAGCATGGCCGCGGTGGCGTCGTCGAGGGCCGATACGTAGCTCTGGCCCAGGTCGTTCACCAGGCGGTTGGCCGAGCGCGCCATCACGAAGATGGGCGAGGGCTCGATGCCCGTGGCGTCGGTCGTGTCGAGCCCGTCGAGCACCACGGCCATGTAGGTGTGCCCGCCCTCGAACGGGAAGCCGGGCTGCGGCGCCACCACCAACTGCTTGCCGGCGGCGGCCAGCAGGGCCTGGTCGGGGCCGAGCACCTTCACCTGGCCGAGGGCCGCGGTGCTCTGGGGGTTCTTCACCACCGGCGTGATGTCGGCCACGGCCACCGACACGTCGGCGAACTCGGCCAGGTGCTGCACGATGCTGCCGCTGGCGGCGAACGTGGCGATCGTCGCGCCGTCGAGCTCCTTGCTGAACGCGGCGGTCGAGGCACCGAGCGCCGAGAAGCCGTCGAGCTTGCGCAACCCCGACAGGAACTGCTTCTCGAGCTCGCTGGCGTCGGCGGGGATGGGCAGGTTCACGCCCACCACCTGCGATTGGGCGTCGCGCGCCAGGAGCAGGTCGTTGGGGAACGGCACGAGCGAGAGGGTGGGATCGAAGAGCGCCTCGCCGCGCGTGTGCGTGCTGAACACCCAGAACGACAGCACCTCGTCGCGGGGCGTGCCGAACGCGGCCAGCCCGTCGAGCAGCGGCGCGAGCTTCTGGCGGTTGCCCTCGAGCAGGTTGGCGCTGAAATCGTCGAGCACGCCGGGCAGCTGGTTCTTGCCGTCCTCGCTGACGAGCGGGACCTCGGACTTCAGCAGCCGGATGACGTTGGCCTCGACCAGGTCGGAGCCGTCGGCCGCCTTCAGGTCGTGGGTGACCACCACGGCGTAGGCGGTCCCCGGCGCGAGCGCCTCGGTGGGCACGATGTCGACGCGCGACGCGCCCGCGACCGCCGACGCGGCCAGCGTGTTGGTGGGCAGGCCCGTCTCGCCCGAGATCTTCACGAACACGAAGGCCTTCGGGGCCGTCGCCGCGTCGATGGGCGCCGTGAAGTCGACGTAGCCGTGCTGCACGTGGCTGAAGCCGTCGAGGGTCTTCATCCAGCCGATCAGCTCCTTCTCGGCCGGCGAGGCGTCCTCGGCCACCGGCAACAGCAACTGATCGCCCATCTTCACGAGATCGTTCGGGAAGGGGATGGCGTTCGCGTTGGGGTCGTAGACGTTCTCGGCCGTGGTCATGGTCGTGAAGGCGAACACGCTGGCCAGGTCGCCGCGCGGCATCCCCATCGACGCCAGCAGCGGCAGCGCCTGGGCCGTGGCCTGACGGAAGCCCTCGAGCCGCGTCGCGTCGGCGTCGCCGAGGAAGAGCGGCAGCTGGTTCTCTCCCTCCTCCATCAGCGGGTTCTCGAGCAGCAGGAAGGCCTGCACGGGCGAGGGCAGCAGCGGGTAGTCGCGCCCCCCCTCCTCGGTGACGATGCGGCGCGAGAGCGCCACCAGGTAGGTGTGCCCCTGGGTCAGGCGGGCCTTGGGGTGCAGGCGGAGGAGGCCGGTCGTGCCGACCTCGACGGTGGCCTCGACGTTCTCCGGCGGCAGCGCCGAGACATCGAGGAAGGCCAGGGTGGCCTCGGGGCCGTCGTCGCTGGGGAGCACGACCGTCTCGGCCCGGGCCTTGCGCGTCAGGCGCACCTCGGGGGTGCTCGACACGCTGAAGCCGTCCTGCTCGTTCATCCAGCCGTACAGCTCGGTCAGCGCCGCCGGCAACCCGGCCGTGGGGATGTCGAGCGTGCCGTCGGCGCCGCGGACCATGTCGTTCGGCTGGGGCACCGCGTTGTTCAGGGGATCGAACTCGGCGACCGACCCGCTGTGCGTGGGGAACGTCCAGGCCAGCGCCACCTGGTCGCGCGTGAGCGCGGCGTCCTGCCCCTCGATGGCCGAGAGCGCCGCGTCGTTCAGGGCACGCACGGGCTCGAGCTGCGCGGCGTCGGCGTCGGTGAGGCTGCTCTGGAGCACGGTGCGCAGGCCGTTGGCGTCGACCAGGGGCGAGCGCGACTTCACGAGGTTCGCGAGGAAGCTCGCCCCGATGGCCTGGCCGCCGGTGGTCTTCACGCCCGTGGTCACGAGCACGGCGAAGCGCCGCCCCGGGTCGAGCGGTCGCTTCGGGATGAGCGTGAGCCCCGTGACCGGGAGCCCCGTGGCGGGGTGCCCGGTCTCGGCCACGACGAACGTGAACGAGCCGGCCGCGAGGCGCTCGACGCCCGGCCCCGCGAGCTCGGCGCCCCCGAGGGCCGCGGCCACCGCGTCGGTCACGTCGTAGACGCGCACGGTCTCGTCGCCCACCGTGGCGGCGTCGACGTCGGCCGCGGTGAACAGGCACGAGAGCGTGCTGTTCACGGGGAAGCCGTCGAGCGTGTTCATGAAGCTCGCCAGGTACTCGAGCTCGGTGTCGGTGCGGGCCGCGTCCGGGATGGCCACGAGCCCGGTGAGCGGGTTCATGATCAGGTCGTTCGGCTGGGGCACGATCGGGTTCGCCGGGTCGGTCGGGTCGAAGATGGGCATGGTCTGCGGCGACCACGGATCCTCGGGCACGGATGGGCAGGCCGCCGCGAACGCGCCGGCCAGCGCAAGGACGACTCCCTGCCACGCGCGGATGATCATGACGCCCCCTCAGGGTGACAAGTCGATGGATACGCGTGGAAGTCTACCGCGAACCGGGCGGGCGTCCACTTTCGAAGGGAGCCCGCGCGGTCACGGGAAGGGCTGGGGCACGCCGGGCGCGCCGACCTCGAGCCCGAAGAGGCGGCCCTGGTCGCGATCGGCCACGTACAGCGTGTTCTCGTCCCAGCCGCCGAGGCCCGAGCCCCAGTGGACATTGGGGATCCAGCCCGAGTCGAGCTCGGCCAGGAACTCGGCCCGCCCGCCGGTGGGCGGGAAGCGCCACACGATGCCGATGACGTACTCGGCGATGTACACGTTGCCGCACACGTCGACGCCCAGCCCGTCGAGCCCGCCCTGCGACAGGAGCGGAAGCTCGCACGTCAGGGTCGAACCGTCCTCGACGCACCGCCCCTGCTGACCGTTCAGGGTGCAG
>CAZBRS010000031.1:39322-51830 GCA_964494475.1 uncultured Myxococcales bacterium | reverse complement strand
TTGCTCTGCTGGCACGTTCCCAGGAAGCCGGCCGCGGCGCACGTGACCCCCGAGGGCTTGCCCGTGCACCCGGCGGCGTCGCCGGTCACGCAGGTGAGCACCCCGTCGACCTCGGTGCACACGCCCACCGTCCAGGTGTCGTCCAGGCAGCCCGCCCCCGGCAGGGAGCCCGCGCAGCCGAGCTTGGCCGTGCACGTCAGCCCCCAACCCTGGTCCTGGCACTCGCCCGGCTGGCCCCAGTTGTCGCAAGGGTCACCCGGCTGCTTGCCATCGCACGGATCGGGCCAGGCACAGTACAGCGTGCCGAGCGCGTCGATCTTGCAGGTGCCCGTGGCGCCGCCCAGGTCGCAGGCGTCGCCGGGCGCCTTGCCGGTGCACTCGTTGACGGGCTGGCAGACCAGGTTCTCGGACGACACCACGCACGCGCCGGGTTGGCCCCACTCCTCGCAGGCGTCGCCGGGCGCCTTGCCCTCGCACGAGCCCACGCCGCACAGCAGCCCCTCGCCGATCACCTCGCAGACGCCGGGCGTGCCCCACACCAGGCAGGCGTCACCCGCGTCCAGGCCCTCGCACTCCACGTCCTGCCCCTCGACGCACACCAGGGCCTCGCCCTCCTGCCGGCACACGCCCAGCATGAACGAAGGACCGGTGCAGAGGTCGCCCTCCTCCAGCCCGTCGCAGCCGGTGAGCGCGATGCACGCCAGCGCGCCGCCGCCGTCCTGGCACGTGCCGGGCAGGCCGTCGGCGACGCAGGGATCGCCGGGCGCCTTGTCCTTGCAGGGGTCGACGGGCACGCAGAGCAGGCCCGCGTCGCCCGCCTCGCACACTCCCGGGCCCGAGGCCGTCTCGCAGGCGTCGCCTTCGTTCTTGCCCCCGCAGGGATCGGCCGCCAGGCAGTCGAGCAGGAAGCCCGGGCTGCCCTGGCACGTGCCGTCGGTGGCGTACGAGCCGCTGCACGCGTCGCCGGCCGCCTTGCCGTCGCAGGGATCGGCGATGCCGGGGGTCAGCCCGAACAGCTCGGGCTTCAACCAGCCGCCGTCGTCGGACCGCCGCAGCACGTGCACCGTACCCGCGCCGAAGCTGCCCACGTACAGCGTGCCGTAGGGAGCGTCGAAGGACAGGCCGTTGGGCGACGGCAGCCCCGTGGCCAGCACCTGGTACTCGCCGCTGTCGGGGTCGATTCGCCGCACGCGGCCGCCCGAGTTCTCGCTGACGTACACGAACCCGTCCAGATCGACCTCGAGGCCGTTGGGGTACGCCAGCCCCGACAGCACCACGCTGTACCCGCCCTCGGGCGTCAAGCGCACCAACGAACCGGTCGACACGATGTTCACCACCAGGTCGCCGCCGGGCAGGAAGCCCACCCCGGCGGTGTCACCGATCGTGGGAAAGAACACCTGCTTCTGCCCGTCCTTGGTGATGCGCATCAGGTTGCCCTCGGGTCCGGCGCCCACCACGTTGCCCGCGTCGTCGAAGGCGAAGTCCTCCCACGACTCGAAGCCGTACAGCACCTCGGCCGTCAGGGGCGGCGAGGGCAGGCGACCGCAGTCGATGGGCGGCTCGGTCAGGTCGGGCGCGTCCACGGCCTCGTCGACCTCGGCCTCGGGCCGCACGTCGGCCGGTTCGGGCAGATCGGGGCCCGCGTCCGAGGCCTCGTCGGCCGGCACGTCCGCGGGCTCGGCCAGGTCGGGCAGGACGTCCGGGGCTCCATCGGGGGCGTGGGCGTCCACCACGTCGGTCGGCGGCGCGGTGTCGGCGTCGACGCCTCCGTCGGTCGCGCCGCACCCCGCGACGACGAGCAGCGTCACGAACACCAGGACGGGCAGCTTGGCGAAGGTCGGCAGCATGGTTCCTCTATTCGCAGATCTGGAGGGGCAGGTTGCAGGTCTCGCCGGGGGGGCAGTCGGCCGGCTTGGTGCACGGCGTCGAGCCGGTCACGCGCGTGGGGACGGCGCGCGGGCTCGAGACCACCAGGTCGACACACCCTCCTTCGCCGAGGCTACGGAGGGCGAGCCCGCCCTCGACGGGCACCGAGTCGACGGTGCGCCGCGCCAGCTTGCCGTTGGGGAAGCCCGAGATGCCTGCCGACAACAACGCGTCGATCAGCGCGGCCGGGATCTGCGCCTGCCCCGTGTCGGGCAGGTCGCACACCAGCGTGATGGGCGACACGCCGTGCTGGTCGACGTTCAGGCGCAGCAGCACGCGCGCCGACGTGTCGGTGGCGCCCGCGTCCCACGTCACGTCCAGCGGCTCCCCCGCGGTCAGGACCCACTCGGACTGCCCGGGCTCCAGCGCGTCCACGCCGTAGCCGAACAGCACCAGCGGCTCGAGCCCGCCCCCCTCCGACAGGACGCGGAGCTCGTCGCCGACCGCGAAGGCCGGGTGGGGCAGGCTGGTGTCGAAGTAGTTCTGATTGGGGGGCTTCGGCAGCATGGACACAGGCTTGGAGAGCCCCGTCACGTTCACCCGGCCCAGGCCGAGCGGCCCGGGATAGGGCACGCAGGCGCCGTCGAGGCCGCACGTGTCGCTGGTGCTGCAGGGCGGCTCGCACAGGGGGTTCAGGCGGCGCAGCAGCCGGCAGTCGCCCTCGCGCAGCTCCTCGGCCAGCACGGTGAGCGGCACCACCCCGTCCAGGACCTGGCCCGAGACCAGCGAGTAGCCGACGTAGGCCTCGATCACGAAGCCCCCCAGTCGCTCGGCCAGCGCGCACTCGCCCCGCAGCGCCGCGGGGAAGGGGGGCAGCGGCACGTCGACCTCGGCGTCCTGCCCGGGCTCCGCGTCAGAGACGTCGGGGGTCGGCTCCACGTCCGGCGCCAGTTCCTCCGAAGCCCCATCGGGAGAGCCGTCGGGCAGGTCGGGCGCGTCAACCGGTTCGGCCTCGGCGTCGCGGGCGTCGACCCCGACCTCGGCGGGGGTCGCGGCGTCGGTGGCGTCGTTCGCTCCAGAGCAGCCCGCGGCGGCCAGGAGCGCGAGGAACGCCCAGAAGCGCAGCACGAACAAGGGTCGCGGCATGGTCGTGGTCCTTTGCGGGCGGGACTACTCGATGATCTGGACGATGGCCTTCTTGTTCATGCGCGTGGCGGCGTTCGTGACGATGGTGCGGATCGCCCAGGCCATGTTGCCCTCGCGCCCGATCACCTTGCCGAGGTCTTCCTTGTTGACCTGCAACTCGACGATGATCACGGAGCTGCCCTCGATGACGTTCAACTTGATGTCTTCCGGGTGGCTGACGATGTGCTGAACGATGGTCTCGACGAGCTTGGCGATCATCGGTGGGTTGCCTCCGTTGAAAAAAGTATACGGAGGGCCTGGAGGCCGGAGCAACCCAAATCGCGCGCTGGAGCCCTCCGCTGGCCCCTTGCAATTGTTGACCTTGACCGGCCGCGGGTCTATAGTGCGGCGAGACAACGACCTCATGGACGATCCCCCCCCCATGGGCAAGGCGATCGGCATCGACCTCGGCACCACGAACTCGTGCATCGCCGCCATCGAGGCGGGGACGCCCACGGTCATCCCCAACACCGAGGGCGGTCGCGTCACGCCCTCGATCGTGGCCTTCACCGACGACGGCGACCTGCTGGTCGGCAACCTCGCCAAGCGCCAGGCCATCACCAACCCGCGCAACACCGTCATCTCCGTCAAGCGCCTCATGGGGCGCAAGGCCAACGACCCCGAGATCCGCCGCGTCGCCCAGCTCTACGGCTACGAGATCGCCAAGGCCCCGAACGGCGACGCGGGCGTCAACCTGAACGACCGGCTGCACTCGCCGCCCGAGATCTCGGCCCACATCCTGAACGAGCTGAAGGGCTACGCCGAAGACTACCTCGGCACCGAGGTCACCGACGTGGTCATCACGGTGCCGGCCTACTTCGACGACGCCCAGCGCCAGGCCACCAAAGACGCCGCGCGCATCGCCGGGCTGAACCTCCTGCGCATCATCAACGAGCCCACGGCCGCCTCGCTCGCCTACGGCATGAACAAGACCAACCGCGCCACCATCGCGGTGTTCGACCTGGGCGGCGGCACGTTCGATATCTCCGTCCTCGACATCGGCGAGGGCGTGTTCCAGGTCAAGGCCACGTCGGGCAACACGTTCCTGGGTGGCGAAGACGTCGATCAGGCCATCATGCGCGTGCTCATCGACGAGTTCCGCGAGAAGCACGGCGTCGACCTGCAGCGCGACTCCGAGGCCGTGCAGCGCCTGAAGGACGCCGCCGAACGCGCCAAGATCGAGCTGTCGTCGAGCCAGGAGACCGACATCAACCTGCCCTTCATCTTCGCCGACGACGAAGGGCCGCGGCACATCCAGCGCTCCCTCACGCGCGGAGAACTCGAGCAGCTGGCCTACCCCATCATCGAACGCGCCATCAAGCAGTGCGAGCGCGCCCTCGAAGACGCCGGCCTCGGGCCCGAAGACCTCGACGACGTGATCCTGGTCGGCGGCATGACCAAGATGCCGCTCGTCCAGCGCATGGTCGAAAACTTCTTCCGCGCCACGCCCAACAAGCAGGTGAACCCCGACGAGGCCGTCGCCGTGGGCGCCGCCATCCAGGCGGGCATCCTCACCGGCGACATGCAGGACGTGCTGCTGCTCGACGTCATCCCCCTGTCGCTCGGCATCGAGACCCAGGGCGGCGTGTTCACGCGCCTCATCGAGCGCAACCGCACCATCCCCACGTCCTGCACCGAGGTCTTCACGACCGCCGAAGACTACCAGTCGGTCGTGAACATCCACGTGCTGCAGGGCGAGCGCCCGATGGCCCACGACAACCGCACCCTGAGCCGCTTCGAGCTTGTGGGCATCCCGCCGGCGAGGCGGGGGGTGCCCAAGATCGAGGTGACCTTCGAGGTCGACGAGAACGGCATCCTGAACGTCATGGCCAAGGACCTCGCGACCGGCAACGAGCAGTCCGTGCGCGTGCGCCCGTCGTCGGGGCTGAACGAGCCCGATGTCCAACGCCTCATCAAGGAGGCCGAGGAGTACAAGCGCCAGGACACCAAGAAGAAGGAGGTGGTGAACCTCAAGCTGAAGGCGAGCTCGCTGGTCTACACGACCGAGCGCTCCCTGGCCGAGTTCATCAACTACCTGACCGACAGCGAGATCCGGCGCATCAACGAAGACCTCGAGGCCGCGAAAGAGGCGCTGGAGACCGAGGACTTCGACCGCATCCAGAAGGCCATGCACCGCCTCGAGACCTCGTCGTACCGCATCGCCGAGATCATGTACAAGGACATGAGCTAGCCCTCACCCCTCACCCTCTCCCGCCAGGCAGGAGAGGGAGCGCTCGGGGCCCATGATCCCACTCCTGCTCACGACCCTGACCCTGGCGCTCGGACAAGGCGCCACCCTGGCCGACATCGCGCGCGCTCAGGCGCTCATCTCGACCGGCGACGTGCTCGAGGGCTCGCTGGTCCTGCGCGAGGTGGCCGAGAGCGACGAGGCCGAGCCGGCCGCACGCGACGTGGCGCGCTACTACCTGGGCGTGCTGCGGCTGGGCGCCGACGACGTCGAGGGCGCGCGCGGCTGGTTCGACAAGATCGAGCGGGAGCCCGCCGACGCGCGGCTGCGCTTGTCGCTGGCCTTCCGGCGGGGCGAGTGCGAGGCGAGGCTCGGGAACCCCGACAAGGTGGTGGCCACCGTCGCCCCGCGCCTCGCCGCGTTGCAGCGCGCCTACCCGGGGGAGTTGCCCGCCGCCGAGGTCGCCTTCCTGGCCGTTCAGCTCGGCTACGGCCTGGGGCACCCCGAGTGGGTGCCGGCGCTCACCGGCGGCACGGCCGAGGCGGCCTTCTCCGAGATCATCGCGCGCGGCACCCCCGACCAGATGGCCGCGCTCGCGGGCCTTCCGGGCGTTCCGCCCGACGTGCTCGCGCGCATCCGGGCCGCCCACGGGGCCGGCGCGGCGGTCACCGCCTCGATGGGACAGGGCGCCCCGGTGGCGGGCGAGGAGCAGCTCACCGGCGAGTTCCCCTCGCTGGCGGCGCCGGCCGCGGGGGGCATCCTGGTGCCCGCGCCCCTCACCGGCCCCCAGGCGGCCTACGGCCTCGCGCTGCAGCGCGTGCTGACCTTCGTGGCCGCCGAGCGCGGCGGATCCGCGCCGTGGCGCTTCGTCGACACCGGCGCCCCGGGCTGGACCGAGACCGCCTCGACGCAGCTGGCGGCGGGCGACGTGTCGCTGGTGCTCGGCCCCCTGGGCGCGCGCAGCCTCGCCGAGCTCGAACCCCTGCTGCGCGCCCACCCCGTGCCGGTGCTGCCGCTCTTCCCCGCGGTGTCCGATCGCGCCGTGGCCTTCCCCCTGCTGCCGCTCGTCTTCGACCTCGAGGACGAGCTGCGCGCGCTGTTCGCGGCCGAGCCGTTGGCGGCTGGAGCGCGCGTGGCGGTGGTGGGCAGCGAGGGCGCGGCCGCGCGCGGGCTCGACGACGTGCTGGCCGCCGAGGTGGCGCGGGCCGGCGGGCAGGTCGTGCACACGTGGACGCTCCCCGCCGATCCCAAGGCCCAGGTCGCCCACGTGGCCGGGTGGGTGGCCGAGGCGGCCGCGGAGGACCCCGAGCCCGGCTTCGACGTGCTCTTCCTGGCCACGGGACCGGCCGAGGGCCTGCGCGTGCTGTCGCTGCTCCACTTCCAGGGCGTGCCGCTCGAATCCAGCCCCGCCTACGCCCAGCCGGCGGCAGGCCGGCACCGGGCGCCCCCCACGCCCGTGCGGCTCTACGCGCTCCACACCGTGCTGGGCCGCGGCTTCCTCGATCCCGTCACGCACCTCTCGCGCGGCGTGCGCGTGGCCGACCCCTGCGCCGCCGTGCCCGAGCGCCTGGCCGCGCTCGAGCTGGTCCTCGGCCGCCCCGCCTTCGCTATCGAGCGCTGGGCGGCCCACCTGGCCCAGGTGGTGCTGCAGGCCCGCGACGAAACCGGCCCGGGCTCGGTGCTCGACCTCGCGCGCCTGCTGGCCTCGACCCGCCGCTGGAGCGGCCTCTGCGGCACGCTCGACGTGCAGGCGGGCAAGGGCGCCTGGGAGCTGCGAGCGGCCCCCTTCGACGCGCTGCCGCCCGCCGAACTGCCGGCAGCACCGGCCGCGGATCCAGCGGCTCCCTCGGGCACCGACGAAACGCCTCCCGCCGCCCCCGCAGCGCCCTGACGGCCCTCGGCTACGGGATCGGTAGCGTCCAGTCGTCGATCCACACCGTCGCGGTGCCGTCGGTACCGCCGCTCACGTCGTACAGGCGCACGAAGGCGCGCACCCAGGCGGACCCCGCGGGCGCCAGGGCGGTGACCGTAAGGTCCTGCCAGGCCGGGTCGTCCACCGAGATCAGCTCGGCGTACTGCGCACCGAGCGAGCCCTTCGCCGCGTCGTAGAAGGCGAGCGCCGCACGCACGCGCCCGTCGTCATCGGTGTCGAGGGCCCAGACGTGGAAGGTCACGGCCTGACCCGGGGTGGCCGGCACCCACAGTTGCTGATAGAGGTCCTGGTTCGCGTTGTTCTTCCAGGTGAGCGCGCACGAGGCCGCGCCCGCGTGGGCGTGGACGGTCGTGCGCGTGGCCGTGAAGAAGCCCGTGGCCTTCTCGAAGCCGGGGGGCGGATCGCTTGGGTCGTCCAGCTCGAAGCCCCAGTTCGCCGAGTCGGGCTTGTCGCAGCCCGCGTCGTCCAGCCCGCCGAGGTCGGTGTCCAGGTGGTACGAGCGCACCACGTGCGCGTCGCCGGCCTGCACGACCACGGCCCGGGCCAGGGTCACGTGCGCGCCCGCGCACAACCCCAGGGGCAGGTCGACCCGCAGCCCCACGTCGGGCGAGTTGCCGTAGCGAATCACCCAGTCGGTGCCCTCGCCGCTCACGACGGTGGCGTCGGCGACCCGCACCAGGCGGCTCTCGATGCCCTCGCCCGGCACCTGGCCCGCGCTCAGGTCCAGGGCCAGGGGCGTCACGTCCTGCTGGCCCACCACGGTCGGCGCCGCCGCGCGCCCCACCTCGGCGTTGCCCTCCCAGTCGCTCAGGCGCTCCACGGGCAGGTCGAGCACGCTCCCCACCGCCGGCAACTCCCAGTCGGCGTTGCCGGCGTACACCAGAATGGCCCCCGAGTCGTCCTGTACGAAGAAGCCCTGGTCGTAGCCATAGGTCACGACCACGTCGCGCAGCAGGAAAGCGGGCTCCAGGTCGCCCTGGGGGCAGGCCTTCAAGGTCGCGACGTCGCCCTCGGCCGGGCAGGGCCCGACGACGTCCGGGGCGCTGACCTCGGGCGGCGCGTCGGCTTCCCCCGGCACGTCCGGCACCGCGGCCTCCTCGGCCACGTCGTCGGGCGCCTCGACGTCGTCGGGCTCCGCGACGGCCTCCATCCCCTCCGGCCCGGCGACCTCGGGCCACGTGACCTCGCCCGGCGCCGGATCCGGCACCGCCAGCGTGTCCCCGCCGTCCGGCTCGGGCCGGGCGACGTCCAGGCCCATGTTCGTGTCGGCGGCGTCCACCTCGGGCCACGTGATCTCCTGCGGGCCGGCCTCGACCGCGTCGTCTGCCGACCCGGCCCCGCCCCCCGCGCACCCGGCCAGCGCCAGCGCCAACGCCAGGGCCATCCAGCCAAGTCGACTCATGCCGTTCTCCCGATTCCATTCACCGCGCGGCCCGACGGGCGACGCGCGCGGGATTCCATAGCACACTCGCGCGGCGCTCGGCAGCCCATACGCTGTGCCTTTCGCTGAAACCCGATTCGTCGCTCGGCTTCGGCCATGGAGGACCGTTCAACCCGTGCCCGTGCGGCTTTCAAGGTGATGCGTAGCGGAAACGCGTAGAGAACCCTCGCGCCCCCAGCCCGCGAAGGCGGGTTTCGCAACCTCCAGCCGCGGCTTCAGCCGACGGCTGCCGGACAACTGGCGGCCCTTTCGGGCCGCAGGTGTGTAGGGGCATGGCGCGCCATGCCCCTGCCTACCGCCCGACGATCCGGCCGGCGGTTCCCGCCCGACGGACCCCGGCCGACCGCTTCCGTCGGCGTGGGTCGGAAGAAATTACCCCGCCCCCCGCTCCAGGTCCCTGTGCTCGACCGTGACGATCAGGCCCTTCTTGCGCCGGAAGGCCTTGGCGAGGTGCTCGGCGAAGTAGACCGAGCGGTGCCGGCCTCCGGTGCAGCCGAGGGCGATGGTCAGCCGCATCTTGCCCTCCTTCTGGTGGCCGGGCACGGCCAGGCGCAGCAGCGAGAGCAGGCGCTTCAGGTAGACCTGCACGGTCTCCTGCGCGCCCAGGTAGTCGACGACGGGCGGCTCGAGGCCCGTCTTGCCCCGGAGCTCGGCGATGAAGTAGGGGTTCGGCAGCGCGCGCAGGTCGAAGACGTAGTCGGCCTCGAGGGGCAGGCCGTGCTTGAAGCCGAAGGAGAGGATGCGCAGCTGCAGGCGCGAGCTGGCCGGCGTGTCGACCAGCGCGCGGATGGCCTGCTTCAGCTGGTGCACGTTCAGGTCGGTGGTGTCGATCACGTGGCTGGCCCGGTCGAGCAGCGGGGTCAGCACCTCGCGCTCGCGGCGCACGGCGTCGAGCAGGGTCTCGCCCTCGCCGGCCATGGGGTGCAGCCGCCGCGACTCGGAGTAGCGCCGCACCAGCGCGTTCTCGTCGGCCTTCAGGAACACGACCTCGGGCTGGAACCCCTCGGCCAGGGCCCTCGTGTAGGCCTCCTCGAAGTGGCTGAGGAACGCGCGCGAGCGGATGTCGAACACCACGCCCACCCGCGGAATCTCGGGGTGGTCGCGGCAGAGCACCAGGAATTTGTCGAGCAGGATGGGCGGCAGGTTGTCGATGCAGAAGTAGCCGGCGTCCTCGAGGGCCTTGACCGCCGTGGTCTTGCCCGAGCCGGAGAGGCCGCTGACGATGACGACGTGCGAGAGGCCGGGCGTCACCTCTTCTCCCGCTGAACGTCGCGGTGCCGCTTGATGAGACGCTCGGCCGTCTCGACGCCGCGATCGATCGACATGTACATGTCCTCGGACTCTTCCTTGGCCTTCAGGGTGTCGCCCTTCACCGACAGCACGAACTCGGCCACCGAGCGGTGCCCGTCCTTGGAGAGGGTCACGGCTGTGTCGACCAGGATGTCGCCGAAGCGGTCGAGCCGCTGCAGCTTGTGGGTCACGTGCTCCTTGAGCGCGTCGCTCGAGTCCATGTGGCGGAAGGCGATCTGGATCTGCATGGGAGGTCCCTCCAATCCTGGCGCCTAGAGGCGCCGTCTGCGCACCGAGGAGCTGGGGATCCCCATCTCCTCGCGGTACTTGGTGATGGTGCGGCGGGCCAGGTCGATGCGGTGCTCCGCGAGCAGGCGGTCCTTGATGGCCTGATCGGAGAGCGGGTGCTCGTGGGACTCGGCCGCCAGCATGTCCTTGAGGATGCGCTTGATGTGCGGCTGCGAATGATCTTCGCCGTCGACGCCCGCGATGCGGTGCCCGAAGAAGAACTTGAGCTCGAAGATGCCGCGCGGCGTGTGCACGAACTTGTTCGACGTGACGCGACTGACCGTGGACTCGTGCACGCCGATGGCGCTGGCGATGTCGCGCAGCACCATGGGGTGCAGGTGATCGACGCCGTGGTCGAGGAAGTCGACCTGGAGCTCGACGATCTTCTCGGCCACGCGCCGGATGGTCGACTGGCGCTGCTGGATGCTCTGGATGAGCCAGCGCGCCTGGCGCAGCTTCTTCTGCAGGTACTCCTTCTCTTCGCCACGGGCGCGCCCGTCGAGCAGGCGACGGTAGACGGGGCTGATGCGCAGGCGGGGCAGCCCGTCGTCGTTCAGCTCAACCACGTAGTGATCGCCGTCCTTGCGGATGTAGACGTCGGGGATGACGTACTGGGGCTCCTCGTTCGAGAACTGCAGCCCCGGGTGGGGGTCGAGGGTGGTGAGCAGCTTGACCAGCGCGCGCAGCTCGTCGGCCGAAACGCCGAGCGCCTTCTGGATGGCGCGGTAGTCCTGTCGCTCGAGCTCGTCGAGGTGCTCCTCGATGAGGGCGTGCAGCTTGGGCCGATCCGGAAAGTAGGCCCGCGCCTGGGCCAGCAGGCACTCGGTCAACGTGACGCTGGCGATGCCCGCGGGCTCGAACTGCTGGATGACGTAGAGGACCTCGGCCAGCTCTTCTTCCGAGGCCGCTTCGCGCGCCGCGATCTCGCGCAGCGACTCGAGGTCGACGTACCCGTCGGGGTTGACGACCTCGAGGATGGCGAGCGCCACGCGCTTTCGCCGCCCGTCGAGCGACGACATGTTCACCTGCCACTCGAGGTGCTCGAACAGCGTGGGCGTGCCCGACACGCGGGTCTCGATGGCGGGGAGCTCCTCGTCGCGCGGACGGGAGGCGCCGCTGACGGTGGTCGAGAAGCTCTGATACTGCTCGACCAGGTTGCGCAGGCTCTGCTCGTCTTCTTCGCGCGGGACCATGCGATCGACGCCCGTCGGCGCCAGGGGCGCGTCGGACAGCTCGCGGGCCTCGGGCTGGTCGGTCATGGGCGTGAGCGACACGTCCTGGAACTCCTGCTCGAGAACCGGGTTCTCGTTGACCTCTTGCTGGATGGTCTCCTGCAACTCGAGTCGCGAGAGCTGCAGCAGCTTGATGGCCTGCTGCAGCTGCAGCGTCAGCCGCAGGCGTTGTTCGAGCTTGACCTCTTGCCGAAGATCCATGCTGTCGCGCCGAAATCGGTGTCTTGCCGGACCGTTTCTTGCATAAAAGAAGATACCACCCGCGCCGGGGCGTGTAAAGAAGCCCGCTCGCCGCGTGCCCGCGCCATTGCGCGTCGTCAGCCGGGATCCGTCGACGGGGCCGTTGGATTCGGAGCGCCCGCAGGGGCCAACGCCCAGCGCAGCAGGCCGGGCAGCGCGTTCTGCCACGTCGTCCACGAGTGGCCCGACGTGCGCTCGGCGTACCTCACGGCGTAGCCCGCTCGGGCGAGCGCCGCGTGCAGGCGACGGTTCACGGGCGTCAGCCACTCGAGGGTGCCGCAGTCGAGGGCCCAGCGCAGGGGCTTTTGCGGCTGGGCGCGCACCTGGTGCACCATCCACTCGCTGCCGTGGAAGGGATCGCTCGCGGCGTCGCCGGGGCCGAGCAGGAACGCTCCCGACAGCGCCACGACCGTCTGGAACAGGTCGGGGCGTGTCCAGGCCAGCCACGCGCTCACGAGCCCGCCCAGGCTGGCGCCCAGCGCCACGCGCTCGCCGGTCGTGCGCACCTCGGCCTCGGCCAGGGGCAGGGCCTCGTCGATCACGAAGGCCCGGTAGGGCTCGTGGAAGCGGTACTCCACGTCGCGGTCGACCGGCTCGAGGAAGAGCACGTGGGCCGGACGCGCCTCGCCCCGCGCCACCAGCGCGGCCAGGATGCGATCGAGGCGGCTGAGGTAGCGCATGGCCACGCCGTCCTCGGCCACGACGAGCGGCAGGCGCTCGTGCTCGAACCCGGGCGGCGACCAGAGCATCAACCGGCGCTCCTGGCCGAGCGCGCGCGAGGCCAGGCGATGGCGCGCGACCCGTCCGATCGGCCGCACCTCGAGGCCGGCCAGCAGCGGGTCGGG
>CAZBRS010000031.1:0-39222 GCA_964494475.1 uncultured Myxococcales bacterium | reverse complement strand
GGCGCGCGACCCGTCCGATCGGCCGCACCTCGAGGCCGGCCAGCAGCGGGTCGGGCCGGTAGCGCGGCCCGGCGACGGCGCGCGCCGCGGGGAACCAGGGGTTGCTGGCGGCCAGGGGCAGGGACGGCTCGGGCAGCATCTTCCCGTCGGCGCCGAGCCACGCGAGCTCGACCCACGCGTCGTCGGGGAACTCTAGCGCCAGCGGCACGCGCTCGACGGGCAGCGGCGCCTTCAACCAGTCGGTGGGATCACCCACCAGGTGGGTGGCCCCCGGAGGGGGCGTGAGGGTCACGATCATGCCCCGAAGGCTACGGTCCTTCGGCCCGGGGCACAAGGGGGCTGTCACGGCCATTTACGGCGTCGCCCTCCGCGGGTATCCTGCGCGGAACCACCAGGGGGCACGCCATGACTCCGACCGTCCTGACGACCGACCTGCCGGGCATCCAGGCGCTCGCGCGCGGCAAGGTGCGCGACACCTACGTGATCGACGAGCGGCACCTGCTGATCGTGGCCACCGACCGCCTGTCGGCCTTCGACGTCATCATGAAGACCCCCATCCCCGACAAGGGGCGCGTACTCACCCAGATGACCCTGTTCTGGCTCGAGAAGTTCGCCGACCTCTGCCCCAACCACCTGGTCAGCGCCGACCTCGCCGCCCTGGCCCCTGCCCTGGCCGCCGAGCGCGCCCAGCTCGAGGGGCGCTCCATGCTCGTGAAGCGCCTGAAGATGCTGCCCGTCGAGTCCATCGTGCGCGGCTACCTGGCCGGCTCGGGCTGGAAGGAGTACAAGGCCCGGGGCACGGTCTGCGATATCCGGCTGCCCGCGGGCCTCCGCGAGAGCGACCGCCTGCCCGAGCCCCTGTTCACGCCCTCGACCAAGGCCGAGGAGGGCCACGACCAGAACATCCACCCCGACGAGGCGGCCAAGCTGCTCGGCCCCGACGTGGCGAAGAAGGTGGCCGAGCTCTCGCTCGCGCTCTACAAGCGGGCCGCCGACTACGCGCTCACCCGCGGCATCCTGATCGCCGACACCAAGTTCGAGTTCGGCCTCGACGAGCAGGGCCGCGTGGTGCTGGCCGACGAAGTGCTGACCCCCGACTCGAGCCGCTTCTGGCCCGCCGACCTCTACCAGCCGGGCCGGGGCCAGCCGAGCTTCGACAAGCAGTACGTGCGCGACTGGCTCGAGTCGGTGGCCTTCGACAAGAACGGCCCCGGCATCGACCTGCCCCCCGACGTGGTGGCCCGCACGGCGGCCAAGTACCGCGAGGCGTACGAGAAGCTGACGGGCCGGGCGCTCTGAAGCCCAGCGCCGACACCGGTCGCCAGGAGGTCGTCCATGCCAGGTCGAGGTTCGAAGCTCGTGTCGGTGCTCGCGCTCGTGGCCGCGCTGCTCGCCCTGGCGGGGGCCTCCGAGCCCGCCTGCGGCCCCGCGACGCCCGGGGAGCCCACGTGCCTGACCCGCGCCGATTGCGAGGGCCTGGCCCACGACTCCTGCGAGGGCGACTGGACGTGCGACGAGGCGGTGTGCGTGTGGGTCTGCGACGCCTGCCCGACGCCCGCCTCCCTGGGGGTGGTCTCGCCCTCGCAGCTGAACGCCGAGCTCGCGGCCAAGGACTTCCTGCTCGTCAACGTGCACGTGCCCTACGAGGGAGAGATCGCGGGCACCGACGCGCACCTCACGTACGCGAACGTTCCCGCCATCGCGGCCTGGCTCGGACCCGACCTCGCCGTGAAGACCGTCATCTACTGCAAATCGAACTACATGGCCTCCATCGCCGGACCCGCGCTGGTTGCCCTCGGCTACTGCAACGTGCGCTACCTCGACGGCGGCATGATCGGGTGGAAAGCAGCCGGCTATCCCCTCTCGCCGTGACCCACCCCCGCCGTCGACCGCGGGGGTGGTCCCGGGCCGATCCCCGACAACGGCGTGGAGCTCCGCGCGTAGGATCGCAATAGTTTCGGGCGGTTCACGACTCACGAAACGCCGCCAGCCCGTAGGTCGCGCGGGCGCACGTCGCTGAACGGGCAGGGACCGCCGCCCTATCCGAGCCTGCGGCACGCCTCGAGGACGAGGTCGGAGATCGCGAGGCCGCACGGGCAGGCGGACTCCGCGACCGCGAGGTCGGCGGTCGTCAGCCGGTGGCGTACCTCGGGAGGGAGCCGTGCGAACTCTTCACGCGCGCGCGCCAGCTGCCCCGGCCGTCCAGCGTAGGTCAGGCACCGCATCACGTCCGAGACCGGCAGACCGCTCGCGCCTTCGCACCTCCACGCGCAGCCCGCGCAGAAGCGCGCGAGCGTTGCGTCCGCGTGGTCCCCTAGCACGTCCAGGTCGCTCGTCGTGAGGGGAGTGACGTCGATCGCTGCCTTCACGAAGCTCGCCAGGGCGTCCGTGTTGTCGGCGTGCAGCGTGGCCGCCGATATCCAGGGGTTCTCCCAAACGGCCTTGACCGCCGCCTGATGCGGCGTGAAGCCGCGTTCGAGGAAGTGGCCGGCCAGCCGCATGTCGTCCGGGTCCTCGCGCCGCACGGGCCCGTCGCCAAGGACCTTCATGGCGAGGATGCCCTTCCCGGCCCGGCCGAACGCCTCGATGGCCGCGACCATGTCGGGGTCCCTCATGAGGCGGTAGTTGAACTTGACCAACGCAGCGTCGATCCACGGGAGCGACGCCGACGCGACGAGGAGCCGCGCCATGTTGGCATGCGTCGAGAACCCCACGTGCCGGATGCGGCCGAGGGCCTTCTGCTCCGTGGCGAACCGGCGGACGTCGTCGTCGAGGCGCCGCGGATCGTCGACACCGTGCAACAGGAACAGGTCGACGTGGTCGGTGCACATCCTCTCGAGCGACCGATCGAGCAGGCGGAGGAGCTCGGCGCGGTCGCGCCCGTCGCACGACGTGGCCAGGTGAACGCGGGCGCGGTCCTGCGGAAACTTGCGGAAATAACGGCCGATACCGGTCTCCGCGTTGCCCCCGGCGTAGTCGCAGTTGGTGCTCCATTGGGTGACGCCCCAGCGGAGCGCGAGGCTCAGCAGGAGCAGGCTTCCACCCACGTCGTAGTCGATCCCCATGCTGACGCGCGAGACGCGCACGCCCGTGCGACCCAGTGGATTGGTGGGCACCTCGACGACGTTGGCGTCCGCCTGCGTCACGGCCGGGCCCGTCGAGACGTGCACGGCTGCGCCCGCGAGGGACGCGACGCCCGACCACCGCAGGAAATCGCGTCGGGTCACTCGGTTCCGTTCGTCCACGCTGACCTCCGTGGCGTCTCCCGCGCTCAGGTGCCGGGGGGCGCGCACACCGCCGCCGCCAGGCGACGGGCAAGTTCGAGGCTCTCGGCCTGGTGCACGCCGGCAAAGACCCGGCCGCGCGTGCACACGACCTCGGTGAACCCCATGAGGCTGAGGACGGTGGCGTCGACCATCGTCTCCCCGCCCTGGACCGCACCGTTCGCCAGCAGGAAGTCGCGCCAACGCCGGGCCAGCGCCTCGGCCTCGTCCGCCGAGTCCCGGTCGGACCAGAAGGCGATCGCCTCGTTCCCGCCGGCCTCGTAGTCGCAGGCGTAGATCCCGTCCAGGCCGCTCGCCCCGAAGGCGTTGCGCATGATGAGACGCAATTTGCCGTTCACCCGGTCCCCGTCCGGGAAGGGCGGGGGCTCCAGCGTCGCGCCGCCGTAACGGGCCGCCAGCGTCGCTGCGACCTCGGTCCGCGCGTCGGCGTTCTCCGCGGCCGTCTCCTCGGACGCGACCTCGACGTAGGCGTCGCCCTGCACGAAGGCCAAAAAACCGGACGACTCCCACGCGTGCCTCGCGAGCCTGCTCGGACGCCCTTCGTCGCGGCCGAAGAGCGGCCCGGCCTGGCTGATCGAGAGGAACGTGGACATGGCGGCGCGGGCGGCGCGGTGTACGTACACGCAGGCATCGAAACGGCGCGCCGGGCCGTCCGTCGCCGAGTAGCGCTGGCAGACCGCGTACCTGAGGCCCGCGTTCGTGTAGAAGGAGTCGAGATCGTCGAACTTCGTCTCGAGCGCGTCCTCGTCGAGCGTCTGCGACGGTCCGTCCGGAGCGAAGCCGCGTGGTGCGAGGCCTGCGAGCCCCGACGCCAGGTCGAAGCCCGCGGGGGTTGCCGGCCGTGAGGTCGAAGGCTCGGGATCGCGCGTTGGCGCCCGTTCGGGCCGGCATTGAACCGAAACGAGGGCGAGGAGACAAGCCGCTCCGACCCCCCAGGTCCGGAGCCCGTGGATCCCCTCCCGACGAACCCCTCGACGTCCTGGCGTCACCGAAGACCCTCCTGTTGGAAACTATCGCGGCCGCACCGGGACCTGTCAACGAGGGGGCCGTCCGCCGCCGGGCCTGACCGGTCGGGCCCGTGGGCCTCCGCGTCGCGCTTGACCCCCCCTCCGCCCCGTGCCATGCTCGCCTCGTGGGCCGAGGACTCCGACGAAAGGGGAGCGCCGCGAGCGGCGCAATCCCGCCAGCACGGGAGCGAGTACAGGGTGGTGACGTGGGCGCGCGGGTCTGCGGCCAGATGGTGGGTGTACGCGACGTTGTCGGTCGCCGGAATCATCGCCGCCGCCTATTGGGGCGCGGCGACTGACGGAAGCGGGTCGCCGCAGAGCGCCGCTCGAGCACGGACCGCGCCGGTCCGGGGTGACCACGTCTTCAGTCCAGTCCGGGTCGCGGGCCTCGCGCCCCCCGGCGCAACGGTCGACGCGCGCATCTTCGACGCGACCGGTGACCTCGGTGCCAGCCGCACCGTCTCGAGAGACGGGTCCTTCGACTTCGTCCTCCCGTACAAGGACGCGGCGGAGAACGCGCCCCTCACGCTGGCAATCACCCAGACGGTCAACGGCGTCGTCTCCGAGACCACGGAGGTCTCGCTGAAGCAGGCCCCGCTGTTCAAGTTGGAGGGCCTCGTGAGCCAGTCCAGTGGGCCCGTCGGAGGGACCGTGGTTCGAGTGCGCGTGTACCCGTCGAGCACGGAGTCGATGACGTACCTGAAGGAAGTGGAGATCGCAGCGACCGAGGGGGAGTCCCTGCCGGCGCGCCCGTACGGCTTCCGGCTCGGGCGCGGCTCCTACACCGTGCGCGCGTTCCGCGACACCGGAGGACCGATGGCCCGCGGCCCCGACGGGCAGCCCACGCTGGGAGCCGACGCTCAGGCTCCCGGTCTCGCGGTGACCGTCACCGGAGCGGACTCGACCGGCAACGACCTGCACCTCGTCGATACGGGCACCGCCTCCAGATACCAGGGCTTCGACACCTTCGCGTCGCACGAGGCCGAGGAGGGAAACCCGCCCTGGATTCACGAGGGTGGCCGGAGGTACCCGGGGAGCGGCCTGTGCTCCGGGTTCCTCATGCGCATCTCTGCAACCGCCGGCAGCGCCGCCGGACTCGTCGATCTGACCGCCCCGTCCGTCCGATTGCCCGACAACTCGGACGTGACCTTGCTCGATGACGGCGGTTGCAGCGAGAAGGTCCACGACAACACGCGCGGGAGCTACGACCAGATGGCCGGCGACCATCGGTTTTCGTTCGGCATTTCAGATCCCGGCGACGAGCTCGCCGGGGACTACGCCCTGCACTATCGCAACCGAGCGCTCGATCTCATCCACGTCGAAGTGGACCGGGTCGCCGAGGTGGTCCGTTTGTCCCGCCGAACGATCCTGACCGCGCCGACGGGCGCGGCGCGCGTGCGGACCACGACCCCGACCCTCACGTGGCTCGAAGCGCCGGGAGCCTCGGCCTACTCGCTCGATGTCCGGCCCGTGGGCCGAGAAATCGCCGAGGCCAGGGCCGGGATCCAGCAGTGGGTCAACGGGCCGACCTACACGATCCCGAGCAGTCAGGCGCTGCCGGACGCGACCTCGTTCGTGGTGTCGATAGATCCGCTGCTGCTCGACGAGCAAGGCGGCATCGACGCTCGCGCCAAGGGGGTCTACAGCTTCTTCCTGGTGGACGTGGCGGGCGACCGTTCGATCCGGATGAGCGGTACGGTCGTCAACGAGACCGGCGTCGCCGCCGACGCGATCGTGTTCGCCAGGGGCGACTCCAGAGGCGACGTCACCATGTCGTTCGACGGCTCGGTCGTCGTCCCCGCCGGGTCCACCGCGTGGGCCATCGATGTGCTCGCCGCCGCCGACTGTCCGGGCGACGTGACCCGGGGGCGGGTTCTCGCCGTCCTGGATGCCGACCGGAGCGGCGACGTGTCGTCGAACGCCAACTGGGGGATCAACAGCGAGGTCTTCCTCCTGGATAGCTGCTCCGACAGCACGGGCCTCGCCTGGCGGTTGCGGCCCGCCATCGAGACCGTCGCCCCGGAACGGGGAGCGACCGGGACCGGGAACACGCCGGAATTCCGTTGGATCCCCTACGAGCAGACGTACCTCGCCGCGACCGGCGTGGCGCTGGACCTCTCGGGGATGAGCTACATCCTGGCGATCGGGCGCGCCGACGACTACGCCGATATCGCCTGGATTCTGCCGACGACCGTCACGAGCTTCGACCTCGCGCACCCTCCCGCGACCGCGGTCGATCTGTTGACCGTGCTCGCGGACGACGGAGCTGCCTCGAGCACCGACCTGTCGGCGTCCACCCGCTGGCTCTGGGAGATCGATCTCGCCGATTGCCGGTTCGCGGAGAGCGGCCAGGCCCGTACCGACCTGATCACCTGTTGCCGCATCCTGTTCGAGACGGACGAGAGGCGGATCACGTCCGCGGGCCACGACCTGCCGTTCTCGACCCGGTAGGGTCGCGGGGAGGGGTAGCGCCCGTCCCGCGATCGGCGCCCCCTGCCCGTCGACAATCGCCGGCAAGGCGGTTTGCGTTCGCGATCGCGCCGTCGACCGCGGGGGTGGTCCCGGGCCGCTCCCTGACAACGGCGTGGATCTCCACGCGTGCAATCGTTATAGTTTCTCGTGGTTCACGACTCACGAAACGCCGCCACCTCCGGGCGCCCGCCGAGCCCCGCGCCCCGAGCCCGTGGAGCCACGATGTCGGCGAGCGAGCCCCTCGATCAACTCCTGGCGCGGTCCCTGCGCGTCTCGGGGGTCGTGCTGGTCGTCCTCGGCGTCTACGCCGCGAGCCAGTGGGTCGCGCTGGCGCACGTCGAAGAACCCGACGTCATCGACCGGGACGTCTTCTGGGTCTCCTCCCTCGTCAACTGCGGCCTCTTCGCCATGGTGGCCCTCCACAACGGCCTGTTGCGCCTCCTGCGGCGCCGAGCGAGCCTCTCCGCTGGCGCCTTCGTCGGCCTGACGTTCGGGCTCGGCGTGGTCGTCGAGGCGGTGTGGGTCTTCCAGTACCACCTGGGCGGCAGCCAGAGCTGCAACCTGTTCATGGTCATCCTGGCGTCGCTCGCGGTGTTCGCCTGGCTGCTGCCGGGGGGCTGGCTGGTGGCGCTCACGGCCCTCACCCTGGCCGGCATGGCCGGCGTCACGCTGCTCGAGCTGAACGGGGTGCTCGACTACGCGCCCATCTTCACCGATCACGCCGCGCTGGGGGCGGCGTTCCTGACCGGGCACGTCCTGGCCCTGAACGTCGCGGTCACGGCGGCCGCCTTCGGCAGCGTGCTGCCCATCCTGCTGCACCTGCGGCGCACGCTGGTGGCCCACCAGGCGTCGCTCGAGGCCAACGCGGAGCACCTGCGGCTCGAAGTGGCGGAGCGCGGCTCGGCCGAAGAGCGCCTGCGCGCGTCGATCGCCGATCTCGAGCGCTCGAACCGCGATCTCGAGCAGTTCGGCAACCTGGTCTCCCACGACCTCAAGGCGCCCCTGCGCGCGGTGCGGGGCTACCTGGGCGTGCTGGCCGAAGACGCCGGCAACGTCCGCGCCGGCGAGCCCGCCGAATGCCTGTCCGCCGCCGACGACGCGGCGAGGCGCATGGAGAACCTGATCGACGACCTGCTGGCCTACTCGAAGATCCACGGCTCGCGGCGCAAGCCCGTCGCCTGCGACGTGGGCCGGGCGGTCGACGACGCGCAGGTGCTGCTGCGGGGCGTGATCGCCGAGACCGGCGCCGAGATCGCCTGCGGACCCATGCCGACCGTGCTCTGTGATCCAGGGCGGCTCATCCAGGTGTTCGAGAACCTGCTCGGCAACTCCCTGCGCTACCGCAGCGAGGCCCCCCCGCGCATCCGGGTCGAGGCCCGCGCCGAGGGCGACGAGTGGCTGCTCTCGGTGGCCGACAACGGCGTGGGCTTCGACCCGCGCTTCCGCGAGAAGATCTTCGACGCCTTCGAGCGCCTGTCCCCGAGCCGCCACACCGAGGGCACGGGCATCGGCCTCGCCATCTGCCGGCGCATCGTCGAGCAGTACGGGGGCCGCATCTGGGCCGACAGCCGCCCGGGAGAAGGCGCGACCTTCACGTTCTGCCTGCCCGCCGCGCGCCCGGACGAGCCGGTCCCGAGCATTTGACCCTTCCGCTTGACCCGCCGCCGCGCCCCCACGACAATGGATCGTCGAGGCGCCGACCGGCGGCTCGACAGCTTGAAAAACGTGCGGAATCGCTCCGCTTTTCGGGGACACCATGTCCGACTTCGTCCACCTTCACCTGCACAGCCAGTACAGCCTGCTCGACGGCGCCATCAAGGTGAAGGATCTCGTAAAAACCTGTAAGGAAATGGCCATGCCGGCCGTGGCCATCACCGACCACGGCAACATGTACGGCGCCATCGACTTCTACAAGCAGGCCAAGGCCGCCGAGCTGAAGTCGATCCTGGGCGTCGAGGCCTACGTCACGACCAAGGACCACCGGACGCGCGAGCGCGAGTCGTTCCACCTGGTGCTGCTGGCCAAGGACCTGGTGGGCTGGAAGAACCTGATCTACCTGCAGTCCATGGCCCAGATGTACGGCTACTACTACTACCCGCGCGTCGACCACAAGCTGCTGACCGACCACAGCGAGGGGCTCATCGCCATGTCGGCGTGCCTGGGCGGCGAGATCCCGAGCCTCATCCTCGAGGGCAACCTCGACGCCGCGCGCGAGCGGGCGCTCATGTACAACCGCATCTTCGGGCCCGGCAACTTCTTCCTCGAGGTGCAGGAGAACGGCCTGAAGGACCAGGCCGTGGCCAACGCGGCGCTGGCCCAGCTCGCCGAGGACACGGGCATCCCCCTGGTCGGCACCAACGACTGCCACTACCTGCGCGCGCAAGACGCCAAGGCGCACGAGGTGCTCCTCTGCATCCAGACGCAGAAGACCATGAAGGACGCCGACCGCATGCAGTACGGCACCGACCAGCTGTACCTGAAGTCACCCGACGAGATGATCGCGGCGCTCTCGAAGTACCCCGGCGCCATCGAGAACACGATGCGCATCGCCGAGAGGTGCAACGTCACGTTCAAGCTGAAGGACTACAAGCTGCCCCAGTACCCGGTGCCCGACGGCAGCGACCTGTACGACTACTTCGACGCCCAGGCCCGCGCGGGCTTCGACAAGCGCCTGATCGAGATCCGCGAGGCCGGCTATGCCTTCGACGAGGCCGCCTACCGCGAGCGCCTCGACATGGAGATCCGCGTCATCAAGGAGACCAAGTTCCCGGGCTACTTCCTGGTGGTGTCCGACTTCATCGTGTGGGCCAAGGAGCACGACATCCCCGTGGGTCCGGGCCGCGGATCGGGCGCCGGCTCGCTCGTGGCCTACTCGCTGAACATCACCGACCTCGACCCCATCCGCTACGACCTGCTGTTCGAGCGCTTCCTCAACACCGAGCGCATCTCGATGCCCGACTTCGACATCGACTTCTGCCAGACCCGGCGCGACGAGGTCATCAAGTACGTCACGCAGAAGTACGGCGCCGACAACGTGAGCCAGATCATCACCTTCGGCACCCTGAAGGCGCGCGCGGTCATTCGCGACGTGGGCCGCGTGCTCGACGTGCCCTACAGCGAGGTCGACAAGATCGCCAAGCTGGTGCCCGCGCAGCTCGGCATGACCTTGCCCCAGGCGCTGACGCTCGAGCCCAAGCTGCCGAAGATGATGGACGAGAACCCCTCCATCAAGGAGCTCATCGAGACGGCCATCGCCCTCGAGGGGCTGAACCGCCACGCGGGCGTGCACGCGGCGGGCGTGGTCATCGCCGACCGGCCGCTGTGGGAGTACGTGCCCATGGCGCGCGGGCGCGACGAGTCGGTCGTGACCCAGTTCGCGAAGGACGAGGTCGAGGAGGCCGGGCTCGTGAAGTTCGACTTCCTGGGCCTGAAGACGCTCACGGTGATCGACATCGCCGTGAAGTGGATCAACCGCCTGCGCAAGCCCGGCGAGCCGATCTTCGACCTGCGCAAGCTCACCTTCGACGACCGCGCCGTGTTCGACCTGATCAGCCGCGGCGAGACGCTGGGCGTGTTCCAGCTCGAATCCAGCGGATTCCGCGAGTTCCTGAAGAAGATCAAGCCCGACCGCTTCGAGGACATCATCGCCTCGGTCGCCCTGTACCGCCCCGGCCCCATGGAGGGCGGCATGCTCGACGACTACATCAAGCGCAAGCACGGCGAGATGAAGGTCACCTACCCGCACCCGGCGCTCGAAGACTGCCTGAAGGAGACCTACGGCGTCATCGTGTACCAGGAGCAGGTCATGCGCATCGCGCAGCTGCTGGCCGGCTACACCCTCGGCCAGGCCGACGAGCTGCGCAAGGCCATGGGCAAGAAGATCGCCGCGGTGATGGAGAAGCACGACGCCAAGTTCAACACCCAGGCCGTCGAGCGGGGCGTCGAGGCCAAGGTGGCGCGCGAGATCTTCGACAACATGGCCTCGTTCGCCAAGTACGGCTTCAACAAGTCGCACTCGGCCGCCTACGCCGTCATCACCTACCAGACCGCCTGGCTGAAGGTGCACCACCCCACGGCCTTCATGACGGCCATGCTCACCCTCGACAAGGACAACACCGACAAGATCATCCAGTCGGTGGCCGAGGCGCGGCGGCTGAACCTCGAGGTGCTGCCCCCCGACGTGAACACGTCCGAGGAGGCCTTCACCATCGTCGAGGGCAAGATCCGCTTCGGGCTCGGCGCCGTGAAGGGCGTGGGCTCGGGCGCGGTCGAGGCCATCCTCGAGGCCCGCCGCAAGGGCGGCCCGTTCGACTCGCTGCTCGACTTCTTCGGCCGCGTCGACCTGCGCCGCGTGAACCGCAAGGTGGTCGAGGCCCTGATCTGCGGCGGCGCCTTCGACTCGACCAAGGTGCTGCGCTCGGTGCTCATGCAGAACGTCGACAAGGCCATGGCGCGGGCGCAGGCCCTGCAGCGCGATCGCGCCTCGGGGCAGATGAGCCTGCTCGGCGGCTTCGGCGGAGCCGCCGCCGCGGCCGACGCCGACGAGTTCGTGTGCGAGGGCGAGAGCACCTGGAGCACCCGCGACACGCTCCTCAAGGAGCGCGAGGCCCTGGGCTTCTACCTGTCGAACCACCCGCTGAACCGCTACCAGAACCAGATCCAGTCCATGGGCCTCGCCACGCTCAGCGAGCTCCTGGACACCGACCGGCACCGCCAGGTCGACGTGGCCGTCATCACCGCCGCGTTCGAAGAGAAGATGGCCAAGGCCAAGAAGCGCAAGTTCGCGTCGCTCACGCTCGAGGACCTCACCGGCCGCATGGAGGCCGTGCTCTTCCCCGACGCCTTCGAGAAGTTCGGTGAGCTCGCCCAGTCCCCCGATCCCCTGCTGATCAAGGGCCACCTGTCCGTCGACGGCGACGACCCCGAGAACCTGAACCGCAAGATCGTGGTGAACGAGATCGCGCTCTTCGAGCAGGTGGGCGCCAACAAGACCCGCCGCGTGCGCGTGAAGGCCACGGCCGAGCAGCTGCCCCCCAAGCGCCTGCGCGCCCTCAAGGAGCTGCTGAAGAAGCACGGCGGCCAGACCCCGCTGGCCTTCGTGATCACCCACGCGGGCCGCACCGTCGACCTGCCCGTCGACGCCGGCTGGTACGTGAGCCCGAGCACGGCGCTCTACGAAGAGCTCGAGAAGCTGTTCGGGAACGGGAACGTGGCGTTCAGCTAGCGACGTGCTAGCATGCCTCCGGTTCGCAACGAACCGGAGGCGCCGATGATCCCCTGGGAGCTCCTGGCCTCTGCGCCCGTCCCGGCCGGCGGCACCACGCTCCAGCTCTACCGCCACGGCGCCGACTTCTCGATCCGCGTCGACGGACACGAGCTGATGAACAGCCGCCGGCACGGTTCGGAGGAGGCCCTCGCCGAACGCGCGTTGGTCTCGTTGGCGAACCGTCCGCGGCCCCGCGTCCTGGTGGGCGGGCTGGGGATGGGGTACACGCTCGCGGCCGCGCTGCGCCGGCTCCCGGCCGGGGGCCGGGTGGTGGTGGCCGAGGTGGTCCCCGCGGTCGTCCTCTGGAACCAGGGCCCCCTCGCCGACTTGGCCGGCCGGCCGCTCGAGGACGTGCGGGTCACGCGGGTCACCGACGACGTCGCGACCGTGCTCACGTCCGAGCCGCGCGGCTTCGACGCCATCCTCCTCGACGTGGACAACGGCCCCCGGGCCCTCAGCCGGGAAGGAAACGCCGGGCTCTACTCGCGCTCGGGCCTCCGGGCCGCGGCCTCCGCGCTTCGCCCCGGCGGCGTGCTGGCCCTCTGGTCGGCCGCCCCCGACGACGACTTCGGCCGCCGCCTGAAGGCCGTGGGCTACGCCGTCGACGAGCAGCGCGTGGCCGCGCGGGCGTCGGGCAAGGGCGGTCACCACGTGATCTGGCTGGCGCACGTCGACGCCGAGGGGAGCCTGCGCCCGCCCCCGGAGCGCGCGGAACGCGGGAGCCCCCGGGGGGCCGTCGTCAGGCGCCGTCGCTGACGGACCCGGGGGTCTTGGCCATCTCGAGCAGGGCGAGGGAGATGCCGATGACCACCGGACCCAGGATCACCCCCACCAGTCCGAACGCGAACAGCCCGCCCAGCGAACCGAGCATCAACAGAGACACCGGCAGCCCCGACTGCCTCCGGCTGAGGAGCGGCCGGAGGATGTTGTCCGAGGCGCCCACCACGACCAACCCCCACACCGCGAGGAAGAGCCCCCACCCCGTGCTCCCCTGGACCAGCAGATAGAGCGACCCCGGAAGCCAGATGAGCATCGTACCCACCACGGGCAACAGCGAGGCGACACAGATCAGAGCACCGAAGAAGATCGGCGAGGGCAGCCCGCTGATCCAGAACCCCAGCCCGCCCAGGATGCCCTGCACCAGCGCCGTCAACAGCACCCCCGTCAGCACCGACGGCAGGACCCTCGCCACGATTCCTTCGAGGATTCGCTTCTTTTCGTCTTCCACCGGCAGCGCGGACCAGAAGCCTCGTTGGATGCGCCGACCGTCCCGGTACAGGAAGAAGAGCGAGAAGGCCACCAGGAAGAGCTGAACCAGGGACAGGAGGACGTTCTTCACGGCCGACGCCGCGTAGTTCGCGACGAAGCCCATCGCTCCCTTGGCGGCCGGGCCCAGCACGGCGTTCAGGTCCACCCCCAGCCGCGCGGACCACTCGGTGACCTTGCGGACCAGGAGGCCGATGGCGGGGAGACGCTGAAGACCGGCCAGGTCCACGAGCCCGCCACTCGCGGTGGCCTGGTCGAGCGCGTAGTAGACCCGGGTCGCCTCCTCGGCCAGCACGAACGCAAGGACCGCGGCCGGCACGAGGACGACGAGCGCGACGCCGAGGACCATCACCCCCGCCGTGACGCCCTCGCGACCGCCGAGCATCTTCAGGAGCCGCTCGTTGACAGGGAACGTGGCGATGGCGATGACGCCCGCCCAGGCGAGGGGCACGAGGAAGGGCCGGAGGATGGCGCCGAGGAGGTACACGAGCAGCGCCAGGCCCGCAAACGCCAGGAGGGTCAGGAACTGTCTCCGATCCATCGGGGGCCCCCTCTCCCTGCCGCGGTTGGTGTTCGCACGCGAGGACTGTACGCCAGTCGCCGACGACGTCGCAACCACGACGACCGCCGGGTTGCGGTCGACGCTCCTCCCCTCTTCGTCCTCCTCACCTCTACGGGTTCTCCCAGATATCCGTCGTCCCGAACCAGGACAAGGCGTAGGTGGGATCACGGAGCAGCTCGTAGGTCCAGTCGTCGCCGAACCCGTCGCACGACGTGGGTTCGACCGGGACCTGGGGATCGGCCAGGAAGGCGTGGATCATCGTGTCCGCGCACGTCCAACCCGCGATCCCGTGGGCTGCCTTGGCGATCGCGACGAAGGTCTGGTGCGGCCCGGCATAGTGGGACGCCACGTACTCGGCCTGCTCCAAATCCGTCTGGCCGTCCAGGCCGCCGTTGAGCATCAGCATCGGGACTGCCGTCTCGGGAAGCTCCTTCACGGAAGGGTCGAACGGCGCGACGGGCCAGACGTCGCGCAGGTAACGGTACGCCGACGCCTCGCCCTCAGTGACGTTGGCCGCGGCTTCGGCCGCCTCGAGGTCGGCGACCGCAGGGTCGTCCGGGAACACGGCCTCGTTGAGGGCGACGTTCGCGTGCGCGCCCGCCGAGAACGCCGCGTCCTCGAAGATCTCCGGGAACGCGTGCGAGTACTCGAGGTAGCGCAGGATGGCCTTCTGGTCGGCCGGGTCGCACCGCTCCAGGCGGTACACGAGGGGGGCCAAGGTCGCCCAGTCGGCCTTCCAGAGCAGGCGTTGGTAGTGTCGCAGGTCAAGGCCCGCGGACGTCGGGCAGTGCCCGCCGCGAACCTTGTCCATCGCCGCGACCAGGCGCGCGTAGGGGTCGGGGCCCAGCTTGGCCATGCAGATCGGATCGACGGCGCAGACGGCGTCCAGTTTGCGCTTCGCGACCGCGTCTTTGTCGACCTTGTGCGCAGTCCACGACCAGTCGGGCGACGAGAGGCCGTCCAGCACGGCGCCGGCGAAAAGGTCAGGCGCGAGCGCCAGCACCCGAAGCGCCCACCGCGTCCCGAACGACACGCCGTACAACTCCAACGGCTCCGTACCGGTCCGCAGGGCGGTCGCCAGGGCGATGACGTCCCGCGCCGCCTGCTTCGTCGAGAAATGACGCAGCCCCTCACCCCATTGCTCTGCCAGGGCCGCGCCGCACGCCTGCCAGAGCGGCGCGTCGGTCTTCTCGACCCAGCCGAACGAAGCGGTCACCTCCGGACAGGACAGCGGGGTCGATTGCCCCGTTCCGCGGTAATCCAAGGCGTACGCGGTCAGGCCGGTGGCGTCCCGGAAGGTCTTCGCCGTCCACGCCGGCCCCTTGTACCCAGGCCCTCCGCTCAAGGCCCACACCTGACCGGGGCGCGTACCCACGAGCCGCTGGACGAACAGCAGGATCCTCGGACCTGCGGGATCCTCCCAATCGAGCGGCACCTCGACCGTCGCGCACTCCCCGTCGACCTTGGCCACCTCGCACGGCGACCACGTGATCGTCGGGACGAAGGGAGTCGAGGTGGCGTCCTCCTCCGACGAAAGGTCGGACGGCGTCTCGGCGACGTCCTCGGAGGGCGCGTCGCCCGCAGCCTCCGCCTCACGGTCGTCGAGGTCGCCCTGCGTGCCCTCCACCCGGTCGAGGGCGCCATCCTCGAACCCGGCCTCGGCGGCATCGGCCGCCCCGTCCGCACCGGCACTGGCTGCGCACGCGACAACGACGGCCGCGCACGCGACCATCGCGACCGAACGCAGCGTCGCTGACAGGAATCTGCGGAGGGTCGGGATCATGGGCACCCCTTCGTATTGGCGTTGCAAGCGACTTTAGCACTCGCGCCCAGGACGCGGCAACGGCCTTTCGCCCTGCCACCGCAGGGGTGCCGGGTGGTGGTGGCCGAGGTGGTCCCCGCGGTCGTCGTGTGGAACCAGGGCCCCCTCGCAGACTTGGCCGACCGGCCGCTCGACGACGCGCGGGTCACGCGGGCGTCGGGCAAGGGCGGTCACCACGTGATCTGGCTGGCGCACGTCGACGCCGAGGAGGGCCTGCGCCCGCCCCCGGAGCGCACGGAACGCGGGAGCCCCCGCGGAGCAGCCGTCACGCGCCGTCGTTGACGGACCCGCGATTCCCTCCGGTGCTCCTCCATCACCTCGGCCCGCCGCTGAGTTGCGCTAGACGCTGGCCCGACGATATCTTCCCGTTGAATACCCCCGCATTCGCGGCTACCCTTCCCCGTATGGACCTCACCTTCGAATGGGATCCTCGAAAAGCCACCGCCAATCTGGCGAAGCATCGCGTATCGTTCGCGGAAGCGACCACGGTGTTTCGAGACCCGCGCGTGGTCAGCCTCGTCGATGAGGCTCATAGCGCCGATGAGGAAAGGTGGATTACGATGGGCATGTCGGCGGCGGGCCGCATCCTGACCGTGTGCCATACCCTCTCTCGAGAGGCGGTCAGCGCGATCGGCATCAGGATCATCTCGACCCGGCGGGCCACGAAGCAGGAGAGGGCGCAGTATGAAGACTGATCCCGACATGAAGCCCGAGTACGACTTCGGCAAGGGAGAGCGCGGCAAGTTCTACTTTCCCGACGCGAAGTTCAATCTGCCAATCTATCTCGACGACGAGGTCTTCGCCTTCGTCGATGCGATCGCCCGGAAGCGAAAGACCGACCCCGCGACCGTCGTGAACGATCTGCTGAGAGCGGACAAATTGGTCGCCGACGCCGTGCGATAGGCTCACCGGCACGTCGTGGTCCTTGAGGAGGCTGCGGTCCGGGCGCGATCCGCGGGGGGGGCAGCGCCTGCCGTTCAGCCGATCGAAGGTTCCGGTCCTCCAGAGCCCCGGTGCTCCTCCATCGCCTCGGCCCGCCGCTGATCGCTCAGCACGAGGTGTCATGGGCAGAGGCGGTCCGAGCACGGCCTCCCTCCTTGCTCTCTGCACCATCGGCTTGCCGGACGGGCGCCCTTGTTTCATTTTGGAACACGCATACTGAATTGCAATCGGGAGATGCTCATGAAGCGGACCCCTTTCGCCTGGGTGGCGCTCTTCGTTTTTGGCGCGTGCGCACCTGACGGAAAGAAGACCCGACAGGATTGCGACGCCGACGCCGACTGCCAGGGCGGCGTGTGCTTCAACGAGCAGTGCTACACGGCCTGCACGACGCGTGACGGCTGCGCGGAGGACGAGGTCTGCGTCTGGAAGGACGACGCCGACGGGAATCTGTCGATCTGCGTGGTGGCCGCGGAGCAGATCGGCTGCACGGGTGACGCCGACTGCCTGGAGGTGGTGCGCTTGGGGGCCTGCGAGCAGGCCGTCTGCGCGCCGTCCGGCGTTTGCGACGCCACCCGCCTGCCCGAGTGCGGGGTGACCACCTTCTCGACCTGCAACGCGCCGGACGGCGACGTACAGGTGACGGAGGGTGACCCGGCCGACCTGGCTGGCCTGCCCTTCGGGGTCGGAGACCTGCCCTCGGTGGGCGTGCTGGCCTCTGAAGATCCGGTCGCGGGAGTCACGCGACTCTACGTCTGGATGCGAAGCGCGGGCGCTCCTGACGCCGAGGACGAAGGGCACGCCCTCACGGTCAAGGCCACGTTGTCACCCACCGATGCCGGAGAAGGGATCGCCCGGCCCTCGGGGCAGGCGCTCGTCCGTCGCGCGGGCACCGTCGGCCTGGACGCCGAGTATCTGCTCGTGGACGAGAAGCGGTCCTCGCTGACCTGGCGTGCGTCCTCGCCGAGGGCGGGCGAGCCCCTGACGGCCGCCCTGGACCTCAGGCTGAGGACCCGGTGCGGTTCCGCGGCCCGGGAAGTACGGATCGCGGCCAACGTCGCGACCACGATCCTGTCGGCGGACGACCTCGCGGAGAGCCGGGCCGGGTGCGAGCCGCTGCTGGCTGCCGCCCTGGCTTCGCCCCTCCTGCAGCGCGGGCGGGTCGACCTGACGCTCGACGGGGAGTCCGTGCCGTTTGGCGAGTTGAGCGAGGTCTCGGCCGTCATGGACGTGGACAGCGGGACGCTGCTGATCTCGGCGATGACGCCGAACTCGCTTCAGTTCGTGCTGGACGACCGCACCCCCGTCGCAGGGGCTCACGAGGCCACGGTCATCCTGCATGCGGTCAGCGCCGAGTGCATGTGGCAGGCCCTGGGCTCGGCCACGGTCTCCGCGCCCTCCCCCGGCCTGGACTCCGGACCGCTGACGGGCACCGTCGCGGGGTCTCTGCTGCTGCTGGGAGCCTCGGCGCCGACCTGCGCGCCGGCCACGCGCGACGTGAGCGCGAGCTTCACCGCCGCGCTGTGCTGGTACTGGCTCGACTGAACGACGCCGACGAGGGCGTCGCGAGCAGGGCCTGGGGCCACGTCGTTCGCCGGCCGTCGGACACCTCGTGACGAAAAGTCGTACAGAAAATTCCTGGTTTCCGTCGCGGATTCCGAGGGCGCGGTGCGAGATCACAGCTTGTCCGGGTCCACTTGGGAACCCGCGGAGGCTCCCCCTGACCCCCGGTGCGCCTCCATCGCCTCGGCCCGCCGCTGATCGCTCGGCATCAGCACCCTCTTCGCCACGTCGTCGGCCGGCACCGTGCTGGCCACGAACTCGGCGTCGCCGAACAGGCGCAGATAGTCGACCCACACGCCCGCGCACACGGCCTTCAGGGTGCAGCCCTCGCACGCGGCGGCGCGGCCGTAGCCTTCGCCCAGGCCGCCGTCCTTGCACAGGCCCGTGTGGCCGCCGCTGTGGAAGTTCCAGCCGCCGTATTTGTACTCGCGCACGATGCCGTCGGTCTCCAGCGAGGCGTGCTCGTGCCCGGGCAGGAAGCAGAGCGGCACGCCCTCGATGAAGTACGAGACGCCGCGGCCGGCCATGTAGTCGCAGGCCGCCTTCAGGCTGGGCGCCACCTCCGGGTAGCGCGGCAGGATGTAGGCGTTCTGCAGCGCGCGCCCGCGGGCCCGCAGGCCCTTCAGCTTCACGGCGTACTCGAAGGCCCCGCCGATGACGCCATCGACGTAGCGCACCAGGGCGTCGAGCTTGGTGTGGTTCCAGGCGTGGATGACGCTGTTGAAGATCAGCTTGACCGGCGGCTTGTTCGCGGCCAGCGCGGCGCGGTTGAAGGCCACGATGTTGGCCAGCGCCTGGCTCTGCAGGTCGAACGAGCGCTTCACGCCGGCCAGGCGGTTGGCCACGTCGCGCTCGTGCGAGTGCACCGAGAACTCGATGCCGTGGAGCCCGGCGTCCTCGACCATGTGCCGCAGGTACTCGGGGTACGCGAAGCGCAGGCCGTTGGTGGCCACCCAGGTCTTCATGCCCTGGGCCGTCACGTAGGCCACGATCTGGTCGAAGTCCTTGCGCACCGTGGTCTCGCCGCCCATGAACAGGACTTCCTCGAACGAGCGCTTGCGCGCCACGCGGATCTGCGCCTTGACCTGCTCGAGCGTGAGGTTCATGCCCGGCTTCAGGTCACCGTCCAGGCAGAACACGCAGCGCTGGTTGCAGATGGTGCAGATGTTCAGGATGAACGTGCTCATGGGGCACCTTTCCTATCGTCACTCCGTGGGGCAGGTGAAGACCGTGACGCTGTCGATGCGCACGTCGCGGGGGGGCTCGACGAGATCGCCTTCGGCGTGGAAGTGGAACGAGAGTTGGACGCGCTGGCCCGCCCAGGCGCCGAGATCGGCTTCGACCACCGGCGGATTGGCCGCGGCAACGCCGACCATCGAGCTCCACACGGTCTCGGGGTCGCCGCCGTCGGCCACCAGGTCGACCCACATCAGGTCACCGTCGTGCACGTCGAACACCAGGCAGAAGGACAGGTAGAGCCCGCCCGCGGCGGCGGGGAGATCGAGGGGGGGCAGCGACGCGTAGGCGCCCTCCTGCCCGGGAGCGCTCCAGGCCAACGACCGCGCTCCGCCGGCTGCTCCAGGGCAGGCGGTGCCGGTCACCATCTCGAAGCCGTGGTAGCCGGGATCGTCGGGCAGGCGCTCGCCGGGCTCGAAGCCGTGCGAGAACGTGACGATGGGCGCGTTGCCGCCGCAGGCCCCGTCGGGGAGCACGGGGGGGACATCGGGGTGCTGCTGGGTGTCGATCGGCCCCGCGTCGCCGCCCCAGTCCACGCCCGCGGCGTCAGGACCGGCGTCCGGCCCCTCACCGGAAGCGCCACAGCCCGAGACCAGCGCCAGCAACGTGATCGCAGCTCCGATCCGCGCGGTCATGGACTGAACCTGTCCCCGCCGGCCGGTTGGGCAAGCGTGAGCTGCAAGCGTTGCCAATCCTGAAGCCCCATCAAGAACTCCGGAGCGGCCCCGACGGGTGCGGCCGGATTCACGTACTGGGGATCCCACACCGCGACACGGAAACCGTGGCGCCCCGAACCGAACCGCAACATGGGAAATCGGCTCGTGGTGTAGCGCGTGACGTAGACGTACGTTTCGTGACAGGGCCCGGCGTCTTGCCCTGGAGCGCTCGAGACGAGCTCTCCTTCCTGGGAATACACCCCCCACTGGCCGTCGACGAAGGCCAGATCGAAGCGCGGCTTCTCCTGACGGTGAACCGTCATGGCTCTCCGGATGAAGACGACGACCAGGACCACGCTCAGCAGCCCCAGGAAGGCGATGGCCACGGGCGCAGAACCGAACCTTTCGCCCACCACGCTCGCGGAGACGCCGATGACGAGCATCATGGCGAACCACAGCATCGAGGCTTTCAGGGCGTTCAGAGCCCCGGGGCGCCGCACCAGCGCGAACCGTGGGTTCCTTTCGCGACCTCGTCGGGGCGCCGCGGGGCCGAGCAGCGCCTCGCTTCGCAGGTGTTCGACCAAGGCTTCGAGATCGAGCGCCGTGACGAACATGTCCGGATCGGAGTTTCCAGGGTTGGCGTCGACCTCGAGGTTCGCCACCGCACCAGGCGCCGCCAGAGAGAACCCTCTTTCCTCGCCTTGCAACGATCGCGCGCGAAGCACCACCACCACACCCTGCCTCGTGCCAACGCCCACCAGGAGCCACGGCGCCACTTCGGTCAGCTCGAGCGTTCCGCTCCAGACGGTGCGGCCCGAACGCAGGGCGAGCTGCCGGCCGGTCAGTTCCAGGTCAATGCTCTTCGAGCGCGATCGAGTCAAGAGCATAACGATAAAAGGTATAAAAACAGGTAGTCCGATAAATGGAATCAAGCTCGAGTAATGGGGTGAACTCAGAACGAAGAAGCTGGCGACGAGACTCACCAGAACGCCGCCGCCCACCCACCACCACGGCGAACTCTGGCGAAAGAGCCCGCGATAGGCGGTCGCTCTGAGGCGGGTGGTGCCGTGTGACGCGCTCATGCTATCGACCCTCCGCTCGCCCGCCACGGCTCGATGGCGCCGTTTCCCACAGGGCTGGAATATTCCAACGGCCCTTCGCCTCGCGGGGCCGAGTATGGCGTGGGGGTGGCTTCCCGGTCAAGGTCGCGGAGGGGGTGCACGACGGCGGCCGACCGGCCCGCTCGATGCGCTCCCGTTCATAGTCCCGACGTGGTACAAAGGGTGCTCGTGAACCTGCACGAGGGGGCGGTCGTGCCGAAGCCGCGGAGGCCTGGGTACTGGAAGGTGCGCTTCCGCGGCGTGGGCTTCCTGCTGGCGGCGGCGCTGGGGGTGTTCGGGTGCGCTGGCGAGGAGCCCGGGACCCCGCCCCTGCCCGCGTGCGCGCTGCCGGCCGCGGACGGTCGCGAGCTCGCGCTGGAGGCCACCGGCGGCCACCCGTTCGGCGGCGTCGGCGCCATCTCGAGCGCCGGCAACGACCGCTACCTGCTCGACTACCCGGAGCCCCAGCGCTCCGAGATGCTCGACCTCCTGTTCAAGCCGGGCTACGGCGCCTCGCTGCACCTCCTGAAGGCCGAGATCGGCGGCGACGGCAACTCGACCGATGGCGCCGACGCCAGCCACATGCACGCCCGTGACCAGGTCGACTGCGACGCCAGCTACCAGTTCTGGATGATGCAGGAGGCCAGGGCGCGGAACCCGGCCATCCGCCTGGCCGGCCTGCCCTGGTCCGCGCCCGGCTGGATTGGCGACGGCCGCTGGTGGAGCCAGGACGCCATCGACTACCAACTGGCCTGGATCGACTGCGCGGTGCAGAAGGGGCTGACCATCCAGTACATGGGTGGCCGCAACGAGAGCGGCTACGACCGCGACTGGTTCGTGGCCTTCAGAAAGGCCCTGCGGGAGCGCCACCCCGAGGTGCAGCTGATCGGCGCCGACGCCATCAACCCGGTGGTGTGGGACTTCGCGCTGGCCCTGGTCGACGACCCGGAGTTGGCCGCCAGCGTCGACATCGTGGGCGTGCACTACCCCGACCACCCGCCCGCCGAGGTGGCGGCGCTCGGCAAGCCCCTGTGGGTCAGCGAGGGCAATGCGGGCAGCGAGGGCATGGCGCGCCACCTGAACCGCCGCTTCGTCGACGGCCGGTACACCGGGTACATGCTCTGGCCCCTGATCACCGCCTGCAGCGACCAGGTGGCCTACGGCGGCGGCGGCGGCCTGATCGAGGCGCGCGAGCCGTGGAGCGGGCACTACCAGGTGCGCCCCCACCTGTGGCAGATGGCCCACACCACGCAGTTCACCGAGCCCGGCTGGACCGTGTTCGCGGGCGCGAGCGGCGACCTCGGCGACACGCCGGAGCAGGGCAGCTACGTCACCTACCTGTCGCCCGATGGCGCCGACCTCACCGTGGTGATCGAGACCGCCGCGGCGAGCGAAGTCCGGAACGTCACCTTCGCGCTGGGCGCCGGGTTGCCAACCGCGCCGCTCCGCGTCTGGCGCTCCAACCTCGCGTCCCCCGCCGAGACCGACTGGATGGTGCCCGACTGCCAGGTGGAGCCCGCCGACGGGCGCGTGCGCCTGACGCTCCCGGCCGGCGTGGCGGTCACGCTCACCACGCTCACCCGGGGAGGCCACGGCCTCGCCACGCCGCCGCCCTCTGCGGCCTTCCCCCTGCCCTTCCGGAACGACTTCGAGGCCGACGCGCCCGGTGGGGAGGGGCGGTTCGTCGCCACCCAGCACGGCGCGTTCGCGGTGGCTCCCTGCGCGGGCGACCGCGCCGGGCAGTGCCTGGAGCAGCAGGCGCCCCAGCCCCCCATCCCGTGGCTCACGCGCGTCGCCCCGCCCTTCACGCTGCTCGGCGACGCGGGCCTCTCCGACGTAACCGTGCGCACCGACTTCCTGCTCGACGGACCGGGCGGCGTCACGCTGTTCGGGCGCTACCGGGCCCAGTCGAACGTGCTGCTCACCTGGCACGACGGCTACCAGCTCCAGATCACGTCGGACGGCACGTGGAGCCTGGTGCGCTCCCGCGACAAGACGACGTCGGTGCTGGCCACGGGCCCCTGCCCGCCGATCCCGCCCGGCACGTGGCACACGCTCGAGTTCACCCTGCAGGGCCCCTTGCTCGAGGGGCGGCTCGACGGGACCGCGCTCGGCCAGGTGGTCGACGACACCTGCACGAGCGGCCTGGTCGGCCTGGGCTGCGGCGACGGCTCCAAGGACTCGGGCTGGACCCGCAACCAGTTCGACACCCTGGAGGTCACGGCGCCCTGAGGCGGAGGTTGCCCCGTGAAGGACATCGTCCTCGCCATCGACGTGGGTACGCAGAGCACGCGCGCGCTGGCCTTCGACGCGAACGGCACGTTGCTCGACAAGGCCAGGGAGGTCTACACGCCCGCGTACGCGTCGCCGGAGCCGGGCTGGGCCGAGCAGGACCCCGAGACCTACTGGGCGTGCGTCGGCGCCGCCTGCCGCGCCCTGTGGGCCCGGGGCGGCGTGAGCGCCGATCGCGTCGCCGCGGTGGCCATGACCTTCCAGCGGGGCACGGTCGTCAGCCTCGACGCCGACGATCGGCCCCTGCGCCCCGCGATCCTGTGGCTCGACCAGCGGCGCGCGACGCGCCCCCCACGCGTTCCGGCCGGCTGGCGCGCGGCCCTGACCCTGGCCGGGGCCCGCGGGGTCGTCGCACGCTTCCAGGCCGAGGCCGAGGCCAACTGGATCGCCGAGCACCAGCCCGACGTCCACGCACGAACGGCGCGCTACCTACTGCTCTCGGGCTTCGTCACGCTGCGCATGACCGGACAGGCCCGCGACTCGGTCGCCTGCGCGGTCGGCTATGTCCCGTTCGACTTCAAGCGGCTGGCGTGGTGCCGCCCGTCCGATTGGAAGTGGCGGGCCCTGGCGGTCGAGCCGCGCACGCTGCCCGAGCTGGTGCCCCCCGGACGGCTGCTCGGTGCGGTCTGTGCCTCGGCCGCTCGCCACACCGGCCTGCCCGAGGGGCTGCCCGTGATCTCGGGGGGCTCCGACAAGGCCTGCGAGGTCCTCGGCTCCGGTTGCCTCGAGCCCCACCAGGCCTGCATCGGCTTCGGCACGACGGCCACGTTCAACGTCGACTCGGCGCGCTACGTCGAGCCCGTGCGCCTGGTCCCACCCTACCCCAGCGCCCGCGACGGCCACTACAACGTCGAGTACCAGGTCTTCCGCGGGTTCTGGATGGTCACGTGGTTCAAGGAGCAGTTCGCGCACCTGGAGCACGAGCAGGCGCACGCGCGCGGCCTCGAGCCCGAGGCGCTGCTGGAGGAGCTGGCCGCCGACGTGCCGCCGGGGTGCCTGGGCCTGACCCTGCAGCCCTACTGGACCCCCGGCCTGCGCCACCCGGGCCCGGAGGGCAAGGGCGCCATCATCGGCTTCGGCGCCGCCCACCGGAAGCCGCACCTGTACCGCGCGCTGCTGGAGGGGCTGGCCTACGAGATGCGCGCCGGCCGCGAGCGCGTCGAGGCGCGCACGGGCACGCCCGTCACCGAGCTCACGCTCTGCGGGGGCGGCTCGCGCAGCGACCTCGTGATGCAGATCGCGGCCGACGTGTTCGGCATGCCGGCCCGCCGGGCACGCTGCGACGAGGCCTCGGGGCTGGGCGCCGCCATCCTGGGAGCGGTGGGCGCCGGCCTGCACCGCGACCTCGACACCGCGGTGGCCGCGATGACGGGCGTCGGCCGCGCGTTCGAGCCCATCCCCGAGAACGTGCAGCGCTACGACGAGCTGTACCGCGCCGTCTATCGGCCCCTCTACGGCAGGCTGCAGCCGCTGTACCGGGCCATGCGCCGCATCACGGGGTATCCGCCCCTGCCCTGACCCCGCGCGGTCCGCCCTTGAAGTACGCGCACACGCCAGGCCGCAGCCGAAGAGTCAGCGCCAGGCCGGAGGCTCCTTCCGTGTCGGGTCCGCGGAGTACGGGGCCGGCGATCCGCTGCGGGCACGTCCCCCGCACGCGCCAAGGCGACGCACGACCTCTCTTGACTCCCAGTGGCCTCCTGTCGATACTGCCGCGCCAATCGAAGAAAACGAAAGAACAGGGGGGGGGAAGATGGCTTCGATGCGCTGGCTCGTCGTCGCGTGCGCGTGCGCGTGGCTCGTCGGTACGGGGTGCTCGTCCGGGGGCGGGAACGAGAGAGAGGACACGGGGGAGCCGACCTGGGACACCACCGGTCCCGGTGACGACACCGTGGCTCCAGGCCGCGACGCCCTCCCGGCCGATCTCGCCGACGACCGCACGGGCACGGACGTGGAAGAAGCCGGCGGCGACGACGTGGCGCCCGGCAGGGACACCGTCGAGACCCCGGACGCGACCGAGGACACGGCGACCCCGGACCAGGTGGGCGACGCCGTGACCCCCGACGTGGTCGCGCCGACCGTCTTCTGGCTCACGCTGCTGCACTCCAGCGACACCGAGTCCGCCATGCTGCCCGGCGACGGCTTCGGCGGCGTGGCCTACTTCGCGACGCTCCTGAAGGACCTGAAGGCCGAGGCCGCCGCGTTCCAGCCGCCGATCGCGGCGGGGGACGTCGCCGCGACCGGCACGGTGGTCGTCTCCGCGGGTGACAACTTCCTGCCCGGGCTGAACTTCAAGGCCAGCCTGGAGAACGGCGTTCCGTTCTACGAGACCGTCGTCCTGCAGGACCTGGGCTACGACGCCATCGGGCTCGGGAACCACGACTTCGACTTCGGGCCGGCGACCCTGGCCGACTTCATGCGCGGCTTCACGACGCCCGTGACCTTCGTCGGCGCCAACCTCGACGTGTCGGCCGACGCGGCGCTGCAGCAGCAGGCCACCGCGGGCCGCTTCGCGAAGTCGACCGTCGTCACCGTGGGCGGCGAGAAGATCGGCGTGGTCGGCGCCATCACCGAGGAGCTGCCGTACCTATCGATGCTCGGCGACGTGCAGGTCACGCCCGCGGTCGCGGCGATCCAGGCCGAGGTCGACGAGCTGACCGGAGCCGGCGTGAACAAGATCGTGCTGCTCAGCCACCTGCAAGCCGTGGGGAACGACAAGAAGGTCGTCCCGCTGCTGCACGACGTCGACATCGTGGTCTCGGGCGGCGGCCACGAGGTGCCCACCAGCACCGCGGGCGTGCTGGTCCCCAGCGAGAAGACCAGCGGCGTGTACCCCGAGATGGTCACCGACGCCGACGGCGTGGCGGTGCCCATCGTGGTGGCCGGCTCGCTGTACCGCTACGTCGGCCGCCTGGTGGCCAAGTTCGACGCGACGGGACACCTGGTCACCGTCGACGAGGCCCTGAGCGGGCCGATCCGGGTCGCGAACAAGGACGTGCCCGACGCCGTGACCGCCGACGCGACGCTCCAGGCCGCCGTCGTCGCGCCCCTGCAGGACGCGACCAACCAGGCCAAGGCCACCGTCATCGGGGACAGCGACGTGGCGCTCGACGGCCTCCGCGCCAACGTGCGCACCATGGAGACCAACGAGGGCGACCTCGTGGCCGACGCGCTGCTCTGGCAGGGCAAGCTGCTCGCGTCCGCGTCCGGCGTCCCCGCCCCGGTCGTGGGCCTGCAGAACGGCGGCGGCATCCGCAACAACAGCGTGCTCCCCGCCGGAAGCCTGTCGCTGTACGACACGTTCGCCATGCTGCCGTTCTCGAACCACGAGGCCATCGTCCCCAACGTGTCGCGCGACATGTTCAAGGCGCTGCTCGAGAACGCCGTCTCGAAGGTCGAGGTGGTCGACGGGCGCTTCCTGCAGATCGCCGGCTTCCGGTACACGTGGGACGGCAGCCAGCCGGCCCGCACCCTCGACGCGTCCGGCGCGGTCACCGCCGCCGGCAGCCGCGTCCGCAGCGTCACGCTCGACGACGGGACGGTCCTCGTCGCCGACGGCGTGGTCGTGCCCGGCGCCCCGCTGACCATCGCCACCATCGACTACGAGGCCAACGGCGGCGACCAGTCGCCCTACGACGGCGTGCCGTTCACCATCATCGACGCGACGTACCAGGCGGCGCTCGAGGACTACATCGTCGTCGGGCTCGGAGGGCACGTCCTCGCGGCCGACTACCCCGTGGGCGGCACGGGCCGCATCACGGCCCTGAACGCCTGCGGCAACGGGCTCGTCGAGGGCAGCGAGGGCTGCGACGACCACAACCTGGCCGCGAGCGACGGCTGCTCGGCCACCTGCACGGTCGAGGACGGCTTCACGTGCTCCGGCTCGCCGAGCGTCTGCTCCCTCCCCGGCGCGTGCGCGCCGGCGGTCGTCCTCAGCCAGGTGTACGGCGGCGGCGGGAACGCCAACGCGACCTTCACCAACGACTACGTCGAGCTGCACAACCGGGCCGCGGCCAGCGCCGACGTCTCGGGCTGGTCGATCCAGTACGCCTCGGCGACCGGCACCACCTGGAAGGCCAACGTGCTGCCCGACGGCACGACGATCGCGGGGGGCGGCTACCTGCTGGTCCAGCTGGCCAGCAACGGCAGCGTCGGCGCAGCCCTGCCCAGCCCGCTGGTGGACCTCTCGGCCGGCAGCAACATGAGCCAGACCAACGGGAAGGTGGCGCTGGTCGCCGACGACACCGAGCTCACCGGCTGTCCGGCGGCGGGCACCGTCGTCGACCTGGTGGCGTTCGGCACGGGCACCTGCGGCGAAGGCGGCGGCGCGACCGAGGCGCTCTCGTCGACCAAGGCGGCCCTCCGCAACGGCGGCGGCGCGACCCCGGGCACGGGCTGTGACGACACCGACGCCAACGCCGCCGACTTCACGGTGGGCACCCCGGCCCCGCGCACAGCGGCCTCCACTCCCGCGACCTGCTCGTGCCAGCCCTAGGAACCGGGGAGCCCGGACCCGGTTCGCAGACCCCAGCCCGGCCCTTCCCTATCTCCTCCCCGCCGCGTACCATGGACGTCGATTCGCTGAACGGGTGGGCGACATGACCACGGATTCGCGTACGATTCGATTCAACCTGCGGGCGGTGCTGGCGATCCTGGCGGTCCTGGCAGGTTCGTGGGGATGCTCGGGCGGCAGCTCCAGCCCGGCGGACGACGTCGCCGACCTGTCCCCCGCCGATGTCGTCGACGACGACCTCGCAACGACCGACGCGGCCCTCCCGGACGGGCTCGAGGCCCCCGTGGCCGACCCCGTCGCTGCCGCTCGCGCGTTCAAGCTGTACTACCGCGAGCGCGTCGAGCGCGCGGTGGTCGCGTACAACCGGTTCATGGTCTTCGGCGACACCACGTTCGGGATCAACATCCGGAAGGCCGGCATCCGCCGCACGGGCGACGTGTTCGAGGTCGTGCCGGGGCCCAACGACAACAACAGCATGGGCCTGTCGGCCCGCGCCGCGTGGTTCGCGTACAAGGTGTTCCGGTCGAGGCTGCTGGCCTTGAGCGTGATCCGCATGTTCGACGGCCTGGCGTTCCTCGCGACGATGACCGGGCACGACGGGGTGACCGGGCGCAACGCGTACCCGGGCTGGACGATGACCGTCGACGGCCCGGCCGGCACGGTCACGCGCACCCGCGAGGGCGTCGCCATCACGCCGCCCTTCCCGCCCGACCCGGCGCTGCAGGCCGAGATGCTGGCGGCGTTCTTCGACGGCGTCACGATCACGTACCGCGGCGAGCCCCCGGACATCCTCTTGACCTACATGCCGGCCCAGGAGATCGGCCCCTACGCGGTGACCTACGGCTTCAGCATGCTGCCGGCGTACCTGCGCGTCAGCGACTGCTGCACCTCGCTGATGCGCGTGCCCGAGCCCTACCCCTGGGCGGGCGCGTTCTTCTCGAACCACAACTCGCGCGACAACTTCCCCGACCTGGCGTTCGGCTTCCTGGCCGCGCGCGAGGCCATGGACGACGCCGACGCCGACCCCGACGTGCGCGCTGCCGCGACCCGGGCCTGGGCGGCGGGCCAGATGGTGGGCGACAGCGTGCAGTCGAACGGCGGCCGCATCATGACGGTGCCCGAGCAGGGCCCGTGGGACCAGCTGATCCCCAGCGGCCAGGTGCGCCCCGACGGCACCACCGAGGTCGAAGACCTGGGCAGCATGTCCGACTGCCAGATGACCTACCTGGCGCGGGCCCTGTCCACGGAGGGGCTGGCCCTTCCCCTGCCCGAGCTGCCCGAGCCGGGGGCGCTCGACGAGCTGTTCTCGCCGATCCTCGACAAGGACGTCGGCTGCGCCCCCAAGGGCTCGGCCCACACCTGCACCAGCCTGGGCGGCGCGATCTGCGGCAAGACCTGGGGCCAGATGAACGAGCTGACCCTGGGCGGCAAGGGGCTCATCGACAAGGCCCGCCAGATGGAGGCCACCGTCCCGGGCAGCGCCAACTCGCTGCTGGGGCACTTCTATGGCAACTACGACCAGCCGGTGAATGCACTCCTGGCGGTCTGCGAGTACGCGCGCATCACCGGCGACGCCGCGTTGCAGGCCGAGACGAGCGCGGCGCTGCGGCAGATGACCGATCTATCCCGGGTCTTCGCCGACGTGCTGTACGCGTCCACGAACCCGGCCGAGCAAGCGCGCAGGCGCTTCTGGACCGCGCTGATCGACGCCCAGGGTGGGCTTCCTTTGGCGGCGGCCGACCTGGGCGACTTCGCGTCCGTGGAACAGCAGATGGCGCGCCTGGAGGCAGTGCTGGAGATGGCCGACACCGCCGACGCGGCGCTGCTCACCGACGAGGAGATCGCCAAGCGCGTGCAGGACGAGCTGGCGGGGAAGAACGACGTCGTCAAGCAGCGCTTCGCGGACGCCTGGGGCACGACGCCGCCCCTGCGGCGCGCCGGCGACGGCTACGAGGCCCGCGCCTGGACACCGGACGGGGCGACCGACTGGCACGCGGTCCCGACGCCGCGCCACGTGGTCTTCGGGGGCCTCGAGCTGCTGGAGGCCCTGCCCCTGTGCGTCACGACCCCGGGAGCGTTGGACTGCACCTGGGCCCGGCTGGGCTGCGCGCGGCCCGACCTGGACCACGACGGCTCGGTGGGCGAGTCCGACCGGCTGCTGTTCCAGCAAGCCTCCGCGACGGCTTCGACGGGCTGCTCGGCCGCGAACGACTGGTGCGGAGGGTCCGACCTGGATCACACGGGGTCGGTCGATGCCTTGGATTCTGCGTTCCTGGACGCTGCTGAAGGGTGCCGCTACGCGCCCGCGGTGCAGCCCAGGTGAGGGGGTCCGGATGAAGATGTTCAGCTACAGGTCGGACCACGTCCCTTCCAGCGACCCGCACGCGGTCTTGGCCGCGTCGTAGTAGTCGTAGTACACCATCAGCAGACTCATCTCGCTCATCACCGCCATCAGGCAAGTGCCCACGGCGCCGGATTTCGAGCAACTGGCGCCCCACTGGAAGATCTCGTCGGAGCCGTCGCAGGCGGCCGAGGCCAGCTCCTCGGTGTAGTTGGCCCCCACGAACTCGTGGCAACCTTCGCCGTCCTTCTCGGCGCAGGCCCCCAGGGCGCCGCCGGGCACGAGCAGGTCGACGACCGTGTCGCTGCCGCTCGCGGTGTCATCGCCGCCGATCGTGTCCTCTCCGCCGTTGCTCGTGCCGTCGTCGCCGCCGCACCCGGTCAGGCCGACGAACCCTGCGACCCCGAGCACCAGGATGATTCTGCGCAGCATGAAGATCCTCCTCGTGGTGATGCTGTTCGAGGGCGACGCCGCCACGAAAGCGCCGCAATTGGCGCCAACGCCAGACGGAACGTCAAGCGCTGGCGGAAAAAGGTTCGCGCGGCCTGGTGTTTATGACCTGTGCACACGACGCATCACCCGCCCTTTACTCTTCGTGGTCGCCGGGCCACCGTTCGACGATGTCGTCCGCACGGGCAGCGGACAGGCGTGGGGCAGCGCCTGCTACCCCCCGTGCATCACGTGGATCAGGCGCACCTCGGCCCCGTCGGGCACGGGCGTGGTCTCGTACTCGGTGGGGGGCACGTGGCGGCCGTTCACACTCGCGACGATCAGGGCGAAGTCCCAGTTCATCTGGCGGAGCACCTCGGCCACGGTCATGCCGGCGTGCCAGTCCAGGCGGTCGCGGTCGTTCACCGTGATCATGGCCGGGAGCACCCCTGGTCGGGCAACAGGGCCAGCACCTCGGGGATGGCGATGCCCAGCTCCTCGAGCCGCGCGCGGGTCGGGAGGCCGTCCTCGGTCCAGCCGCGGCGCCGGTACACGACCTGCTGGAGCGCGACGTACTGCGCCTCGCGGTGGGTGCGCAGGGCGGCCATCTTCTCGGCGGTGGTGCGGCCCACCGGGTCGAAGCCGACCTGGGTCTTCAACTGGCCCTCGTAGCGCTCGGCGCGGGACAGGTACTCCTCCTCGGTCACGGGGCCCACGGCGCGGTAGGGCGGCAGATCGTGCGCCGCGCCGGCCTTGCCGAACAGGTTCGACATCAGGCGCTGCAGGTTGTAGACGCGCGCCGACTCCTCGAGCATGCGGTGCTCGTCCATGCCCGTGGTGCCCAGCATGGACTCGACCGCGGCCAGGTAGTTGCGCACGTGGCCGGGCACCTTGGCGGGCTCCGACTCCTTGAAGTTGTCCGACGGCATCACGTCGTTCCAGACCAGCTTGCAGAGGCCATAGAGGCCGAACCACGTGCGCCACAGCGGGAAGTAATACAGCGCCTCGGCCTTGGCCTCGAAGGAGGGCAGCTGGTTGTTCACCATGTCCATGAAGATCAGCCAGGCCTCGTCGTGCTGGGGGCCCTTGTTGGTCATGGCGTAGCCGCCCTGCTGGGGAGGCCGCGCGGGTGCGCCGTCTGTACGGTCACGACACCCCGGCCGCGCCGATCTTCGACGCGTACCAGGCCTTCCAGCGCGCGAACGACGCGCGCCCCTCGCCCGAAGGCTGACCAAAGAGCAGATTCTCGACGCTGATGTCCTCGTCGAGCTCGGGCCAGTGGATCCCGTGGCCCCGCCCCAGGATCTGACACGACGCCCGGTGTTCGGGCAGCGCGTGCGAGAGCCGCGGGTACCAGGCAATCGGGACCTCGACCACGCGGCCGTCGGCCAGGGTGACACGCAGCATGTCGTCGTTCGTGGACACCGCCACGATCTGGGGGCTAACGGCCAGCGTCGAAATACTCATTCCAGACCTCCAGCAACTCCGACTCGTGCGCCTCGACGAGCCTCTCCAGTTGACGAAGCTCCGAGCCCGCGAAGCCGCGGCTCCAGGCCAAGCGTACCGGACTCAACCAAAACTTCGCCTCGAAATCGTCGCGCCGGGCGTGCGTGTGCGGGGGTTCGGTCCCGTCACCCGAGTAGAAGAAGAAGCGATAGGGCCCGATGAGGAGCGACGTGGGCATGCAGCACCGCCTGAGCTACTCGAACGGTAGCAGAACCTCGGAATCGTGGCAATCGAGGGGAAGGTCGCTGCGCGGAGCGACGGGGGTTGGGCGGTCTCGCCAACTTACGGCGCTCCCTTTGGCGGAAGCGCGCCAGCGCTGGAGCCAATCCGCTTTGCAGCCGATTGTCGGCCGCCTACTCGGACCTCATGCTCCTTACCGCGTCTGCTGCTTCCCGCGGAGACATTGACCCGGCAGCAAGGAGAAAAGTGAGAACGAGACCCACCGCGACGCAGAACGTCGCGACGCCATTTCGAAACCGTAGTTGAGCCGCCGCACATATCCAAGTCCCACTGCCGAAGCTCAGGATGTAAAAAACCCTCGACGGCCATGCCGGTGAGTCGTCAGGTAGCAGCGCAAGGCCCAACAGGGAAAAAGAGAAGACGACTACTGGGATAACGATGAACCTCGTCCGCAGAGGGGCCGGAGGCTTCTCGATGTAGTCGGCCAGATTGAGGCCGTGATTAACCAGAAGATCACGCACCTCTTTGTAATTACCGTCAATTGGCCCGAATTTCATCTGCGAGCCCTCGCCGGACTAATTATTCTCTGTACGTCTTCCTGCGCTCCTTGGTCGCTCCACAATGAATCTTCGTCCTCGCCCTTTATGATGACTATCCTATCTTCCTCCATACTAATATTCGTACCACCAAACTTGATCCCGCCTGTGTTTCCGCCAACCATCCGCTGCGGGACCACCTCCAAGACTCGATTCACCGTTTCTCTTGAATGTCCAAATTGATCATCGCTGCTAATATTTGGACCAATACTAAACTCAATAACTGCGCCTTCGCCCGTAACTGGATAAACATGGCAAGAGAGACCGATGCCTGGCTTAAGGTGTTGCGCCAGATGTCGCCTAAAATTGTTGATGTACGCTTGTATCTTATTGGTATCGTTCATGTGCTACTTTCCCCATTCTATGACCAACGTCAACCCCCACCCTCCGAGCGCCCCGTCTGCGGGGAGCGCGGCAGCGGTGGAGAGGTTCGTTCAACCGCTGTTGTCGTCAGGCTGTTGGTGCACTGGGCCTCGCGCTTCCTCGAGTCCCGTACCGAGGACCGCCCCTGGGCCGCTTCTCGCTTGGTCAAGGGCTTCCTCGATGGCCCTCCACGACGGCCAACCGCGCCGAAAGAGGACGACCTGCCCGGCCCTCTTCACGCGAAGACCTCCTTGAGGTCCTCGACGCTGTAGTCGGGAACGGGCTCGTCTTCCATCCCGCGGAGGGCGGCCTCCAACGACACGCGCGACCAGTCGTCGTCGCTTCGACCGGTGCCGCTCTTCTCGGCGAGATACTCTGCGAAGTCGAGCACTTCAGCCTGGAGATCCGCCGGCAGACGTCGAACGATCTCTTGAACGCGCACGTCGATCATGTCGCCTCGGAGAAACCGTCCTTGCACACAACAGCATATAGCAATCTAGGGCACCGTCACGTGCATAGGACGCATCAACGGCCTTTCGCCCCGTGAGGCCGAGTATGGCGAGCGCCGAAGGGCGGGTCAAGGTCGACGAGGAAGGACGGATCGGGGTTCTCGAGGCGAGCCGGAAGGCTCGACGCGGGCGAGAGAGCGAGGTCGAGGGCAAGGCTTTGCCCGGCCCCACCCTGCGCAGGGTGGGGCGCGCGACGTGGGTCGCGACCGGACGAGAGTGCGCGGCGGGGTCAAGGTGGTGCGCGGGACGGCAGGCGTCGTGGTTCGCCACAACGTCGGTGGGTCGGGGAAGACGCCGGGCGAGAACTGGTGCTCGGTCTCGAGCACCGACGACGACCCCCACCTGGACCGCGACGACGTGGACGGCAACGGCCCCGAGAACATCAACCTGGCGGCCCCCGAAGAGGGCCTCGCCTACGCCCTCGGCGTGAACTACTGGGACGACCACGGCTTCGGGAGCGCCTTCGCCACGGTGCGCGTGTACGTGAACGGGAGCCAGGTCTACGAGGTGGGCAACGTCGCGCTCTACGACCACGATATGTGGTGGGTGGCCACGCTGGCCTGGCCCTCTGGAGTGGTGACGCCCAAGCTGGCGCCGAACGAGAAGCCGTGGATCACCCACGACTACCACCACCCGCTGTTCTACCAGCCGTGAGGGCAGCCACGGGCGTCAGCACCGTTCAGTAGGGGGTGCCGAAGCAGGCCACGTAGGGACCCTCGCAGTGCAGGCGCAGGCACTGGTCGAACTCTTCCTGGGTGACCGCGCTGGCGCAGTACGTGTTCAGGCATCCGTTCAGGGCTTCGAAGAGCGCCCGCCCCTCGGGGGACAGCTGGTCCAGGCAACCCTGGATGCAGGCGTTGTCCTCAGCCGGGCACGAGTTCGCGCACGCGTAGAACGAGGGGCACGTCCCCGTGCCCTGCACCACGCACTGCCCGTTGCTGCACACGGCCCCGGTGGCGCAGTCGGCGTCCGTGTAGCAATCGGGGGCGTGGCAGAGCTCGTCGGCGCCGCACCACATCCCCTCGGCGCACGTGCCGCACGAGCCGCCGCAGCCGTCGAGGCCGCACTCCTGGCCCGTGCAGTCGGGCGCGCAGGGCCCGCACTGGAAGTCGGTGCACGACTCGCCCGGCGGGCAGCCGCCACACTGCCCGCCGCAGCCGTCGTCGCCGCAGGCCTTGCCGTCGCACGCGGGTGCGCACGGGGCGGGGCATTCGAGCGGGAACGTCCCGCTCGGCTCGGCGCCTTCGCCGCCGCAGTCGTAGTACCGGTACTCGGCCTTCCAGCCGCAGGTGGGCGGCTCGACGCACGCGACGCACCGGATCACGCCGTTCTCGCAGAACACGACGCGGGCGCCGTCGCAGCAGCCCTCGTACGTGTAACCGGGCTCGCAGGGCCCGCCGCAGTTGATGCACGGCTCGGACGACGGGGTGCCCATGCACCGCCCGCCCGTGCACACGTCGTTGGTGGTGCAGTCCGTTCCGTCGTCGCAGGCCGCGCCCTCCTCGAGCGTGACATAGACGCAGCCCACGCCCGCTTCGCACGACTCGGTGGTGCACGGGTTGCCGTCGTTGCAGTCCAGCGGGTAATTCGAGCACTGGTACGGGCTGTCCTCGCCCCCGTACCAGCCCTCGCACACGTCGGACGTGCAGGCGTCGCCGTCGGAGCAGTCGACGGGCGTCCCGACGCACTTGCCGGCCAGGCAGGTGTCTCCCCTGGTGCAGGACCACCCGTCGGCGCAGGGGGTGGCGTCGTCCACCGGGGTGTACAGGCACACGCCCTCGGCGTCGCAGCCATCGGTGGTGCACGGGTTGCCGTCGTCGCAGGGGTTGTAGTGCCGGCACCCTCCCGCGAGCGGCCCGGGGATGGGCTCCGGCGAGGGCCAGCTCTCGCACCAGTCCTCTGTGCACGGGTCACCGTCGTCGCAGTCGACCGGCATGGTCGCGCAGAGGCCCGCCTGGCAGACATCGCCGGTGGTGCACACGTTCCCGTCGTCGCAGGTGGAGCCATCGGCCAGCAAGGCGTGCTGGCAACCGGAGGCCGGGTCGCACGAGTCGGCCGTGCAGGGGTTGCTGTCGTTGCACGTGTCGATCATGTGCACGCAGAAGTACCCGCCTTCGATGAACCCACCCCAGCACTGGTCGCGGGAGCACAGGTTCCCGTCGCCGCAGTCCACCGGGACGGTCACGCAGGTCCCGTCCTGGCAGACTCCCCCCTCGTCGCACCACCCCGCGGCGCCGCACGACGCGCCGTTCGCGACCGGCAGGAACGTGCAATTTCCGTCCGCGTCGCAGCCGTCGTCGGTGCAGGGGCTCCCGTCGTCACAGGGGTTGAAGTGATAGCACCCGCCGTACCACCCGTCGCACAGGTCGAACGTGCACCCATTGCCGTCATCGCAGTCCAACGGCACGCCGCAGGTGCTGCCGACGCAGGTGTCGCCCTCGGTGCACGGGTTCCCATCGTCGCACGGCGTCGCGGCGTCGGCCGGGGCCCCCTGGCACCCTCCGCCGAGGCACGAATCGTCGGCCGTGCACGGGTTGCCGTCGTCGCAGGGGGTCTCGTCGTCGGCCGGAGCGGACGCGCAGCCCAGCATCGGGTCGTAGGTGTCGACCGTGCACGGGTTCCCGTCGTCGCACGGGTTGTAGTGATAGCACCCGGACCAACCATCGCAGGCATCGACGGTCGACGGCTCGCCGTCGTCGCAATCGAGCGGCACGCCACAGGCGCCGCTGACGCAGGTGTCGCCCACGGTGCAGGCGCTCCCGTCGTCGCAGGGGCTCCCGTCCGGGCCCGGGCCCCACGTGCAGCCGAACATCGGGTCCCACAGGTCGGCGGTGCACGCGTTCCCGTCGTTGCAGGGGTTGTAGTGAGAGCACCCCGAGTACCAATCGCAGTAGTCGACCGTCGACGGGTCGCCGTCGTCGCAGTCCAGCGGCACGCCGCAAGCGCCGGCGACGCAGGTGTCGCCCAGGGTGCACGGGTTCTGGTCGTCGCAGGGCGCGGCGTCGGCGACGGGTTCGTACGCGCAGCCCCAGGTGGGGTCGTAGGCATCCCGGGTGCACGGATTGCCGTCGTTGCAGGGGTTGTTGTGGTAGCACCCGCCGGACCACCAATCGCAAGAGTCGTCGGTCCACGGATCCCCGTCGTCGCAGTCCACGGGCTGGCCCTGACACCACCCGCCCAGGCAGAGGTCGGCCGAGGTACAGGCGTTGCCGTCGTCGCAGGCCACCTGGTCCTGCGCCTCGTTGACGCAGCCCCCGGTGGCCGGGTCGCAGGCGTCGACGGTGCAGGGGTTCCCGTCGTCGCACCAGGGCTCGGCGTGGTAGCACGCGAAGGTCGCCCCGCTGGCCCGGCACGAGTCCAGGGTGCACGAATCGCCGTCGTCGCAGTCCCGCGTCGTGACGGCGCACGCTCCCCCCTGGCAGACGGTGCCCTCCAGGCACGGATCTCCGCCGCCGCACGCGGTCCCGTCCGCCACAGGCGTCCCGATGCAGCCAGTGGCCGGGTCGCAGGTGTCGGCCGTGCAGGGGTTGCCGTCGTCGCAGGAGGCCGGCTCGTGGACGCACTGGCCGCTGGAGCCGCAATGATCGGACGTGCAAGGGTCACCGTCGTCACACCGCGACCACAGGTAGAAGTCGAAGCGGCAGCGCTGGTGCGTGCAGGTGCCCGTCACGCACATCTCGGCGTAGGGCCCGGAGCAGTCGGCGCCATCGGGGAGGGGCGCCGACGCGCACGCACCCGTGGCCGGGTCGCAGGTGTCCGACGTGCACCCGTTCCCGTCGCTGCAGGCCCGCGCGGAGTGGTCGCACAGGCCCTCGGGGCCGCAGCCGTCGTCGGTGCACGGATTGCCGTCGTCGCAGGCCTCCGGGAGCGCCTGACACCAGCCGCCCAGGCAGGTGGCGCCCTCCAGGCACCCGGAGAGGGCACCGCAGGGCGCGCCGTCGGGCAGCCACTCCTGGAAGCACCCACCGAGGGTCGGGTCGCACTGGTCGACGTTGCAGGGGTTGCCGTCGTCGCAGGCCGGTCCGTGCAGGCACCCCGCGACGGGGTCGCACCAGTCTCCGGTGCACGGATCCCCGTCGTCGCAGCTCTGCCAACCCCGGCCGTAGCACGTGCTCGCCTCCATACCGGGAGTCGGCAGGCAGGCGTCGTCCAGCGTGCACGGGTCGCCGTCGTCGCAGGGAGTGCCCTGGGCCAGGTAGCGGTAGTGGCAGATGCCCGCGGCGCAGGAGTCGGCGGTGCACCCGTCGTCGTCGTCGCAGAACGTCGCGAAGACGCAACCCTTCGCAGGGTCGCAGGAATCGTTCGTGCACACGTCGGCGTCGTTGCAGGTGAGCGGCGCGCCGGCCTTGCAGACGCCCTTCTTGCACCGGTCGCCCACGGTGCAGGCGTTGCCGTCCTGGCACGCCACGCCGTCCTTGCCGATCGGGTTGGTACACACGCCCGTCTTCGGGTTGCACGCGCCCTTCTTGTGGCAGGCGTCGAGGGCCGTGCACTCGAGGTGCTTACCCGCGCGGCACACGCCGGCCTTGCAGGTGTCGCCCAGGGTGCACAGGTTGCCCTCCTCGCAGGCCGTGCCGTTGGCCTTGGGCGAGAAGACGCACTTTTTCGACTTGCAGCGATCGTCGGTGCAGGCGTTGTGATCGTCGCACTGCGCGTCGGTCGTGCACTTGGCCGAGCAGGAGCCTTGCAGCGCGGCCTCCAGCGTGCCCGGTTCGGACCCTGCGGCGCCCGGCGCGGGCGCCTCGCAGGCCGTGGGGAGCAGCAGCACCACGCACGAGAGACAGGTCCACAGCGAGCGAGACATCGTCGCCTCCTCCCTCGGGACGCCGCGGACAAGCCTCGCCGGTGAAGACTGCCCGCGTTCCGGAGACTCCGCGTCGCCGGATGGCCAGTGTCCCATGTTACTTGTTACTTACTTACCGGTTACGGCGAACCGACGGTGGAGTCAAGGTGAAAAAACTGCGCGGGTCGTTGTCGGCGAATCCACTGGGGTATTTTCGGCAATCACCAGCGCTGACAAACGGTTTCAAGACGCTGGGGCGAACACGCCGATCGTCTCTCCGGATGACGCAGGGCCTACAGCACCATCCGGACCAGGGGGTGCGCCGAGAGCGTGCGGTAGAGCCCTTCGAGCTGCTCGGGGCTGGTGGCCTCGACGGTGACCGTGAGCCCCAGGAAGGTCCCGGCGCTGGAGGGGCGCTGCTCGATGCCCGCCGGGTCGAAGGTCGGGTCGAACCGGCGGCACACGTCGATGACGCCCGGCAGCAGGTGCATAGGACGCATCAACGGCCTTTCGCCCCGTGAGGCCGAGTATGACGAGCGC
>CAZBRS010000030.1:33743-73917 GCA_964494475.1 uncultured Myxococcales bacterium | reverse complement strand
TCGACGAGCGCCTCTCCGCTGACGAGCGTATGGGCCACGAAGGCGCCCGGTCGACCCTTCAGCACGTCGCTTCGGGGACCGGAGAGCCACGCCATCGAGAACGGCGCCTCGTGGCCGGGCTTCGGCAGCGACGGGTAGCTGCCTTCGAGGACCGACGACGCGAGCCCGCGGTCGAAGCGCGTCACGGCCAGGGCCTCGGCCACGTGCAGGGCGCGCGGCCTCCCGTCGGCGTCGACCCGGCCCCAATCCCATACGCGGTACGTGGTGTCGGAGCTCTCCTGCACCTCGGCCATGGTGAGGCCGGCGCCGATGGCGTGCAGGGTACCTGGGCGCAGGTGCACCACGGCGCCCGGGCGCGGCTCGAAGGACCCGAGCTCGCGCTCGACGGTGCCGGCCTCGAGCGCCGCCGCCAGCGCCTCGCGCGAACCATCGGGCCGCGCGCCCACGTAGATGCGGGACCCCGGCTCGGCCCGGAGCACGAGCCAGGCCTCCTCCTTCGACTCGGCGCCGGGCGGCAGGTTCGGAAGATCATCCCACCCCGGGTGAACCTGCACCGACAGGCGATCCCGGGTCTCGAGGAGCTTCACGAGCAGCTTCAGCCGGCCGTCGGCGCGAAGGCCGTTGCTGCCCGCCAGGCGCGCCCCGAACCGATCGACCAGATCGGTGAGCGACGCTCCGGCGAACGGCCCACCCACGACCGTCGACGCCTGACCGACGCGGTCGGAGAGCACCCAGCGCTCGGTGCCCCAGATGAGGGGCGGCCGGTCGTAGGGCGCCAGGATCAGGAACCGTGGCAGGTCGGGGCAGGCGCGCATGGCGTGCGGGGCGGTGGGTCAGAACGGCAGATCGTCGTCTTCTTCGGGCGGAAGATCGGGCGCCGCCGTCGGAGCCGTGGCGTTGGCGGGCGCCTCGAAGCCGGGCGCGGTTCCCCGCGCGGAGCGCTCGCCCCCGCTGGAGAGGAAGAGGATCTGGCTGGCCTTCACCTCGGTGCTGTAGCGCTTCTGCCCGTCCTTGCCCTCCCAACTGCGCGTACGCAGCGAGCCCTCGACGTAGATCTGGCGGCCCTTGGACAGGTACTGCTTGCAGAGCTCGGCGAGCTTGTCGAAGGCCACCACCGTGTGCCACTCGGTGTGCTCCTGCTTGCCCTTCTCGCGGTCGTTCCACGTCTCGGTGGTCGCGACGCGCAGGTTGGCGACGGCCGAGCCGCTCGGCAGGAACCGCACCTCGGGGTCCTGGCCCAGGTTGCCGATGAGGATGACCTTGTTGACGCTGGCCATGGGAACTCCGGTGTCGATGACCGACGCATTCTACCGCCCGGGGTCACCCGGCGACAAGCCAAGAACGAGAGCCAGCTTATTGGCGGGCGTCGAAGACCCGGAGCCCGAGGCCCTGCCACGCGGTCGCCAGCGCCTCGAGGCGCTCGTCGTCGGGGTGGGCGGCCAACCAGCAGTCACCGGCGGCACCCGACGGATGCGCCGGCACCCCCAATCGCACCGCCGCAGAGGCCAGGGCCTCGTCGAGGGGGGCCCCGTACGGCGCGCCGAGCAGTTCGTTGGCCAGGGCGCGCAGGCTCGCGAGGCGAGCCAACGCCACGGACAGGGCGTCGGGCCTCCCCGCCTCGAGGTCGGCGATCAGCTCGCCGGCCGCCGCGGAGGTCGCGTCGACCAGGCGATCGGTGTCGCGGGGCCGCGCGCGCATTGCCGCTTCGAAGCGGGCGATCCAGTCGGCGGTTCGCCCGCGCTTCGGGGCCACACCCACCCGCAGCGAAATGCCGGCTCCCGGCTCGAACGCGCGACCGACGACCCTCCGATCGGGTCCGACCTGGAGCGCCAGGGGGTGGCCCTCGAAGCTCACGAGCACGTCGTAGCCGCTCCCGCGCCCGCCCTGCAACGCTCGATGAAGGGCCAGGGCGTGAGCGCAGACGCGGTCCGGGGCCACGGCCCGAGCGCGCGCCACCGCCAGGCACGCGAGCGCGCTGGTCCCTCCGGCCGGCAGCGCCCCGAAGTCGAGTCCGATCGCCAGGGGCGGCCCCTCGGCCGGCAGCCTCGCGACACCGTCGGTCGGCACCTCCCGCGCACCCTGATCGTCGCGGACCGTCAGGCTCCACTCGGGCGCCGGGCGCGCGGTCACGCGCACGTCGGCAGGCCAGGGGAGCGCCACGCCGCGGCCACCGGGCGCCAGGAGGGCATAGGCCCCCGCCAGCAACAGGCTTCCGCTGAAGACCTCACGCCCCTCGCCGTCCCGACTCACGCCGAGGCCCTCTTCGCGAGCTCGGCCTCGATCTGGGCGACCGCCGCGCGCACGTCGGTGGCCCGCTGGGCGTCGATCTTCAACCCCAGCACGCGTCGGTAGTTGGCGAGCGCTTCCTCGAGCGCGTCGTAGCGCCGACAGGTGTCACCCACGCGCTGAAAGAAGATGCCCGCCTCGGGCGTGTCGAGGCTGCACTCGTAATGGTGCCCGAGCAGGCTCACCTCTTCGATGGCGCCGCGATACTTCTGCCACAGCCAGTGGGCCACGCGCCCGTGCCACGCGACGCGCTGGGGCTCGGGGATCTTCTCGTACACGCGGTCGCGCATGGCGTTCACGGTGAAGGCGTACTCCTCCGTGGTCGGGAACCGCGAGTGCGCGTGCTCGTGCAGGAACCGCCGCCGCAGCAGCGAGAGCAGCACGTCGGGGTCGCAGCGCTCGAGCACCTCGCCGAGCGCCTCCTTCCAGAAGATGCGGCCCACGACGGCGGCGGCCTGCAGGTGCAGCAACTCGGGCGGCGTGAGGTCGGCGATCTGCTCCTCGAGCACCTGGTCGAGCGAATAGCGCGGTACGTGCTCGACCGTCTTCTTGTTGACCCACTCGCCGTCGGTGCGCCGTTGGTAGAGCTTGCGCTCGCGGATCAGGCGCGCGATCAGGTGCTCGGTCACGTACGGCAACCCGCCGCTGCGATCGATGAGGAACTGGACCAGATCGAGCGAAGGCGCCCCGTTCAGCAGCTTGGCGATCGTCCGCTCCATGGCCTCGTGCTCCAACGGCCGGAGGCGGATTCGGCTGTCGATGGCCGCGTCCCGCCAGACCCGCGGGAGATCGCCCCCCACCTCTTCGACGATGCCGATGACGACGATGGGCTTGCCGCGCGACTGCCGTCGCAGGGTCGACAGGAATTCGACGCTGGACGGGTCGGCCCACTGCGCGTTGTGCAGGATGACCACCACCGGAACCCAACCCGCCAGCCACTCGAAGTAGACCGTCAAGGCCTGCAGGATCTCGGCACGCAGCGCGGACGGATCGCGTCGCAGCGCCGCCGTCAGCGGGCTGGCGGGGAGGTCGATGCTGGGCAGGGCCCCGATCAGCTCGACCAGCCGCGGCACCTGCTCCTGTTCTTCGCGGGGCGCGGCCGTCCGCCCTTCGTGGGTCAGGGGGACCAACAGCATGTCGTGCAGCCGCTTGCGCACATCGGAGCGGGACTCCCCGTGCCGGATGCCGCTGCGGAACTTGATCATGTCGCCGACCACGTAGAAGGGCACCTGGGCGTGGACCCCTCGGCAATCGACCGAGACGAAGGCCACGAAGTACTCGAGCCGCTCCAGGAAGTCCTTGAACGAGTTGGCGATGTGCAGGATGCCGGCCCCGGGCGTGCCTTCGAGCAGCACGAGCTTGACGCGCTCCTGGCCCACGGCGTCGTCGAACAGCAACTGCATGTCGTGCAGTTCGCGCTCGCGGCCGCCCTCGCCCAGCGCGATGCTGAGGGGCGACAAGGTCACGAGCAGGTGCGCCGTCTCGCCCCCCAGCACCAACTGGAAGCGGTGCTCGTCGAGGAAGCCCGGCTTGCGCGCCATGATCAGGTAGCTGCCCGGCGCGATGGGCTGGTCCATGAGCGGCGTCTTGCCGAGCGGTCGCCCGTCCTCGAAGCGCACGTCGCGCTTCACCTCGGCGTAGCTGGCGATGCTGATCTCGGCCCCCTCGGGGTAGCTGCGAATCGAGAGCCGGGCGCCCAGCGTCGAGGTCTCGTCGCCCAGGCGGCGGGCGGCGTCGAGCGCCAGGTTGCCGTAGTAGATGGTGTTGTCGAGGTCGAACGCGGTTCGGGCCTCCTCGAGGCGGGCGCGGTACAACCGGAACATGGCCCTCAGCACGCGCGAACTGTCGGGCGTGTAGCCGTGCGCGCGGTTCAGGTGCGTGAGGATCTCGGTGTAGCGCTGCCCTGCCAGCACGTCGATGTTCTTCAGGCGGTTGTCGAGCCGCCCCATCTGCTGGCGGATGTCCTCGGAGACGAAGAGGTTGACCTGCTTGCGCATCTCGCCGAGCGACGAGCGGATGGACGCGCGCTCCCCGAGCAGCGCCACGTAGTCGCGCAACATCGCGTCGGCGCTCTCCTGCTCCTGGTGCGAGAGTTGCTCGAGGTACTGCCGTTCGCGCGTGCCCGAGATGTAGGCGTCGAGCTCGTCGAGCATCTCGCGCACGGTGCGGTAGCGCTTGGCCGGGTCGGCGTGGAGGGCCCTCAGGCACACGCCGTCGAGCACCCCGGGCCGCACGCGCTCGGGAGCGACGGCCGAGGGCAGGGGCGGCGGCTCCTTCGAGAGGCACGCCACCTGCGCGGCGCTCTCGTAGGTTCCGTAGGGCAGCCGCAGCGTGAGGATCTCGTAGAGCAGCACGCCCAGCGAATAGATGTCGCCGCTGGTCGAGGGCTCGGCGTGCTCGTCGAGCACCTGCTCGGGCGCCGAGTACTCGAAGGTACCAATCACGCGATCGGCCTCCGGGTCGGCGTTCCAGACGGGCCAGTCGCCCGAGATGCCCATGGAGATGCCCCAGTCCATGAGGGCCACCTCGCCGTGGGAGCCGACGCTGATGTTCGAGGGCTTGAGATCGCGGTGGATCACGCCGCGCGAATGCGCGTAGTCGAGCCCGGAACAGATCTGCCGGAAGAGCAGCACGCGCTCGACGAGGTGCGCCTCGGGCCCGGAGCTCGGCTTCTCGGTCGCGGCGCGGTCGATGACGTCGCGGAGGCTCGGCCCCTCGAGGAACTTCATAGAGTAGTAGAACTCGCCCGTAGGCAGGAGGCCGAGGTCGTAGATGGGGATGATGCTGGGGTGTTCCAGGTTGCCCGTGATCACCGCCTCGTACATCAGCGATTTGATCCAGCGGGGGTCGGTCCGAAACTCGGGGCGCAACGTCTTGATGGCCACGCGTCGCTTCAGCGCGTTGTCGCGGACCAGGTGGACGACGCCCATGCCGCCCACGCCGATGATCTCGAGGAAGGTGTAGCGCGCCGACAGGTCGGGAGGCGTGAAGGGATACGGTTCGGAGCCCTCGGTGGCCTCGATCGCCCGCAGCTTGGCCTCGACGGCCGTGCGCGGCTGGCTGCGGGGCGCCTCTCTGCGCGCGCGGGAGCGGCCGCGCTCGACCCGGGTGATGTGGTGCTGGGGAACCTCGAGCGACGCCGCGACCGAGGCCCAGAGCACGTCGAGCGTCGGCCGATCGAGCGCGTAGTCGCGCAGCAGGAGATCGCGGAACTGGTCGTCGGTCACTCCGCCGCGCACCCGCCCCTCGAGCCGCTCGACCCCCTCGCGCGCCAGCAACCCCAGCTTGAACAGGTGCGAGAGCAGCAGGAGGTGGTGGGTCGTCTCCACGAGCGAAGCCGGCATGGTCCGTGCGCGGTAGTATCGCACGAACGAGACCGAGCGCCAACATTGCAGGAAGCCCGCCCGTCGGGTACAGTCGGCGGCAACGAGTCCGCGAGACCAGGGGATTGATGCGGTTCGAAGAACTCGAAGAGGTCGAGGCCCAGATCAAGGAGCTCGAGTACCTCGTCAAGCAGTGCCGCATCCACTACGAGCAGTTCTTCATGGGCGTCGAGAAGCGCGAGCCCGTCGATCTGCGGCGCAAGATCCAGTCGTTCCTGAAGAACTCCGCCATCGACAAGCACCGGAAGGCGTCGATCAAGTTCCGCTTCCTCACCGTCACCCAGAAGTTCGTCACGCTCTCGAACTACTGGGACCGCGTCCTGCGCACCATGGAGGACGGCACCTTCAACTACATGTCCTACCGAGGCTTTCGTCCGCGCGTGGCCGACGAGGAGGGTCGTCCGGGCGAGGCCCCGGCGACGGAGCGCGGGGTCGCGCGCGTCGACGTCGAAGAACTCGAGCGCGAGGCCATCGCGCACCTCGCCGAGAACTGGGGAGAACAGAAGCTCGTCGACGATCGCGAGCCCGCGCGCGTAGGCCCCGAGTTGTCGCCCGACGACGTCGAGCAGGTCTTCCCGCCGGGCGTCGTGCCGACGCACAGGCCGGCCCCGGCCGCACCCCCGCCTCCCAGGCCCGTCCAAGCCCCGACGCAGCAAGAGGTGCGGCCGTCGCAGCGCCCGACGGTGACCATCGACGCACCCCCGCTGACGGCGGCGCCTGCGCCGCTCGCTCCGAAGCCGCCCGCGGGCCCCGCCCTCTACGCGCGCCCGGTCGAGCCCGCGCGCCCGGTCGAGCCCGCGCGCCCGGTCGTCGCCCCGCGTCCCGCCGCGGCGCCGCCCGCTGCCACCGAGGGCATCACGGGCGCACGGCACCTCTACGACAAATATCGGCAGGCCAAGGTCAACGCCATCGCCGACTCCGAAGACCTCTCATACGAGCAGTTCGAGCAGCGCCTCGCCAAGAAGCGCGATCTCCTCAAGGAGAAGTTCCAGCAGGACTTCGAGTTCGACGTGGTCAGCCGCGACGGCAAGGTCTCGATCGTCGCCAAGAAGAGATGAGCGTCCCTCGCGACCTTGCGGTCACGCTCACTCGCACGTGACGTGCAACTGGTACGACAGCGTGACCCCGCCGGGGCTCACCGCGTCCACGCGTACCCGCGCGAAGGAGGCCGAGTCGGGGGTCGCCACCGTGAACCCGAAGCCCGGCTGGGGGTCATTGACGAACAGATTGGCGTCGTCCGACGTGGGGGCCTGATCGGGCACGTCGGTCAGGCTCGCGAATACGAGCCCCCTGCCTCCGGCGTCGCGGAACCAGCGGAGGGGCAACCGATCGGTGGTGCCCGCTCGCACGCGGCTCTTCAGATCGAACGACGAGCCCGAGGCGTAGCAGACCAGATCGGACGTACGCCCGTCCTCGTCGGTCACCACGCGACCGTCCAGCAGCACGAGCCCCTCATCGACCCCGAGCGCCGCCGAGTTCTCGACCAGCGGCTCACAGGGTGCGCCTTCGGAGGCGCCATCGCAGGCCGCGAGCCACCCGAACGCCAACAAGAACCCCACTCCCCTGGCCAGGCTCATGAACCCTCCTCGATGACGGCCGACGCCGTCGGCGACGGCTTCGGTTTCGGTTTCGGTTTCGGTCTGGGCTTGGGTGGCGGATCTCCGCACACCACGCGAAAGAGCGGCACTCCGTGGAGCATGTAACGGATCACCTCGCGGCGCTCCCCGACCGCGCGGTCGAGCTCGCCGGCCGGCGCCGTCTCGGGCAGGTGCGCCAGGCCCAGGCACCGGGCCTCGGCCGCCGGGGCGGTCGCGAGCCCCTTCGGCAGGCGCTTCAGCCGCTTCAGCAGGTCGAGCGTGCGCGCGAACGCCGCCTCTCGGGGCAGCACCGCCAGGCTGGCGCCCCCCGGATGGGTGTCGGCGAGGTCGGCGAGCCACGGCTCGAGGAGCGCGCCCTGGACGTCGAGCGTGCTCCCCTCCGATCCCCCCGACCAGACGGCAGGGGCCAGGGGGCTGCGGTAGAAGCGGTCGTAGGGCAGGACCACGACGGCCTCGGCCGCGACGCTGACGACCGCCGCGACCGGCAACCACGCGAGCACGCGACGCGACCAACCGTACCTCGTCCCCGGCTGGGGGCCGAGCGCCCGGCCGAGCTCGATCAGGCCGGGGCCCGCCAGCGACGCGACCAGGGGCAACATCGCCAGGTCGAGGCGCAGGCCGTCGTACGATGCGCTGCCGTTCAGGCAGCAGACGAGCAGCGAGAGCGCCAGCAAGGAGCCCGGGAGGACCAGGGCCTCCGTGCGGTGACGAAAGCCCCGCCACGCCCCCACGACCAGCCCCACGAGCAGCGCGGGAGCCAGGCGCCAGGCGACGTCGAGCAGCCCCATCCAGGCGGCGGGGCCTTCTCCCGCGCGCCCGTCGAGCAGTCGGCCACCGAAGGCGAAGGGGGGGTGGACCGCTCGCAGGGGCGCCAACCACAAGGCCTCGAGCGCCTTCTTGCCGCTCACCTGCGCGAGCGGCCACAGCGCGAGCAACAGCAGCACTCCGGCCACCGGAAGGAGCGCCACGTTCCAGGGCAGCCTCGGCCCCCTCACGAACCCGCGCTCCCCGGGCGCCTCGCCGTCGCGATCGCGGAGCACCCACCAGGTCGCCAGCCAGAGACCGAGCCCCAGGGCCACGCCCTGGGCGTGCGACGCCGCCGCCAGGCCGGCGGCCAGCAGGGAGACGGCGCGCCACCGGGCGCTCTCGAAGCCGCGCAGCACCGCGTAGGCCAGGAAGATCCAGGAGAAGCCGATGACGGCCTCGGGTGTGGGCGTGTGCAGCACGTGCAGGTACCCCGGAGCGAAGAGCAGGAGCGCGACCGCGGCGAACCCCGCGGACCGACCGGCGGCCCGCTCCGCCAGGCGCCACGCCATCCACGCGGACGCGAGGCCCAGCAGGAACAACGGCGCGCACAGGGCCCCCCAGGGTCCGAGCCAACGCGTCAACCAGCGAGCCGAAAGGCCCATCAGGAGCTTGGGCAGGGGCGCCTGGTCGCGCTCGAGGCTCCACGCCTTCTCGACCCCCGCCCGGGATCGCGCCGTTCGATCGCCGACCAACGCCGCGGCAGCCCAATCTCCGGCCGCCCGCGACGCGTCGACGAAGCCGGGCGTGCGCTCCGGCACCGTCTGCACGAGGGCCGGCCCGGTCAGGAACCAAAGGCTCCAGACGGCAAGGAGGAACAGAACGGGGAGGTGCGTTCGCACGGACTACCGGACGAGGGCCACGTTGTCGATGAGCACCGCGAACGGCTCACCGAAGCCATCGCGGCCGTCGAGCTTGAACCCCAGGCTGCGGACCGCGGAGACCCGCAGACCGTCGGGGATGTCGGCGAGGGGGAACTCGAAACGCCGCCAGTGGGGCTTGGCGACCAGCACCTCTTCCGCCGTCCAGACGCGGCCCTGCCCGTTCAGTCCGCCCGGATCGTGGTCGACGATCTCGAAGCGCAGCGGGTGGGGACGGTCATCGGCGCTCTTCACCTGGAAGGTGATGGCCCGGAAGCCGGACAGGTCCGTGGGCAGCAGCTCTTCCTTGACGACGGGCTTGCCGCCCTTCTTCTCTTCGGTCTTCTGCACCTTCAGGTGCTCGACGAAGCCGCACTGGCTGATCTGCAGGGGCAGGCTGACCTCCAGGCGCAGCGCCCCTTCGGCCCCGTTGGCCTGGGTGCACTTGCCGTTGTCGAACGTCCAGGTGTCGCGCCCGCCCCCGGAGGGGTTGTCCTTGGCGGTGGCCCCGCCATCGAAGCCGTCGATCAGCTGCCAGCTCGACGGCACCGCGTCCGGTCGAGCGGGCAGCACCTCGCGCGGCGAGAGCTTCTGCTTCACGAGGAAGTCGGCCACGAGCTTGGTCTCGCCACCCCGGCTTTTGGCGGTCACCGTGTAGGTCCCCTGGCCTCCCAGGCACTCCGGGTCGACCAGGTACGAGCCCAGGCAGCCCTTCTGCTCTTCCTTCTCGACCGTGCAGGGGACGTCGAGCACGGCCGCGTACTCGTACACGTCCTTCTCGGCGCCCTTCTTCTCGCAGTGGAACTGGATGCGCATTCCGGCCGTAATCTCGGCGGCCTTCGGATCGACCTTGATCTGGAACTGCGGCGCCGGGGGCACCGTTTCGCAACCGAAGAGCGCGAGCAGGACCAGCACGGGCAATCGGCGCGTCATGAAGGAGCCTCCCCCGAGGATTTCTGTGGCCGCGATTCTACCGCATCGACCGCCGCGCCTCAATCGTGCTCGTGAACAACGATCGCGCCGGTGTGCGCGCCCCTCGCTCGCGCCCCCGGAAAGACGATGGAGCGCACCAGCCGTGCCCCGTCGTCGACCAGGGCGCCGTCGCCCACGACCGTGAACGGCCCCAGCACCACGTCGGCCCCCACGCGCGCCCGTCGGCCCAGCAGGACCGGAGGCACGAGCCGCGCCGACGGATCGATGGCCACGTCGCGACCCACCCACACGCGCTCTTGAGGTTCTTCGTAGCGCGCGTCGTCTCGGCGGGGCAGGTCGCGCGCGAGGAGATCGGCGGTCGTGGCCAGCAGGTCAGCCGGCGTGCCCAGATCGGCCCAGCCCCCCCGGCTCGCGAAGGCGCGCACGCGACCCGAGTCGAGGAGGGCGCGGTAGCCGTCGTGCACGATGCAGGCGGGGCGCCCTTCGTCGAAGGGCAACCGCCCGAACAGATCGCGCGAGACCACCTGGAGGCCCGAGAAGACGGCCCGTACGGTCCCGGGGCGCTCGCTCCCGTCGAAGGCCTCGATGCGGCCCTCCCCGCCGACCACGACCTTGTGCAGTTCGGGTCGATCGCGCCGCTGCAGCACGAGCAGCGTGGCCAGGTTGTCCTCAGCGCGATGCCGCCGGGCCAGACCCGCGAGGTCCACGTCGAACCAGATGTCGCCGTTCACGACCAGCACGTCGCGCTCGTGCTCGAGCAGCCCGCGCGCGTTCAACAGGCCGCCCCCCGTGCCGAGCAGGATCGGCTCGCGGACCACGTGAACGCGGCCCCACCGCCGACCGCGCGCCCCCTCGAGCGCCTCGACCACCCGATCGGCCAGATGGAACACGTTGACCACGAACGTGCGGACCCCCGCCGCGGCGAGCCGATCGAGGGTTCGAAAGAGGATGGGGCGGTTGACGAGCGGCACCAGGGGCTTGGGCACGAGGTCGGTGATGGGCGCCAACCGCTTGCCGTGGCCGGCCGCGAAGATCATGGCGGTCCGGGGGATCATGCGGGCTTCCCCACGCGCGCCACGAGCTCGACCAGGTCGGGCCAGGCGTTCAGGCGCCGCAGGGCCTCCTGGGCATACGCCACCGAAGGATCGAAGAACCGCAGGAACGCGGGGTTGCCCTTCACCTGGTCGATGAAGACGAACCGCCCCGCGTCCTTCAGCTTGCGTTGCACCGTCTGCAGGTCGAAGTCGCGCGCCAGCGTGGACGGGGCCTCGGGCATCACCTGCTTGTAGAAGGCCAGCATGCGGTCGATGAAGGGCCGCTCGAGCACGATGTACGAGTCGCGCAGCAGGGCCACCAGGTCGTAGACGTACGGCCCGATCAGGGCATCCTGGAAATCGATGAGCGCCAGGCGCTTGTCGCGCAGCATCAGGTTCCGGCTCTGGAAGTCGCGGTGCACGACGGTCTGGGGCAAGGCGACCAAGCGGTTCACGAGGTCGCGCGCGCAGTCGTCGAACCGGGCGCGCTCGCGGCGATCGAGGCGCACGCCGAGCCGGGCCTCGAGGCCGTACTCCCGGAAGTGGTCGAACTCGAGGGCGAGCACGCGCTCGTCGAAGCGCCGTTCGGCGATAATCGACCCTTCGGCGATCACGTCGGCGTTGCGCTGCAACGTCGTGACCAGGCGAACGGCCTCGCGGTAGTAGACCTCGAAGTCCTCGGCGTCGAACGAGGAGAGGTAGTCCTCCAGCGTCACGTCGCCGAGATCCTCGAGCACCACCACGCCGTCGGCCTCGGCGTAGCCGATCACCTCGGGGACCGGGAGCCCCGCACGCTTCAGCCGCGCCTGCACGGCGAGGAAGGGCAACTCCTGCAGGCGCAGGTTGCCGTCGGTGAACTCCTCGGCCTTGGTGCGCTCCTGAGGCAGCACCATGAGCACCAGCGTGGCGTCGCCGGCCAGCCGGGCCCGGTAGTAACGCCGCGCCGACGCGTGGGCCGTCATGGCCTCGATCTCGCGCGCCTTGTGGCCGGTCGCCCGGCGCAGCACGTCGCCGAGGCTGTGTTCGTCGTGCATCATTCGGGGCCTCCCTCGTTCGGAGCCTGAGGATAACGGCGCTTGAGCGCGATGGCGAGTCGACCGATCGCCGCGGGCGTCACGCCAGGAATTCGCGAGGCCTGGCCGAGGCTTCTGGGCCGGGCGCGCTCGAGCCGCTCGGTCACCTCGCGGGACAACCCCGCCAGCGTCGCGTACGCGAAGTCGTCGGGGATGAGCCAGCCCTCCATACGTCGGAACGTCGCGATCTGGTCGACCTGACGCGCCAGGTAGCCCGCGTACTTCAGGTCGATCAACACCTGCCGGCGCGCCTCGGGGGGCGTGGCCAGCGCCAACTCGGGCCACAGGGCGACGAGGTGCGCGTCGTCGACCTCGGGTCGGCGAACCCATTCGTCGAGGGCCATGGGCCGGGTCGGGGCCTCGAGCCCCAGGGGTGTCAGGCGATCGTGCCACTGCGCCGTCGGGGCCAGGCGCGTCGAGGCCAGGCCTTTTCGGAAGCGCTCGCGCGCCGCGACCCGCTCGGCGTGCCGCCGGGCCGTCGTGGCGTCGGTCAGGCCGAGCCGGAGCCCGTGCCCCACCAGTCGGTCGGCCGCGTTGTCCTCGCGCAGGTGCAGCCGGTATTCGGCGCGCGACGTGAACAGGCGATAGGGCTCGTCGGCGCCCCGTGTCGTAAGATCGTCAATCATCACGCCAAGGTAGGCCTCGGACCGATCGGGCAGGAAGGGCGGGCGGCCGAGCACGCCCAGCGCCGCGTTCGTGCCCGCCACCAGGCCCTGCCCGGCGGCCTCCTCGTACCCCGAGGTGCCATTGATCTGGCCGGCCAGATAGAGCCCCGCCAGCGCGCGAGCCTCGAGGGTCGCGCGGAGCTCGGTGGGCGGCACCACGTCGTACTCGACCGCGTAGGCGGGCTGCACCACGCGGGCGCTCTCGAGCCCCGGGACGGTGGCCAGGATCGCAAGTTGAACGTCGAAGGGGAGCGACGTGGAGATGCCGTTCGGGTAGACGAGCGGCGTGTCGAGCCCCTCGGGCTCGATGAAGAGCGTGTGCGCCTCGTGGTGCGGGAAGCGCACTACCTTGTCCTCGATCGAGGGGCAGTAGCGTGCGCCCGTACCCACGATGGCCCCGCCGTACAGCGGCGACCGGTGCAGGTTGGCGCGAATGACGGCCGCCGTGGCCGCCGTCGTGTGCGTCAGGTGGCAGGCCCGCTCGGGGAGGCGCGGTCCCGTGAAGCGGAGCGAGAAGGGCAGCGCGTCGGGGTCGCCGGGCTGCACCTGCATCCGCGAGAAGTCGATCGTATTCCCGTCGAGGCGGGGCGGCGTACCGGTCTTGAAGCGCCGCAGGGGGAACCCGAGCCCGGCCAGCGACTCCGACAACCCGTGGCTGGGCGCGTCGCCGAGGCGCCCGCCGCCCACCTGCACGTCGCCGACGAACAGGCGCCCGCCCAGGAAGGTGCCCACGGTCAACACCACGGCGTCGGCCCGGATGCGCTCGCCGCTCGCGGTCAGCACGCCCGCTGCACGGTCGCCGGTCGTCAGCAGCGCCACGGCCAGCCCCTCGAGCACCTCGAGCCCCGGCTGCGCGTCGACCAGGGCCTGCACCTCGGCCGCGTAGCGTCGCCGGTCGTTCTGCGTGCGCGTGGCCTGGACGGCCGGACCCTTGCCGCGGTTCAGCACGCGCGCCTGGATCGCGCTCCGATCGGCCGCCAACCCCATGGCGCCCCCCAGCGCGTCGATCTCGCGCACCAAGTGGCCCTTGGCGATGCCTCCGATGGAGGGATTGCAGCTCATCACGCCAATGCGAGCCCGGTCGGGCGTGAGCAGGAGGGCGCGGCACCCGAGCCGGGCCACGGCCAGGCCGGCCTCGACCCCGGCGTGACCGCCTCCGACGACCAGGACCATGGCGCTGGGACGGGGCGCGGGCATGCGAGCGTTACTGGCAGCTCTTCTTGAGCAACTTCAGGCGCTGGGCGAGGTCGTCCTTCTCGGACTTCTCCTTGGCGAAATCACGAGCGTACTCGTAGATCTGCTGCGCCTTCTTGCACGCGCTGGTGGCCTCGAAGCTCTCGCCGATGCGCAGGAGCGACTTCAGGACCAGCGGGCTCTTGCGGTACTTGTCGTGCACGGCCCGGTACTCGCGGATGGCCTCGGTGTACTTCTTCTCGACGTAAAAGCTCTCGCCCACCAGCCACTGCGCGTCGTCGGCCAGGTCGTCGTTCGGGAACTCGGTCAGCAACGTACGCGCGACCGAGCGCGCCGTCTTCGTGTCGCCCTGCGCGAGCTTCTCGGTGGCGAACGTGAAGCGCTCGCCCTTCTCCTTGGGCGCGTACTCGGGCACGGCCTGCACGTTCATGCTGAAGCGGTCGTCGAGGAGCGTGGCCATGCGGTCGACCAACTCCTTCACGCGCGTGAGGTAGAACTCGATCTCTTCCAGGCGCCCTTTCAGGCGCGTCTGCTCACCCTCGAGCTCGTCGAGCTGGGCCGCGGACGAGGCGCCCCTCATCAGGATGGCCTCCAGCTCGGTGTCGGTCTTGGAGCCCAGGTTCTCGAGGCGGGAGCCGTGCTGGCCGAGCTCGTGCTTCAGCTGCTTGTTCTCGTCTTCGAGCGTGACGACGCGCTCTTTCAGGGCGTTGTACTGCCAGATGGTGGGGCACGCCGTGACGACGAGGAGGATCGGCGCCAGGAGGAGGAGGGCGGAGGGACGCACGGGGGGCCGCGGTGACTACTGGTTCACGAACTCGGCGCGGCGGTTCTTCGAGTGGCAGGACTCGTTGTCGTCGTAGCACGTACGACGCTCTTCGCCGAACGAGGTCGTGAGGAGCAGCTTCTTGTTGACGCCGGCGTTGACGAGGAACTTCTTCGCCGTCTCGGCGCGACGCGAACCGAGGGCCATGTTGTACTCCTCGGTGCCACGCTCGTCGCAGTGCCCCTGGATCTGGACGTTGACGTTCTCTTTCTTGTGGCAGTCGACGTTGGCCTTCAACTGCGCCTTCGCGTCCTTGGTCAGCACCGACTCGTTGAAGTCGAAGTACACGGGCTTGGCGCAGGCCTCGGGCGGAGCCTCGTAGGGCTTCACGCACTGGCCGCCACGGCACTCGAGGCCGGCGGGGCAGTCATTGGCGCCGCGGCACTGGCCGCCGCACTGACCGATGTCGCTCCCCTCGTCCTTCCAGCACTTGCCGCCGGGGCAGTCGAGGTCGGAGTGGCAGCAGCCGCTCTGCGTGATGCACGAGCCGGTCGGGCCGCACACCAGGCACTTGTCCATGGCGTTGCACTGGGAGTCCATCGCGCACTGCTTGCACTTGCCGTTGACGCAGAACTCGTTGTGTTCCTTGCAGTGGTCGTCGTTCTCGCAGTCGGGATACGACGGACCGCACGCGTTCAAGAGAGCCACGAGACCGACCAGGAGCGACAGGGTGACGAACCGCTTCATCGAAGCGCCTCCAACATGGGAATCGGGGTGGATTATATGAATGCGATCCGCTCTGTCAATCGAGAAGCGCTGCAGGGGGCGTCAAGCGGCTTCGGTGACGTCGCGGAGAAGTTTCCGCTGCTTCCGCGAAAGGTTCGTCGGCACGACGACCTTCAGCAGCACGTAGAGGTCGCCGCGGCCGGGCTCCTGAAGCCTGGGAAAGCCCTTGCGTCGGAACGTGAACACGGTGCCGGGCTGGCTCCCCTCGGGGATCTTGACCGTGATCTTGTCGCCGAGCACGTCGAGGGCGACCTCGGTGCCGAGCGCGGCGTCGAACATCGACACCGGCACTTCGGCGTGCAGGTCGGCGCCGTCACGCTTCAGCAACTCGTGCTCCTTCACGAAGACGCGCACGAACAGGTCGCCCGGCGCCCACGACGCGCCCCCCTCGTCGCCCTTGCCGCGCAGCACCAACCGGTTACCGCTGTCGATGCCAGGCGGGATGTCGACCGAGAGCGTCTCGCGGCCGGAGACGGCGCCCCGCCCGCTGCAGGTGCGACACTGCTTGCTGATCACCTGACCCGAGCCCCCGCAGACGGGACACCCGCTCGCCAGCGTGAAGAACCCCTGCTGGTGAAGGACCTTGCCGCGGCCCCGGCACTGCGGGCACGTGGTCGGCGGCGCATCGGGGGGGTAGCCCCGCCCGTGGCAATCGGAGCAGGGAACGGCGCGGGACACCTCGACCTCTTTCTTGACGCCGTGCGCCGCCTCGTCGAACGAGACCTGTACCTCGACCTGCAGGTCGCGCGCCTTCCGGCGCCCGCCGCCGAAGCCGAAGGGGCTCTCGCCCCCGAAGATGTCCGAGAAGATGTCGCCGAAGTGCGAGAAGATGTCCTCGAAGCCGCCGAACCCCGTGTGGATGCCCCGCCCTTCGAGCCCCTCCTTGCCATAGGTGTCGTAGAGCTTGCGCTTCTCCGGATCGGAGAGCACCTCGTACGCCTCGGCGCAGAGCTTGAACTGCTCTTCGGACTCCTTGTTACCGGGGTTGCGGTCGGGATGGTACTGGAGCGCGGCTTTGCGATAGGCCTTCTTGATCTCTTCGGGGGTGGCCTGGCGCGAGATGCCCAGTCGAGCGTAGTAGTCGGAGTCGGAAGTCATGCTGCTCGTGGTCTGCGACCGTCTCTCCGGCCGGCCCTCGCTAGAATGGGGACGGCGTGCGCGGTGTCAAGTGCGGACGCTCGCCCTCAATCGCGACCGTCGACGTCGCGCCGCGGCCGACGGTCGCGGGGTTCGTCGTCGAGGTCGCGCCGCGATCGGCAACGTCCGTCGCGCTCGTCGTCGGCGGCGACGCGCGATCGGCTCGCGCAAGACGCGCGCACGTCGTCGAGCTTGCAGAACAGGTCGTCGACCCACCCCGGCGTGTCGTCGACGCCGCCCTCGGCACCCCCGGCGACGATGGGCACGAACACGATGCGCCCGTCACTCTCGGTCAGGAAGCCGACGGGGCGACCGTCCATGCGCAGCGCCGCGCCGGAGCCGGGGGCTTGCCCCTCAATCGCTCCGGGCCGCGGCAACTCGACGACCAGGCGGAACTCGCTCACAGGCACGGCCTCCTTGCCGCCGAGGGAGAGGCGCTCGCCGAAGATCCAGCGCGGGGCCGGGTTCTTCTCGAGGGCGCTGAACAACTCTTCGAACACGCCGCGCTCGGACATGGGACCCTCCATCGAAGACCGGTCTCGGAACGGCAATGAGTCTACTCCTCGGCCACTTCGACGACAAGACGCGTTGACAGCCGCCCGGGCGTGTTTATGTTGTCGACTGGCCATAACGTATCTTCAGGGGGGCTCATGTCCGTGTCCGGTCCCGACGCCCTGTCCATCCATGATCTCGGTTGTGGCGACGCTCCCTGCCCACCCCCCATCGACTTCATGACCTTCGTCACGTCCCTGTCGGTGAGCGCCCTGCTCCACCTGGGGATCATGCCCGACCCCGAGAGCAACCTGCCGTCGGTCAACATCCCTCTCGCGCGGCAGACGATCGATCTGGTCGAGATGCTGCGCGAGAAGACGCTCGGAAACCTGAACGAGGACGAGCAGCAGCACATCGACGGCGTCCTCTACGATCTCAAGATCCGCTTCATCCAGAAGGTGGGTTGACCCCCCGCCCCCTGGATTCCCCCTCCCCGGTCGCGTATCCTGGGGCCATGGACGCCCGCTCTCCCCGCAACCTCGGTATCGTCGGTGCCCTGGCGTTGCTCGTCGTCTCGGTGGCGCTGAACGGCCTCACGCTCCGCCACGCGGCGCGGCTCGACCACGACACGTGCGCGAGCTGCAGAACGTGGTCGAGCGCGTTACGATCCTCGAGCCCACCGAGACGGTGCAGCCACCGGCCATCCGCTTCGCGACCGGCCCCGACGTACCCGCCGGCGACGAGGTCCCGGGCGTCCTCGAGCGCCTGGAGCGCGACGCCATCCTGCGCGTGCTCGAGCAGGTCGACGGCAATCGCCGCCGGGCGGCGCGCGTCCTCGGCATCAGCCGTGCGCACGCTCCAGTACCGCCTCAGGGACTACCACCCCACGGCATGACGATGCGCCCGTTGCACGCGCGTGTAGAATCTGCACGGACCCCGAGAGCCAGCGCGACGGAACTTCGGCCCTGCAGGCTGATCGTGCGATGGTCGGCGGCTTGGCACGGCGCATGCAGAAGGGAAGAGCAGGTAACGAAACCCTGGAGGCTCCGATGAAGACCTGGACCTGGATCGCGATGCTCGTGGTGCTCGGCGTGTCGATGAGCGCGATGGCCCGACCGGGCAAGCAGCGGGGGGCCGACGACGGAGACGGCCCACGCGCCGGCCGCGGGGGCCACGGGGGCCCCGGGTTCGGCCTGTGCCTCGCCCTGCGCGACCCCGCGCTGGGGGTCACGGACGCCCAGTCCGACCAGTTGAAGCCGCTCTGCCGGGCCGAGCGCGACAAGGCGAGCGCGCTCCTCGACTCACGCGCCGACCTGAAGGACGCCGTGCGCGCCGAGCTCGAGAACGACGCGCCCGACTTCGACCGCGTGGCCGCGCTCCACCAGCAGATGGCAACGCTGAAGACCGAGATGGCCCGGCAGCACGTGGCCCTGCGGTCCCAGGTGCGCGCCATCCTCACGGCCGAGCAGGTGACGAAGCTGCAAGAGCTCCGCGACGCGCGGCGCGGCGGTCACGAGAAGGGCGACCACCGAGGCTGCATGGGCGACGGGCCCGGCCGGGGCCGACGGAGCGCCCCGGGAGCGAACGGACCCGACTCCGAGCGGTAACTGGGGCGCACGTCGAGCATAGTGTTTTTTTGATTAATCCTCAATAACGCCACAGACCCCCCTTCCGTCGTCGAATTCCCATTGCATTTCAATGCCTTGCGCGTCAACAATTCCCTTTACTTCCACGGCCTCGATCGATACACTCCGGCGGTTTCAGGCTTCGGGATGAAAAGATGAGCGAGGATCGCGGCGAACAGCGTTACGACGAGGAGAGCATCAAGCTCCTCAAGGGTCTGGAGGCCGTTCGCAAGCGGCCTGGCATGTACATCGGTGACACCGACGACGGCTCGGGCCTGCACCACATGATCTTCGAAGTGGTCGACAACAGCGTCGACGAGGCGCTCGGCGGCTACGCCGACCGCATCGACGTGGTCGTGCACGCCGACGGCTCGGTCTCCGTCACCGACAACGGCCGTGGCATCCCGGTGGGCATTCACAAGGAGACCGGACGCTCGGCGGCCGAGCTCGTGATGTGCGAGCTGCACGCGGGCGGCAAGTTCGACCAGAACTCCTACAAGGTGTCGGGCGGCCTGCACGGCGTGGGTGTCTCGGTGGTGAACGCGCTGTCCGAGCAGCTCAAGCTCGAGGTCCGGCGCGAGGGCCACGTCCACGTGCAGGACTACGTGCGCGGCGTCCCGCAGGCGCCCGTCCACGTCATGGGTCCGACCGATCGCACGGGGACCAAGGTCACCTTCCTGGCCGATCGCCAGATCTTCACGAACACCGAGTTCCATTACGACATCATCGCCGAGCGGCTCCGCGAGCTCGCCTTCCTGAACAACGGGCTGGTCATCCGCCTGTCCGACGAGGCCTCGGGCCGCGAGAACGTGTTCCAGTACGAAGGCGGCATCGCGTCGTTCGTCGAGAACCTGAACCGCGCCAAGACCCCCCTGCACCCCACGCCCATCGTGTTCCGGGGCGTGCGCGACGATCAGGTGGTCGAGATCGCCTGCCAGTGGAACAGCACGTATCAAGAGACGATCTTCTGCTTCACCAACAACATCAAGAATCGCGATGGCGGCACGCACCTCGCCGGCTTCCGTGCTGCGCTCACGCGAACCATCAACACGTGGGCCGAGAAGCAGGGCCTCCTGAAGCAGATGAAGGGCGCCTCGCTCGAGGGCGACGACGTGCGCGAGGGCCTGGTGGCCGTGCTGTCCGTCAAGATGCACGACCCCAAGTTCAGTTCGCAGACCAAGGACAAGCTGGTCTCGTCCGAGATCAAGGGCGTGGTCGAGAGCGTGGTCGGCGAGAAGCTCACCGACTGGCTCGAAGAACACCCCGGCGAGTCCAAGGCCGTGATCGGCAAGGCCATCGAAGCGTCACGGGCCCGTGATGCCGCGCGCAAGGCCCGTGAGGTCGTGCGGCGCAAGAGCTACCTCGAGTCCACCGCCCTGCCGGGCAAGCTGGCCGACTGCCAGGAGCGCGATCCCGCCCAGGCCGAGATCTTCATCGTCGAGGGCGATTCGGCCGGCGGCTCGGCCAAGCAGGGCCGCAACCGGCGCACCCAGGCCATCCTGCCCCTGCGCGGAAAGATCCTGAACGTCGAGCGCGCGCGCTTCGACAAGATCCTGTCGAACGCCGAGATCACCAACATGATCACGGCGCTCGGCACGGGCATCGGCGCCGACTCGTTCGACATCAGCCGCCTTCGGTATCACAAGGTCATCATCATGACCGACGCCGACGTCGACGGCCTGCACATCCGTACGCTGCTGCTCACCTTCTTCTACCGCCAGATGCGCGAGATCATCGAACGCGGCTACCTGTACATCGCGCAGCCGCCGCTCTTCCGCCTGGCCCACGGCAAGAAGGCGCAGTACCTCATGGACGAAGACAAGCTCGAGGCCGCGCTCATGGAGCGCGTGCTCGAGAAGGGCGTCGTCCATGGCTCGAACGGCGCCGTGGTCACCCGGGGCGACGCCCTGGCCGTGCTCATCCGCGACCTCTCGGCCGTCAGCCGTCGCTTCCGCCGCCTCGAGCGCAGCCTCGACACGCGCATCCTCGACGCCGTGCTGCGCCTCGCGCCCGACCCCGACGCCGTGCTCGCCGATTCACAGGCGCTGGCGGCGTTCGTCGAGGCCGTGCGCGCCGACCTGCAGTCACGCTCCGAAGAAGCCCTGCTCTTCGAGGTCGAGCTCGACTTCGACGCGGAGGGCGACCGCTACCTCGCCACGATCCGCACCCACCGCGAGGGCTTCATGCGGACCACCGTGCTGAAGCACGACTTCTTCGCGTCGCCCGAGGTGCTCGAACTGCAGCGCCTCTACGAACGCCTGGCCGTCGCCGGCGAGGGGCCCTATCGCTTCGAGCTCGAAGAGCGCCAGTCCACGTTCGACGACCGCGCCGCGCTCTACGTCGGCATCATGGCGGCCGCGCGCAAGGGCATCACCATCCAGCGCTACAAGGGCCTGGGCGAGATGAACCCCGAGCAGTTGTGGGAGACCACCATGGACGACGAGGTCCGCTCCCTGCTGCGCGTTACGATCGACGACGCGGTGGCCGCCGACGATATCTTCTCGGTCCTCATGGGCGACGAGGTCGAGCCCCGCCGCGACTTCATCGTCACCAACGCGCTGGCCGTCACCAATCTCGATATCTAGCATGGAGCAGGAGCGCTATCTCGAGGTCATCGAGGAGGCCCTGCTCGCCTTCGGTAGCGACGCCGCCATGCTTTCGGCCCTCGACGTGCAGGTCGTCCTCGGCTGGCAGCAGGCAGGCATCCCGCTCGCGATCGCGCTGAAGGGCCTGCGCCAGGGCGTGCACGTGTTCGAGTCCACCCGCAAGGCCGAAGACCCCTTCCCCCGGCGCGTGGCGTACTTCTCCACATGGGTCCAGCGCATGTTCCAGCGCTACCGCGCTCGCGTCTTCGTGCCCACGCCGACCGGCGCGCCCTCCGCCTCGACGCTCCCCGCCACGCCGCGGCCGAGCGCGGGGCCCGCGACCTTCGACGCCCTCCAGGCCGAGCTCACGCGCCTTCGAGCCACGGACTGCGCGCTGATCTCCGAGAGCCTCGCCCGCCTCGAGGCCGAGATCCGCGAGCGCGCCGCCGAGCTCTCGGCCGACCTCGACCTGCCGCTGGCCTGGGCCCTCGAGGCCAACGCGCGCCTGGCCGACGCCGCGCTCTCCCAGTTGCCCCCCGACGCGCGCTCGAGCCTGCAACGCACCGCCGAGGCGACCACGCGGACCCTCTTGCCGCTGGCGGGCCCCGAGGCGCTCGCCGCCCGCGCCAGGCTCGAAGTCCGACGGCTGCTCACGTTGCACCAGTCCGTCCCCTTCTTCGACCTCAGGGAGCTCTCACGATGAGCGCGACGTGCCCTCAGTGCGGCGGTAGCGGAGTCCTCGTCAGCGCCGGCCGCGACACGGCGCGAGCCGAGCGCTGCGCCTGCCAGGGCGTGTGCGCGGCCTGCCAGGGCACGGGCTTTCAGGTCGAGGAGCGCAACGGCCGGCGGTTCCGCGGCGCGTGCCCGGTGTGCCACAACCTCGATCGCCGGCTCACCCTCTTCAACGCCGCCCGCATCCCCCGGCGCTTCGCGGGCAAGAGCCTGGCCGGCTTCGACGCCAAGACCGGTGAGCAACGCACCGTCAAGATGATCACACGCGAGGTCTCCGACACGCTCTGCCGGGGTGCCGAGGGCTTGTTGCTGGCGGGCCCTCCGGGGGTGGGTAAGACCCACCTGCTGGTCGCGCTGCTCACCCAGGCCACGCTCCAACTCGGCCTCGACGCCGTGTTCGTCGACTTCTTCGCGCTGCTCTCCGATCTGCGAACGGCGTTCGGCCGGGGCCAGAGCGAGGGCGATCTCCTCGACCCCATCCTCGCGCACTCGCTCATCGGCATCGACGAGCTCGGCAAGGGTAAGAACACCGAGTGGGAGGCCAGCGTCCTCGACCAGTTGATCAGCCGCGCGTACAACACCGAGCGCACGCTGCTCGTGACCACCAACTACCTGCCCGCCCAGCGCCACGCCTCGGTCCAGCGCCGCCTCGACGAGACCCTCGAGGCACGCGTCGGCGACCGCGTCGCATCGCGCCTCTACGAAATGTGTCGGGTGCTCGTCATCGACGGCGACGACCAGCGTCAGCGCCGCAAGAAGCTATAGTGCGGGATTCAACCTTGTAGGGACACGAGGCCCTTGTAGGGACACGATGCATCGTGTCCCTACAGGAGGTTCAGGGAGGGCTTTTCGCCGAACTTCTGGCGGTCAATCTCGGTCCACAGCTTGTCGATCAAGCCTCGGGCCAGCTTGGCGCGCGTCGGGTTCGACTCCTTCGACCGGGCGATGAAGCCGTCGAGCATGTAGATGGCCTCACGATACCGGCCCATGGCCGCCAGCGAGTACCCCAGGTCGAAGTAGCCATCGGCGTTCTTGGGGTCGCGATCGAGCCCGGCCTCGATGGCCCGGACCGAGTCCTTGGCGCGGCCGGCCTTCTTCAGCAGCCCGGCGTACAGAAAATAGAGCGGCGCGTACTTAGGCTCGAGCTTCATGGCCTCTTCGACCACGGCCAGCGCGCGCTCGGGCTCGTTGATGCGCTGGTAGAGGGTTGCCAACTCGTAGTAGGCCGCCTCGTGGGTCGGATCGAGCCGCAGCGTCTCGCGCAGACCGCGATCGACGTCGGCCAGGTTGCCGATGGCGTCGTCGAGCATGGCCAACTGGTAATTGACCTCGGCGGGCGAACTGGACTTGGCCAGGGCCTTCTTCAGGTACTCGCGCGCCTTGGCCGGCTTGCCGCGCTCCCGCTCGAGCACGCCGAGCTGGTAGAGGGCGTCTGGATCGGCGGGATCGCGCTTCAACACCTCTTCGAAGCAGCGCTGGGCCAGATCGGTCTGGTTGCGCTCGTGGGCGTAGACGAGCCCGAGGTGATAGTGAGCCTGAGGATCGTCGGGGTTCAGCGCCACGGCCTGCGTGAAGAAGTCGAACGCGACGTCTCCCTGGCCGAGTTGAAGGGCTTCGACCCCGCGGTTCACGAATTTACGAGCGTCGACCGCGTGCCGGTCGCATGCACACGCGCCCGCCACCAGGACAGCCAGCGCCAGGAGGCCCGTTCGATGCCCCATCGCTACTCGGTGGTCTTGAAGATGAACGGGTAGTTCACGCCCACGATACCCCCGCCCTTGGGCTCGGGGAACTTCCAACGGCTGATCTTGGCGAGCACGCACTGCTCCACCTCGGCGTTGCGCATCGTGGTCTGCTTGACCGCGGTCTGGATGACCTTGCCGACCGAAGAGATCGTGAAGTTGACCACGACCTTGCCCTCGAGCTGCGAGTTCTTCTGCAGGCCCTGCTGGTAGCACCACTTGATCTCGGGCATGTGACGGCGGATGATCTTCTGGATCAACTCCTTGTCGAGCTTGCCCGTCACCTCGGCGCTCTCGCCGTACAGCTTGATCTTGCGGACGCCGGAGCCCTTGATGTTCAGCTTGGTGTCGCTGCCGGCGTCGCGGCCGATGCCCGAGATGCCCGAGCCGCCGTAGCCCGACGCGAACGACGTGGCCGAGGCCCGGAAGCCGCCACCACCGCCCATGGACGCCCCGCCGCCGTAGGGATCGAGCCCGCCGCCCCACGCGCCGTCGCCCGACACCTGCACCGCCAGGCGGTTGCCCTGGTTCGGTCCGCCCCAGTCGCGCATGCCGCCGTTCATGAGGTCGGCCATGAAGTCGGTCTTGTTCATGGCGCCCGCGAGGCCCGCGTTGAGCGCCACGTTCTTGTTGTAGTCGGCGCGCTGCTCGGGCGTCAGCTTCGAGACCAGGTCGCTGGCCTTGACCTCGTCCTTGGTCTCGACCTTGGCGTTGCCCGCCTGGTCCTTCTCGATGGCGTCCTTGACCTTCTGCTCATCGATGAGCTTTTCGTCCTTCTTTTCTTCCTTCTTCTCCTGCTTGTGCTGCTGAACCACGACCTCGATCAACGCCGTCTTCTTCTTTTCGAAGAATTTGTGCGCCCGCAGTTCTTCTTCGGGGACGAGGTTCATGGCGATCAGGAGCGCCAGGTGCATGAAGAGAGAAATGGACCAGAACAGGATCGTGTCGATGCTCCAGGACGAACCGACGCCCTTGCGCGTTCGCTTGGGGAGCGGCTTGTAGCTGATGAGCACCGAGAGGTGCTTCAGGAAGAGTCGTACGCGCGTTTGCGGCGTGATCTTGAGGTAGCTGTTCTCCTTGAGGAGCGTCTGCTTGCGGACCTCGTCGAAGGTGAACACCTCGTTGCCGATCAGGATGCGGCCGTCGAGGTCGGTCTTCTGCAGGTTAAGGTAGAAGTCGTCGCCGAAGCCCTTCACGAGCGAGTATTCCTTCTCGCCCAGGCACTCGACCGGCACCAGGAAGTCGGCCTTGCCCGTCTCGCCGAGCTTGACCTCGCGGGGCTTGGCGTAGTTCTCGATCGCCAGGACGGCGTTGCCCCAGAACAGCGCGACCTCGAGGGCGTAGCCCTGGCCTTCGTCCTTGGTCTGCTCGACCACGAAGCCCTTGAGCACGCGGACGCGGTAGGTGTTGGTGCCGATGGAGATCTCGTCGCGATCGCGGATCTCGCCGGTGGTCGCGTAGCGTCGGTTCAACGCGAGCTGTGGCTCGGGAACCAGCGCCTCGATGCGCAGCGTGCCGTCGTCGCGGAACTCGATGCGCGCCGCTTCGACGTCGTCGCCGACGCCCTCGACGGGTACCAGCGACATCTTCCCGTTGCCGAAGCCGACCGGTCCGGTGCGGAAGGTGTAGCTCTTCCGCAGTTCGTCGCCGACGACGTGATCGACCTTGAGGGTGGTCTCGTGCTTACCAGCCATGGGCTTACAGATCCTCCGCTGATCGCACGATCTCTTTCACGAAGTCGGTGCGGATCTTGATGAAGCCCTCGTTCTGACGCTTCCCGATGGCCTCGATGGTGAGCTGGTCGGGCTTCATGTAGTCCGTCTCGATGACGTCGCCATCGAAATCGTAGTTGGTCTGATCCTTGCCCTTCTTGCCCTGCCCGAGAGCGGGCGAGGCGAGCGCGACGATGGTCAGCGCACTCGCGATGGTGAGGATGCCCCGCAGCATGGTCACCTCCTTACGCCATTATAGGCGTCGGTGGGACGCGCACAATTCTTTTCCCGCCTACTTCGCGCCCTCGGCGGCCGGAGCCGCGTCGGCCGGCGGTTGGGCCTCGGGCGGCGTCTCCACGGGAGGCGCCGGCTGGTCCTTCATCTGCTTCATGACCTGGATGGTCTGCTCGATGCCGGAGACGCGGTCCGTCATCTCTTTGTAGTCAGGGTGCTTCTTGTCGATGCTGCCGAGCATGACGCGGCAGTGCTCGAGGGCCTTCTCGTACTCGGACATGTACTCCTGGAACAGGATGCAGCGGTTATACAACGCGCCCAGGTTTCCCGGCCGCAGCCGCAGGACCTTCTCGTACCCCGCCGCCGCCTCCGGGTACTTTCCCAGCCCGCGATGGACGACCGCGAGGCTGAGCGTGGCGTCGAGGTTGTCGGGCTGCAGCTTGAGGACGGCCTCGAAGTGCTGCAGCGCGCCCGCGAAGTCGCCGTAGTTCAGCATGACCGCGCCCAGGTTCATGCGCGCCTCGACGAAGTCGGGCTCGAACTCGACCGCCTTCTCGAACTGACCGATCGCGATCTTGACCTGGTCTTCGTCGAGCGCCAGGAGGCCCAGGATGTTGTAGATGGGCGCCGCCTTGGGGCTCATCCCGATGGCGTTGTAGCACACGAGCTTCGACAGGTTCGCGCTGCCCATGCGGCGGTAGGCCATGGCGATGGCGACGTACGCGTTGACGTTGTCGGAGTCGATGAGCAAGGCCAGGCGGCCCAGGCGGATGGCTTCGTCGTTGCTGCCCGCCGCGTAGGCCAGCGCGGCCAATTCGGCGTTGGCGATGGGATTGTACGGATCGGTGAGCACGGCGGCGTCGAGCTCCGCCCGGCCCTCGGCCGACTGGCCGTCGCGCAGCAGCAAGACGCCGCGCATGGCGCGCGCGCTGGCATACTGCGGGTCGAGCTGCAGCACCTTTTCGAGCTCGGCGCGAGCGGCCGCGAAATCGGCGGCGTGATAGTGGAGCAACACCAGGTTGAAGCGCGCTTCCACCATGCGGGGGTCGAGTTCGATGGCGCGACGCAGCAACCCCTCGATGTCGGCGCGGCGGGACGTCAGGCTGTCCGGATCCTCGGCGAGCAGGCTCGCCTGCTCGACCAGCGCCTTCGGGTCGTTCGGCGCGGCCTCGTCGGCCAGCGCGCTGCCGGCCACCAGGACCGAGAGGAAGAGGAACGCGGTGGTGGTCTTCATAGCTCAAGCCCCGTCCCGAGTTGCGCCCGCACGAACGAGTAGGGGTATCCGCCGGTTCGCTCCTGAACCGGCTTCGCGCGGGCTTCCTTCGTGAACTTGTACGAGAAGTCGAGCTTCGCGAGGTTGCGCTCGGCGTGATTCGAGTAGTCGTTGAACCACTTGAAGCGGATGGCCTCGTCGAGGCTCTTCTTGTACGCTTCGACGGCCATGGCGCGGATCTTCTCGGACTTCTCGGCCAGATCGGCGCGGTAGATCTCGAGCTGCTCCTCGTTCAGGTTGCGCGGGAGCGGAGCGTTCTCGATCGTGTCCGAGAGCTGCTCGTAGGCCCAACCCAGCCGGTCGGTGGCCGCGATCATCCAGTTGGGCTGCTGCATCTCGTAGACCTGCTGGAAGATGGGCTTGGCGCGCGCGATGATGTCGAGCTTCTCGCCGAGCGCCTTCTCGAGGTTGGCGGAGGTCATCTTGACCGCGGCGTACTCGGCCAGCACGAACTCGCCGAGCAGGAAGCGAGCCTCGGCGACCGTGGCGTAGCCCTGGGTCAGCTTCTGCTGCTCGGGCTCGGAGAGCGCCTCGAACGCGGCGACGACGGCCTCGTAGGCCTTGCGCGTCTCCTTGGAGCTCTTGCGAGCGTCCCAGGACTTGGCGATCTGCAACCTGGCGGCGAGCGCCAGGTCGGGCTGATCGGGGTAGCGCTTCACGAACTTCTGGAAGTGGTCGATGGCCTTGTCCCACTTCTTCTGGGTCATGTAGATCATGCCGATGTCGAAGTCGACGTTGGGGATCTTCTCGCTCTTCGGGAACTTCTGCATGTAGGACTGGTAGTTCTTGATGGCCTTGTCGTGCTCGCCAAGGGCCTTGCGGAACACCGAGGCGTACTGCAGCGCCTTCTCGACGTTCTTGTGCTGGGGGTGGTTCGCCACGTAGATCTCGTAGAACTTGGCCGACTCGGAATAGACGGCCGCCTCTCGGTAGATCTCGGCCAGGGCGAACAGGGCGCTGGGCCGGATGTCGGACTTGCGAGCGCGGTTGTAGAGCTCGCCCAGGGCCGTAATGGCTTTCTCCATCTGCCGCGCGCGGTTGTAGTTGATGGCCGAGTTGTAGAGGGCCTTGTCGAGGATGATCGAGTCGGGGAACTTCTGCGTGTATTGCAGGAAGCAGAGGGCCGCCTTCTCGTGCTGTTTCTCCTGCTCGTACGCGAAGCAGCGGTTGAACTCGGCCTGGTCCTCGATGCGCTTGATGATGACCGCGAGCTCGGGCGTCATGACGTCGGGGACGGCCTTCAGCTTGGACGCCCACACGTTCAGGTTGTCGATGTCGTGACCGAGGTTGTAGCTGGCCAGGATGAGGCGCGCGGACAGGGGCGAGCGCTCACTCTTGGGGTGCTGGATCGCGATGTCCTGGAATCGCTTGGCCGCGTCGGGGAAGTGATTGTAGTCGAACAGGATCTTGGCGGCGGCGAACCGCGCCTCGATGTGGTCTTCATCGCTCTCGTCGGAGACCGCCGCGAAGCGATCGCAGGCCGTTACGAAGCGCTTGAAGCTGTCCGGAATCTCCTTGGGCTCCTGCTTCTCCACGTCGTCGTCGTCGGCCACCTTCAGCGACGAGATGTCGTAGAGCTGGAAGTAGCAGAGCACGGCGCCGTGCGAGGCCATCTTCTCCTGCTCCTTGCTCAGCTTCATGCCGAGCAGGCGCTCGAACTGGACCACGGCCTTGTCGTAGAGTTCGAGGTTCAGGAGCAGCACCGAGTAGTTGGTGGCCATGTCCTGGGTGAACTCGTCGGACGGGAACATCTTGAAGTACACCTCGTACAGGAGGTGCGCCATGTTCAGGATTTTTGGATTCTGCGTCGTGCGACCCGCGTCGTGGTACGACGTGGCGAGCTCGCGCAGTTGTTGCGACACGAGGTCGCGCTCCTGCTTGAGCACGTCGGGAGGCGTCTGCGTCTCGAACTTGTCGTAGAGGCCGATGAGGCGCTGCACCTCCTCGACCGTCTTGTTCATGACGCCCTTCTTGTTCGTGTTGTCGACGATCATGCGCTGGAACGTGAGCAGCTTGAAGCTGTCGGCGTTCTCTTTCATGAGCAGCTTGAGGACGAGGTTCGACTTGTCGTACTCGCCCTGCTCGTAGTAGACGCGCGCCAGGCGCTGCGTGAGCTCCTGGTGCTTGTCGGGAGCGATCATCTCGAACGTCTTGGCGGCGTTCTCGGGCTTGCCCACCTGCGAATAGGTGAGCACGAGGTCGCGCAGGGCTTCTTCGCGGAGGTCGAGCTTGCCCTTGCCCGTCTTTTGCAGGTAGGCGTCGGTGGCCTTGACGGTCTTCACGAACGCCTTGAACGACGTGTCGTACTCGGCCATGTTGAAGTAGCACCACGCCTTCTTGTAGAGCGCGAGCAGGTAGACGTGGCTGTCGGTGAAGATCTCGACGCGCTCGTAGAATTTGAGCGCGCTCTCGAAGTCGTCGCCGTGGAAGAAGCTCTCGCCGATGTTGTAGAGCGCGTCGGGGAAGAGGCGGCTCTTGGGGAACTCGGTGACGACGCGAATATAGTAGTCGCGACCCTCGTCGGCCCGCCCCAGGGCGTTCAGGTAGATGCCCAGGTAGTAGTAGACGGCGTCGATGTTCGGCTGGTTCGGATACTGCTGGGCGATGCTCTTGTACGTCTCGACCGTCTGCTCGCGCCACTGACCCATCAGCCCCTTGTACTCGGTCTCGCGCGCCAGGGCCTTTTGCAGCGCCACGGCGTCGCCGGACCGCTCGGCCTGATCGCGCTCGCTGGCCAGCGCCTCGGAGAAGAGTTGGTTTTCGTACCAGAGGGACTTCTCCCAGTAGAGGTCGGCGAGGCGCATGTAGTAGTCGGGGACCTCGACGTCGGTCGGGTCGGACATCTCGATGAGCTGCCTGACGGCCTCGATCTCGTTGTCGAGAGCCTCGAGCTCGCGCGACTGGGTCTTCAGCCACGGATTGACGTCGGCGCCGGCCGCCGGTCCGCCGGTGGCCTCGGCCTTGGCCTCGGCGCGCTTGAACGTTCGCACGCCCTGGCTGTCGAACTCGCCCTTGGACTGCGCAAACAGCGCCGTGGAGACGAGCCAGGCCGCGACGAGAGCGATCGTGCGGTGCATCGCGATCCTCCTTCTTGCTACGGCTGCTGGGAGGGGCAGACGGATTCGATGACGAAGTAGTAGCTGTCGAGCTCGTCGCGCCAGTACTCGCCGTCGAACGGGAAGAACTGGTGGTCGGCCGGGGTCACGGTGCCCGGGTCGATGACCGTCTTGCCGATGGCGCCCTGCTCGGGGATCTTCTTGCGCGCGTTGATGGTCTCGATCTTCAGCTTGATGCCCTTGGCGAGCAGCCCCTTGATCTCGGAGTAGACTTCGCGCAGGCGCGTCTTGGTCTGGTCGCCGGCCTCGCCCACCAGCAGATCGCGGTACGACCCGATCTCGACGAGCGTCTCGGACGCCAGATCGTTCCAGAGCGGGTTCTTGGTGAGCTCTTCGACCCGCTTCATCTCGTCGCTGATGCGTACGACCATGCCGAGCAGGCGCTTGATGTTCTGGTTCACGAAGGCCGCGTTGAAGATGCGCTTCAGCTCGAGCGACATGTTGCCGCCCTGCCGGGAGAGGCGCGCCAGGTAGAAGTAGAACTCGTTCGGATCTTCGTACTTCTTCAACTGGGTCTTCAGCTCGGTGTAGAGCTTGTAGTACTGCTCGTGGAAACGCGTGACGATGTCGAGCGCCTCGTCGTAGTGGCAGCGCTCGAACAGGATGTTGGCCTCGATGAGGAAGGCCTCGGGGTAGAACTCGTCTTCGAAGTAGGGGCTCGAGATGGTCCACAGGTTGCCCATGGCCTTCGAGTAGTCTCCGAGGCGGAAGTAGGCCCAGCTCGCCTCGAAGAGCGTCTGGACCCAGAACTCGGACTCCTGCTCGATCTTGGCGTAGTACTTGATGGCCGTCTCGAAGTCGTTCACCGAATAGAACAGGCGCGCCATGTTGAGGTAGGTGCGCTCGTAGATCTTCTCGGCGAAGTCGGTGCGGACCCCGCTGCCCTCGCGGAACCTCAGGATGTCCTTGAACGCCTCGAGCGCCTTGCCGGCGTTGCCCTGGCGCACGTAGACGACGGCGCCGAGGAATTTGGCGCGGAGGTAGAGCTCTTCATCGGCGGTGCCCACGCGCAGCAGGCGCGCTTCGGCGACCTCGAGATCGCCCCGCACGTAAGCGAAGCGGCCGGCGAGGAAGTTGACCCGGTCGCGCGCGTTCTCGGGCACGTCCTTCTCGTCGTAGGCAGCCAGGCGCTCGAGCAGGCTGGTGTCGCCCTCGAGGAGCGTGGACAGTTGGAGCAGCAACGGGATGACGGCCACGTACCCCGGGTGCGCCGCGCCGGCATCGACCACGCGGTTGACCACGAGGTACGACGACAGTGGCAGCCCCTTTTCGTACAGGCACCGGGCGAGCTCGACCTCGGCCAGGTAGAAGTACGTCTCGTTGTTGACGCCGTTCTTGAGGATGTAGTGGAATTGGGGACAGGCGCCCGATGTGTCGCCGTTCGACAGCAGCGTTCGCCCCTCGTCGAGGAGCTTCTGGAAGTCGTCGCGCTGCAGCAGCGCGCCCTCCCCCTGCTGCGCGAGGGCAACCCCGGACCACGCGAGAAGCACGAACGAAAGGAGGATCTTCTTGGTCAGCATCACGGTGACACCGAAGGCAGTCTACACTCGGTCACCCCACACTAGACGCGGGCGTGCCCCGTGTCAAGACTATAGCTTTGACTTCCTTTGGTTTCTTGGCTAACCTCGCCTGAGAACGCCGCGGCAGGGTGTCGCATGCTTCGGTCAATTATTGCAATTCTCGTTATTTGCGGCAGCGGCGCCGCTCTCGCGGGGCTCAACGGGACGATTACGGTTCTGGCGGGCACCGACGGGGCCGATGTCTTGTTGAACGGCGAGAAGGTCGGGACGACCCCCCTGGTCGACGGGCTGCAGGTCGCCCCCGGCCGCTACAAGGTCAAGCTCGCGAAGCCCGGGTTCGTCGACTTCGTGCAGGAGGTCGACATCGAGGCCGGCGCCGTTGTCGACGTCATCGCCGATCTGGTCGCGTCGGGCGGCGTGGTCCGCCTCGAGACCCGCGCGTCCGGATTGGTCGCCTACGTCGACGGGAGGGCGATCGGCCCGCTCCCGCTCGATATCACGGTCGATCCCGGCAAGCACCTGCTGGAGGTCAAGAACGGGGGCGAACGCGCCGTGTTCAAGCGCTCCCTCTTCGTGCTGCCCGGCATGAGCCTGACCTACAAGGTGAAGGACGCCGAGTCCGTCGACAAGTCGCAGGTCGCGATGGTCAACGTGGTCTCGTCCACCGACGGCGCCAGGGTCGTGGTCGAGAGCATCGAGGTGGGTCTGGTCCCCCTCGGCGAACCGCTCGAGGTCCCGCCCGGAACGTACGAGGTGCGGGTCGAGAAGCGCGGCTTCATGCCCTACGCCGAGACCGTCACGGTCGCCGCCGGCCAGAGCTACGACGTGTTCGCCGAGTTGACCGCATCGGGCGCCATCCTCAAGGTCTCCGGGCACTTCGGCGCGCGCGTCGAGCTCGACGGCGTCGAGGTCGGCATCATCCCCTTCGACGCGGAGATCCCCGCGGGCAGTCACCGCGTGGTGGTCGAGGTCGCGGGGGCCGGCAAGCTGATCAAGTCGGTCTCGGTGGCCGCCGGCGAGACCGTGCAGATCGACTACAGGCCGTCCATCGCGACCGCGGCGCCCGTGGTCGCGACCGTGGAGTCGAGCCGCCCCTGGTACAAGGCGTGGTGGTTCTGGACAGGCACCGGGGCCGTCGTCGCGGGGGGCGTGGCGACCGCGGTCGTGCTGGCCATGCAGGGCCCCCAGGTGCCCGGCTCCGATCATACCATCGTGCTCGACCCGAGGTAGCGGCGCGCGCGCGTCACTCGGAAAGAAGAAACGGAAGAGTCAGGCGCAGATCCCGCTCGAGGATCGTCACGGAGGCCACCGCCATCAGGCGCCGCGACTTGGCGTTGAAGGCGATGGAGCGCCCGGCGAGGCGGGCGATCGAGACATCGTTGAAGTTGTCGCCGACGAAGGCGATGCGCTCAGGCGGCACGCCGTGGCGCCGACTGAGCTCGAGCAGCCCCTCGGCCTTGTGGTCCATGTCGAAGGGCGTGGGCGTCCACGACGCGATTCGGCCCTCTGCGTCGAAGCCGATGCGGTTGATGAACACGTCCGAGAACGGGAGGTCTTGGCCGAAAAAGCGCGTCAGCACCAGGTCGAGGCTGCCCGAGATGACCGCCACGGTGACCCCGGCCGCGACGAGCGCGTCGAGGGTCTCGCGGGCGCCCTCCATGAGGCGCATGCCCGTGAGCGCCTCGTCGATGGTGTCGCGCGTGGCGCCGCCCTTCTTCAGGAAGTGGATGTCGTGCTCGAACCACTGGGCGTACGAGATGCGGCCCGCCAGGTAGCCGTCCATGGCCTCGCGGATGGCGACGGGATCGGAGCCGAAGTGGCGGTGCAGGGTCTCCCACACGAACACGGTGTCGTCGACCAGCGTGCCGTCGACGTCGAAGATGACCAGCGGGAAGGGGGGTGTCACAGCACGGACCACGGATCGCCCTTGCCCTCGCGAAGGACCACGGGCTCGCCGCCGGTGAAGTCGATGATGGTGGACGGCTCGGGCACGATGGGCCCGCCGTCGATGACGAAGTCGAGGCGCTTGCCCATGCTCTCTTCGATCTCGACGGCGTCGACCACGTAGGCGTCGCCCGCGCTCCTGAAGCTGGTGACGAGCAGGGGCTCGTCGAGCTCGGCGACGATGGCCAGGGGGATGGGGTGGTTGGGCATGCGCAGCCCGATGGTGCGGCGGTTGTCGCGCAGCATGAGCTTGGGGATCTCCTTGGAGGCCCCGAAGATGAAGGTGAAGGGCCCCGGCAGGGCTCGCTTCAGCACCTTGAACGCGGGCGTGGGGATGCCGTTCGTGTAGCGCGCGGCCTGGGCGAAGTCCGAGACGATGATCGAGAGCGGCTTCTTCTCGTCGAGCTCCTTCAACTCGTAGATGCGGCGGATGGCCTCCTTGTGCGAGATGGAGACCGCCAGGGCGTACACCGTATCGGTGGGGATGACGCCGACCGCTCCGTCGCGCAACATCTGTACGGCGCGATGGAGCACCCAGTGCTCGGGGACCTCTGGATCGACGCGAATCAGCATGGCGCCGCATCATAGGCAGCGAGGGGCGGGGCTGTCAACCGGCGTGGATTTCTGCTACCGTTCGGGGGCTTCCCGACGAGGGCCGCCATGCGACGCGCACTGCCCGTAGTCCTGCTGCTCGTGAGCCTGCAAGCCGGCCCCGTGGCCGCGCGAGATCTCTTCTCGAGCGGCCGGCTTTTCGTAGCGAAGGCCATGAAGGAGTCCGGCAGTTCCCGCTTCCTCTCGGTGGGCACCACGTTCCAGTTCGCCCCGGTCAAGGCACTGGCGCGGCAGGCCGTGCAGCAGATCGAGGACCAGAGCCCCGAAGCGCGCCTGGTGTTCGACACGCTGCGTTCGGTGCCGCCCGAGCAGGTCGACGCCATGGCCAACGCCGCCGAAGAGGGCGGAACCGCGCTGAAGGCCTTCATCGCCACCACCGTGCCGGGGCTCGACGCCGAGCAGGCCGCGGCCGTCGACGCCGCCATCGACCAGTCGACGCCCCAGGAGCTCTCGGGCGCGGCCGAGCTCGCTCGCATCGCGGCCGACCCCGAAGAGGCCACGTCGTTCATCTTCGAGCCGTTCGTCGAAGTCAACACCGACTGGGTCTCCGTCGAGTTGGCCGTTCCCCTGGCCGGCTTTGCTACCACGTCGGCGAGCTCCACGGAGTTCGCGCTCGGCAACCTGACGCTCGACACCAAGTTCGGCTGGATCGCGGGCGACGACATCGGCTACGGCATCTCGGGCGGCCTGGAGGCTTCGTTCCCCACCGGGCGCAGCGCCCGCATCAACACGCTGGCGCTGGCCAACATCTTCTCCGGACCGAAGTTCCTAAAGAACTACCTGTCGTTCGCGCCCTACCTGGTCACGGGGGTCGACGTCTGGCTGTTCAACTTCCAGGGCTACCTGAAGCTGGTGCAGATGTTCGCCATGGGTAGCGGCACCGAGCTCGGGAACGCGACCTACCTGCAGTACGGCGCGGTGGCCGCCCTGGCGCCCTGGCGATTCCTGAACGTCATGGCAGAGATCAACGGGGCCGCCGACCTGTTCGAGGCCGAGCCCTTCGACGCGGTCTACCTGACCCTGGGGCTGAAATTCGCGTTGTGGTTCCTACGACCTGGCGTGGCGGTCCACGTTCCCTTGTTCCAGCAGGCCCCCGCGGTATACTCGGGCTTCGGCAGCGGGACCTTCGGCTCCCCCGCCGACTGGAGCGTCATCGCGTCGCTCTCGTTCGATTTCTGAACAGCAGGGAGGCGTCCATGCCCGTATCCGTGGTCCTGGGTCTCCAATGGGGGGACGAGGGCAAGGGGAAGATCTGCGACCTCTTCGCCGAAGGCTTCGAGGTCGTGCTCCGGTTCCAGGGCGGCAACAACGCCGGACACACCATCTACGTACGACACGGCGGCGTCGAACAACGGGTGGTCCTGCACCTGATCCCCTCGGGCATCTTCCGCCCCGCGACGCAGAACCTGATCGGACCGGGCGTGGTGCTCGACCTCGAGGTGCTGCTCGGCGAGCTCGACAAGGTGACGGCGCTCGGCGCCGAGCTCACCCCGGGTCGACTCGGCATCGACCCCGCGTGCAACGTGATCACGGCCGTGCACCGCGAGGTCGACCGTCGCTACTGCGGCGCCATCGGCACCACCGGGCGCGGGATCGGCCCGGCCTACGAAGACCTGGTGGGTCGCCGGGGCCTGCGCCTCTGCGACCTGGCCGACGCCGCCACGGTGCGGGCCCGGCTCGAGGCGCAGGCCGAGGTGCGCGGGCTCGAAGCCTGGATGCGCGAGGGCCAGGGCGACCTGGTGGCCGCGCTGGTGGCCCAGGGCGCCCGCCTGGCGCCGTTCGTCGCCGACGTGCTGCCCGAGCTGGACAGGGGCCTGCGGTCGGGCCGCCGGGTGCTGGCCGAGGGCGCGCAGGGCACCCTGCTCGACATCTTCCGCGGCACGTACCCCTACGTGACCTCGTCGTGCACCACCCTCGCCGGCCTGCTGGCCTACACGGGCATCCCCTACACCGAAATCGACCGCGTCTACGGCGTGTTCAAGGCCTACGTCACGCGCGTGGGCAACGGCCCGTTCCCGACCGAGCTCACGAACGCCACGGGCGAGCGCCTGCGCGACGCCGGGCGCGAGTTCGGCTCGACCACCGGGCGCCCCCGGCGCTGCGGCTGGCTCGATCTGCCCCTGCTGGCCTACGCCTGCCGCATCAACGGCGTGACCGATCTGGTCATGACCAAGATCGACGTGCTCACCGTGCTCTCCGAGGGGTTCGAGGTAGCGACGTCCTACGCCGACCCCGACGTCATCCCCCACAGGCTCGAGCACGCGATCCCGATCACCCGTCCTTTCGCCGCGCTGCCCCCCGTGGGCCCCAGCGCCGGCGCCACGCTCGCGCTCGGCCCCTACGCCGCCTTCGTCGAGGCCATCGAGCAGGGCACCGCCACCCCCGTGAGCTGGGTCTCGCTGGGCCCCGGTCGCGACGACGTCGTCCAACGCTGAAGCGGGCAACCCGGTGGTCCGCCGCCACGAGACCGATCTCGCTGCCCTCGGCGCGGAGCTGGACCGCGAGCTCGCCGCCTGCCGGCTCTGCCCGCACCGCTGCGGGGTCGACCGACGCGTGACCACCGGCCGCTGCGGCCTCGGCGCCGACGCGCACGTGTACAAGGACCTGCTCCATGTCGGCGAGGAGCGCGCGCTCATCCCCTCGTACGCGGTCTTCCTGTCGGGCTGCAGCCTGCGGTGCGTCTACTGCTCGGAGGGCGACGTGGTCCTGGAGCCCGACGTGGGGCCCCGCCTGGCCGAGTACCCGGGGTCGGAACGCGTCGAGGCCATGCGGCGCGCCGGAGCGCGCACGTTCCAGTTCGTCGGAGGGGAGCCCGTCGTCAACCTGCCGGCGCTCGTGCGCTTCCTGCAGGCACGCGCGACGGCGCTCGGCGAGCTGCCCCTGGTCGTGAACACCAACCTGTGGGCCGAGCCCGTCGCGCTCGACGCGCTGGCCCGAACGGCCGACCTCGTGCTCGCCGACCTGAAGTTCGGCGGCCACGCCTGTGCCCTCCGCCTGGGCGGCGTCACGCCCTACGTCGACGTGCTCCTCGGCAACCTCGAGGCGCTTCACGCGCGCGGCGTGCCCCTGCTCGTGCGCCACCTGGCGGTGCCGGGCCACCTCGACTGCTGCACCCGCCCCGCGCTCGCCGCGCTGGAGCGCTGGCCCGACGTGACGGTGAACGTGATGACGGGCTACGTACCCATCGGCCGCGCGGCCCATGGCGGGGGCCCCGAGGCGCACCACCCGGGCCGGCGCGAGCGGCGCGAACTGGCGGCCAGGCTCCGTTCGTGGCGCTCGGGCAGGCTGTTGATCGATGGAGAATCGTAGGGGCGGAACGGAGTTCGCCGGTCGGATCTACGGGCAGCTCTCGCAGACGTCGTTGCACTCGGTGTCGTCGAGGTGCAGCTGGATGGTGTCGCCGTTGCACTTCAAGAGGTAGCACACGTTGGGGTACGAGACCCCGTCGAGGCCGCAGACCGGGTCGGGGTCGTCGCCCGAGCAGGCCAGCGTGCACAGCGGGCAGGCGCCGGCCGTGAACGTGGTGACGCCGTAGATCGACTTGGCGATGCACTCGTTGCCGTAGGTGTACTTCTTGCCGGTCTCGAGCACGCTGTCGCCGCAGACCGGCGCCCACGTGGACGGGCAGGTGCACGCGCCCTCGTAGTCCTTGGCGACCCCCGCGCAGGAGAGCGCGCACTCGTTGGCGTAGGTGACGCCGTCGACGCCGCACACGGGCTCGCGGACATTCAGATCGCAGCAGCCGTCGATGAGGTCGGGCGCGCCTCCGCAGCACACGCACGCGCCGGCGTAGCTGGTCGTGTAGAAGTTGTAGGAGTCGACGATGCACTGGTTCGGCAGCACGTCCCAGCCCGTGAGCTCGTTGTAGGCGCAGACGGGGGCTTCGGGGCGCGGGTCGCACGACGTGCACGTCCAGTCGAAGTACGTGGTGGCGTCGAGGCAGTTGGCCACACAGGGGTTCACGAACGTCTGCCACAGATCGTCGCCGGGCAGCATGCCGCAGACCGGCGTCGGGTTCGCCGAGCAGGCACACGTGCTCGGAACGCACACGCCCGGGTAGTTGAACTCGACGCCGGAGTTGCAGGTGGCGAGGTCGCACATCGAAAGGTAGGTCACGCCGTTGGTGCCGCAGACCGGATCGAGGTACGTCTCTTCGTCGCAGGGCGAGCAGAGGCCGCAGCCTGCGGGGCACTCGTGGGGGAACTGCACGTTGACGCCGGCGCACATGGCCTCGCAGGGGTTCTGGTAGTCGAAGCAGTCCTGGCCGCACACCGGCTTGTCGCCCAACTGAGCGTCGGTGCAGGTCATGGCGCACTCGCACTCGCCGGCCTGGATCTGCTCGGTGTCGACGCCCGCGCACGCGGCGTAGCAGACATTGTCGTAGGTGTTGTCGGCCTGGGGGTTCGCCAGGTAGCCCGCGAGGTCGCAGACCTGCTGCACGGGCAACTCGGCGCAGTTGGCGACCGAGGCGAGCGCGCACGACAACTCGCACATGCTCTGGAAGATCTGGAAGGCCCCGCCCGACCCGGTGTCGACAAGGCCGCACACGGGCTCGACGGGCGCGCCCGAGCAATCGCAGACGGGTTTGCAGTCCCCGTCCTGGTTGCAGAACTCGAGCACCGGGTCGCAGACCGTGTCGCACTCGTTCGGCACACAGATGTCGGTGCCATCGGCGTCGATGTCCTGCGCGCCGCAGTGCTCTTCCTTCTCGCAGACAGGGTCACAGACGAAAGCCTGGCACTGGTTCTTGTCGTCGCAGTACTCGTAGTCGGCGCAGGGCGAATCGCACGCGATCGCGACGCACGACGCCTTGTCGGTGGCGTCGCTCCACTGGCAGGCCTGGCCCAGGGCGCAGGCCGGCTCACAGACCGTGTCGACGCAGGCGGCCTGCTCGCAGTGCTCACCCTCGCCGCAGGCGGGCACGCAGGGCAGGTCTTCGCACGCGCCCAGGTTGCACCACTGCCAGTCTTCGCACTCGGGCTCGCACGTGTACTGGCAATCGGCGTCGGTGCCGTTGTGCTTCAGACAGAGGCCCCCCTCGGCGCATTCGGGGTCGCAAACATTCGGCAGGCACTGCTTGGCCTCGGTGCAGTGCAGGCCCACCGCGCACGCGGGCTCGCAGATGATCACGACGCACGTGTATTCGTCGTCGACCAACTGGCACGCGGAGCCCTCGTCACACGGCTCGGGGCAGCCCGAGCACTCGCCGCACGAGCCGTCGGTCAGGCACTTGCACTCCTTGTCTTCGCAGTCGTCGGTCGAGATGTCGGTGCACTCGTTGGCCACGCACTCGGCCTGCTCGCAGTGCTGGTGGGAGGGGCAGAGGGGCTCGCAGGGCAGATCGACGCAGACCATGGCGTCGCCGTCCCACGCGCACTCCTGCCACGCCTCACAGGCCTTGTCGCAGTACGCCTCGCACTCGTCGTCGACGCAGCGGTAGCCCGGATCGCACGCGGTCTCGCACACGTCGGGCACGCAGGCCATGCCGGCGGCGCCCCACTCGCAGTGCTGCCAATCGGGGCAGTCGGCGTCGCAGGGCTTCAGCTCGCAGAGCTTGTCGGCGGTGCACCGGCAACGATCGCCCTCGCAGCCCTCGAAGGCGGCGCACTGCACGTCCTTGATGCACTGGTAGCAGGCCTCGTCGGCCCCGCATTTCCAACCGTCGGCACAGCAGGCGTCGCCGCACGGCACCTCGCAGGGATTGACCGCGTCGGTTTCGACCTGGCCGTCGGCGCTGACCTCGTCGGCGACCTCGTCGACCTTGTCGGAGTTACCCGTCGAAGTGCCGCCACAGCCCGCCAGCGAAATAGCGGACCAGACCACCAGACCGACCATCAGACCGCGCATGAAGTCACTCCTTCGGCAGGTACCGTGTATCGACGCACAGCACAACGATTATAGAAGGCCCGCGGGGCCTTGTAAAGAAGACCGGAGAGAAGCGGCGAGGAGAGGATCGGCGAGGAGCGAAGCAGGGAGGACCAGCGTCGGGAGAAATCGGCGGGACGGGGCCTACCAGGAGCCGTGGCTGCCGTGCGAGCCGTGGCTGCCGTGCGAGCCGTGGCTGCCGTGCG
>CAZBRS010000030.1:30723-33643 GCA_964494475.1 uncultured Myxococcales bacterium | reverse complement strand
GAGCCGTGGCTGCCGTGCGAGCCGTGGCTGCCGTGCGAGCCGTGGCTGCCGTGCGAGCCGTGGCTGCCGTGGCTACCGTGCGAGCCGTGGCTGCCGTGCGAGCCGTGCGAGCCGTGGCTGCCGTGCGAGCCGTGCGAGCCGTGGCTGGCGTGCGAGCAGTGCGACGCGACCAGGTGGCCGTCGTCCAGCTTCTCGCCGAGGGAGTCCTCTTCGGCACCGAAGGCGCTCGCCGCAGCTCCGGACGTCGTACCCGCCATCAGCATGAAGGCCGAGATCTTCGCGACGTGTTTGCGCGTGATCTTGCCCTCCTCACTGGTGAGGAACGACGACACCTTCCTGCGGACCTGAGGCAAGGTCTTCTTCATGATGGCCCACCCACCCTGATGCGCTAGTGTTCAAAGTACCAGTCGCGCTCCTTGCGGAGCGCCCACTTGCCGAGCACGTCGAGAGTAATGATATCGCCTTCGGCCAGCTGTGTAAACAAAAAATCCAAGACGCCGACGTCTATCTGCAGGCGGGCATTGGTCCTCAGGTTTCCGGCCAGGGAACCCTGCTGCGAGTAATTGTAGACCGGACAGACTCCGATGTAGGGCCGGTAGGCGTCGTTCACCGCCGACGGGAGCCCATCGACCTCGGAGGCGATGAGGGTGGCCTTGACGACATCGCTCTGGACGATGTCGCGGTAATCGAGCTCACGAACGTCGCCGATGAGGAAGGCGTCGTCCCCCATCTGGTGGACCATGCGGCCTTCGTCGCAGGTGAAGACGGCGCCGTCGTAGTTGTACGCGATCTGGCCGACACCGGCGCCGCAGGGAGAGCGGAGATCGAGGAAGTTCGGGTCTTCCTGGCCGAGGATCTTGGTGAGGAAGAGCGCGGCCTGGCGCTCGAGGATCTCGGTGCCCTGCTTGTTGATCTCGATGATGTACTTGAGTGCGTTGAGGTAGAACTCGAGGTACTCCTCGACGGAGTAACCGATGCGCGAATAGGTGGAGCTCGCGAAGCCGAACGGGTTCAAGGGCCGCAGGTTGATGGTCTTGAAGCCCAGCTCGACGTACGTGTCGACGATCTCCTTCCAGTGCTTCAGGGAATGGCGGCTCACGGTCAGGAGCGCCTCGACGTGGTACGTGTGCGGGTCGAGGCCGCGCTCGAGGTACGCCGCGTTGATGCGCTTGATCCAGGCGACCGTCTCGTCGAACGAGTTGCAGCCGGTGACCGGGCGGTTCTTGTTGTGGACCGAGGCCGGGCCGTCGAGCGACGTGGAGATCTGCACGCGGTGATCGAGCAGGTACTGGAACTTGGCTTCGTCCATGAGCGTGAGGTTCGTGACGAGCGCGAACTCGACCTTCTTGTCGGTCTCGACCGCCCGCCTTGCGCCGCTCTCGATGACGTGCTGGATCACGTCCCAGTTGAGCAGCGGCTCGCCGCCCTGGAACTCGATGGTGAGCGCCGGCGCGGTGGTCTTGAACACGCGGTCGAGCACGATGTCGGCCGTCTCGGGTGTCATGTCGACGCCCTTGGTGCCCACCTTCTCGCGACTGGCGTGGCAATACACGCAGGTGTGGTTGCACTGCAGCGTGGTCACGAGGATGTGCAGGATGGGCCCGCTCAGCAGATAGCGGTAACGGCGGCGGTACGCCTCGGCCTCGGCGTCGAGGTGGAACGTGGCGCGGATGAAGTTGCGCTCGGAGAGCCGACGCCAGGTCTCGGTGTCCTCGGGGAGCGTGCCGGCGACGAACTGCGCGAACTCGTCGCTCGTGACGAAGACCCAGGAGCCGCTGTCGTTCGTGAGCAGCACCTTGCCCGACGGAAACTGCTTGAAGCGGAACATGCCCGAGAACGCCGGATCGTAGCTCTTCAGCAGGGCCGGCGTGGGATGGGAGAGCGCCTTGGTCTTGGTGGTCTTGGCCTTTGGGGCCGCTGCGCGCGTCATGCGGAGACCCCTCTCTTCTGGTGCGCCGTCTCGGCGAGCGCGAAGTTCATGATCTCGTGCGCCAGAACCTCGGGCGCGATCTCGTCCGTGATCGACTCGACCTCGAGGCACCACGCCGTGCCCTCTTTCTGGAGGCCCAGGCGCGCGAACTCGACGTACGCGTCGCGCGTGGCCTCGAGGGCGGCCTTGCTGTAGATGGCAGCGTTGAACCGGATCGTCGTGGAGGCCATCACTTCTCCTCCGCCTTCGGCGCCTCGGCCGCGGCGTCGGTCGCCACGGGCTCGGCCTCCTTCTTCTTGCCGTCGGCCGCGAACTTCTCTTCCCACGGGACCGCGATGCCGAGCGGGTCATCGAGGAAGTCGAGGTTGTCGCTGTCGAGATCGAGGTTCAGGTCGTCGAGGTTGTCGAGCGAATCGAGGGCGCGGTCGAGCACCTCTTCTTCGACGTTGGTGTTGGTGGCCGCGAACAGGGCGCGGTTGATCACCATCTCGCGGACCTGCTGGTTCTGCTTCGAGATCTTCAGGCGCAGCGCCTCGTTGAGGAGCTCGTTGTAGAAGTCGCCCTCGGTCGCGCGAGCCGCCTGCCCCTCTTTGGGCCACAGCTGTACGACGAGATCGGTCTTGTCCTTGTCGAGCAGCACGTAGGCCCGATCGAGGAACGTGTACGAGGCGGCCATCACCGCCTCGAGGGGATAGATGCGGGCGTTGATGGTCAGCTTGAGGGCGGATTCTTCGCAGAGCATGGCGTCCCACGCAGGTGGTTGGGCGAGGCGCGAGTATATAGAGTGCGCCGGGCGCAAGTCAACGGGATGCCGCTCGCTGAGCGCCGTGGAAGCGGGATCGAACGGGTTGGGAGGGGGGACGGGAGGGATCAGGCCTCGACGGGCGCCTCGGGATCGGCGACGGGCTCGGCTTCGGCGACGGGCTCGGCTTCGACGACGGGCTCGGCTTCGGCGACGGGCTCGGCTTCGGCGACGGGCTCGGCTTCGGC
>CAZBRS010000030.1:20934-30623 GCA_964494475.1 uncultured Myxococcales bacterium | reverse complement strand
CGACGGGCTCGGCTTCGGCGACGGGCTCGGCTTCGGCGACGGGCTCGGCTTCGGCGACGGGCTCGGCAGGCACGTCGACGTCGGCGGCTTCGGCCACGGGCTCGTCGGTCGCGCCCGATTCGAAGCCCTCACCGTCCGCCAGTTCGGCCGGCAGGGTGGCGTCGCCGCTCACCAGGCCGCGGTCCATGGCTTCGCGCAGCAGGTCGCCGAGCTTCGTGATGCGCTGGGGCGTGCTGCTCTTCTTGGAGTCCGGGGTCGCCTTGCGCTCTTCGTCTTCGCTCAGCTTGCGGATCGAGAGCATGACCTTGCGGTCCTGGTAGATGTACTCCAGGATCTTGGCCTGCACCGTGCCGCCCTCGGCGATGGCCGCGCGCTCGTCCTTGTCGCGGGGCAACTCGGCGTTCAGGATGACGCCCTGCACCTCGTCTTCGAGATCGACCACGATACCGAAGTCGGAGACCTTCGACACCTTGACGTCGATGACGGAGCCGGTGGGGAAGCGCTTGCGGTGCTGCTCGAACGGATCGGGGACGAGCTGCTTGATGCCGAGCGTGAACTTCTCCTTGCCCGGATCGATCTGCAACACGACGGCCTCGACCTCGTCGCCCACGTTGTAGAGGTCGCTGGGGTTCTTGAAGCGCGGGTTCCAGGAGAGGTCGGACACGTGCACGAGCCCGTCGATCCCCTCTTCGACGCCCAGGAAGATTCCGAAGTTCGTGACGTTCTTGACCTTGGCCTTGAGGCGCGAGCCGGTGGGGTACTTCTTCTTGAGGGCCTCCCACGGGTTCTCTTCGACCTGCTTCATGCCCAGGCTGATCTTCTTGTTCTCGATGTCGATGTCGATGATCATCGCCTCGACCTCGTCGCCGATGGAGACCATCTTCGACGGGTGCTTGATGCGACGGGTCCAGCTCATTTCGCTGATGTGGACCAGACCCTCGATGCCGTCTTCGAGCTCGATGAACGCGCCGTAGTCGGCCAGGCTGACCACGCGACCCTTGACGCGCTGGCTCACGCGGAACTTCTCGGCCACGCGACGCCACGGGTCTTCGGAGATCTGCTTGAGGCCCAGGCTGACGCGCTCGCGCTCTTTGTCGAACTTGAGCACCATCACCTTGATCTCGTCGCCGACGTTGAACATTTCGGACGGGTGGTTGACCCGGCCCCAGCTCATGTCGGTGATGTGCAGCAGGCCGTCGATGCCGCCGAGGTCGATGAAGCAACCGTACTCGGTGATGTTCTTGACGATGCCCTCGACCACCGCCTGCTCGACTAGCTTGCCGATGGTCTCGGTGCGCAGCTTCTCGCGCTGCTTCTCGAGGAGGACGCGCCGCGACAGCACGATGTTGCCACGCCGGCGGTTGAATTTGATCACCTTGAACTTCATGACCTTGCCGATGAAGGCCTCGAGGTTCTTCACGGGGCGGAGATCGACCTGGCTGCCCGGCAGGAACGCCTTGACGCCGATGTCGACCGTGAGGCCGCCCTTGACCTTGCCGACGATGGTGCCCTCGACGGGCTCGCCATTGTCGAACGCGTGCTCGACGACGTTCCAGACCTTGAGCTTCTCGGCCTTGTCCTTGGACAGGTCGATGAGGCCGTCTTCGTTCTCGAGCGACTCGATGTAGACCTCGACCTGGTCGCCCACCTGCACGTTGATGACCCCGTGGAGGTCGGCGAAGTCGGCCTTGGCGACCTGGCCCTCGGCCTTGAAGCCGATGTCGACCATGACGAACTCGCGGCCGATCTCGGTGACGACGCCCGTGACGACGTCGCCTTCCTTGTGGAAGTCCTGATTGAGGTAGCCCTCGACCAGGGCCTCGAAGTCGTCCATCGACGGCTCCTGCGTTCGAACTTGCGTGTCGGACATGCGGTTGACTCCTGCTGATCCGTGCGCCGTACGCCCCGAGCGTCGGCGGAAACCCCTCGTCGCCCCGAGCGATGGAGGGAACCCTCTCCGGGACCTTCCCGGGGAGGGCGTGAGGCGCATCATAGTAAGGAATAGCGTCGCGGTGTCAAAGGGAAAAGATCGGGAGGCCGAGCCCAAATCGCTTGACAGCCCGATCACATTCGTTATCATGCCGCCTTACCTGCCTGCCGGGCGGGTTGGCTTCAGGCGCGTAGCTCAGGGGGAGAGCGCTACCTTGACACGGTAGAGGTCCGCGGTTCGAAACCGCGCGCGCCTACCAGAAAGCAACGGACCCACCAGGGACCGGAGGACGGTGACGAAGGAAGCTGGAAAAGAGAAGGACGTCCGAATCAATCGGATGATCCGTGTTCCCGAAGTCCGTGTAATCGCGGACGATGGAGAGCAACTCGGGATCCTGGGCATCGAGCAGGCCCTGGCGATCGCCGAAGAGCGCGGCCTCGACCTCGTCGAGGTCGGAGCCACGGCGAACCCGCCGGTCTGCAAGATCATGGACTACGGGAAGTACAAGTACATCCAGTCCAAGCGACAGCAGGAAGCCCGGAAGAAGCAGACCGTGGTCGAGGTGAAGGAGATCAAGTTCCGCCCCAAGACCGAGGAGCACGACCTGCAGACCAAGATGGTGCAGATCCGCAAGTTCCTGGACGAAGGCGACAAGGTCAAGGTCACCATGCGCTTCCGCGGTCGCGAGGTCATGTACGCGAACGCCGCCATGGAGAAGCTCGTGGGCGTGTCGAAGGCCCTGGGCGAGGCCGCCGTGGTGGAGTTGGAGCCCAAGATGGAGGGCCGCATCATGTTCATGGTGCTGGCCCCCGGGAAGAAGAAGGCCGCGAAGTAACGGGCCGCTAGCAGCGAGAGGTCGAACATGCCGAAGCTGAAGACGCACAGGGGCGCGGCCAAGAGGCTGCGCAAGTCGGGGACCGGGAAGGTGATGCGAGTCAGCGCCTTCCACAGCCACCTGCTGGCCAAGAAGAGCGCCAAGCGGAAGCGCCGCCTCAACAAGAGCGTGGTCGTCTCCGCCGCCTCGGCCCGCGCCATGAAGGGGCTGCTTCCGTACGCTTGATCGCCGGTTTGGGTTTGGAGGTTTGACATGACGCGCGCAACGAACAACGTGGCCTCCCGCGCCCGCCGCAAGGCAATCCTGCGCCGGGCCAAGGGTTTCTACGGTACGGGCTCGAAATGCATCTGCACCGCGATGGAGCGCGTGAACCGCGCCATGGCGTTCGCCTACCGCGACCGCCGCGCCCGCAAGCGCGACTTCCGCCGCCTGTGGATCGTCCGCATCAACGCGGCGGCCCGCGCGTACGGCACGAAGTACAGCGTCCTGATGGAGGCCCTGAAGAAGGCGTCCATCGCGCTGGACCGCAAGGTGCTGGCCGATATCGCGTACCACGAGCCGGATACGTTCAAGAAGATCCTCGACTCAGTCCGATAGCTCACCGCGGGAGGGAGAGATGACGAAGGGCGACATCATCGAGTCCGTGTACGAGAAGCTTGGTGGATTCTCGAAGAAGGAAGTGTCCGAGTTGGTGGACATGGTCTTCGAGGTCATGAAGGACACGCTGCAGGACGGCGACAAGGTCAAGGTCTCGGGCTTCGGCAACTTCGTGGTCAAGGCCAAGAACCAGCGGGTCGGCCGCAACCCCAAGACGGGCGACGAAATCACCATCTCGGCGCGTCGCGTCCTGTCGTTCAAGCCGAGCCAGGTGCTGAAGAAGTCCTTGAATCACGGCTAGGCCGGGTTCGGGACTCCTGCCGTGGCCGACGCCGTCTTTCGCAAGATCGGAGAGGTCGCGGAGATCCTCGGGACTCGGCCCCACGTGATCCGCTACTGGGAGCAGGAGCTTCCGCTCAAGCTCTCGGATCGGAACCGCGGCGGGCAACGGGTGTATTCGGCCGAGGACGTTGACAAGCTGGCGCGCGTGAAGTTCCTGGTGGTCGACCAGGGCGTCTCGGTGCGCAAGTTGAGGCGAATCATCCAGACCGAGGGGCTGCCGCCCCGCGCCGAGGCCACGTCGAACGAGGCCGTCGACGGTCCGGCGGCCGGGCCCTCGATCCGAGAGATTGTGGAGGAGTTGCGGGCGATCCAGCGACTCCTCGGTGGCGCGTAGGTTGACGCGCGCCGTTCTTTGAGGTAAAAAGCTCGTCGCCCTCTCGGGGGCGACGTCGTGTCGGGGCGTAGCGCAGCCTGGTTAGCGCACCAGACTGGGGGTCTGGGGGCCACTGGTTCAAATCCAGCCGCCCCGACCGAGAAGAAAGGGGGAGTCGAAAGGCTCCCCCTTTTTTTTCCGAAAGACTAGAGGCAACTGCTCGGGGCGGCCATGTCGTAGGGGTACTGGCGGCCGTCGAGGATGGCCTTCAGCGCGTCGGCGCTCGCGTGGCCGCGGCAGAGCCAACCGTCGAGGAAGTCGACGAGATCGCGTCCGGCGACGCCGCGCTCGCCCCCGCCCAGGTTCGGCTTGTTCAGGTAGTGGAAGACGCTGTCGTAGATGCCGAGCGCCTTGCCCTGGACGCCGTCGTCGTCCCCCTCGACGCCGCTCGGGGCGGGGCTCGTCGGGCCGTCGGCCAGATCCCAGAGCGCGGCGGCCACCAGGTACTCGGACACGCGGCCGGTCATGGCGCCGTCGGAGGTGCGGAAGGCGAAGGGGCTGGCCATGGCCTCGAGGTCGTAGAAGCGCGTGACCCCGTAGCGGCCCTTGTTCACGAAGTACGGCACGCCCAGGGTGTTGGACGCGAAGAACATCGACACGCCGTTGCCCCAGGCGCGCAGCGGATCGTCGCGGCTGCCGTCGTGGGCGCCACCCGGGTCGTCGGAGATGGAGAGCTGGTCTTCGGCGAAGCGGAAGAGCTCCTGCAGGATGACGCAGTCGTCGAACTCGTCGCGGTCGTCGTCGCGGCCCTGGATCGAGAGCGTGCCCAGGTTGGAGCAGAGGCCGTCGTCGTAGCGCTTCTTGGAGCAGTAGGAGGTCTCGGTCGTGTCGGCGCCCGTCTGCCAGTAGGCGTCGAGCGCCTTCAGGCTGCGGCCGGTCATGCGCCGGAGGAGGTCGTGCCCCGACACGAGCACGTCGAAGATGTTGAAGGCGCCCGCGATGCCGAGCCCCGTGGCGTCGGTCTCGGGGATGTCGATGTTCAGGTGGTGGGTCTCGGCCAGGGTCTCGTCGAAGGCGGGGGCCGCGAACGAGTAGACGATGCCGAACTTGGGGTGGTTGCGGACGGCCACCCTGCGCAGGCCTTCGTCGAGATCGGTCTGGGTGAAGACGCGCACGTACACGCCGGCGGCGCCGTTGTTGCCGAAGTTGATGGCGTAGTGCCCCAGGCCGTCGGTGGTGCCGGTGGCCAGCACCGCGTTGTCGTTCTGGCGCCGCACCTCGACACGCGAGTGGCGCACCGGACGCCAACTGCGGGCACGGAAACCCTGCTCGTCGAAGGTGCGATCCTCGAAGCGCACGTCGCCGTACACGTAGCCGCCGCAGTCGGAGTCGAACTCGGTCACGAGCTGGCAGTCGGTGTTGTCCTCGAGGCACTTCGAGCCCCCGTTGCTCTGCTCGGAGCCGAACGAACCCTCGAACATCTCGGCCGTCCCGCAGTTCTTGACCGTCACGATCCAGTGGGTGCTCTCGGGCCCCCACACGTCGCAGGACGACCAGTAGTCGACGTAGACACGGTAGGTGCCGGCCGGCGGGTCGACCTCGTCCCAGGTGACGTTCTCGTTGTTCACGCCGTCGATGCCGCACCCGGCGTTCGAGTCGAGGTCGAGCGTGCCGCCCTGCGGGCCCTCCTTGTCGGAGTAGTAGATCTCTTCGTTGGCGCCGCCGGGAGCGCCGTCGGCCTTGGGCTCGACCACGTGGAGGTCGACGTCGGAGGCCGTGTCCCACGAGACGCTGACCTGCACGTCGCCCGAGGCGGCCTGGTGGTTCACCGTGAACACGTACTCGAGGGGCGCGCTGCGCAGGCCCAGGGGATCGAGGGCCGACACCGCCAACTCGAGCTTCTGCAAGGTCTTGTACTCGCTCTCGGCGCGCCCCGCGGTGTCGAAGTGCAGCGTGACCTCTGCGTCGCCGGCGAAGAACTCGAGGGGGACCTGGTAGAAGCCGTGGTAGGGCAGGCTGTGCCCGTCCTGCTTGAGGCCCGTGACCTCGAAGAGCAGCCCCACCACCTCGTGGGCGCCCTGGGGATCGGAGGCCGTCACCTTCAGGCTGGCCGTACCGCCTGCGATGATCTGGTCGTTGCCGGAGATCTTGAGCACGCGCGGCGCGCGCGCCACGTCGGTCGACACCGCCGGGGGCTCCTCGTCGACCTGCAGCGCTCCCAGCACCCGCAGGGGCGAGTTCAACTGGTTCTGCAGGCGCACCCGCGCGCCGCTGTAGGTCTCGTCGAAGCCTCCGTGCGACGCCGTGAGGGGCACCGGGTACTCGCCGTCGGGGCGGGTGTTGGAGCCGTTCACGGTGTAGGCCACCAGGTACGTGCCGTCGCCGCGATCGTTGATCGAGACCAGGTCGGCGTCGAAGGCGCTGTCGAGCAACGAGAAGTCGGGCGTGAGCTTGATGCCGGGGGCGCCGAGGTCGACCTCGATCTGCACGGGTTTGCCGTTGGCGTACGTGGGGTGGTCGGGGAAGACGCGCACGAAGCGGTAGGACGCGTTGGCGAGGGTCAGATCGGCCACCGCGGTCTCGTACTGCTCCTGGATGCGCGCCGCGGCCTCGAGGAAGGCAGGGCCGGCCGGGTGCTCGCGCGTGTCGAGCAGGAAGCCCGTGGGCAGCTTGGTGTCGGTGAAGATGGGAGAGCCGTTCAGGGCGACCACCACCTCGTCGACCAGCCACTCGGAGCCGTCGACCGTCTCGATCTCGACGCGCACCGTGCCGGTGGCCGTGGCGCCTTCGGTGGGCGCCGAGAAGCGGATCTTCTTCATGGGCAGGAGCGTGCCGTCGGTGTCTCCTCCGGCGCCCGGGTCGGTGCCGCCGCCCTGCTCGTCGGCCGGGACGTCGAGCTCGGGGTGGTCGGTCGGGACGTCGGGGAGGTCGGCGCCGTCGGTCGCCACGTCGACGGGCAGCTCGGACGGAGGGACGTCGCCGGCGTCGGCGCCGCCGCCCGACGAGGAGCAGGCGACGAGCACGAACGCACCCACGAAGAGGAGGACGCGGACGGGGCGCAGAGCGGTCATGAGCTTCTTCCTTGACGCGGAGGCCGGAAAGCCCGAATGGGGTGGATCATAGAGGAGGAGACGGCCGGTGTCCACGGGCGCTGACGAGGGCAGGGGCGAACATCGCAGGCGACCCCGCTACGCGGGGGCGTATCCGCGGAGATTCGACCAGAAGTACAAGGAGCACGCCATCGAGCGGCACCCCGATCTGGCGGCGAAGCTGGCCTCGAAGGGGCACACGCCGGCCGGCACCCACGTGCCCATCCTGGTCGACGAGGTGCAGGAGGCCCTGGCGCTGGCGCCGGGCCAGGTGGTGGTCGACGCGACGCTCGGCTACGGAGGGCACGCGCGCCGACTGGCCGAGCGCGTGGCGCCCGACGGGCTGCTGATCGGCCTCGACGTGGACGGCGACCAGCTCGAGCGCACGCGCGCACGGCTGGCCGACGCGCCCGCCGAGGTGCGCCTCTTCCGTCGAAACTTCCGCGACCTGCCCGGCGTGCTGGCCGAGCTCGGGCTGCCCGGCGTCGACGGGCTGCTGGCCGACCTGGGCGTGTCGAGCATGCAGCTCGACGACCCCGCGCGCGGCTTCTCGTTCCGCAAGGACGGCCCCCTCGATCTGCGCCTCGACCCGCGCCTGCCGCGCACGGCGGCCGACTGGCTGGCGCGCCTGTCCGAGGAGCAGCTCCGCGCGGCCCTGGAGGAGACCGCCGACGAGCCCGACGCCACGGCCGTGGCTCGCGCGGTGCAGGGTCGCCTGGCGCGCGGCCCGCTGACCCGAACGCGCGAGCTGTCCGAGCTGGTGCTGCGGGCCAAGGGCCTCGACCCGGTGGCGTGGCGCGAGCGCGCGAAGGCCGGCGACGCGGGCCCGCACCCCGCCGCGCGCACCTTCCAGGCCCTGCGCATCCTGGTGAACGACGAGCTGGGCGTGCTCGCGAAGCTGCTGCGCACGTTGCCCCGCGTGCTGAACCCGGGCGGACGCGTGGCCATCCTCTCGTTCCACAGCGGCGAGGACCGGCGGGTGAAGGAGGCCTTCCGCGACGGCCTGTCGAGCGGCGTCTACGCCGAGGTGTCGGACGAGCCCGTCCGCGCGTCGAAAGACGAAGTGTACCGCAACAACCGCGCGGCGCCCGCGCGCCTGCGCTTCGCGAGGAAGGCCCCATGACCACCACCGATCTCTTCCTGAACCTCACCCCCGATCGCGTGCTCGAGGCCGTGGAGGCCGGGGGCCTGTCGTGCAACGCCGGGTGCCACCCGCTCAACTCGTTCGAGAACCGCGTCTACGATGTCGAGCTGCGCGACGGCGACCACGTGGTGGCCAAGTTCTACCGCCCGGGGCGCTGGAGCGAGGCGCAGATTCGCGAGGAGCACGCCTTCATGCGTGACCTCGAGGCCGACGAGGTGCCCATCTGCGGGCACCGCACCTTCCCCGACGGCACCACGCTGAAGCGCGTCGAGGGCATCTGGTACTGCCTGTACGACCGGAAGGGCGGGCGCGCCCCCGACGAGTTCACCGACGAGCACGTGGAGCGCCTGGGCATGCTGGTGGCGCGCATGCACAACGTGGGGGCGCGCACCAGGGCGGTGCACCGCGTGGCGCTGGACGCCGACACCTACATCCGCGAAGAGCTCGGGTGGCTGCTGGCCAACGGGGTGATCCCGGAGGAGCTCCGCGCGCGCTACGCGGCCGCCGCCAACGCCATCGCCGAGATCGCCGATCGCGAACTCGAGGGCGCCCCTGTGTTGCGCGTGCACGGCGACTTCCACCCAGGGAACCTGCTGGTCCGCGAAGGGCGCTTCCACCTGCTCGACTTCGACGACTTCGTGACGGGACCCGCCGTGCAGGACGTGTGGATGGTGCTGCCCGGCCGCGACGCCCACGCTCGCGCGCAGCGCGAGGTCTTCCTGGAGGCCTACGAGACCTTCCGGGCCTTCGACCGGAAGCAGTTGACGTGGATCGAGATCCTGCGCGGCCTGCGCCTGGTGCGCTACGCCGCCTGGCTCGCGCGCCGCTGGCACGACCCCGTGTTCCCCCTCACCTGGCCCCAGTTCGGCACGCTCGACTACTGGAGCGAGCAGACCACCGACCTGGAGGACCTGCTGCCGGCCATCCGCGAGGATCTGGGCGAGATCCCCGCCTCGCCGGTGGCCGATCCCGCCGAGGCTGACAGCGAGCTGTTCTGGGACTGGGAGGACATCGAGAAGCGGAAGGGGACGTAGGGGCTCTCCCTGCGATCACGGGCGGGCACCCGCGAGGGGCGCCCCTACGGATCGACGATCACCAGGTCGAGCTTCTGGATGTCGCCGGCGGCCACGTCGATCGTGGCGGTGGCGCTGACCGGGTCCTTGTCGGTGTTGGTCATGCCGTCGGTCGGGTCGACGTCGAGGTACGCGTACGCCGCCTTGGTCTTCGGATCGACGTCCTTCGTGACGTACTGGAACGGGAAGGACGCGTCCTCGGCCGTGAACGGCGGGAAGAGGGTCGGCATGCTGTCGAAGTTCGTGTCCTTGAAGCCGATGACGACCAGCTTGCCGGTCTGGGTGCCGGCGTAGGTGACGGTGCCGTGCAGGGTGGCCTTGCCCGCCTTGGGCGTGAGATCGGCGGACACGTCGGCGGGCACGTCG
>CAZBRS010000030.1:10503-20834 GCA_964494475.1 uncultured Myxococcales bacterium | reverse complement strand
GGTGGCCTTGCCCGCCTTGGGCGTGAGATCGGCGGACACGTCGGCGGGCACGTCGTCGACCACCTCGGGCTCGACGCCGTCGAAGTAGCCCATCACGTCGGTGTCGAGGCCCTGCCAGCGGCCGTCTTCGAGCGTGAGATCCTTCTCGAAGGTGGTCGACTCGCCCGCGATGGTCACGGGCCCGACCCACTCGGAGGCCGGATCGATGGTCTTGGGCAGCGGGCCGTCGGTGGGGTCGACGTCGCCGTAGACCATGTACCACAGATCGCCCTCGGGCAACGCTCCCACCTCGTAGCTGGCGGGGAAGGCGACGCCCGCAGCGACCGCGTCGTCGGGGAGGTAGGCCATGGCGACGGGCATGGTCTTGGGCGGGTAGGTGGCCTGGTCGAAGACGGCGACGGCCAGGCGCTGGATGACGGCCGCGCCGTTGTAGTCGACGGTGCCCCGGACGAGGCCGTGCAGGTCACCCTCGCCGGTCTCGATGGCGTCGTTGCCGCACGCGAGCGCGAGCAGGCCGCCCAGGGTCAGGAGCGCGAGGGATTTCGACCAGCGGGGTGCGTGCATGGGGTTCTCCCGTCGAAGCGGTTCGCGTCGAGGTTTCTAGCGAACTTGGAGCGCGGGCGCAACCGGCTCGTGCGGCAACGTCGCGTACAGGTCGAGGTGCCGGCGGGCGATGGCCTCCCAGCGCGTGGTCTCGGCGTAGGCCTGCAGACGCTGCACGCGAGGCTCGCGCCAGTCGGCGTCAGTCAAGAGGCGCACCGCGCGCTCGGCCCAGGCGCGGGCGTCGGTGGTGGGCACCAGCAGGTCGGCGCCGATCTCCTTCAACTCCTCGAACTTGGGCACGTCGGAGGCCAGGAGCGGCTTGCCCGCGCCGATGGCCTGGTGCAGCACGCCGCTGGCCGAACCGTAGCCCTGCTGGTGGGGCAGCAGCACCAGGTCGGCAGCGGCGTAGGTGCCCTCGACGTCGGCGGCGTCGACGAACTGCTTCGTGAGCACGACGCGTTGGCCGAGCCCGAGGGTGCGCACCAGCCGATCGAGGTACCACGCGTAGGCCCGGTTGTACCAGGTGCCGCCGGCGACGGAGCCCGCGACCAGCAGGCGCGCCTCGGGCAGGCGGGCCAGGATGGCCGGCATGGCCTTCAGCAGCGTGTGCACGTTCTTCTGCACGTGCACGAAGCCGAAGAAGAGCAGGAGCGGCGCCTCGGGCGGCACGCCGTGCAGGGCGCGGACGCGGGGCCCCTGCCCGCCGCCCAGGCGGTCGGTGCCGTGGGGCACGAGGGCCAGCCGCTCCGGGGGAACGCCGTGCCCGACCAGCGTGGCGACCATGCTCGGCTGGTGCACCAGGATACGGTCGGCGGCGACGCCGAGCGCGCGATGGAACGACCGGGCGTGCGGCTTGCGCTCGATCAGGCCCGACCACGTGTCGTAGACCGTGTGCAGGGTGACTACCGTGCGAACGCCGTGCGAACGCAGCCCCTGGAGCAACGCCATCAACTCGGCGCCCATGCCGAGGATGTCGGGCGCGTGCTGCACGTGCACGACGTCGACCCCCAGGCGCACGGCCGCCTCGACGATGGGCGCCGCGAAGGGCCGCCGGCGCGAGAAGACCGGGTGCACGTCGACGCCCTCGATGGCCAGGTCGCCGCCCTCCTCGGAGAGCACGGTGACCGGCGCGGTGCCGCCCGCCACCAGCGCGCGCACGATGTGCTCGGTGTAGGTGGCGAGGCCGCAGGCCGTGGGGGGCCAGGTCGAGACGAAGGCGAGCTTCATGGTGCGCGCTCCTCGGTGGCGGGTTCAGGGACCGCCCGACAGGCGCGAGCGTGGTCGGCGGCGATGGCCGCGTAGTTCTCGACCAGGTTTCGCGAGTGCTGCTGCCACGCTCGGGCGCGCGCGACCAGCCGATCGGCCAGGTCGCGGTGGCGGTCGTAGACGTTCCGCTGCTCGTTGGCGTCGGTCGAGACGTCGAAGAGCTCGACCACGCCGGTCTCGAGCGAGACCACGGCCCGCCAGCGATCGTCGCGCACGCCGAGCTGCTCAGCGGGAGGCCGGGCGCCGCTGATGACCAGGCGAGCGTCGTCTTCGCGCGTGAGGTCGCGCCCCTTCATGCTGATCGGCACGTCGAGGCCGAGCAGGCCGAGCACGGTGGGCGCGAGGTCGATGTGCGACGTCGGGAACGTCACGGGCCCCCCCACCTGGCGCACCTGCGGCCCGGCCAGCACCGCCGGGACCCGCACGGACTCGTCGTACACCTGGTTGCCGTGCGTGCGGCCGCCGTGCTGGTCGAAGGCCTCGCCATGATCCGAGGCGATGACGAGCAGGGTGTCGTCGTGCAGGCCGCGCGCCTCGAGCCCCTCGACCAGCCAGCGAAGGGACTGGTCCACGTGGAGCGCGCACGCCCGGTAGGCCGCGTGCTCGGCCTCGAGGGTGGTCTCGCCGGCGCCGGGGCCACCGGCGAACGCGTAGGGGTGGTGCCCGGCCGCCTGGCCGTAGAAGGCGAAGAAGGGCTGCCCGGGGCGTTCGTCGACCCACGCGAAGATGGCGTCGATCATGGCGCGCTCGTCGATGCCCCAGCTGTTGCGCCAGGCCTTGTCGGCGCCCGGGATGGTGTACATGTCGCCGAGGACGTCGAGGTGGTGGTGCTTGAGGAAGCGCAGTTGCCGGTCGTAGGCTAGATCAGACGACGTGAACCAGCCGGTGCGGAAGCCGGCGGCCTTGAGCACGTCGGACAAGCACGTCACGGGCAGGGCGGGGTCCACGGCCGTGATGGGCGGGTAATCGCCGTAGGGCATCTCGCCGCAGAACATGGAGAACACGGCCTTCATGGTCTGCGGCCAGGGGCTGTAGTGCGCCTGCAGGGCCACGCCGCGCCCGGGCCGCCCCAACTCGGAGAGGAAGGGCATGGCGTCGGGGCGGTCTCCCAGGCTGGCGCCGCCGATCGACTCGAGCTGCACGAGGATCACGTTCGACCGGCGCGGGTGGCTGCCTGCGCCCTCGATCTGGCGCCCTGCGACCAGCAGCGGGTCGTGAGGCACACGGCCCGGCGCGGCCAGGGAGGCGTAGTCGAAGCAGTACGGATCCCCGAGATCGGCGGACGGCGCCTGCCAATCGCGGACGACCGGACGCAGGTACGAGGCCGCCAGGGTGATCATCGGGCTGCGCTCCAGGCCGAAGGTGTGCACCCGGATGCCGAGCACCTGCCCGTTGATGAGGGAGGGCAGCCCCGCGATGGTGGCGACCGCGAGCGCCCCGGCCACCAGGGCGAGCCCGCGCCGGAGCCCGCGCCCGAGCCGCAGACGCCGGCGGAGCGCCAGGAAGAGGAGGGGCGGCAGCAGCGTGAGGCCGAAGAGCAGCGTGAGGTTGAACGGCGTGGCCATGTGGGCGATGGAGTTCCAGACGGCGCCCGAGTCGACCTGCACGCCGGGGCGAGCGTCGGAGTTCAGGAAGCCGAGGTCGATGGTGGCCTTGGTGGCCGGCGCGCCCATGACGATGCTCACGAAGCCGCTCATCGCGACGGCCCAGCCGTGCACCGCCAGCAGGGGCACCAGGAGCGAAGCGGCCAGGCCGTCGCGCCGCCTGGGCAGCGCCACCACGAGGCCGAGGCAGACGAGCGCCACCAACACGGCGCCCGCCACGTCCCAGCCGAGGAAGAGCAGGGTCTTCGGCAGCAGCGTGGCCGCGCTGGTGCGGCCCTCGGCGCCCGAGAGGTTGTGCCCGACCAGCACGCCCTTCATGACCGCCAGCGGCAAGCCCGTGGCCACGAGCAGGGCCGGCAGCCACTCCGTGCGCCAGCGTCGAGGGGCGGCGGGGGGGGTGGGGTCGCTCACGGGCGCCTCACTTGTTCAAGAAGTTCAGCTCGTAGTTGCCGCGCCCGTCGAAGGCGTGCTCGACGCCGCCCACCCGAAGCCGGGCCGCGAACGGCGCGTAATACTCGAGGTTCACGGGCTGGGTCATGCGCTCGGCCATCACCCGCACCAGGCTGTTCAGGCCCTTCAACGGCTCGTCGCGGCTGCGCAATTCGTCGGCGCGCAGCAGCAACGTGAGCTCGTCCTGGCCCGACGTGGCGTGCACCACCAGCCGACCGGGGATGGGGTAGGCGTTGGCGTGCTTGTCGGCGGTGACCTCGGAGGCGCTCAACGTGACCTCGTCGGTCTGGAAGCGCAGGCCGTCGGGCCCGTCGACGACCAGCCACGCGACCTCGCGCCGACCATCGGCGGCGGGCGTGATCAGCTGGCGGAAGAAGACCGTCCAGCGGGGATCGACGGAGCGGAACGACAGCCAGCGCCACGCCATCTCGTAGGGCGCCGCGCTCGACACGCTGTGGATGCCGTACCCGTAGCCCTTGACCGGCGAGGCCTGGCCTTCGAGGGTGAGCGTGCCCTCGACGCGGCTGCGGGGCGCCACGTACACCGTGTTGAAGTACGCCTCGGGGAGCTTGGGGAGCGTGAGCGTGCCCTGTGGAGGCCGCCACGGGGCGGGCTCGGGGGTGGCCACGAGCTCGAACGCGTAGCCCGCGCCCTTGGTCGCGAGCGTCAGGCGCTCGGGCGTACCCGAGAGGCGGTACTCGCCGATGACCAGGTCGAGGCGGTCGCGCGCGGAGGCCCAGTCACCGCCGTCGAAGCGCTTCTCGTCGGTCAGGCGCCGCCCGTCGGGCAGGACGACGCGGCTGTTGACCTTCACCTTGTGCTGACCCGGCCCCAGGTTGGTGACGAAGACGCTGAAGTAGACCTGGTGGCCCGAGTCGAAGGTGAACTCGAAGGTGAACTTGTCGGTGTAGTGCTCGGCCTCGAGCAGCGGGGGGATCAGGTCAGCGACGGTGACGGGGGTGCCCCCCTTGGCCGGGTGAGCCGCCGAGGGCAGGGCGCTGAGCGCAGCAGCGGGAGCGCCAGCGCCGCTCGCGGGGACCGACTGCACCGCGCCGCCGCAGGCGACGAACGTGCCGAGGACGAGCGCGAGCAGGGGGACGAGGCGCATGGGGCTCAACGACGGCGCAGGCCGGTGGCCGTGGCCTCGCGCACGGGCTGCGGAGGCGTGGCCAGCCAGGCGCCGAGCGACTCGCGCAGCTTGATGAGGCCCATGACGGTCGTGGTGGTGGCGCCGAGGAGCAGCGGGACCTGCACGAGGCCCAGCAGGCAGAAGGCCGCGAAGAGGAGCGCGTAGAAGTCGCGCTTGCCGATGACCAGGAAGAGCGCGAAGAAGCGCTGCAGCGGCGACCGCTCACCCTCGGTGCCCAGGACGCTCCACGGCACGTCGAAGGTGTTGGTCTGCTCGCCGCCGGCCAGCCAGGCGTAGAGGTGCGCGACCGCGACGGCGCCCAGGGACACGCCGATGACGGCGAAGACCAGCCAGCCGACGTGACCCGTGAGGCGCGCGGTGCCGAAGCCCAGGCCCAGGATGAAGCCCAGGTTGGTCACGTCGTCGGCCACCGTGTCGAACCAACCGCCGAACTTGGAGCCCTGGAACTTGAGGCGCGCGATCTCGCCGTCGTTGCCGTCGATGATCGACGCCAACTGGTAGAACAGGCCGCCCAGCGCGATCCAGAGGTAGCTGCCGGTCGCGACCATGAACGCCGAGGCCACGCCCAGCACGAGGGCCACGGTCGTGAACAGGTTCGGGGTGAACACGTCGTGGTTCATGGTGCGCCGCGTGAGGGCCAGCGACACCTTGCGGTTGATGTTCTTCGAGACGACGCCGTCGTGCGGCTTGATCAGCGACGTGAGCAGCATGTCGTTGGCGGCCTCGCGATCGGCCAGGGTCGACACGGCGATCACGCGGCGGTCGTGCAGGTCGACCTTGGCGCGTTTGCCCTCGTTGGCCAGCCGCACCAGGGCCGCCTCGAGGGGCGACAGGGCGTCGGCCTCGGCCAGGGCGGCGTCGAGCACGCGCGGCTCGCATACGTAGAGCCCGGCCTCGCGGGGAGCCTGGTCGGGGAGCCCGGCGGCCACGGCCGACACGACGGGCGCCAGGCCCTCGTGGGCTCGGAGGCGGGCCAGGGTATCGACCGTGTAGGCCCGGTTGGCCCGGAGCAGCAGGAACGGGCGCTCGATGCGGCGCTTCAGGTCGGCCAGGACCGCGCGCTCGCCGCCGGCCGTCTCGCCCGCCAGGTACCACGTGAGGTCGGCCGGCAGGCTCGGATCGGACGCCAGGCGCTCGTGCAACCAGCCGCCGCCGCTGCCGACCAGCACGCTGATCTCGTGCGCGCCGTCCTTGGCCGCCGAGAGGATCGCGCGCTTCAGGAGGCCGACGCCGCCGACGCGCGTGGTGTAGTCGACGCGCTGTCGCTCGCTCTTCGCGGCGGGAGCCAACAGGCGGGGGTCGGTCGCCAGGATCACGGTGTGTCGCGCCATGGGTCGGCTCCATCGTCGGTCGTCGACGCCCGGAGAGCGCGGGCTCATCGGGTTCGCTACGCGTATGTTGCAACCCGCGTGCCGTCGGCTCGATCGGCGTCAAGATACGCTGGAACGCAATGATGTCAAGGAAATGGCACGATCGCATCGGCCCCGTCGGGGCCGGGAGATTGGTAGAAGGAGGCTCCACTGGAGCAACCGTACTCCACCCACGGGCGCCGCTACTGGCAGGCCGGACCCACCACCAGGTCGTCGACGTAGACGCCCTCGTAGGCGTTCGAGAACCCGTCGAACGTATCGAACCGGAAGGCGATGTCGACCGTCTGGCCGGCGTAGGGTGCGAGGTCGATGCTCACGGGGACCCAGCCGGTCGGTCCGGCCAGGGAGACGCCCGGGGTCAGCTTGCTCCAGACCTCGCTGCCGTTGACCTCGATCCAGAAATCATCGGAGAAGCTGTACTGCTCGACGTGCATCCACGTCGTGAACGCGAGCACCGGAGCCGAGACCCCAGCCAGGCTCACGTCGTTCAGCGTGAACGTTCCCGTTACCTGCTTGCCCGGAACGTCGTAGAGGTGCGTCGCGGGGTTGCCGAAGTACAGGGAACTGGGCGGCGACGCGTAACGCTGCGTCGAGAGGTTCCACGTGGAGGTGTCGGTCCCGACCGACGCGCTGCCGGCCGGCAGTTGCCCGAACGTGCTCGTCAGCGCCGGCGCGCCGCAGCAGCCGTCGACGCCCTCGGAGATGTGCGCGCAGGTGCCGTCCTGGCACTCGTCGGCGGTGCAGGGATCGTCGTCGGTGCAGTCGGAGTCGGCCACGCACGTCACCGTGCCGTATTTGCAGCCGTACCCCACCATCACGTCGTCGATGAACACGCCCTGCCCCACCGCGCCGGCGTCGACCGTGTCCAGCTCGAACTTCAGGCGGATGGTCTTGCCCGCCAGGAAATCGGAGGTGATCCAGATGGGCTGGAAGGCCGCCCCGAGGCCGTTCGGCGTCTGCGACTTGTCCCACACCTTCACGAAGCTGGTGCCGTCGTACACCGAGAGGGTGAGCAGGTCCTTGGAGGGGTCGGAGCGGATGTCGCCGAAGAGCTGGAAGCCGAGGGTGATGTTGTCCTCGTAGGGGATGGCCACCGTGGTCGAGAGCGCGGTGCCCGTGCTGGGGCTGCCGGGCGTGCTGTAGCCGCCGGTCGCGGCGTTGTGGTAGCGCAGCGCGTTCGCTCCGCTGGTGGCCGCGCCGTTGGCGTCGACGCCCCAGCTGACCTGGGTGCTGGAGCCCTGCACGTCCCAGGCGAGCGTGTCGGCGCCGTCGAAGGCCGACGCGGCCAACACGGTGGGCTGGCAGCAGAAGGGATTCGGATCGGCCAGGTGCGTGCACTTGGACGCGACGCACGAGTCCTTGGTGCAGGGGTCGCCGTCGTCGCAGGCGTCGCCGGGCTGGCAGCAGCCGGGGGTGGGCGCGTAGACGCAGGCGTTGGCCTGACACGTGCCCTTCACGCAGGGGTCGGGGTTCGCGCAGTCGGCGTCGGACGCGCAGCAGTGGCTCTTGGCCTCGTACTGGCACGTGTGGTTGATGCAGTAGTCGTAGGTGCAGGGGTCCTGGTCGTCGCACTCGGCCTCGAGCGCGCAGCACCCGGGCTGCTTCGCGTTCACGCACGAGCCCTCGGTGCAGCTGTCGGTGGTGCACCAGATGTCGTCGTCGCAGTCTTCTTCGAAATAGCAGCAGTCGACCTTGGGGCTGTGCTGGCAGGCGAAGTCGACGCACGTGTCGAGGGTGCACCAGTTGTCGTCCTTGCACTCGGCGTCGAGGGTGCAGCAGTTGGTGCCGGCGGCCGTGTGGGAGCAATGGAACAGGGGCACCGTGCCGGCGGGGGTCTCGCACGAGCTGTCGAGGCAGCACGCGTCGAGGGTGCACGCCTCGCCGTCGTCGCACTGGGCATCGGTCTGGCAGCAGCCCGGGTTCGGCGTGAATTCGTGCTTGCAGAGGTTCGCCGTGCACGTGTCCTTGGTGCAGGCGTCGCCGTCGTCGCACTGCAGTTCGGTGGAGCAACAGCCGGCGAGCACCTGGTCGAGCACGCAGGCGCCGTTGACGCAGCGGTAGAGGGCGCAGGGGTCGAGCTCGAAGCAGTCGGACTCCTTGTCGCAGGTGACGCGCAGCTCGTGGCTGCAGACGTTGTGCTCGCAGCGGTCTTCGGTGTTGCCGTTGCCGTCGTTGCACATGGCGGGGGTGTCGCAGCAGGTGACGCCGGGCAGCAGGCCGGTCGGGTCGTGGGCGTAGGCGCAGCGCCCCGCCGCGCAGGTGTCGCGGCTGCACGGGCTGCCGTCGTCGCAGTCGGCGTCGGACTGGCAGGCGCAGAGCTCGGTGTCGACGTCGTGGGGCGCGACGCACGTGGAGCCGGCGCAGAAGTCGGAGGTGCAGGCATCGTCGTCGTCGCAGTCGGCGTCGGCCACGCAGCACGACGGGTCGCCCCAGGCGTGCGTGCAGCTTCCGTCGTCGATGCAGGCGTCGGCGGTGCAGGGGTTCGCGTCGTCGCAGTCCAGCGAGGTCTGGCAGCACCCCCCCTCGGGGTCGATGGGGTAGGTGCACTGATGGCCGTCGCACACGTTGCTCGTGCAGGGCGAGCCGTCGTCGCAGTCGGCGTTCTTCGTGCAGCAGCCGGGCTGGCCGTTCGGGGTGTTGACGCAGGCCCGGTCGACGCAGGCGTCGTCGGTGCAGGGGTTCGCGTCCTGGCAGTCGTCGACCGTGGCGCAGGCGCCTTCGCACGAAGGGGCCGAGGCGGTGCAGGGATCGCGTGGATCACACGAGCACGGCTCGCCGATGGCGTAGCAATAGCCGCTGATGCAGTAGCCCTCGCCGCAGTCGTCGAGGGTAGCGCACGGCTTGCGGAAGAGGTCTCCCATGGCCTTGCACGCGCCCGACGAGCAGTACTCGTCGGCGGCGCAGTCGAGGTGGCTCGCGCACGTGCTCTGGCAGGCCGCGCTGGCGAGCGCGGTCAGCAGGAGCACCCCAGAGAGGACGAGTCGGCGGTTCTGCACGTGCGGACCCTGCGGATGGTTCCCGCGGTAGTATACCGATCGCCGGGCGCGGCGGAAAGATTCGCGGCGCGGCAGCAGACGACGCGCCGGGTGCTTGACTTCGAGGGATCCCGTCGCTAGCTTGCCCGTTCGATTCGTAGAACCAAGGAGATCGACCATGAAGAAGCTGTTCGTACTGCTCGTGCTGGTCCTCGGTGCCTCGTTCGCCTCCAACGCCTTCGCCGGCGAGGGCTGCGCCAAGGCCGCGACCTGCGGTCAGGCCGCGACCTGCGGTCAGGCCGAGAAGGGCGGCTGCGGCTGCGAGGGCGGCTGCATCTGGGGGGACACCAAGGCCGACTTCGCGCTGGCGGTCGAAGGCGACGCGCTCAAGCTGGCCGTGGTCGTGAACGGCTGCCCCGGCAAGCGCGCGGGTTTCCAGCAGAAGCTGGCCGACGAGCTGGCTCGCGACGCCAAGGGCAGCGGCTGCGCCGGGTGCCCCTTCGGCGTCGAGGGCCTGACGTTCAAGGCCGAGAACACCGAGGTCGGCGCCACCGTGCTCGTCACGGGCCCCGCCGACAAGCGCGCCGAGTTCAAGACGCGCTACGAGAAGAAGATCGCGGCGCGCACCGCCCCTCCGGCCGAAGGCGGCTGCGGCTGCAAGCACGGCGAGGCCGCCGCGTTCGGGCAGTAGCCACCGCGCGGGGCATTGACGGCCCGGTCCGCTCGGGGGATCATCGGCCGACCCGCCGGGAGCTCCCGCCATGCCACGCCCGCTCCTCCCCCTCCTCGCGCTCTTCCTTGCAGGCCTCACGCTGGCCCGATGCGGCGGCGGCGATTCGTCGGCGCAGGACGCCGCGGCCCCGGACGCCCCCGACGTCACGGACGCCCGGGACGGGCACGCCCCCGACGGGCTCGACGTCGGAGAGCCCCTCGAGACCCTCGACCTGGTCGGACGGGTCGACCCGTTCCTCGG
>CAZBRS010000030.1:0-10403 GCA_964494475.1 uncultured Myxococcales bacterium | reverse complement strand
TCGGAGAGCCCCTCGAGACCCTCGACCTGGTCGGACGGGTCGACCCGTTCCTCGGCTCGGCCGGCCCCGGCAACGTGTTCGTGGGCGCGCTCGTGCCCCACGGCATGGCCAAGGTGGGCCCCGACTCGAAGCTCGAGATCGGCGACATCGACTCGTACGATTGGGGCGCCTCCCACGTGCACGGCTTCTCGCACACGCACCTGAACGGCCCCGGCGGGAGCACGTACGGGTACAGCCACGTGCGCCTCGTGCCCTCCCGCCAGGCTCCCCCCCCGGCGCCCGCCAGCCCCGAGGCGGCCACGCGCCTCGACCACGCCGCCGAGGAGGCCACCCCGGGCTACTACGCCGCCGATCTGCCGGACCTCGCCACACGCTACGAGGTCACGGCTACGGCCCACTGCGGGCTGCACCGCGTGACCTTCCGGGGCGACCAGCCGCGCGTGATCGCGCTGGACCCCGGCACGCTGCGGGGCCGGAACGTGACCGGCACCGTCGAGGTGGGACCGGGCACGGTCGAGGGCTTCGGGACGATCGTGGCGCACCCGGTGCTCTTCGAGGTGCTGAAGAACTCGGCGCCCGGCACGAGCACACGCACGCTCTTCTTCCGCGCGACGTTCGACCCGCCCTTCCACGCCTTCGGCGCCTTCGAGGACGGCGCGGCCACCCCCGGCGCGGGCGAGGCCACGGGCGCCGATGCGGCCGCGTGGCTCGAGTGGACGGGCTCGGGCGACCTGACGGTCGAGGTGCGCCTGTGCCTGTCGGGCATCGATCTGGACCAGGCCCGCGCCAACGCCGCCGCCGAGGTCGAGGGGGTCGACTTCGACACCGCGCGCGCGGCCGCCGAGGGGGCCTGGAACACCCTCCTGAACCGCGTGGTGGTCGAGGGCGGCACCGAGGCTCACCAGCGCCAGTTCGCGACGGCGCTGGCCCACGCCCACTACCAGCCGGCCGACACCTCGGAGCAGGGCCGGCACTGGACCGGCCACGACCCGGCCGGCCAGGTGCGCGCCACCGAGGGCCGGGGCTACTACGTCGACGACTTCTGCCAGTGGGACACCTTCCGCACCACGCACCCGCTGCAGTTGCTGACCGCGCCCGAGCGCCGGATCGACGTGCTGACCTCGATGCTCGAGGCCTACCAGGTCGGCGGCTGGCTCGACGTGTGCTCGTGGCAGGCCTCGGGCTACTCGCGCATCATGATCGGCAACCCGGGCATTCCCATCCTGGTCGACGCCTTCCGCAAGGGCTTCGCTCCCACGGACCCCGACCTGGCCCTCGAGGCCATGCTGCGCTCGGCGAACGAGTGCGAGAACCCCATCCCCTCGGGGGGCTGCGGCTACGTCGAGATCGGAACGGTGCCCGAGTACATCCAGAAGGGCTACGTACCCCACGAGTGCGACCCCACCGAGGCGGCCTCGATGACGCTCGAGTACGCCCACGACGACTGGTGCCTGGCACGCTACGCCTCGGCGCTGGGCCGCGCCGACCTGGTGGCCACCTTCGACGCGCGCGCGGGCAACTGGCGGAACCACTTCGACGCCTCGACGGGCTTCATGCGGGCGAAGAAAAAGAACGGCGCGTGGGTCGAGCCCTTCGACCCGGGCTACAACGGCGCCGTCACGGGCTTCTGCGAGTCGTCGGCCTTCACCTACACCTGGTCCGTGCCCCACGACGTGCCGGGGCTCATGGAGGCCATGGGCGGCCCCGACGCCTTCGTGGCGAAGCTCGACCAGTACTTCGACGGGGGTCACTTCGACCCCTCGAACGAGCCGGGCTTCCACACACCCTACCTTTACGCACACGCCGGGCGGCCCGACCTGACCCAGGCGCGCGTGCGGCAGGTGCTCGACGACGCGTACTCGGACGGCCCCGACGGCCTGCCCGGCAACGACGACGCGGGCGCCACCAGCGCCTGGTTCGTGTTCTCGGCGCTCGGGCTCTACCCGGTCACCCCGGGCGACCCGGTCTACACGCTCGGCAGCCCGCTCTTCGAGCGCGCGACGATCCGCCTCGACCCCGAGGGGCGCCGGCGCTTCGTGATCGAGGCCCCCGGCAACAGCCCCGACAACGTATACGTACAATCCGCCGCGTTGAACGGCGTGGCGCTGGAGACGCCCTTCCTCACCCACACCGACGTGATGGCGGGAGGCACGCTCGTCCTGCAGATGGGGCCCGCGCCGTCGGCCTGGGGCCGCGCCGTCCCTTGACGTTCAGCGCCGCCCCGCCTTGCCGGATGCGCAAGACGTCGCTATCTTTCGAACGACGTCGCCAGCGTTGGACACCGTCCATGCGAGCGCCCCTGATCCTTTGCCTGCTGCTCGTCGCCCCGGCCCTCCACGCCGAAACCGACGATCCCCGCGCGCTCGTCGAGGCCCGCTACGAGGAGATCCGCGCGATCATCGCTGAGAACCCCGTGGAACACGTGATGCGCGAGAAGGTGAAGGCGCTGACCCTGCAGTTCGTCGACTTCGACGCCTTCGCGTCCGAGACCATCCGCGCCACGTGGAACGACCTGTCCGAGGCCCAGCGCCGCGACTTCCTCGAGGCCTTCCGCGCCCTGATCCAGGCCACCTACGCCCGGCACTTCAAGCCGCGCCAGGATCTCAAGATCACGTACCGCCCCTCGACCCGCTTCGACGACGCCCGGGCCGAGGTGTCGACCACCCTGGCCTTCGAGAAGTCCGCGGTCGACGTCGACTACCGCCTGGTGAAGAAGGCCGACGGCACGTGGTGGGTCTACGATCTCGTCATCGACGAGGTGAGCCTGATGCGCAACTACCGGGCCCAGTTCCGCCGCATCCTCAAGAAGGACGGGTTCGACGCGCTGCTCGGAAAGATCCGGGCAGCGGTCGCGCGCAAGGAGTCGGGGGCAGATCCCAGCGACGAGCTCTGAACCTCCCGCCCGGCTTCCCTTTTGAGCCTCGACGGCTATACTCTGCCAGCACTCCTCGACCGGAGAAAGAAATGACGCGGCTTTGGTGGCTGATGGCGGGAGCGCTGGCGCTCGCGGTGGCGTGTGGCGGCGAAGACGGCGGCTCGGACTCGGGGAGCGCCGACGCCGGCCCCGACCTTGGGGGCACCGACGCGGCGAACCCCGACACCGCGAACCCCGACAACCATCCCCCGGTGCTCTTCAAGATCGGCGACAAGGTGGTGGCCGTGGGGCACGCCCTCACCATCCAGATGGAGGCCTCGGACCCCGACGGCGACGCGCTCAGCTACAGCATCTACGGCGACGTGCCCCGCGAGGCGCAGTTCCTGAAGGACATCGGCAAGTTCGCCTGGACGCCGGCGGCCGAGGACGCCGGGAAGAACATCTACCTGACCTTCCTCGTGACCGAGACGACCAACCCTGAGCAGCGCGATCGCGAGACCATCGAAGTGGCCGTCACGGCCGAGGCCGAGCAGCACGCCCCGGTGTTCCAGAAGCTCGGAGACCAGAGCGTGGCGGTCGGCCAGCCCTACGAGGGGCAGCTCGTGGCCACCGATCCGGACGGCGACACGCTCACGTTCTCGGCCGCAGGCGCGGTCCCCGCGGGCTTCTCGCTCGACGGGGCGAGCGGCGCCATCGCCTGGACGGTGCCCGCGGGCAGCGAGGGCCAGTCCCACAAGGTCGACTTCGTCGTGTCCGACGGCGCGCTCACCGACCAGATGGCGGTCAGCTTCGTGGTCGCGGGCGGGTCGGGCAACCAGGCGCCCGTGTTCTCGCCGCAGGCCGACGTCGAGGCGCTGGCCGGCAAGAAGGTCAGCTTCGTGGTCAAGGCCACCGACGCCGACGGCGACGCGTTGACCTATGCCGCCGACGGAGCGCTGCCGACGGGCGCCTCGTTCGACGCGGGCGCACACAGGTTCGACTGGACCCCCACCGAGGCCCAGGCGGGCAAGGCCTACACGGTGGCGTTCACGGCCACCGACGGCTCGCTGAGTGCCTTCCTCGAGGTGACGGTCACGGTCACGAAGCAGGGCACGGGCACGTGCCCCGTCGACGGCAAGGAGCCGAACGACGTAACGGGCGCCGCCAAGCCGCTCGCCAAGGGCGACAGCCTCGACCTCACGCTCTGCCCGCAGGGCGGGGCCCCCGATCTCGACTGGTTCCGCGTCACGCTGGCCGCGAACGACCGCCTGACGATCACGACCCACACCGACGACGGCGTCAACGTCGACCTCGACCTGTACGAGGAGGGCTGGCTCGACGAGCCCGTGGCCTACGGCTGGAACGATGGGGCCGACGAGCAGCTCGTGTGGCTGAACGGCGGGGCCGGCGACTTCCTGGTGCTCGCCTACCAGTGGGGGGGCGATCCGACCAGCGACACCGCCGCCTACAGCCTGGACGTGAAGGTCGAGGGCGGGTATACGTGCGACGACGACGGCTACGAGCCGAACGACACGCTGGGGGCGCCCCGCAAGCTGCTGGCGACCGAGCTCGGCAAGGATCTCGAGCCCCTGCACATCTGCCCGGGCGATGCCGACGTGTTCAGCTTCGACGTGGCCTGCGGTGCGTCGATCAACGCCGCCATCTTCTTCACGAACGCCGGGGGCGACCTCGATCTCTACCTGTACGCTCCGGGCAGCGACACGCCCGTGGCCAAGGCCGAGACGGGCGGCGACGGCGAACTGGTCGAGTTGGCGGTCGCGCCCGATGGCGGGCTCTACCGCCTGAAGGTGGCCGGCTTCCCGACCGAGAGCGTCGAGAACAGCTACAGCCTGGTGGTCGAGACGGCCGGCGGGGGCGCGTGCGGCGGGTGCACGCAGCAGAGCTGCGACAGCTTCCAGGTGTGCGACGATCAGGCGGGCGAGTGCGTATCGGACTATTGCTCGAACGACTTCGACTGCCCGAACCCCTACTTCTGCCTCGACTCGTTCTGCGTCGACGCGTGCAGCTACCTGGCCGATTGCCGCCCCGACTACGGCTGCAAGGCCTTCGAGGACGGCACGTACTGCGCGCCGGCGGGCGCCGCGCTGCTCGGCGAGGGCTGCGCCTACACCTCGGACTGCGCCGGCGACCTGGTGTGCCGGCTGCTCTACGACGGCGGCATGTGCACGCGCTACGGCTGCCCGGCCAAGGCCTGCCCGGCGGGCAGCGCCTGCGCCGACACCGACGACGGCCAACTGTGCGCGCCCACGTGCGCCTCGACGGCCGAATGCCGCGACGGCTTCACGTGCAAGTCGAGCGGAGCCGGGAAGGTTTGCCTTCCGTAGGGACACGATGCATCGTGTCCCTACAGGCCACCCGCACCTGCGGAGGAATGCATGACCGCCTACGTCCGCTCACCCAGCGTGTCGCGCTTTCGCCACGGCGACTACGTCTACCTGTACCACGACGTCTTCGGCTACATCCTGCAGATGTCCGACGACGTGCTGGCCTTCCTGGACTTCTTCCGCGAAGCGCGCGCCGAGTCGGCGGCCACCGAGGCCTTCAAGGGCACCTACGAGGCGGCCGACGTGCGCCGCTTCGTGTCGGTGTTCGAGCAGTACGGCTGCCTGGTCGAGGCCGGCACCGACGAGACCGAGCGCATCTGGCGCATGTTCCCCGTGCGCTCGAAGTGGTGCGTGTGGCGACGCGGGCACGACGGCCTGATCGTGCTCTACTGGAGCGACGGGGCCGAGGCCTGGTCGCGTCGGCTGAACGCGTGGCAGACCGCGTTCTGGGACGGGCTCGACGGCGACACGCAGCTCTCGGTCCTCTACGCGAAGGTGCGCCCCCGCGAGAGCAGCGACGACGCCTTCCGCCACGAGTTCGTCGAGTTGGTGCGCTTCCTCGGCCACTCCGACCGGCAGATCCTGAAGCTGTCGGAGTTCCCCATGGGCTTCTACAAGAAGGACGCGCGCTCGACGCCGCCCTACCTCTCCAGCTTCCTGCCGTATCGCCGCGAGGGCTCGACCGCGCCGCAGCCGGACCCCCACCGGGAGCGGGCGCGGCGCTCGATGTACGCGCTCTTCCAGGCGCCGAACACGATCCTGGCCGACCGCACCTACGGCGACGCGCTGGTCGACGCGCTGCAGCGGCACCATCTGCTCGCGAGCGCGCCCCACCGCGTGCTCGACCTTTCCATGGACTTCGGCGCCTACCTCAAGGACGTGGCGCCGCACCTGCCGCCCGACTGCGAGCTCTGGGTGCTGGCCCGCAACGAAGCCGACCGGGCCGCCTACCGCGCCGCGCTCGGGGCTCACGCGGCCAGGCTGCGCTTTCACGAAGGCACGCCCGACCATCTGCCGCCCCTCAGCGGGCCCTACGACCTGGTGTTGGCCGTCGAGGTGCTGGGCTCGCTGGAGCACGTGACGATAGAAGGCGGCAAGCCCAAGGGCGCGGCGGCGACGTTCGGTACGCGCTACGGCCTGTTCCAGGGCGAGGCCGGCGATCGCTTCCTGTTCAACCTGGGCGCCGCGCGGCTGGTCGAGGCGCTGGCCCCGGTCCTCGCGCCCGGCGGGCACGCCGTGGTGGTCGACTACGGCGACGAGTTCCAGCGCCCGGCGGTCAGCACGACCGCCGAGGTGCCCTACTACCTGGTGCACTTCGGCGAGCTGAAGGCCATCGCGCGCAAGCTCGAGCTGTCGACCCTCTTCAGCTTCCTGATTGACTTCATCGACTTCGCGCGCGACCGCTCGTGCCTCTCGACGAACCGCCACCACTTCGCGTCGCTCCGAGCCGCCTTCGCCGACGTGGGGGTGAGCCTCGCCGAGGTCCCCTACACCGCCGAGGAGCTCGCGCCGCACCTGAAGGGCCGCGACCTCGGGAACGTGTTCTTCGAGAAGGTCGAGGACCGCTGCTTCGGCGCGGTGCCGCACCAGGTGAAGGTGCTGGTGCTCGGAAGGCCCGACCAGGTCGAGCTATGAGCGCCGACAAGGAGTCGCGCCGCGACGTCGGCGAGCTGTTCTGCACAGGCTTCCACGGCCGGGGCGTCGACAAGGACCTCGAGCGCTTCTTCAAGACCACCCACGTGGGCTCGGTGATCCTGTTCAAGGAGAACTGCACGAGCCCCGAGCAGGTGTGGAACCTGACAGCGCAGCTCCGGCGCACCGCCGGGCAGGGCGTGCTCATCGGCATCGACCAGGAGGGCGGGCGCGTGCAGCGGCTGAAGGAGCCCTTCACGGTGCTGCCCCCCATGCGCAACGTGGGCACCACGGGCTCGGTCGACGTGGCCCGCCAGGTGGGGCGGGTGCTCGGCACCGAGCTCGGCGCCGTAGGCCTCAACCTCGACTTCGCGCCCGTGCTCGACCTGGACCTGCACGCCGACTCGGTCATCGGCGATCGCGCGTTTTCGGCCTCGCCGCGGCAGGCCGCGGCGCTGGGGCTGGCGCTGGCCGACGAGCTGTGGGCGTGCGGAGTGGCCGGCTGCGCCAAGCACTTCCCGGGCCACGGCGCCACGGGCCGCGACTCGCACCTCGATCTGCCGGTGGCCGCGCTCACGCTCGACGAGCTGCGGGCGACGCACCTCGTGCCCTTCGCCCTGGCCGCGCAGGCCCGCGTGCCCATGGTGATGGTGGCGCACGTGCTCTTCCCGGCGGGCGACCCCGCGTGGCCCGCGAGCCTGTCGCCCTTCTGGGTCGACACCGTGCTGCGGGGCGAGCTCGGCTACGAGGGCGTCGTGGTCACCGACGAGCTGGGCATGGGCGCCATCGCCAAGACGGTCAAGCTCGACGACGCCATCCTGCAGCTCTTGAAGACCTCGGTCGACCTGTTCATGATCCGCGACCGCGACGCCTGCGCCGCGGCCGTCGAGACCGTGCACCGGGCCCTGGCGGTGGGCTGGGTGAACGCCGAGCGCGTGCACCGCTCGGCCGAGCGCGTGCGCGCCCTGAAGCGCAGCCTGGCGGGCCGGTACCTGCTGGCCGAGAAGCCCGAGGACCTGGCGCTGCTGGTGGGCGACGCCACGAGCCTGGCGCTGGCCGAGTCGTTGAGGTTTTGACGCACCCCCCCGGAGAAACATGAAACCCATCGCCGCCCTCCTCGACTTCGACGGCGTGCTCGTCGACAGCGAGCCCTCGTGGGACGCCGCCGACCGGCGTCTGGTCGAGGGCTGGGGGGCGGTCTTCCGCCCCGAGGTGAAGCGCCTGGTCATGGGCCGGAAGCAGGACGACTCGACGCGCATCCTCCTGACCGAGCACGGTCTCGACGCGTCACCTGACCGCATCGTGGAAGCCCGCGCGCTGCGCGAGGCGTGGATGCTCGAGGCCTACGGCACGACCATCCCGCTGATCGAGGGCGCGCAGGCGCTGCTCGAGGGGCTGACCGCCAGGGGCGTGCCCACGGCCATCGCCACGGCCACCCCGGCGCGCCTGGCGCGCGCGGCCCTGGCAAGGTTCGGCCTGGAGCGCTACGTGACGGTGCTCGCCACCGCCGAGGAGGTCCTGCACGGCAAGCCCGCACCCGACGTGTTCCTGCTGGCCGCGGCGCGGCTGGGCGTGGCACCGGGACGTGCGGCCGTGCTCGAGGACTCGGAGGCGGGCGTGCGGGCCGCGCGAGCCGCCGGGTGCCTGGCCGTCTGGCTCGAGAACGACCACGCGCCCGACGCGCGGGCCGAGGCCGACGTCGTGGTCCGGAACCCCTCCGAGTTGCTGGCGCTCCTCGGCGACGAGGCTTCCTAGAGCGCTCACAATAGCGCGTCGCGACTCGGTTATTCGGCTCCCATGGCGGGTGCGCGAATCATTGACAGCGTGCGTCATCCGTGCCATTCTCCCGGCGGTTCGAGGGGTCATACCAACCAATCTGTAGGGAGGAACGGATGAATCGACTGAGCAAGGCGCTAGCGTTCCTGACGACGCTGCTCGTCATGGCGCCCCTGGCGCTGGCAAGCGAAGCGGATCTGAAGCTGCCCGATCTCTCCGATCTCGCGACGGCCAACTTCCACGGCATGACCGGCCACAACCTGCTCCTGATCGGGCTCGTGGTGTGCGTGCTCGGCATGCTCTTCGGCTTCGTGATGTACCAGAAGGTCAAGAACCTGCCGGTGCACAAGTCGATGGCCGACATCTCGGCCCTCATCTACGAAACGTGCAAGACCTACCTCATCACCCAGGGCAAGTTCATCGGCATCCTGTGGGCCTTCATCGCCGTCATCATGGTGGTGTACTTCGGCCTGCTGCAGAAGATGCCCGTGCACCAGGTCGCCATCATCGTCGTGTTCTCCATCATCGGCATCCTGGGCTCCTACGGCGTGGCGTGGTTCGGCATCCGCATCAACACCTTCGCCAACAGCCGCTCGGCCTTCGCCAGCCTGACCGGCAAGCCCTTCCCCGTGTACGCGATCCCGACCGGATCGGGCATGTCCATCGGCATGCTGCTCATCTCGGTCGAGCTCGTCATCATGCTCGCCATCCTTCTGTTCATCCCCGGCGAGTACGCCGGCGTGTGCTTCATCGGCTTCGCCATCGGCGAGTCGCTCGGCGCCGCGGCCCTCCGCATCGCCGGCGGCATCTTCACGAAGATCGCCGACATCGGCTCCGATCTCATGAAGATCGTCTTCAAGATCAAGGAAGACGACGCGCGCAACCCCGGCGTCATCGCCGACTGCACCGGCGACAACGCGGGCGACTCGGTCGGCCCCACCGCCGACGGCTTCGAGACCTATGGCGTGACCGGCGTCGCGCTCATCACCTTCATCCTGCTGGCCGTCAGCAACCCGTCGATCCAGATCCAGCTGCTCGTCTGGATCTTCGTCATGCGCGTCATGATGATCATCACGTCGGCCGTCTCGTACTTCATCAACGACCTCATCGCCAAGGCCATGTACGCCAAGGCCGACAAGATGAACTTCGAGGCCCCGCTGACGTCGCTCGTGTGGATCACCTCGATCCTCTCGATCGTCGTCACCTACATCGCCTCGTACCTGCTGATCCCCGACCTGAACGGCGACACCACCATGTGGTGGAAGCTCTCGACCATCATCACGTGCGGCACCATCGCCGGCGCGCTGATCCCCGAGCTCGTGAAGATCTTCACGTCGACCAACAGCGGCCACGTCCGCGAGGTCGTCAACGCCTCGAAGGAAGGCGGAGCCTCGCTGAACATCCTGTCGGGCTTCGTGGCCGGCAACTTCTCGGCCTACTGGATGGGCCTGACCATCGCCGCCCTGATGGCCGGCGCCTACTACGTCAGCAACATGTTCCCCTCGGGCATCATGCTCGACAAGACCGCCGCCGTGTTCGCGTTCGGCCTCGTGGCCTTCGGCTTCCTCGGCATGGGCCCGGTCACCATCGCCGTCGACTCCTACGGGCCCGTCTCGGACAACGCCCAGTCGGTGTACGAGCTCTCGCTGATCGAGACCCTCCCTGGCATCAAGGAAGAGATCAAGCGTGACTTCGGCTTCACCCCCGACTTCGACAAGGCCAAGGACTGCCTCGAAGAGGCCGACGGCGCGGGCAACACCTTCAAGGCCACGGCCAAGCCCGTGCTCATCGGCACC
>CAZBRS010000029.1:44116-74887 GCA_964494475.1 uncultured Myxococcales bacterium | reverse complement strand
TGCAGGCATCGGCGCGAGCGGGACGACAATCCGCGCCGGGGGTTTGGGCAACAGATGGGGCGCGGAGGCTCTTGTAGAGGGGGTTTGAGCGACGTCCTCTACCCTGGTGGCACCAGCAGTGTCCGCCGTTCCTCAGCCCCAGCAGGCTCACTTGGTGTCGCCATGGTCGTTCTCCCTTTTTCCTTACGAGGCTGTCCTTGACCTCGTGCCGGGTGTGGCTAGGTTACATGAGGCATCAAGACGCAGCATGTCGCAGCGTCAATGACAGGAGTCGGGCGATGAACAAATCCATTCTGGTAGCCCTGTGTGGCGCACTGACGCTGGGGATTGCGCCCGGGTGCGAGGATGACCTGCGGGAAGACGCGATCGGGACGGCCCGCGCCAAGCTCGTTTCGGGGGGTGACGCGGACGAAACCGGCGAAACGGCGCGTGAACGCGGGGACGAACCGGCGCCCGAGGCAACGCCGGACGATGAGCCGGTCGACCCGGTGCTTGCTCCCGACGAGCAGCCCACACCGGATGACGAGAACCTCACATCCTGCTGGCGCACCTGCGTGGAGATCGCATTCCCGGCGCTCACGACCTGCCGCGACGCGATCGACGCCTCGGACGAGGCCTGCTTCAACGAATTCTACGATGCTGTGTACCGATGCGGTGCAGGTTGTGCCACCGCCGATGTCGAAGGCGACCCCGAGCTTGCTCCGACCGGCATCTACCGTGGCTATTTCTGTGACGGACAGCCGTTCATTGAGACTCAGGAGATTCCGGAGGCCGAGGCACTTGCAAATTGCCAGCTGAACGCGGCGAGCAATCCGGTTCTGCAGGTCTACTGCACCTGGAACGACGCCGTGCTCTTCGACGGCTGCGACGCGTCATCCGGCACCGATCCGGCCCCTGAGGTCTGCGAAGGGTGGGAGGCTTCCAGTCTTGAACGCGCCCAGGAGTTCATCGACACGACGTATTGGAGCGCCGAAGAGATGGACTGTGACGGTCCTTCGTTCCGCCGCTTCGATGCTCGTTATGGTCTCTGGCTCGGCCTGGTGTCGTGCGGCAGCGGCTACCGCTTCTTCCTCTCGGAGACTGCGGACGGCCCCTACCTTCCCGCGGCGGACTACGGCGGCCACGGCCAGGACCTCTGCGAGCTCGTGGATCCCTCGTTCTCGATCCCGAATGAGGACGACATCACCAGCGGGGGCTGCTCCGCATGCGCGATCAGCACCAACTACTCGTTCATCGCCGGAGAGGTGTTTGCGCGAGGCGCCTTCGGCCAGCCCTTCGCACGCACCGAAGCCCCCTCGTGGGGCTCGCACCAGAGCGCGGTCATTCGCTGCGCGAGCGGCCCGGTGGAGTGCGGTCTTGCCGAGGATTGATGGCTAGCGGCAGCGTAGCGGCCCGGCGCCGCTATCGATGATGGAGGTCTTCGGGCCGCTACCTTGAACTGCGACCCTCCGAAACGCCTCTCCCGGCGCCGCTCGATACCAGACCTCGCCAGAAACGAATGCGTAGTTCTAGCCGATCGCGCAGGCCGCACATCCGCCACTCCTTAGGTCATCCTCGTTCGGCAGCGCTGCTGCTCGCCAGCGAAACCCGGACTTTGTTGTACGACTTCTCGTCACGAGGCGCAGACGGCCGTCGAGTGAGGTCGTTGGGCTTCGTTCGATCGGCACGCTCGAAGCGTCAGTGCGCCCACCCCACCCCACCCCCGCCTCCCGCGCCAGCCTCTCCAACGCATCCTCATCGCCCTCCATGCCGTCGAGCACCCTCTCGATCATCGTCGGCGCGAGCAGCGTGAGGTTCAGCATCCGGCGCACGAACGACGGGTCGCTACCGATGGCGTCGGCGAGCGCCGCGACGTTGGCGTAGCGTCGGTCCTCGAGGGCGTCCAGCCACGCGTGGGCAAGCACGGCGGCTCGAGCTCGTTCGTCGCGTCCGACTCCGGTCCCTTGACGGGTTTCGACCGGCGCCTAGCTTTTTTTTCGTGCAAGAGAACGGCTATCGATCAGACGAAGAACAGGAGGATCCGATGGCGACGAAGAATGGAAAGGTGGCGCTGATCACCGGCGCCAACAAAGGCCTTGGCAAGGAGATCGCCAGGCAACTCGGCGGCCTGGGGTACACCGTCGTGGTGGCTTCGCGGGACGAGAAGGCCGGGAAGGCGGTTGCTGACGAACTCGTTGCCGAGGGCTGTGACGCCCATGCCGTCCGTCTCGAGGTGACCGATCCGGATCACATTGGCGCCGTCGTGAACTACCTCGACAGGACGTTCGGTAAGCTCGACGTCCTCGTGAACAACGCCGGAATCGCCATCGAGTGGGACGGCCAACCGACTAGCGCCGACAAGATCCGAAAGACCCTTGAGGTCAACGTCGTGGCCCCCTTCGCCATCACGGAGGCGCTGGTCCCCCTGCTCGCGAAGAGCAGCGACGCACGGGTGATCCATCAATCGTCCATGCTGGGATCCCTGGGGATGGTCGAGAGCCTGTGGGACCAGGTCAAGGGTTTCGTGACGGTGGGGTACTCCACCTCGAAGGCCGCACTGAACATGCTCGCTCTCATCCAATCCAGGACGTTGGCGCCGAAGTCCATCGCCGTCACCGCTGCGCACCCGGGCTGGGTCAAGACGGACCTGGGCACCCAGGCCGCACCCATGGAAGTGGCCGATGGCGCCAAGACCGTCGTCGGGCTTGTGACCATGGCGCGCGAGGACTTCCCCCACGGTCAGTTGCAGCACCTGGGGGACCGTCTACCCTGGTAGCTTCGATGCGTATCGCCAGGCTTCAGGACGCGCTCGAGGCGCGCGCCACCGACACGTCGCGCGCGTTCTGGCAGAAGTACCTCAAGGGCAACGCCACCTTCCGCGGGGTGCCCATGGCCGGCGTGCGCGAGGCCGTCCATGGATGGTGGCGGGACGAAGGGCTCGACGGCCTGCCGGTCGCAGCACAGACCGAAGCGGCCCTCCGCCTGTTCGAGGAGGCCCCCACCGAAGACAAACTGGCGGGGGTGCTGGCCCTCTCCGAGATTGTGCTTCCCCACCTCAGGGCGAAGAACCTGGCGGCGTTCGCGCGACTCTTCGCCCAAGGTCACATCGCCGACTGGAACCTCTGCGACTGGTTCTGTGTGAAGGTACTCGGCAAGATGGTCGAGCACGCCGACGAGCCCCTCGAGTTGGCCGAGGCCATCTCGGTCTGGCGCACCTCGGAGCCGCTATGGCAACGGCGGGCGGCCTGCGTGGCCTTCGTCAACCACGCCAGGCACGGCGACGCACGCGTCCCCGGCCTGGCGGCCCTCATCCTCCGGAACGCCGACGCGCTCGTGCGGGACCCCGAACGTTTCGCCCAGACCGGCGTCGGCTGGGTTCTGCGGGAGCTGTCGCTAGCGGACCGGGCCGCCGTGGTCGCTTTCGCCGAAGAGCACGCCGAGCGCCTCTCGCGCGAAGGGATGAAGTACATCGTCGAGAAGATGCCAGCCGCCGACAAGAAGCGGCTGCTCGATCTGCACGCTGCATGCTCCGGGGCCTCGAATCGAGGCACGACATGATCAAATCCGCACCGCTCTTCTAGGCAATCCTCTTCGAGGTCTTCGAGAATCTTCCCAGGCAGGGTCCGGGCAACCGATTCGGTGCCGAGACTATGCCGCTACTGATTGGGGCCGTGACCCTGATCGGGGATGCCCGTCAGAACCCCCACCACCGCCCCCTTCTCCCTCACCAACCTGTCCAGCGCGTCCGCATCGCTCTCGATGCCGTCCAGCACGCTCTCGATCGTCGTCGGCGCGAGCAGCGTGAGGTTCAGCATCCGGCGCACGAACGACGGGTCGGTGCCGATGGCCTTGGCGAGCGCCGCGACGTTGGCGTAGCGGCCGTCCTACGATGCATCCAGCCAGGCGTGCGCCCGGGCCACGGCTCGCAGGGCCAGATCGAGTCCGTCCTGGCGCACGGTGACGTGCATAGGACGCATCAACGGCCTTTCGCCCCTTGAGGCCGAGGTTGACGAGCGCCGAAGGGCGGGTCACCCGGGGCAGACGAGGGCATCGACGTCCAGAACCCGACTTCGCCAAGGCTACGTCGGGCAGGCCCGCTTGAGCAGCGCCGCCCACGACATGCGGTGCCGACGAGAAGGGGTCGGGGAGGCATCCTCGCCGGTCGTCGGGACGGGACTCGGCGGTGTAGGCATCGGCGCGAGCGGGACGACAATCCGCGTCGGGGCGTGGTAACGCTGAAGGTTCTGGTACGGAACGAGAAGCCCCGGCAGGAAATTGACGCTTTTCGGCCCTGGAGGCCGGTGCGGGTTGTGATCCCCCCTGGAGTCGGGTAGGGTGCGCCTCGGTCTTCGAACCCGTGGAGGCGCCGATGGCACGGACAGGATGGTGGGTCGCCCTGGCCCTGGTTGCCCTGGCCTGCAGCGAAGGCGGCCGGCGGACCGACGACGACGTTCGTGACGCACGGGATGACGCGGGGACCGACGTCGCCCTCGACGGGGCGCCCGAGGTGGGCGACACCGCGACCCCGGACGTCGACGCGACCCATGACGCGCCCGCGGACGGCGCGGACGCCGACGCCGACACGGTCACCCCCCTCCTGGCCAGCGCGACGCAGGTCCCCGAAGGCTCGTTCGACAAGCCAGCGCTGGTGGTCGCGCTGGTCGGCACCGACGACGCCGCGCGCACCGTCACGGTCGAGGTGGCGCTCGAGGGGCCCGTGCAGGCCGCGGGGATCGCCTTCGAGCTGGCCTACGACCCGGCCTTCCTCACCCCCGTGGCCGACGAGCCCGGCGCGCCCTTCGTCGACGGCTCGACCGGCCTGGCCGCGGCGCAGGGCGCCTTCGTGCCCGAGCGCTCGCGCTATTCGTTCGGGGCCGCGCTGCTTCGCGGCCAGCCCGTGTCGATCCAGGAGACCTACTACGAGAAGGGCCCCTTCGCGATGCCCGACCAGAGCCTCACCGGGCGTCGCGTGCTGGCCACGCTCACGTTCGCGGTGAAGGCCGGGGGCTCGGGCGAGTTGCTCCTGCACGCCTCCGACTCGGTGGTCAAGGACCGGCTGTTCCGGCCCATCCCCGTGACGCGCGTGGGCCTGACCCTCGTGGCGAACTGAGGAGGGCACGATGAGAACGACCTCGCTCCTTCGCGTCGTGTTCGCGCTCGTGCTCGTGGCCTCGTTGGCCGCCCCCTCCAGCGCCGCGCCGCTGCCCCCGCGGCTCCCTCGCGGACCCGTCTCACCGACCCACGACGTGCGGCAGCGCGCCCTACGCGCCGCGCCCGCCACGCGCTCGCTCGGCTACCAGGTGGGCGCGATGCAGGCCGACGTGGCGCTGGCCTTCGGCGACCCCGCGTTCGAGGGCACGGTGACCCTGACGCTCACGGTCGGCGAGGCCGGCCTGACGGAGCTGTACTTCTACGTGTACGACGACTCCACGGTGCACGGCGCGCTCGTCGACGGCGTGCCCGTGGCGCCCGAGTCTTGGCAGGGCACCATCGTGCTGTCGGACCTCTCCCTCGCGCCGGGAGACCACACGCTCACGCTCGGCCTCGGCGGCGACCTGCCCTGCGACTCGGGCGACCTGATGGGCGATGTGTGCAGCTTCTCGACCGACACGCGCTACTTCTTCATGCTCGGCTGGGTCGTCCCCATCTTCTTCGACGACGTCTCGTACCTCCTGCCCCGGGGCACCGTGACGGTGCACCTGCCGGCCGCGGCGGCGGGGCTGACCGCCGTGTCCGACGGCGTGCTGGTCGACCAGGGGGCCGATCCCGCGGGGCCCGTGGCCACCTTCGACTACCAGTCCGAGATGGCCACCTACGCGGTCTTCTTCGGGCACTACCAGTCGTTCGAGGGCCAGTTCGAGGACGTGCCCGTGCGCTGCGTGCTCTCGGACGCGCACGCCTTCTTCGGCGAGGACTGCGTGGCCGTCACCAAAGACGTGCTGCAGTTCCACTCGGAGCGCTACGGCGCGTACGGCCACGCCAGCCTGCAGATCATCGACGCGGGCCCCATCGTGGCCGGCGGCTACGGGGCGCCCGCGAACGTCATCCTGAACGGCCAGATCTTCGACTACGTGGACTACTCGTTCATCCCGGTCGTGGCCCACGAGATCGGACACCAGTGGTGGGGCTCGTACGTCTCGTTCACGGGCCCCGCCAGCATCCCCCTGACCGAAGGGCTGGCCGAGCTGTCGGCCTGCGCGTACCAGGAGGACCGGCTGGGCGACGCCCACTGCCTGGCGCGCGAGGGCGCGGCCTACCAGGGGGGCGTCGGCCCGGAGGACGACCTGCCCCTGACGTCGCCCGGCGTCACCTACGACGGAGGGAACGCTGCCCTCCTGCTCATCTACGACAAATCGCCCGTGGTGCTGGACCTGGTACGCCGCGCCGTGGGTGACGAGGCCTTCTTCGGGGTGCTCGGCGACCTGGTCGCGGCCGGTCCAGCGGACCGCACCGCCGACGAGGTGTGGTCCGCCCTCGAGGCCCAGGTCGGCACGGCGAAGGTCGAGGCCCACGTGAAGCCCTGGTTCGAGCAGGTGGGCTACCCCGTGGTGAGCCTCGCGACCGGCTTCGACGACGCGGGCGCGCCCGTGCTGCGCGCCACCCAGGCCACGAACGCGCCCTTCGGCCTGCTGCTGCCCGTCGCGTTCGACGTCGACGATCAGCCCGTGGCGCTCGAGCTGCTGCTCGATCGCGCCTCCCCGGCCAGCGCGCCCCTGCCCGATCTCTCGGCGCTGCCGACCAGCCTCGAGGTGAACGCGGGGCGCACCTCGCTGGTCCGCCAGGTGCCCTCGCCGACCGGCGACGCCGACCACGACGGGTGGGTCGGCGGATTCGACCTGCTGCTGCTGGCGCGGGCGTACCAGATGACGGCCTACGACGAGGCCTACCAGGCCGGCAACCCCTTCTACTCGGACGCGGCCGACGCGAACGGCGACGGCACGATCGACGAGCAGGATCTTCAGGCCCTGGTGGCAGCTTTCGGCAAGAAGGCCCCGTAAGAACGCTCCGCCCACCTAGTCGGGATAGAGCTCGCGCACGCAGCCCGGGCAGAGGCCGTGGACGACCTGCTTGCGCGTGTAGCGCCGCACGTACGCGCGGGCGTCCTGCCACAGCTGCTCGTCGTCGCGCACCTTGCCGCAGCTGGCGCAGATGGGCAGCACGCCGCGCAGCTCGTGCAGCTCGGTCGCGTCGTCGAGGATGAGCAGCGTACCCGCGAGCTCGGGCAGGCGCAGCGGGCTGGCCGTGACCAGGAACCAGGTCGCGCGATCCTCGTGCCCGTCGTGCAGGCGCATGGGGGCCGTGGCGCGTACGACCTGGCCGGTGGCCGCGGACTGGCGCAGCGCGCCGCGAACGACGCAGTCGGCGCAGGGCTCGGTGCGGCCGCACATCTCGTGACCCAGGCGGGCCTGGACGCAGGCCAGCACGTCGCCGCACAAGCGACGGAGCTCCAGCGTCGGACGCGCGCCCAGCAGGCCCTCGGCCGCTCGGTTGTGGTCGAGGATGCGCGCGTCGTCGTCGACCAACAGCACGTAGGAGGGGATGGCGTCGAGGCACTGCCGGAGCGACGCCCCCCTGTCGAAGGGGAGCGTCATGGGGCCACGGTCATCCGCGCGTCGAGCACCCAGCCGCGGTGCCCCTCTTTCAGCACGCGCAGCGGGTTGATCTCGAGATCGCGCAGCTCGGGCACCTCGACGGCCAGGTGCGCCAGGCGGTAGAGCACGTCCTTCAGGAAGGGCACGTCGCTGGCCGGCACGTTGCGCCACGGACGGAGCGCCTTGAACGAGATCACCTCGTCGAACATGGCGTCGGCGTCGACGTCGGAGAGCGGCGCCAGGCGGATGCTCACGTCCTTGAACAGCTCGGTGTAGATGCCGCCCAGGCCGGTGACGACGATGGGGCCGAAGGTGGGGTCCTGGCGCACGCCGAGGAGCACCTCGCGCAGCCCGCGGATCCGCTGCTGGATCAGGAAGCCCTCGAGCCGGGCGCCCGGCAGCAGGTCGTGGACGCGCGCGTTCATGCGGGCGGCCTCGGCCTCGACCTCGTCGGGCGTGAGGCCCACCACCACGCCGCCCACCTCGCTCTTGTGCGACACGTCGGACGACAGCAGCTTCAGCACCAGCGAACCGCCGAGCTCGCGCGCTCTGAGGGCCGCCTCTGCCGGGCTGGCGGCCACCACGTAGGGGGCCACGGGCACGTCGATGAGCTCGAGCACGCGGAAGGCGTCGACCCCGGTGAGGGGCGCTCCCTGCGCACGACGGTCGGCCAGGAAGGACCGCACGGCGTCGAGCTGGGCGGGGGTGAGCGGGCGCTGCACGACCTCGGCGCGCTTCAGCTGCTTGCGCACGGCGTGATCGCGCGACAGACCGAGCGCGCGGATGGTGTCTTCGGGGCTCGCGAACACCGGGATGCCCGCCTCGCGCTTGAAGCGCGCCAGGGTGAGCCCGTCGGCCATGAAGCAGACGGCGATGGGCAGGCCGCTCTCGCTCACCAGGTCGCGGAAGGCGTGGGCCATGCGCAGCGAGGGCTCGTACTCGCTGGTCGAGGCGAAGACGTGCAGGAAGGCCAGCCCGTCGAACTGGCCGCTGGCCGCCATCTGGCGCGTGAGCTCGACGTACACGTCGAAGTCGAACAGGTCGCCCAGATCGAGTGGGTTGATGGGCCGGATGACGCCGGCGCGGGTGTGCGCCTGCACGTGGTCGGCCAGCCCGGACGGCAGGGGGGGCAGCTCGAATCCGAACTCGGAGGCCAGGTCGGCGGCGATGACGGCGTGGCCACCCGAGCGGCTGATGATCCCCAGGCGCCGGCCACGCATCGGCGGGAGCGCCAGGGCCATGGCGCCCGTGAGCATGCTCTTCATGTCGGGCACGCGCACCAGGTTGGCCTGGTGGCACATGCCGTCGAAGACCGCGTCGTCGACCGCCAGCGAGGCCGTGTGGGTCTGGGCGATGGTGGCGCCAAGGGACGTGGTGTTGGCCTTCTGCACCACGACGGGCCCGGGAAAGGCCCGCGCGGCCTCGTAGAAGGCGCGGCCGTCCTTCACGTCCTCGAGGTACAGGCAGGCCACCTCGGTGCGGCCGTCGTCCTTCACGTAGTCGAGCAGGTCGACCTCGGTCACGTCGAGCTTGTTGCCGAGCGAGACGAAGAGGCTGAGACCCAGGTTCGCCTCGGCGAAGCTCTGCAGGTAGACCGTGCCCACCCCGCCGCTCTGGACGAGCAGGGCGACGCTGCCCTTTCGGAAGAGAGGCGGCATGGGCATGAACGGCACGGCCAGCCCGCTGTGAAACTGGATCACCCCCAGGCAGTTGGGACCGATGAAGCGCAGGCCATGGCGTCCTGCGATGGTCCGCAGCTCCTCCTCGAGGGGCCGCGAAGCCTCGCCGAACTCCGAGAAGCCTCCGGTCTCGATCACGGCCCGTCGGATGCCCTTGCGACCACAACCGTCCAGCAGGGCCGGCACGGTGCGCGCGGGCAGCAGGAAGACGGCCAGGTCGAGCCCATCGGGCACGGTGTCCAGCGACGTGTGGATGCGGTGGCCGGCGTAGGTGCCCCCCTTGACGCCGTACAGGTGGATCTCGCCCGGGAAGCCGTGGGAGATCAGGTTGTCGACGATCGAGCGCCCCATGTTCCCGGGGGCGCGCGAGACGCCGAGGACCAGCACGGAGCGAGCATCGAAGAGGGTCTTCATGGGTGTTCCTGGGGCCGAGGTTTCCTTCGACAGCCGGAGCCGAGTCTGCTAGGTTATAGCGGTCCGCCCCGCGAAGGTAAAGGACTCCGCCGTGTCCGTGCCCGACGCCCTGCGAAACGAGCTGGCGACCCGGCTTCCCGGTCGCGTCACCTGGACCACCGCAGCCCTGCACGCCTACCGACACGATCTCTGGCCGCGCCTGCAGATCCGCAAGCGCTTCGACCTGCCCACGGCGCTGCCGCCGCTGGCGGTGGTGCAGATCGAGCACGAGGCCGACGTCGAGGTCGCCCTGGCCGTGGCGCGCGCGCACGGGGTGGCCGTCATCCCCTACGGCGCCGGCTCGGGCGTGGTCGGGGGCACCGTCGCCGTGGGCCCCGCGATCCTGCTCGACCTGAAGCGCCTGGCCCGGCTGGTCGAGCTCGACCCCCGAGCCCACGTGGCGCGCGTCGAGGCCGGCAAGCTGGGGCAAGAGCTCGAAACCGAGCTGCGCGCGCTGGGCTTCACGCTGGGGCACTTCCCCTCGTCCATCCACTGCTCGTCGGTGGGGGGTTGGGCCGCCACGCGCTCGGCGGGCCAGTTCTCGAGCCGCTACGGCAAGTTCGAAGACCTGGTCGAGGGCCTGCGAATCTTCACCCCCGGGGCAGGCTGGCTCGACCTCGACCGCGCCGCCGACGAGGCCGCGGGCACGGCGCTGCTCGACGCGTTCGTGGGCAGCGAGGGCACGCTGGGCGTCATCACGCGCGTCGACGTGCGCGTGCAGCGCGCCCCCGTGGAGGAGTGCTACCGCGGGCTGGCGTTCCCGTCGCTCGAGGCCGGCTGGGCCGCCATGCGCGACGTGCTGCAATCGGGGCTGAAGCCGAGCGTGCTGCGCCTCTACGACCCCTTCGACTCGATCGTGGCGCTGCGCCACTCGTTCGAGCACGACGCCCCGGGCGCCGACGCCGATCCCCTGTCCCTGTCCGTGCTGCTCTCGCCCGTCAAGGATCTGGCCGACGGCGTCTTCGGCGACGTGCAGCGCAAGGCCCTGAAGCGCCTGCTGCGCCACCCCGGCCTCACCAACCGCCTGATCGGCAGAACCTTGAAGCGCTGCGCCATGATCCTGGGCTTCGAGGGGGCGAAGGGCACCCCGGCCAACGATCTGTCGCGCGCCCTGGCCCTGGTCGGGCGCCACGGCGCCGAAGACCACGGCGAGGGCCCCGGCTGGCACTGGCTGCACCGCCGGCACGCCGTCAGCTTCAAGCAGGCCCCCATCTACCACCTGGGCGGCTTCGTCGACACCATGGAGGTGGCCACCTCGTGGTCCAACCTGCCGCGCCTGTACCAGGCTGTGCGCGAAGCCCTCGGGCCGCACGTGTTCCTCATGGCGCACTTCTCCCACGCCTACGCCGACGGCTGCTCCATCTACTTCACGCTCGCCGGGCTGCGCGAGCACGTGCACGACTCCCTGGCGCTCTACGACACCGTCTGGGAGGCCGGCCCCTCGGCGGCGCTGAACGCGGGCGGCACCTTCGCGCACCACCACGGCGTGGGCCTCATGAAGCGCGGCTTCCTGCCGCGCGAGGTCGAGAACGGCCAGCCGCTGTTCGCGCGGCTGAAGGCCACGTTCGACCCCGAGGGGCTGCTGAACCCCGGCAAGCTGTGGAGCATGCCATGACCGCGGCGATCGACGCCCTCGCCCGACAAGCGGCCGTACCGATCCGCCACGAGCCCGACGGCGGGCTGCTGCTGGTCCCCGGTGACGAGGCCGGCCTGGCGCGCGCGCTCAACGCGATGGTGGCCGCCGGGCTTCCGCCGCGACTCGACGGGCCGAACGACGCGACCGGCGTGCGCGTCTCGCTGGCCGGCTTCGCGCGAGTCATCGGGCTGCAGCCCGACGACGGCGTGCTCGTGGTCGAGCCCGGCGCCACGTACGCAGCCGTCGAGGCCGCGCTGGCCGACACGTCGTTCGAGTGCCCCGTGTTCCCGGCCTGTTCGTCGGCCGCGACGGTGGTCGAACTGGCCGCCCAGACCGTGGCGACGCGCGCCTTTCACCCGTTCGGCGCACGGGCCGAGTGGGTGCGCGACCTGCGCCTCGTGACCCCCTCGGGCCACGTGGTGCGCTCCCCCGTGGCGCCCCGTCGCTCCACGGGCCCCGAGCTGCGCCTGCCCGCGCTCTCCCTCGGCCCCGCATGGGGCGTTCCGACGCGCCTGACCGTACGCGTGGTGCCCCGCGCCCCGCACGACCAGCGTGTGGCGTCGGTCGACTCTCCCCTGGCGGCGTACGACCTGCTCGAACGCCTGGGCGGCCTCTCCGACGAGGCCTCGTTCCTCGCCGAGGCCGCGCTCGGGCCGGCGTCGGCCCGGGTGCGCGTGGTGTGGCGCCAGACGGGCCTGCGCGAGCCGCCCGACGATCTGTGGCCGTCGTTGCACCCCGGCGACTGGGAACCTGGGACGCCCAGCCCCGTCGCGACGCTGCGCGTGCCCTGGGGCGAGGCGTCCCGGGCGTGGCTGACAGGCCTGCGGTTTTCGCGCTCCCGCAAGGCGCCGCTGAGGGGCGTACGCCTGTGGGGCCCCGATCGGCAGGGCCTGTTCGTCGAGCTCGAGGGGCCCGCATCGATCGCCGAGGCCGCCCGGGCCGACCTGCTGCCGCCCGGCCTGGCGGCGAAGATCGCGCCCCTGGTCGCGCTACGCGCTCGCCTCGCACCCGGGGGTGCGGCATGACCACGCCCTCGGACCGCACGTTCGACCTCTGCGTCTTCTGTCCCGACCTCTGCCTCGACGTGTGCCCCGTCAGCCGCGCCACCGGCAACACGGCCTGGAGCCCCTGGGCCAAGATGTCGCTGCTCCGGGGGCTCGACAAGGGGCTCGTGGTCTCCGACGACTCGACCACCGGCGCCCTGCACGAGTGTGTGGGGTGCCTGGCGTGCAGCGAGCTCTGCGAGCACTCCCAGCCCGTGGCCGACGTGCTGTTCGAGGCCCGCGGTCGGCATCCCCGACCCGCGTCGTTTCCGCCCGTGCCAGCGTGCCCCGATCTCGGCGCCATCGCGCGCGACGTCGTGCCCCCCGAGGTGCGCGAAGAGCAGGCGCTGGCCATGCTGCTGCCCGGGCGCGAGGTGCTCGAGAGCCGTCCCGGGGCCGTCACGGCCGCGTTCCGCGTGCTCGCCGCCCTGGGCGCCGACGGCGTGGCCTTCACGAGCGCCTCGCTGCAGGACGACGGCAGCGTGCAGCGGGCCTCGGGCGACACCGCCGCAGCGCTGCGCGCCGCGTCGGCGCTGGCGCAGAACGTGTCGCGCTACAAGCGCGTGATCGTCCTCGGGGCCCACGCGCTGCACACGCTCACGGTGTGGCTGCCGGCCCAGGGTCGCGCGGCCACCACCCGCGTGGTGCCGTTCGCCGAAGAGGTGTCCGCGCGCCTCGCTCGCTGGCCCGCCGAAGGCCGGGCTCCCGACGCGCGCCGCGTGGGCGTGCACGACGCCTGCCTGCTGGCCCGGGGCTCCAACGGCACGGGCGAGGCGCTGCGGCGGGTGATCACGCGCGCGGCCGGCAAGGCCCCGCTCGAGCTGGCCCACACGGGCCGCAGCGCGTGGTGCTGCGGCCGGGGCGCGGCCTACCACGCCGCGCGCCCCGAACACGCGGCGGCCATCGCCGAGCTGGCCCTGACCGAGGCCCGCGCGCTCGGCGTCGAGCTGCTGGTCTGCGGGTGCCCGGCGAGCGCCGCGGCCTTCGAGCGGGCCGGATTCCCGGCCCTCGATCTGGCCGAGTACCTCGCCGAACGACTGCCGGCGGAGTAGCGCCATGCCCACGCGTGTCGTCGCCATCGTGAACCCGCGGTCGGCCAACGGCCGCACGGGGAAGGCCTGGCCGCGCATCCACGAGGTGCTCCGGGCGGCCGTGGGCGAGCTCGAGGTGCGCTTCACCGAGCGCCCCCTCCACGCGGTCGAGCTCGTGCGCGCGGCGCTCCGCGAAGGCGCCGACGAGATCGTCTCGGTAGGCGGCGACGGCACCAACAACGAGGTGGTGAACGGCTTCTTCGACCCGCAGGGCCGGGCCCTTCGGCCCGACGCCGTGCTCACGGTGGTGCCGAGCGGCACGGGGGGAGACTTCCGCAAGACGCTCGGGCTCGGCCGCGAGCCCTCCGAGGCCACCTTGCTCTTCTCGAAGGGCGTGGTGCTCGCGGCCGACGTGGGCTGGCTGCGCTGCGCGGGCTTCGACGGGGTCGAGGCCTCCCATCACTTCCTGAACATCACGAGCTTCGGTCTCGGCGGGCTGGTCGACGACGCCGTGAACCGCACCACCAAGGTCTTCGGCGGCAAGGCCAGCTTCTTCCTGGGCACGTTCCGCGCCTTCGCGCGCTACCGCCCGCAGCCCATGCGCCTCGAGGTCGACGGCCGGGTGGTCTACGAGGGCCGGGTGTTCAACGCCGCCGTCGCCAACGGTCAATACCACGGGGGCGGCATGTGGGTCGCGCCCGGCGCCGATCCGACCGACGGGCTGCTCGACGTCGTGATCATGGGCGACCTGGGGACGGCCGCCTTCCTCGGCATGAGTCGCCGCATCTACGCCGGCACGCACCTCGCGCACCCCAAGGTGCTGCACGTGCGCGGTCGCCACGTGCGCGCCACCACGACGGGCGACGCGCTCATCGACATGGACGGCGAGACCCCCGGGCGGCTGCCCATCGAGCTCGGCCTGGATCCCGGGGCGCTCAGGCTGCGTTCGTTGGTGCCCTTCGGTGCCCGATGCGCATCGCCCTCCTGAACCTCGCCCACTTCGCGCCCCGCTCCCACCCCCGGCACCACCTCGCGCCCGTCGACCTGGGGCTGGCCGCGGCGCTGCTGGTTCGCGCAGGCCACGCGGTGAGCTTCGCCGACTCGGCGGTCGACGGCGGGCCCGGGCCCGCTCTGCGCGCGCTCCTGGCCGACGGCCCCGACCTGCTCGTCGTGCGGCCGGCCATCCACGCGCTGCACGACCTTCCGTCGCAGGTCGACGCGGCCGTGGCCGCTGGCGTGCCCACGGTCGCAGCGGGTGCCACGGCCACGGTGCTTCCGGAGGCGCTGGCCCGTCACGCGCCCCGCCTGGCCGCCGTGCTCGTGGGCGAGGTCGAGGCCATCCTGCCGGGCCTGCTGGCCGCCTGGCCCGGTCGCGGGCCCCTGCCGGCCACGCCGGGCGTGGTCCTCCCGGGGGGCCGACCCTCGGCCCCCGTTCTGGTGTCGGACCTCGACGCCCTGCCCCTGCCCCTGCACGGGCTCTTCCTGGCGCGCCCCTACCGCTTCGGTTATCCGCTGCGCACGACCCGTCGCCTGCGCGTCGGCTACCTGTTGACCGCGCGCGGCTGCCCCCACGCGTGCACGTTCTGCTCCCCGGTGGAGCGCGCCTCGCTCGGCAAGACCTTCCGGGCGCGCGACCCGAGCCTGGTGGCCCGCGAGGCCCGTCACCTGCAGGGCCTCGGGGCCACGGGCCTCTACCTCGAGGACGACGTGGTGGCCCTCGACAGCGCCCGGTTGGGGGCCCTGGCCGAGGCGTTCCTCCGGGAGGGCGTCAGCCTCCCCTGGGCCTTCCAGGCGCGCGTGGGCACCCTCGACGCGCCCACCGCCCGGCTGATCGCGCGCGCCCACGGCTCCACGGTCTGCCTGGGGGTCGAGTCCGGCGATCCGGCGGTGCTGGCGCGCCTCGACAAGCGCTCGACCCCCGCGGCCGCCCGCGCGCAGTTCGCCGTGCTGCGCGAGGCCGGCCTGCTCACGGTGGCGTTCCTCATCGTGGGCGCCCCGGGCGAGACGCCGGGCTCGATCGAGCTCACGCGCCGCCTGGTCCGCGACCTCGCGCCCGACCTGCTGCAGGTGCACTTCCACACCCCGTACCCGGGCTCGCGCGACGGAGAGCAGGGCGCGCCCGTCGTCGCGCTCGACGCCTACGCCACCAAGTTCGCCCGACCGTCGGGCCCCACGGCCGACCCGCACGCCGCACAGGCCGCGCTCTACCGCGACTTCTATCTCAGGCCCGCGACCTGGGCCCGCACCCTCCGGCGCTCGGGCGGCTTCTGGGCGGCCAACCTGCCGACCGCTCTGCGCCTGGGCCGCGGCCTGCTGGCGAGGCTGCGGTGAACGTCCTGCGGCTGTTGCCGGCCTTGGCGCGCACGCGCGTGGCGCTGGCGCGCGGACGCCCGAGCCTCCCGTACAAGCTCGAACTGTTCGTCACCTGGCGCTGCCCCTCCCGCTGCACCACGTGCTCAATCTGGCGGCGCCCCCCCGGCCCCGAGCTCACGGCCGCCGAATGGGAGGCCGTGGTCCGCTCCCTGGGCCCCCGCCTGCTGTGGCTGAGCGTGACCGGGGGCGAGGCCTCGACGCGCCCCGACCTGGGCGAGCTGCTGGTGCGCACCACGCGCGCGGCCCCGCGCCTCTTGTACCTGAACCTCTCGAGCAACGGCCTGCGGGGCCCCGAGTTGGAGCACGCGCTCGCGGCGCTGCTCCGCGAGCCCGACGGGCCGCGTGTGGCGGTGACCCTCAGCCTCGACGGGCTCCGCGCCAGCCACGATCGCCTGCGCGGGGTCGAGGGCGGGTTCGAGCGCGTGCTCGACACGGCCCTGCGCCTCGAGCGCTTGCGCGCGCGGGCGCCCCGCCTGGCGTTCACCTTCCAGATCACGCTGTCGGCCGCGAACGGTCCCGAGTGGCCGACCCTGGCCCGCTTCGCGCGCGAGCGCTCCGGCGGCCTCTCTCCGGTGTTCAGCCCGGCGTCGGAGGGTGCTCTCCTCACCGAGGGCGCGCTCGAGGTTGATCTGCGGCGCACGGCCCATGACGCGATCCCGCGCGTCATGGGCCTCCGCGACGGCCTGCCGTGCCGTTTCGCCGAAGACGTCGTGACGCGCCGCTACCTCGCCACGCTGCCCGGCTTCCTCGCCACCCGGCGCGCTCCCGTACCCTGCACGGCTGGCTACGCGTCGTGGACGCTCGAGCCCGACGGCGTGGTGCGGCGCTGCGACTCCCTCGACGAGACCCTCGGACACGCGCGCGAGGTCGCCCTCGACCTGACCCGCCTGCCCGCGACCGCGCGCTTTCGCCGGGCGTTCGAGCGCCTGCCCGACTGCCGGGCGTGCTGGACGCCCTGCCAGGCCTACCCGAGCCTGCTGTCGGCGGGGGGTGGCCCCTCGATCGGCGGGCTTGAAAAGCCGCCTCACGCCGCGTAGCATGCTCGCCAACCGCGTGCTACCCGCGCCACCTCGTCCCTGGGAGGGCACCCATGCGAACGGCTCCCCACGCCTCGTCGTTCCTCCTCGCGCTCCTCTTCGTGCCCACCGCGCTGCGGGGTCACGAGGCCCCGACGGCGCTCCCGCCCGTGGTCGTCAGCGACACGCGCGTCGAGCGACCGGCCTTCGACAGCGCCCGCAGCGTCGACGTCGTGACCCGCGACGAGCTCGACGAGGCCGCGCCGCGTACCACTCCCGAGGCGCTCCGCGAGGTCCCGGGCGTGTTCGTGCAGCAGACCAACTTCGGCGGTGGCTCGCCCATCCTGCGCGGCCTGGTGGGGCCGCAGGTGCTCCTCGTGGTCGATGGCGTGCGCCTCAACAACTCGGTGTACCGCACGGGCCCGCTGCAGTACCTGAACCTGGTCGACGCCTTCCAGATCGAGCGGCTCGAGGTGCTGCGGGGGCCGGGCTCGGTGGCCTACGGCTCCGACGCCCTGGGCGGCGTGATCCAGGCCGTGATGCGCGCGCCGACCGACCGGCGCGGGCACGACGGGGCCGGCGTCGACGCGGCGGTGGCGGGTCGCTACGGCAGCGCGGCCCGGGAGCGCTCGGCCCACGCGCGGGTCGACGCGGGGCTCGGCGGGCTCGGCGGGCTGGTCTCGGCCAGCTTCCGCGACTTCGCCGATCTGGAGGGCGGGCGGGGCGTGGGCGTGCAGCCCTACACCTCGTACCGCCAGGTCAACACGTCGGCGCGCGTCGACTGGCGGCCCACCGCCATCGGCTTCCGCGACTGGCGGGTCACGCTGGCCGGGCACCTGGCGCGCATGTTCGACGTGGGGCGCGGCGAGGGGCTGGTCCCCAAGCACCGCGCCACCCTCTACCAGAACGCCGACGAGCTGGCCTACGCCCGGGCCCACGCGCGGTTCGCCCCCCTGGCCACGGAGACGACCCTCACGGTGAGCTACCAGCACTTCGACGAGGAGAAGCTCGATCGCACCTTCGACGACGCGAACGCGATCGCGCAGAAAGAGGCCGCCGACCTCGTGACGGTGCACACCCTCGGCGTCGACGCGCAGTTCACCACGCGCCTGGTCGGCGGGCACCTGACGCTCGGCTACGGCGGCGAGTACTCGCACGACGCCATCGACTCGACGAAGCGTTCCCGTGCGGTGGGCGAGGCCTGGGAGACGGCGAGCTCGCGCCCCTACCCCGCGGGCTCGCGCTACGACCTGGGCGGCGCCTGGCTGTTGGCCTCGAGCGAGCTGTTGCCCCTGGGCTGGGACTGGCGCCTGGGCCTCTCGGCGGGCTACCGCTTGCAGGTGATGGCCGGGCACGCCGACGCGCGCGACGCGGAGCCCGCGTTCGACTTCAGCTCGCTGGCGCACGTGCTGCAGGCCGGGGTCGAGGTGGGGTACGGCGAGCGCTGGAAGGGCGCGCTCACCTGGTCGCAGGGCTTCCGGGCCCCCAACGCGCAGGAGAGCCTGCTGGTCGGCGACACAGGAGACTGGTACAACGCCCCGAACACCACCCTGGGGCCCGAGCGCGCCGACACCTTCGAGGCCCTCACGCGCTTCGACGCGTGGCGCCTCTACGGCTCGGCGGCGGGCTACGTGACCCTGATCTCCGACGTGATCAAGCGCGTGCCCACGACGTGGCAGGGCCAGACCGAGATCGACGCCAACCCGGTGGTGCAGAACGCCAACGGCGGAGAGGCCCGCGTCTACGGCGCCGAGGCCTCGCTGGGCGCGCGGCTCGGGCTGGGCCTCAGCCTCGAGGGCGCGCTCACCTGGACACGCGGGCACGAAATCGTCGACACCGCCACGCGCGCGGCCGACCCCGAGGGCCGGAGCACCGTGCCGCTCTCGAAGATCCCGCCCCTGTTCGGAACGGGGCGCCTGCGCTGGACCGGGACGATCGGCGAGGGCCTGCCGGCCTTCGTCGAGACCACGCTCTCGTGGGCGCTGGAGCAGGACCGCCTCTCGGACCTCGACAAGACCGACGTGCGCATCCCCGAGGGCGGCACGCCGGGCTGGGTCACGTGGAGCCTGCGCGGCGGCGTGCACCTGCACCGCAGCCTGCGCGCCGTGCTGGCCGTCGAGAACCTGACCGACGCGGCCTACAGGTACCACGTGAGCGGCTTCTCGATGCCGGGCACGAACGTGCTGCTGTCGCTGGAGGCGAGCCTCTAGGCTCTAGCTGGGGCCGCTAGCAACCGGGGCGCGGCGGACGGGGCGGGGGCGGGGGCTGGCCGGGATCGCTCGGGCGAACACATGACATACGGTTCATGACGCTCCTCCTGTGGACCCCTGCGGGTCGTGTTGGGCCTGCTTCGACGATGAACCCGGGTCTTCTGTTTGTCAATCCGAAGCTCGGTTTTTCGCTTTCGGGAGCGCCGGGCTCACGGGTGCAGCCGCTGCTCGGCCTCCTGCAGGCGACGAACGGTGAGCTCGAGCAGCCGGTGCATCGCGAGCGGCACCTGGAAGAGGAAGGCGCGAAACCGGGCGTGGTCGAGGGAGAGCAGCGTCGAGGCCTCGAGCGCCCGTACGGTCGTGGTGCGGCGGCCGGTGAACATGCCGTACTCGCCCAGGAGGTCGCCGGCCGCGAGGGTGCGCACGGCCGTCGCGGCGCCGGGCAGGAACACCGCCAACGAGCCCTGGTGGATCACGTAGATGCAGTCGGCGACCTCGCCGTGCACGCACACGTCCTCGGCCGCGCCGAAGGCCTCGACGGTGAGGGCCTCGGCCAGCACGCCCAGGGCGTCGTTCGGCAGCCCGGCGAAGAGCGGGCACGCGCGCAGGCTGGCTTGCTTGTCGGCGGTCGTGAGCATGGCTATCCCTCCCCCAACCGGAAGACGCTCCGGAAGGCCTCGGAGCCTGCGGCCAGCGTGTCGAAGGGGCCCCGGTCGACCAGGCGGCCCCCCTGCATCACGTGCACCTCGTCGCAGCGCCTCACGAAGTGCGGGTCGTGGCTGATGGTGAGCACCACGCGCCCTTCGCGCCAGCCGAGCAGGAAGTCGGCCACGCGATCGCGGCTGGCCGGGTCGAGGGCCGAGGTCGGCTCGTCGAGCACGACGAACGGCGTACGGGGCAGCAGGGCCCGGGCCAGGGCGATCAGCTGGCCCTGCCCGCCCGACAGCCTGGAGCCGTTGCGGCCGACCTCGAAGTGCAGGCCCTCGGCCACGAAGAACGGGCTCCACGCGGCCCGCCCCATCACGTCGAGCAGCGCGTCGTCGAGCCGACGGCGCTGACGCTGGTTCGTGAGGGCAGTGGTCGCGAAGAGCAGGTTGTCGCGCCACGAGAGGAAGGGATGGACGGCGTGGCCCTCGAAGGGCGCCCAGGCGCCCTGCAGCCGCGCCCGGAGCTCGGAGACGGGGTGGGGGAAGCGCTCGCGGCTGCTCTCGGCCAGGGTGCGCGCGTCGGCGTGCGACGCGCCCCACTCGGCCGGTCGCGACGTGAGCCCCACGGCCGCCAGCGCCATGCGATCGCGCAGCGAGGGCGCCGCCTTCGCGACGACCTGCAGGCCGGCGCGCCGCAGCTCCCACTCGGCGCGGGCCAGGTTCTCGGGCGAGAGCTGCACGAAGTCCTGGTAGTCCTCGAGCTCGAGCAGGTTGCGGGACTGCTCGAGCACCACGCGCCCGCGAACGATCAGCTCGTCGCCCAACCCCGACCGGGCCAGCTCCTTCAGGAACGGCTGCGCCGCTGTCCCGGTCAGGCGGTCGAGCGCCACGTCGTCGTCGGCGCGGCCGGCGATCAGGGCCTCGAAGAAGGGCTTGCCGGGGTCGACGTGCCCGTCCTCGAACGGGAGCAACGCGTGCCCCAGCGCCGAGACGGCCTCCCGCGCCGCCGCGCGGAGCCCCGCCAGCCCGGCCGCGTCGAGGGCTCCCCCGGCCGAGGGGCGGAGATCGAGGGCCTTCAGGCGACAGATGGGGCCGAGCCCCAGGCGCTCGAACAGGTCGAGATCCGCCGTCGAGACCGCCAGGTCGCCCGCGCCGCTCCAGCCCAGGTAGAGGTTGGCGCGGATCGAAGCGTCGAGCAGGATCACCTTCTGCGGCATGTACGTGGCCTCGGTCGCCAGCAGGTCGGGGGGCGCCGCGGCGAGATCGGTCTCGCCCAGCAGCACGCGCCCGGCCTGGGGCTTGGTGCGACCCAGGATCAGGTTGACGAGCGTCGACTTGCCGGAGCCCGCGCCGCCCACGATGGAGGCCCACGTCCCCGGCTGGAACGCGGTGCTGACGTCTTCGATGCCGCCCTGACGGCTGCCGTCGGAGGCCGGGTAACGGTACGTCAACCCCTCCACGCGGATGGGCCGCGCGGGGCCCGGCTCGCGCGGGCTCGACGCCTCGGCCGCCGCGCCGACGGCCGCCTGCTCGTCGTCGTGGGCCTGGCGCGCGATGGCCTTCTCGCTCTCGTACTCGAGGATGCGATCGATCGAGTTCTGGGCCAGCCCGAAGCTGAGGCCCAGGCTGGCGAGGTACGTGACGTGGCCGAAGACCCCCGGCAGCGCGAACACCAGCACCGGGATCAGCGAGAGGCGTTCGGCCGCCTGGGCGCCGGCGGCGCCGCCCGAATCGCCGCGATAGAAGTAGAGGACGATCAGCACCGAGAACAGGAAGGCCAGCACCGGCCAGCCCCCCCGCGAGAGCGCCACGCGCTCGTCGGCGCGGGCCCAGGTGCGGAAGGCCGAGAGGCGGTCGGCCTGGGGACCCCGCAGGCGGGCGAGGATGGGCCGGAAGAGCGTGCGCACCTGGATCTCGACGAAGCCGCGCAGGTAGTCCTCGAAGCTGGTCTTGACGCGGTCGTGCTGGTTCCAGAAGCGGTTGTCGGCCGCCTGCACCGGGCGACTGGCGCGCTGGGTGACGAGCGTCCCGACCACGCAGATGACCACGACCGCCGCCGCCAGCCGCCAGTCGCTGAGACCGAAGAAGATCAGGTTGCTCGCGACCAGCAGGGCCGACGAGACCACGTCGACGAGGGTCTCGCGACGCTGGATGATGCGGTAGATGTCGACCTCGAGCCGGTTCAGGATCTCGCCGGGCGAGTGGCGACTATAGAAGCTGTCGTCGCGGTGCAGCAGGTGGAAGAGCACCTGGCCCTCGAGGTCGTCGCGGGAGCGCATCGAGAGCTCGTTGCCGAGGTAGCCGCTGCGCGCCGACATCCAGGCCCGGAGCAGCCCCACCGCGAAGATGCCCGCGAGGAAGGCGAGCGGCAGCCCCAGCGAGCCCGCCAGGCGCCCCAGCATCCGGGCCAGCCCGCCCTCGTCGGGCGCCAGGTCGGAGGCCAGCGAGCGCACGAAGCCCTGCAGCAGCGAGTTCTCGGCGTAAGCCAAGGCGGCCAGCAGCAGGCCGAGCCCGAGCAGTTGCCCGAGGAGCAGCCGGTAGCGCGGGTGACTCACGGAGATCCAGGCCTTGAGACCGACCGCCTTGTCCATGGACCACCCGAGTCGTGGAGATCGTCACGCGCAGCCGCGAGTATCCCCGCTCCCCACCCCACGGTCAAGAGCGCCCGAAGCCCGCTTGACCGTTCGGCGGGTCGCGTCGATACTCCGAAACGGAACCAAACCGGCGCTCGCGGTGCAGCAGGAGCCCTGATCCATGGCGAAGACCGTCGAAGAACTCGAGGCCCGCGTGGCCGACCTGGAGGCCGAGGTGAGGCGCCTGCAGACGGCGACCCTCGTGCCCATGACGGGGACGTTCACGATGGTGCCGCGCTCGCGCACCAACACCACCACGATGCTGGGCGCCGAGGAGATGGGGCTGGCCGTGGCCGTCGACGACACCATCGGCTTTCTCAACGGCCCGATGGCGAGGCTGCTCGGCATCTCCGATCGCAAGGCGGCGATGGGCACGCACTATGGGGCGTACGACCAGGGGCCCCTGGGTGTCGGCGCGCTCGCGACGCTGATCCGCCTGGCGCGATCCTCGTCCGAACCTACGGTGATCGAGCGCACGTGCCCCGATCTATCCCTGGAGCGCCTGCCCCGCTCCAAGGGCGCGCGGCCGGTCGGCGACCCCGTCCTGCGCTTCACGGCCATCGGCATCCAGGGCCGCGTGCAGATCACGGCACAGGACGTCACGTTGCTGAAGTGGCTCGAGAACACGTTCTCGCGCTACGTCTCGCCGGCGGTGATCGAGCAGATGCACCAGCTCCCCGCCGACCACCTGATGACCATGGAGCGTCGGACGCTCTCGGTGCTGTTCGTCGACATGCGGGGTTTCACGGCGCTCAGCCAGAACCTCGAACCCGAGGGGGTGGGCGAGCTCGTCAACTCGTACCTGGCCAGCATGGTCGCGTGCGTCGAGGCGCTCGACGGGACGATCGACAAGTACGTGGGCGACAACGTCATGGCGTTCTTCGGGGCGCCGGTGCCCCACGCCGACCACGCCCTGCGCGCGCTGGTGTGCGCGGCCGAGATGCAGCGGGCGAATCGGGTGTGGATGGCCGAGCGGGCCGCGGCGGGAAAGCCGGCGGGCGCGTGCGGGATCGGCATCGCCACCGGACCCGTCGTGGTGGGCAACATCGGAACGGCGAGCCGCATGGACTACACCGCCCTCGGCCACACGACCAACATGGCGGCGCGTCTTTGCGGCGCCGCGGGCCGGGGCGAGATCCTGACCACCGAGCAGACGTACGCGGCCGCCCTCGAACAACGGAAGCTCTACAACGGGTCCGTCGCCGTTCCTCGCCTGGGCTTCGCCAGCAGGGGGCGCCTGCCCTTCAAGAACGTCGCCGAGCCCGTCGAGGTGATCGCGGTCAGCCGAAAGGAGCCGGAGTGAGCCCGGAGTGGGCTACTTCACGACCGCCTTGGGCTGCTTGTCCTTGGCCTGCTTGTTCTTCTTGTCCGTAGCGCTGGCCTTCTGCTTCTGGCTCTTGTCCTTGTCCTTCTTGCCGCCCTTGTCGCCCATCGTGAAACTCCCGCAGTTATGATTCAACCAGCACGGAATCGTTGATCCTGTTTAACGTATAGGATCCTGCCCGTCAAGTTGACGCACGCGGGTGTTCGCGCTGGAGAAGGCCCCGGCGCCCGGGGCTTGCTTTTTTCGCCGAGGGCTCCTATGTCTCTTGACGTATCTTCGCGGTGGTGACGATGACCCGGCATGCGCTCTGGCTCCGGCGGCGAAGGAGGCTCGGCTCCTTGGGCGCGCTGGCGCTGGTGCTCGTGCTGTTCGCCACGCAGGTCGGTGCGCTGGCCCACCTGGCCACGCACGATCACGCGCTGCCCCTGCACGAAGAAGGCGACGCGCACCACGACAACGAGTGCATGTTCCTCGCGGCGCTGACCCAGGCGTCGCTGTCTCCTGTCGTCGCGCCCCTGCTGCCTGCCGTGCTGCCGGCCCGCGACGCGCTGGCCGCGCCCATCCCGCCCTGCCCCCGCGTCTCCGGCATCGCGCTCTACCTGCTGGCCCCCTCGCACTCTCCCCCCGCCCTGTCGGCCTGATTCGCTGCTGTCGCTCGAATCCACGCGCCCAGGCGCCGACATGGAGTTCGCATGCGTCCTGCACTGGCCGTCGCGATCTTGCTGCTGCCGCTGCTCGTTCCCCGCGCAGCACCGGGACAAGAGGTGCTGGGGAAGGAGCTGCTCGGCAACGAAACGAACCCGAACCTTTCGGTGATCCTCGACGTGGTCGGGGCCTACTTCTCGGAGCCGGACCGCCTGCACCTGGGCGGCCACGCTCCCACCACCAACGGGCCGGCGGTCACGGGCGCCGAGCTCGCGGCCTCGGCCAACATCGACCCCTATTTCCGGTTCGACATGAACTTCTGCTTCGCGCACATGCACCTCGAGGAGATCACGTTCACCACGCTCTCGCTGCCCTGGAACCTGCAGGCGCGGGGAGGGCTCTTCCTCTCGCGCCTGGGGCGCCAGAACAACGTGCACCCCCACTCGTGGAGCTTCGTGCTGCACACGCTGCCCAATCAGTTCCTGTTCGGGGCCGAGGGGCTGGGCGCGCCGGGCGTCGAGCTGTCGTGGCTCGTGCCCCTGCCCTGGTACGTCGAGGTCATCGCGGGCCTGCAGTCCGGCGAGGGCGGGGCCTTCCGCACCAAGCCCCTGTCCGAGGGAGATCCCTCCTTCGCGGACTTCCTCTACCCTGTCAGGGTCATCCAATTCTTCGATCTGGCCGACGATTGGGCGCTGCAGGTGGGCGCCAACGCCCTGTTCGCCCCGTCGGCCATGGGCCCCGAGGCCGGCAACCGCGCCTACGCTTACGGCCTCGATCTCTTCCTCAAATGGCGCCCGTTGGGCTGGGGCGAGACCGGCACGGTCTTCGTGGCCTGGGCCACCGAGGCGTGGCTGCGCGAGCTGGAGGTGCCCCACGACGTGTGGCGCGACGTGGGCGGCACCACCGACGTGGTGGTGGGCCTCGGCAAGCGCTGGGAGGCCGGCGCCCGGGGCGAGCTCTGGCGTCGGCTCGAGGGCGACGAGCCCGCCGCCGACAACGGGCGCGCCAAGCTGGGCCTCGATTCGGTGCGGGGCAGCGCCGTCCTCAGCTTCCTGCCCAGCCACTTCTCGCGGGTTCGCCTGCAGTACTCGGTCGAGGACGTCGAGGGGTACGCGTTGAATCACATCGGCCTCGTTCAGCTCGAGGTCTCGGCCGGCGCCCACGGCGCCCACGCCTATTGAGCCGGGGGAGGAGCCCATGCGAAGCCTTCGTCGTTCCCTGCCCATCAGCGTGCTCGCCTTCCTGCTCCTCGCGGTGAGCCCGGCAACGGCCGCGGTGCGCGTCGTCACGACCATCCCCGACTTCGGCGCGATCGCGAAGGAGGTCGGGGGCCCGCTCGTCGACGTCACGGCCCTCGTGCGCCCGACCCAGGATCCCCACTTCCTCGACGCCAAGCCCAGCTTCGTCGTGTCGCTGAACCGCGCCGACCTGCTGCTGCTGGCCGGCCTGGAGCTGGAGGGGGGCTGGCTGCCGCCCCTGCTCGGCGCCGCGCGCAACCCGCTCGTTCAACGCGGGGGCGAGGGCTACCTCGACTGCTCCACGCTGATCCCGCCCATGGAGGTCGAGGCCGCCGACCGCTCGAAGGGCGACATCCACCCGGGCGGCAACCCGCACTACTGGTTCGACCCGCGCAACGGCGTGCGGCTGGCGCGGGGCATCGCGGCCCGGCTGGCCGAGCTCGACCGCGAGCACGCCGCCGACTACGCCCGCGGCGCCGAGGCCTTCGTGGCGCGCCTCGAGGCCCGGATGGCCGACTGGCGGCGGGCGCTCGACCCGAAGAAGGGTACGCGAGTGGTCGTCTACCACCGCAGCTGGGTCTACTTCCTCGACTACGCCGGCTTCGAGGAGGTGGGCGCGCTCGAGCCGAAGCCGGGCATCCCGCCCGGCCCCGATCACGTGGCCGAGCTCGTGCGCCGCGTGCAGAAGCTCGGCGTGAAGTACGTGCTCCAGGAGTCGTTCTACCCGGCGCAGCTCTCGCGCGTGTTCGCCGAGAAGTCCGGGGCGACCCTGAAGGTCCTGCCCACCATGGTGGGCGCCGGCGACACCGACAGCTACATCGCGCTCGTGGACTCGTTGGTCCGCGCGCTCACGAACTGACGCCCCGACAAGGAGCCCCCAGCATGACACGTCTCACGATCCTCACGACGATCCTCGCGCTCTCCCTCGGCCTCGGCCTCACCGGTTGCGCCAGCGAGGGCGACGAAGGCACGACCGCCGTCGACTGCGGCACCCACGGCAGCGAGCACGACGGCCACTGCCACTGCGACAGCGGCTACCTGAACCACGCCGACACCTGCGTTCCGGCCGACGAGGTCACCGAGCTCTGCGAAGCCGACGCCGACGAGGCCGCCTCGACCGCCGACGTCGCCGGGGACGACGCGGTCACGGAGGAGCACCACCACGAGGCCTGCCTGTGCCCCGCCACGGGCGAATGCCCCTGCGATCACGGCACCCTCGAGACCCTCGGCACGGCCGTCTACTGCGTTCCCGAGCTCCACGAGGAGGAGTAGGCGACGATGACGCCCCCCCAACCGCAGCGCGAGCTGGTGGCCGACACGCTCGTGGGGCTCTCCGACGTGACCATCGGTCACGGCCGACGCCGCCTCCTGTCGGGCCTCTCGTTCGATCTGCAGAGCGGCGAGACGCTCTGCGTGGTGGGCCCGAACGGGGCCGGGAAGTCGACCCTGCTCGCGACCCTGCTCGGCACGTTGCCCCCGCTGGCCGGCCGCGTCACGCGACGTCCGGGGCTGGTGGTCGGCTACGTCCCGCAGCGGGGCCAGGCCGACCCCGTCTTCCCGCTCTGCGCCCTCGACGTGGTGGCCACCGGGGGGCTCGGTGAACGCGGGCCCGGCCGCTGGGGCGGGGCCCGCCTCGCCTCGGCGGCCCGGGCGACCGCCCAGCTCGCGCGGTTGGAGTTGGCTCACCTCGCCCGGACGCCCTTCCGCGACCTCTCGGGGGGCCAGCAGCAGCGCGTGCTGCTGGCCCGGGCCCTGGTGCGGGAGCCCGACCTGCTGGTGCTCGACGAGCCGACCGCCGGCATGGACCTGCCCTCGGAGCGCGATCTGCTCGACCTGGTGTCCGGCCTGACCCGAGAGCGCCACCTTGCGCTGGTCTTCGTGACCCACCAACTGGGCATCGCCGCCCGCTACGCCGACCGCATCGCGCTGGTCAACAAGGATCAGGAGCTGTTCGTGGTCGACGACGCCCACGCGCTGCTCACGACGCCGCGGCTCTCGGCGTTGTACGGGCGGCCCATGGAGGTCGTCGACGTAGGGGGCCATCCCCTCGTGCGGGTCGCCGAGGTCGCACCATGACGTTCTTCGAGAGCTCGTTCCTGTGGCTCGACGTGGTGCTGGCGGCGTCGATCTCGGCCGCTGCGGTGGCGGCCGTGGGCGTGCACGCGGTGCTCCGCCGGGTGGTCTTCCTGCCGGCCGCCCTGTCGCAGGTGGCGGGGCTGGGCGTGGTGCTCACCTTCCTGATCGCGCACCGCCTGCCGGCGCTCGAACCCCTGCTGGCCGACGATCCGGGCACGTTCGCGGCCGTGTTCGCGGCTGGCGTGGCGCTGCTGCTCGGGTTCGTGCGCGAGTCCCGGGGGTCCACGCGCGAGTGGCTGCTGGGGGCCGTCTTCGTGCTGGCGTCGGCGCTGGTGCTGCTGCTCGGCGGCCTGGTCTCGGCCGAGATGCACGACGTGAGCGACGTGCTCTTCGGCAACGCCATCGCCCTCGAGCACGGCCCCATGGTGCGGGCGGTCACGACGTCGGCCGCGGTCCTGGCGCTGAACGCCCTGCTGGCCCGCCCGTTCGTGGGGGTGGCCTTCGACCCCGACACCGCCCGCGCCCACGGCGCCCCGGTGCGCCTGCTCGACGCCCTGCTCTACCTGAGCCTCGGCCTCGCCATCGCGGCGAACACGCGCGTGGTGGGAGCCCTCCCCTCCTTCGCGTTCTCGGTCTTCCCCGCCGCCGGGGCGCTCCGCCTGGCCCGCGATCCCCTGCGCGTAGTCCTGCTCGCGGCCGTCACCGGCGCCGCGGCGGCCTTCCTCGGCTACTGGGCCTCGTTCGAGCTGTCGCTGCCCACGGGCGCCTGCATGGCTACGGTGGCGGCGCTGCTCTACGGGCTCGAGCGCGCGGTCGGCGTCCGGTCGAATCGGCCTTGACGCGCTGCGCCGCGGGGTGTAGCACGTAGCACGTTATGATGCTACGTGCTATCAAGACCGGCCTGCTCCTCCTCGTCGTCGTGGCGAGCGCTCCCGCTCGCGCCCACGAGCCCGACTCCAACGAGGCGCTCGCGCCCGTGCTCATCGAGGCCGACCGACCCCTCAGCGCCGCCTCCGACCAGGAGGTGCGCAACCGCGACTTCATGGCGTTCCCGCGCAGCACCGCGTCGGACCTGCTGCGCTTCGTGCCCGGGCTGCACATCACCCAGCACACGGGCGGCGCCAAGGCGCACCAGTTCTTCCTGCGCGGGTTCGACGCCGAGCACGGCCAGGACGTGGCCGTGACCCTCGACGGCATCCCGCTGAACGAGCCCTCGCACGTGCACGGCGCGGGCTACCTCGATCTGCACTTCCTGCTGCCCGAAGTGCTCGAGCGCATCTGGGTGCTGAAGGGGCCCTACGACGCACGCTTCGGCAACTTCGCGACCGCAGGGGTCATCGACTTCCGACCGTACCGTCGGCGCGAGTTCGCCGCGCGCGTCACGGGCGGCGCCGGCACCTTCGCGTCGGCCGAGGGGTTGGTCGAGGCGGGGCTGACCTGGCCGGGTGGAGACACCTGGGGCGCCGTGCAGGGCAACCGCACCGACGGGGCCACCGATCCGGGGCGACAGTGGGCCGGACGCGCCTTCCTGCACCACCGCATGCCGCTCGGCCCCGGCGAGCTCCGCCTGCTCTACGCCGGCTATCGCACCGGGTCCGAGGCCGCCGACATCCTGCCGGAGGCGCTCATCGACGCCGGCACGGTCTCGCGCTTCGGAGCGCTCGACGACTCGAACCGGGTCGACGTGGAGCGGCACCTGCTGGGCCTCACCTGGGACTGGAGCCGCGGCGACGCCTGGATGGGCCGCGTGCAGGCCTACGCCAACGCCAAGCGCACGTCGATCTTCTCGAACTATTCGTTCTACTACCTGCACCCCGAGACCGGCGATCAGATGGAGCAGCGCGACGAGCGCGTCTACGCCGGCATGAACACCAACGCGGCCTGGCTGACGGCAGCGGGCGGCCTGACCTTCGCCACCGAGCTCGGCCTGCAGGGCCGCACCGACGTCGTCGACCAGCGCCAGGTGCTGACGCAGCGCCGGGAGCGGATCGACGGCTACAATCGCTACGAGTTCGTCGAGACGGCGTTGGCCGCGTACCTCGACGAGCGCGTCGACGTGACGCGCTGGCTGCGCCTGGTGGCCGGCGTGCGGCTGGACACCATCCTGTGGGACGGTGACGGCACCCAGGACCGCTACGGCGAGCTCGACATCGTCACCAACACCTCGCCGTTCCTCGACGACGACCCCGTCACGTTCTCGACCTGGGGCTACGCCGTCTCACCCAAGGCCAGCGCCATCTTCACGCCGCTGGAGGGCTGGAGCCTGTTCCTGAACTTCGGGCGCGGCTTCGTGTCGCCCACCGCACGGCAGGTGGCCTGGGCTCCCGATCGCACGTTGCCGGCGGTCACGGGGGCCGAGGTGGGCTCGTCGCTGAAGCTCTGGGGCGACCGCATCAGCCTGGCCACCACCGGCTGGTGGGCCGACAAGGAGGCCGAGCTGGTCTTCGACAGCGAGGTCGGGGCCACGATCCCGCGCGGCCGCAGCCGGCGCTTCGGCGCCGAGCTCGAAGCGCGCGTGAGCCCGCTGCCCTGGCTGTGGGTCGGCACCGACCTGTACTGGGTGCGCGCGCGCTTCGTGGACGGGAACACCATCCCCAACCAGGCCGCGTGGATGATGACGAACACGGTGGCGCTGGCGCACCCCGACGGCTTCAAGGGCACGCTGCGGGGCCGCTTCGTGGGCCCGCGCACCCTGGACCTCGGCTACACGTCGGCGGCCTACTACGTGGTCGACGCCCAGGTGGGCTACGAGACCGGGCCCGTGGAGCTCACGCTCGAGGTCCTGAACCTGCTGGGTGCGGCCTGGTACGACTCGGTGTTCGCGTACGCCTCGCGGCCCTTCCGGGGCGGCGAGGTGCTGGAGGGGGTGCACGTCACGCCGGGAACGCCGACGGCGGCCCGGCTGCGTGCGACGGTCACGTTCTGAACGCAGGAGGGAACATGAAGACGCTCGCGATACCGCTGTTGCTGATGGTGGCCTGTGCTTCCGATCCGACCGCCGACGTGCCCACCGGAACCCTGAAGTTCCTGATGAACGGCGAAGGGTTCTCGCGCGACGGCTTCGTGTCGGAGGACGGCTGGCGCGTGGACTTCGACCACGTGTACGTCACGGTCGAGGGCCCCACGGCCTTCCAGGTGGCCGTGGACCTGACCGAGACCGAGACCGACGCCCTGTCGTCGGCCCTCACGCGCCTCG
>CAZBRS010000029.1:0-44016 GCA_964494475.1 uncultured Myxococcales bacterium | reverse complement strand
GTGGACCTGACCGAGACCGAGACCGACGCCCTGTCGTCGGCCCTCACGCGCCTCGACGGCGACTACGAAGCGCCGCTGCTGAAGCACGCCGGCCACCCCCACGCCGCCATCCCCGAGGGCTCGGCCCACGAGGCCCTGCTCGGCACCTACCAGCGCGACGTGCACCAGGGCCCGGACCTGCCCGAGATCGGCCGCGCCATCGAAGCGCCCATCGGCAACTACAACTACCTGAACTTCGACCTGGTGCCCGCCACCGCCCAGACCGACGGCCTGGCCGCCGGCACCGAAGGCACCTCGCTCCTGCTCGTGGGCAAGGCGGTGAAGGACGCGCGCACCGTGACCTTCACGCTGCGCTTCACCGAAAGCTTCGCCTGGACCTCGTGCGGCCCGCACCCCGACGCCCCGGGCGTGGTCGCCGAGGGCGGCACGGGCCAGGTCGAGCTCACCTTCCACCTGGACCACATCTTCGGCGACGCCGGCGAGGGCCCGGCCGACCCCACCGACGAAGACACCGTGAACCACGGCGCCATCGGCTTCGCCCCCTTCCTGGCCCTGGCAGAGGGCGACGTGATCGACGCGACCCAGGCCGCCCTGAGCGCCCTGCCCGAGTACGAGCGCCTGCTCGCCGCCCTCGCGACCCTCGGCCACTACGGCGAGGGGCACTGCAACCTGGCGGAGTAGCGCTCGAGGGTTGACAACCACCGCCCCACAGGGTAGCACTCACCGTGGCCTCGTGCTACCCAGGTCGAGCGTGCCCCGATGCACCTGCCCGATGGCGTCCTGACCCCCCAGGTGTGGCTCCCGCTCGCGGGCGCAGGCGCACTGGCCGTGGGCCTGGCCGCCCGCGTCGCGCGCGCTCGCTTCGAAGAGCAGAGCGTGCCGCTCGTGGGGCTGATGGGCGCCTTCGTCTTCGCCCTCCAGATGCTGAACTTCCCCGTGGCGGGGGGCGTGAGCGACCACGTGGTGGGCGCGGGGCTGCTGGCCGTGGTCTTCGGCCCGGCGCTGGCGGTGCTCTGCATGGCCGCGGTGGTCACGCTGCAGGCGCTGCTCTTCGGCGACGGCGGGGTCACGGCGCTCGGCGCCAACGTGATCGACATGGCCGTGCTCTCGACGCTCGTCGCCTGGGCCGTTCACCGGCTCCTGACGCCCGTGAACCGATCGCTCGCCGTGCTGGCGGGCACGCTGCTCGGCGTGCTGGCCGGCGCGGCCGGCGCCACGCTGTGGGTCGTGCTCTCGCAGCCCTACGGCGCGAAGTTCGTGGCCGTGATGCTCGGCACCCACCTGGTGAGCGGTCTCGTCGAGGCCGGGGCCACGCTGGCGATCGTGCGCGCGCTCGAAGCGTCGGGGGCGCTCCGCCCCCGCCCGGGGTCGGGCTCGCCATGAAGGCCCCTGCGCTATGGCTCCTGGCACTCCTGACGCTGCTCGTCGCGGGCGGGCTCGCGTTCTTCGCCGACTCCAGCCCCGACGCGCTCGAACACTCGCTCGAGAGCACGCGGGAGCAGCTCGCCACGGCCCCCGAACCTGCCGAAGCCGCCGCGCGCGGGCTCTTCCCGGACTACGCCACCCCGGGGGTGGACCACCCCTTCGCGAGCGGCGCGATCGCCGGCCTGGTCGGCGTCTCGGCCGTCTTCGGGTTGCTCGCGGGCCTGGCGTGGCTGTTGAAGCGCCATGGGTAGCGGCCACGTGCACGAGGCGCCGCTGGCGTCGGGCCGCCTGGGGCAACTCGAGGCTCGGGCCAAGCTGCTGGTGGTGCTGCCCGCCATCGTGCTGGTCAACGTGGTGCCCGTCGCGCGCTGGCCGGTGCCGGTGGCCTGCGCCGCGCTCTTCGTGGGACTGGCGGCGGCCGGCGGCCGCGGAGGCCTCGGGCTCCTGCGGCGCGCGCTGCCGCTCGTGCCGTTCGCCCTGTTCGTGGCCCTCACCCTGCCCTTCTCGCTGGCCGGGCGGCCGGTGTTCACGCTGCACCTGGGCGTGGTCGACCTCACGGCCTCGGCCGAGGGGCTGGCCCGCGCGGGCGAGGCGCTGGTGCGCGCGGGCACCTCGATCGCGGGCCTGCTCGTGCTCTCGGGCACCACGGTGCCGACCGACCTCTTCCAGGGGCTCATCGCCCTGCGCGTACCGCGCGCCTTCGTGCTGGTGCTCGCGCTGGTGCACCGCTACCTGTTCCTGGTCGGCAACGAGCTCTCGCGGCTGGTCCGGGGTGCGCGGGCCCGGGGCTTCCGCCTGCGCGACGCTCGGGCCGTGCCCCGCCTGGGCACGATGGCCGGCGCCCTGCTGGCGCGCAGCGTGGCCCGCAGCGAGCGCGTGCACCACGCCATGCTGGCCCGGGGCTTCGACGGCGAGCTGCGCGCCTTCGCGGGCCGCCGTTTCGGGCGCCCCGAGGCCGTCTTCCTCGTGCTATGCTACGCCGTCCTGGCGCTCGGGTTGATGGCGGCGTTCCATGACGGGTGACGAGCCTTGCAGCCGATGATCGAGACGCGCGACCTCTGCTTCGCCTACCACGACGGCGCGCCGGTCCTCGGCGGCGTCACGCTCGACATCGCGGCCGGGGAGGCCGTGGGCTTCATCGGCCCGAACGGCGCAGGAAAATCGACCCTGCTCATGCACCTGAACGGCCTGCTGCGGGGCACCGGCCTCGTCCGGATCGACGGCGTGCCGCTCACCGACGCCACGGTGCGCGAAATCCGGCGCAAGGTGGGCTGGGTGGCCCAGGACAGCGACGACCAGCTCTTCATGCCCACGCTCTTCGACGATGTCGCCTTCGGCCCCCTGAACCTCGGTCTGCCCGACGCGACGGTGCGCGCCCGGGTGGCCGACGCCCTGGCCCGCGTGGGCCTGTCGCACCTGGCCGCGCGGCCGCCTCACCACCTGTCGGGCGGCGAGAAGAAGTGCGCGGCCCTCGCGACGGTGCTGGCCATGCAGCCCTCGGTGATCCTGCTCGACGAGCCCACCAACGACCTCGACCACGCGTCACGTCGCTCGCTGATCGGGCTGCTGCGCGAGCTCCCGGTCACCCGGCTCATCGCCAGCCACGACCTCGAGCTCATCCTCGACCTCTGCCCGCGCGTCGTGCTGCTCGACGGCGGGCGCGTGGTGGCCGACGGCCCGGCCGCGCGTCTTCTGGCCGACGCCGAGCTGCTGGCGGCCCACCGCCTCGAACCCCCGCTCTCGCTCGCGCTCGGATCTCACCCTCATCGCGACGGCGACGCTTGACACCGAGGCTGCCGGTGGTCAGAATTCCAGACAAGACACTTTCAGTGACAGAAAGCGAGGTGGCCCGTGGCGCTCACGCTCACGCCCAGTGCTCCCCGGCCGCACCTCGACAACCTGCACGCCGTCGACATCCTGCTGGTCGAGGACAACCCCGCCGACGTTCGCCTCACGATCGAGGCGCTGAAAGAGAGCCGAGTGCTCACGAACCTGCACGTGGTGAACGATGGGGTGGCCGCCATGGCCTTCCTGAGGCGCGAGGGCGAGTACGAGAACGCCCCCCACCCCGACCTGGTGCTGCTCGACCTGAACCTGCCTCGCAAAGACGGCCGCGCGGTCCTCGCCGAGGTCAAGAGCGACCCCGAGCTCATGCGCATCCCCGTCGCGGTGCTCACCACCTCGCAAGCCGAGGAGGACGTGTTGCGCTCGTATGACCTGCACGCCAACTGCTACGTGACCAAGCCCGTGGACCTCGACCAGTTCATGCACGTGGTGCGCACCATCAACGAATTCTGGCTCACCATCGTCAAGCTTCCCCCGCGCTGACCATGAACCGCGACGCTACCCTTCAACGCGAGGCCGTTCTCGCCTTTGCGGTCTTGCAGACCGTCGGCTCGCTGGTGGTCGTGCTCGATCGCTCGGGCAGCGTCACGCGATTCAACCGCGCGTGCGAGCGCGTCACCGGCTACTTCTTCAGCGAAGTGTGGCGACGCCCGTTCGTCGAGCTCTTCATCCCGCCCGGCGACGCGGCCGACCTGACCGCCTCCTTCGATCGGGCCTGGGCGGGCGAACCCCGCGTACAGGGCAAGGGGCGCTGGCGCACGAAGCGTGGCGACCTGCGCATGGTCGACTGGACATGCGCCACGGCGGGCGAGGTCGGACAGCCCGCCGAATTCCTGGTGGTGACGGGCACCGACGTCACGGAGCGCGTGCAGGCGGAGGAAGAGTTGGCCGCGAGCCGCGAGTCCCTGAAGAAACACTCCCGAGAGCTCGAGGTGCGCGTAGCCGAGCGCACGCGAGAGCTGTCCGACATCAACGCCGAGCTCGAGGCGTTCTCCTATTCGGTGTCGCACGACCTGCGCGCGCCGCTGCGCTCGATGCAGGGCTTCGCGCTGGCCTTGAAGGACGACTACGGTCCCGCGCTCGACGAGACGGGGCGCGACTACGCCGAACGGATCATCGGCAGCGCCCAGCGCATGGAAGAGCTCATCGAAGACCTGCTGGCCTACGGCCGCCTCGGGCGCTCGCAAATCTCGCTGGTCGCGGTCGAGCTCGAGCCCCTGGTCACCGACGTGGTGCAACAGATGCTGCCGCTCATCGCCGAGCGCCGCGCCACGGTCAAGGTCAACGGACGCCTGCCCCGCGTCCTGGGCCACTCGGCCACCCTCTTCTCGGTCCTCGAGAACCTGCTCACGAACGCGCTCAAATTCGTCGAGCCGAGCGTGTGCCCCAACGTAACGCTGTCGGCCGACCGGCACGACGGGCGCGTGCGGCTGTGGGTCGAAGACAACGGCATCGGCATCGACCCCACCCACCACGAGCGCATCTTCAAGGTGTTCGAGCGCCTGCACGGCGGCGACCGGTTCTCGGGCACCGGAATCGGCCTGGCCATCGTCCGGCGCGCGGTCGAACGCCTGGGAGGCACGCACGGCCTCGAATCGACGCCGGGCCAGGGCAGCCGCTTCTGGATCGAGCTCGCCGACGGAGACGACCATGACCACTGAGCGCTCCCCCGTGCTGATGGTCGAAGACGACCCCAACGACGTGGTGCTCGTACGCCGCGCCTTCCGCAAGGCCAACCTGCCCCATCCCGTGCACGCCGTCGAAGATGGCGACGCCGCCATCGCCTACCTCGCGGGGGAGGGGGTCCACGCCAACCGCGAGACCTCGCCCATCCCGCGCGTCATCCTGCTCGACCTCAAGCTGCCCCGGAAGTCGGGGCTCGAGGTGCTCGAGTGGATCAAGTTGCAGCCGCGCCTGCGGCGCATCCCGGTGGTGGTGCTGACCTCGTCGCGCCAGCCGTCGGACGTGAACCGCGCCTACGACCTGGGGGTCAACTCGTACCTCGTGAAGCCGGTGTCGTTCGACCGCCTGCTGGCCATGGTCACGACGATCGACGCCTACTGGTTGGGAATGAACGAGCACGCCGAGGTGCCGGAGAGGTAGGGTGGTGCCGACCCGGATGACGTCGCCGTCCTTCAGGAGCTGCTCCCAAAGCCCCCGGCGCCGATCGTGGTCCCGCTCTTGCCTCCGCCCGCCACGGCGAGCCCAACAGCGACAAGGAGCGCGGAGGACCCTGAGCCCATCCGGCGCTCGCATCGCATGTCGTGGGCTGCTCTACTCAAGCGAGTTCTGGACGTTGATGCCCTCGTTTGCCCAGGCTGCGGCGCCGCCATGGTCGTGCTCGCGTTTCTGACCGACCCGCCGGTCGTACGGCGCATCCTCGACCATCTCGACTTGCCGTCGACCGCGCCAAAGCTCGCCCTGGCGCACTCGGCCGACGACACCGCGGACCTGTGGCCGAAAGACGAAGCCGACCGGCGGGCCCGGATCGCGCCACCGCGCCAAGGCTCCGACACGCGTCACCTGCCGCCCCGCGCACCACCCTGACCGTTCGCCTGCTCTTGTTCTCGGACGCGACCCACGCCGCGCTCCCCACCCTGCTCGGCCTGGCTGCGCGGCGCCGGGGTCGCGCTGGCTCCTGACGACGCTTGCCGGCCGATAATTGAAGTTGACGCTTTAGATTTTCATGAATATCGTAGGCGCATGTTTGAGCGACGCCTTCACCTCGACCCCGCCCCGACCGAGAGTTTCTTCCTCTGGGGCCCACGCCAGACGGGCAAGTCCACGTTGCTCCGGGCGATGTATCCGGACGCCCGCTGGCTCGACCTCCTGCGTTCGGACCTCTTTCGACGCTACCTCGAGCGACCGGCGCTTCTGCGCGAGGAGCTGCAGGCCGTCGAGCGCCCCGGCCTGATCGTGATCGACGAGGTCCAGAAGGTCCCGGACCTGCTGGACGAGGTCCACCTGCTCATCGAGACGCGCGGTCTCTGCTTCGCCCTTTGCGGCTCCAGCGCCCGCAAGGTGCGGCGGGGACACGCCAACCTGCTGGGGGGGCGGGCCCTGCGGTTCGAGTTGCACGGCCTGGTGTCCGCCGAGTTGGGCGACCGCATGGACCTGGTCAGGCTCTTGAACCACGGCTACCTGCCTCGGCACTTCCTCGCAGAGCAACCTCGCCGCTCGATCGAGGCGTACGTCGCCGACTACCTGAAGGAGGAGGTCGCGGCCGAGGGCCTGGTTCGGAACCTCCCAGCCTTCTCGGGCTTCCTCTCCGCGGCGGCCCTCTCGGACGCCGATCCGGTCAACTTCTCCACGATCGCGCGAGATTGTGGGGTCTCGGCGCCGACGATACGCGAGTACTTCCAGATCCTCGTGGACACCCTCCTCGGCGGGTGGTTGCCCCCGTACACCAAGCGTCCCAAGCGGCGTCAGGCGCTGGCTCCGAAGTTCTATTTCGCCGACGTGGGGGTCGTGAACTTCCTGGCGCGGAGGGGAAGGGTCGAGCCGGGCTCCGATCTCTTCGGCAAGGCGTTCGAGAACTGGGTCCACCACGAACTCGCGACTTGGGTCGCCTACACGGGCGCTCCGATCGAGCTCTCGTACTGGCGGCTGACCACGGGCGCCGAGGTCGATTTCATCGTCGGCGACATGGAGGTGGCTGTCGAGGCCAAGGCCACCAGGCGCGTGCAATCCGACCACCTGAAGGGCCTGCGCACGCTGGCCGAGGATCATCCCGACGTCCACCAACGTCTGGTGGTCTGCCTCGAGGACGTGCCCCGCCGCACGGACGACGGCATCCTGGTGCTCCCCGCCGCCGAGTTCGCCGCTCGCCTGTGGGCAGGGGACCTGGTGTCGTCGCGCTGAGGCGATCCAGCCGGCGGAGATCGAGAATGGACACTACGCCACGCTCGCCTGCTACCTCACACCGCCCACCACGGCACCACCCGGGTTCCTCTTTGCTCCGAGACCTGATCGCCGCCGTAGACCAGCACGCCCTTGGCGTCGGGCAGCTTGGCGAGCTTCTTCCACGTTTCGAGGCCCCGGAACATGTCGGTGTTCAGCGTGGCGCCGGCCTTGATCTCGACGGGGACCAGATCGCGGCCGCGGTCGAGCAGCAGGTCGATCTCGTGGCCGGTGGCGTCGCGCCAGAAGTAGGCGCGGGGGCGTTCTCCGGCGTGGTGGGCGCGCTTCAGCACCTCGCCGATGACCCAGCCCTCGACCAGGGCGCCGCGGTGGGGGCTCTGGCGCAATTCGTCGGGGGTGCGCAGGCCGAGCAGGTGGCACGCCAGCCCCGAGTCGAGGAAGTAGAGCTTCGGCGACTTCACCAGGCGCTTGTTGAAGCTCACGTGGTAGGGCGGCAGGCGCGTGACCAGGAAGCTGGCCTCCAGCACCGATAGCCAGCGCTTCGCGGTTGTGGGGCTGATGCCCGCGTCGTTGGCCAGCGACGAGAGGTTCAGCAGTTGCCCCGTGCGACCCGCGCAGAGCGACACGAAGCGCTGGAACTCGACGAGGTCTCCGACGTTCAGCACGTCGCGTACGTCGCGCTCCACGTAGGTCTGCAGGTAGGCCGAGAAATAGTCGTCGCGGGGTACGTCGGCCGCGACCAGGCGCGGGTAGCCCCCCTTCAGGATCACCTCCTCGAAGCCAGGCAACGACGCCGGAGGGCGCAGATCGAACGGCGTGTCGGGCAGGTCGTCATAGCGGGGGCTCGCGCGCCCGACGATCTCATCGAGCGAAAGGGGCAGAAGGTGCAACACGGCCGTGCGGCCGGCCAGGCTCTGCGAGATGCCCGCGAGCAGCAGGAAGTTCTGGGAGCCGGAGAGCACGAAGCGCCCCGGTCGTTGCTCGTCGTCGACAACTCCCTGCAGGTACGAGAACAAGTCGGGGGCGCGCTGGGCCTCGTCGATGATGGTGGGGCCCGTGGCCTGTCGCAGGAACCCACGCGGATCGTCCAGCACGAAGCGGCGCGTGTCGGGGTCCTCGAGCGTGACGTAGCGGTAGCCGGGCAGCGCCGTGCGGAGCAGGGTGGTCTTGCCCGATTGGCGCGGGCCTGTAAGGGTCACGACGGGGAACGACGCGAGGAGCGATAGTAGCTTCGGAGTCAGGCTGCGGGCCAGCATGGCAAGAACCCGTGCAGATTCACTTTCCGATGTTCAATCTACACGAATCGGCCGAATCGTCAATCAGATCCTGCACGCCACGGCTGCAGCGAATCCCCGTGGTCGTGCTGACCTCGTCGCGCCAGCCGTCGGACGTGAACCGCGCCAACGGGCGACTACTTCAGGTGGAAGGCCATCTTGGTCGTGCCGACCCGGATGACGTCGCCGTCCTTCAGGAAGCACTTGGTGACCTTCTGATCGTTGGCGAAGGTGCCGTTGGTCGAGCCCAGGTCGGCGAGCTCGTACCGCAGCTTCTCTTCGTCGATGCGAATGGCGCAGTGGCGCTTCGAGACGGCCTGGTCCTGGAGCACCACGTGGTTGCCGGCCATGGAGCCGAAACGCGTGACCTCTTCGGTCAGGTGGAAGACCTGGCCCGCGTAGGGGCCGTCGGTGACCACGAGGCGCCCCTTGGAGGGGCCGTTGTAGTCCTGTTGCTCGGGCGCGGCGTCGGCGCGCTCGCGCCGGGAGCGCACCAGGGCCCCGATGAGCTTGACGAGCAGGAACACGAGCACCAGCCCCCCGAGCCCAACCCCGCCCCAGATCAGCCACGCCTTCCAGCGCATGGGCAGCTCGGGCACCGGCACCTCGCGGTAGAACTCCGACGAGGCCTCGGGGCTCTTCAGCTTGATCTTGAACTTGTAATAGCGGCCGTCCTCGATGTCGTCGGGGGTGAAGCGTACGATGAGCTGCTTCTTCAACTCGTCGCCGACCTCTTCGAAGGCGCCGGCCACGTCGGGGGTGGTGCTCGTGTCGCGCGTCTGGATGGAGCGCGCCACGCCGCCCGTGCCCGCCGCCAGGCGACCGAAGTCGGAGAGGTATTTGGGCGTGTCGAGCGAGTAGCCCACGGTGTAGATCTTGATCTGGTCGGCCTTGGCGGGCTCGACGATGTCGGCGATGCGCTTCTGCACCTTCTTCGGGTTCTCGGCGTCGGTGTCGCGCCCGTCGGACATGACCACCAGCACGCGACGGCGCGGCAGATCGCCTCCCGCCATGTGGTCCTCGATGACCTCCTTGATGTAGCGGTACAGCTTGGGGGCCAGCGGGTTCCCGTCGACGCCCACCTTCTCGCTGCGCTGCTTCAGGGTGTACTGCTCGAGGGTGCTCTGGGCCGTGTTCATGGACGAACCGAAGGGCACGGCCGGGTCGAGGATGTTCTCGTAGTAGAAAAACACGGCCACGCGGTCGTTCGAGCCGGACTCGAGCTTCTGGATGAAGGCCTTGGCGGCATCCTTCTCGAGATCGAACAGGCTGAGGGCCGACTCGGCCTCGTCGCCGGTGATGGGCGCCGTGTAGTCGGCGTGAGCGCCGAGGACCAGGGCCACGGCCACGGCCTCGTCGACCTCGGAGTAGCGCACCACCTCGACCTTGCCCTTCATCAGGTCGCCGTTGCCGAACACCTCGAACGAATCGGGGGTCGGCGCGGGCTCGACCACCCGGTAGCTGTCGTCGAGGTAGTCGAGGTAGAAGGTGATCGTCCCCTTGGCCACGAACGACGAGACGTCGACGTGATCGAGGTTGAACGTGATGGCGCCCAGCACCGGGAGCGGCGCGACGGCCACCAGGAGGGCGAGGAGTCTCTTCATGTTCAGTGCCTGGCGGCTCTCCATTTCAGTACAGGGCCTTGAACTTCAGTTCGGTCTTGCCGAGTCGGATGATGTCGTTGTCGATGAGCTCGACCTTCGAGGTCTTCTTGCCGTTGACGTACGTGCCGTTGGTCGAGTCGAGGTCGACCATGCTGTACTGCTCGTCTTCGTACCGGATGGCGCAGTGCTTGGACGACAGGTAGCCGTCGGTCAGCACGATGTCGCAGTCGGCCGAGGTGCCCACCACGTTGCGGCCGGGGAAGAGCCGGAAGTCCTTGCCCTTCTGCTCGCCGTTCATGATGACGACCCACCCGACGACTTCCCGGTTCTGCTGGTTGATCGCGTCGAGGCTGAGCGCGACCGTCTTCATCGGCTCGTCGGAGTCGAACCCCCCGCCTTGGGCCTCCGGAGGCGGCGCGGACTTCTTCCGGCTGAAGAATCCCATCCCCTTCTCCTTCTTCGCGTCTTTCGTCTTACCGATGACCTTGCCCTTGGCCGCGTCGAGGGGCTTGTCGATGGCCTGGTTGAACTTGGTCGATACCTTGCCCTTGGCGCGCGCGACCGCCCCGTACTTCTTGGCGTTCGCCCAGGACTCGACCCCGGACACCCTGGATCGGAACAGCCCCTTGATGAACTCGACGACCAAGCTGCCTCCCGTTCTGGTGGATGATCGCAGAACGGTCGGGGAGCGTCAAGGCGAACGTTGCAGGCGTGGAGCGGCCCGCGGACCCACCACCCCCGCCCGCAGCGCAACCTCGAGGCCCCCGTTCCGGGTGCGGACGTGGCGTGCGAAGGGCCCCGTAGACGAGAGCACGCGCGCCCAGGCCGTGGCCCCGGCGGGCACGAGCAGCGCGGCGCGCCAGCCGACCCACGCGTCGCGAAGGTGCAGGGCCAGCTCGTCGAGGCCCGCGGCGCCCGGAACGCCAGCGTGGACCCGCAGGCCATAGGGGGGGTTCGTGACCAGGCAGCCCCCCTCGGCGGGCGGCGTGACGTGCAGGAAGTCGGAGCGGCTGACCTCGAGGGCCTCGCTCACCCCCGCGCGCTCGGCATTGCTCGCGAGCGCCTTGAGGGCACCGTCGACCCGGTCGGAGGCCAGCACCCGGAACGAAGCGGTCACGGGGCGGGCAGCGAGGATCTCGGCGCGGAGGGCCGCCGCCCTCCCGCACTCGGGGTGCGGCCAGCGCTCGCACGCGAAGGCGCGGTTCCGGCCCGGCGCCAACCCGAGCGCGATCTCGGCGGCCTCGATGGCGATGGTCCCGGCGCCGCAGAACGGGTCGACGAGCACGCCCTCGCCCTTCCAGCCCGCCGCGTGAAGAAGGGCCGCGGCCAGGTTCTCGCGCAGCGGCGCCTTGGCCGTGGCCTGGCGGTAGCCGCGCCGGCACAGGAGGTCGCCGCTCGCGTCGAGGCTGAGCTCGACCTGGTCACGGTCGAGGCGGGCGACCACCAACTGGTGCGCCGCGCCCACGTCGTCGACGTCGTCGGCGCCGGCCGGACCCTCGACGCGCGCGCCCGGCAGCCTGCGCAGCAGCCCGTCGGCCAGGCGCTCGGCGATGCCCCCGGTGTGGTAGAGGCGCGAGCGATGGGCCGTGACCCGGAAGCGGACCACGGCGTCGGGAGGAAGGAAGTCGCCCCAGGGCAGCCGCGCCGCGGCGCGGAACAGGTCGGGGAAGTTGGCGGAGTGGAAGCGCGCGAAGCGGACCATCACGCGGTTCGGGAGCCGGAGCAGCAGGTTGGCGCGCAGCGCCTCGGAGAGCTGGCCTTCCCATTCGACGCCGCCGGGCAGCACGCGACCACGGCCGAAGCCGTTGGCCTCGAGCTCGTCGCGGACGAGCGCCTCGAGCCCAGGCGGGCTGACGGCGAAGAACGTAAACGTCTCGGCCGAGGTCACCCCTCCTTCTTCTGCATGGCCCAGATGCGGAAGAAGTTCACGTCGCGGTCGGCCGTCATGGCCACGTGCCGGACCGTGATCTCCTCCTGCACGAACTGGCGCGGGATCACGAAGGGCCAGTTGCGCCAGCGCGCCTTGCGGTCGACGCCGGTGCACTTGGACGTACCGACCTTCTGGTCGTTCACGTAGATGTCCTGCTCCCAGTCGCCGTAGACGTAGTCGATGCGCGTGAGGAGCAGCACGTCGGCGTCCTTGCGCAGACCCGTGAGCTTGTAGGTGAGCTCGCCGCCCGTGATGGCCGTGCCCACGTCTTCGATCTCGACGCCGTCGGGGTACTTCAGCGTCTGGCGCGAGCGGTACTTGTGGGTGTAGCCGGCGAAGTTGACGTCGTGGGTCTTCTCGGAGTTGCGGTCGGCGAACCGGACGGTGTCGGCCACCTTGAAGACCGTGCCGCCGATGTCGATCTCGCCCTCGAGGTTGGCCGAGAAGATGGCCGCCGAGTCCATGAGCGCCTGGGTGACCACGATCTCCTCGGCGCCGGCCTCCTTGGTGCGGATGCGCTCCTTGAAGAGCGTCTTCATGGCCTCGAAGCCGCCCTCCTGGCCCTGCACGAACTCGCCGAGCGCGGCCACGTCGACGCGCGCGTCGGCGAAGCGGTTGCGCAGCTTGCGAATGTGCTGCTTGAAGCTCGCGAACTCCTCCTTGCGGGAGAACTGCGGCATGGTGCGCTCGACGAACTCGATCATGTCCCACTGCAGCTCGAGCAGCGACCCGAACAGCTGGCCGATGTTGTTGGCGTCGACCACGTTGGAGTGGAAGAGCATCTCGGTGGTGATGAGGCCGTGCAGCACGTCGGCCGCAGGGGCGATGCCCTGGTCGTGGTACAGCGACGAGAACTGGATCTTGCTGTGGCGGATGAAGCTCTGGATGTTGTGGCGCAGCGTGGTCGGGATGTAGCCCCCGAGGCCGCCCGCGAGCGGCACGTAGCGCGAGTCGATCTCGTTGGCCTGGGGTTCGGCCGGGTTCTTGGGGTCGAAGAGCTTCTTGGCGTTCGGCGTCAGGTGGAGGCGCGCGATCTCGACCTCCTTCTCGATGTCGGGGTCGGTGACGGTCACCTCGACCTTGACGCGCTCGGCCACCTTGCGGTGCCCCTTGAAGTCGGGGTTCTCCTTGTACGCCACGTAGTCGTCGAGCTCCTCGATGTACTTGAGCACCACGTACACCGTGGCCGGCAGCTTGTAGTCGGCGGGGTTGATGGTCTTGATCACCGGCTCGAGCAGCAGGAGGTCGTGGCCCAGCCCGTCGATGGCGTATCCGGGCGCGACCTCGATGGAGAGCTCGCCCTTGCCGCGGGCCGTGACCTTCAGCCCCTCCTTGAAGTGCGGCACCACGCCCGGCCCGTGCAGGTAGGCGTTGTGGAGGAGCCGCTTCTGCTGGTGGTACTCCTCGGCCTCGTTCCAGTCCTTCTCGGTCGTGAGGAAGCCGCGGAAAAAGTTGATGCGCTTGAATGCCTGGTCGAACAGTCCCATGACGGTTCTCCCCTCCCTGGTGGGTTACTGGACTCCGATGCGATCGACCGCGACCCGCATCAGGCCGTGATCGAGGTCGTCGGCCTGGCGCTCGGCGAACGCCAGACAGTAGATCGTGTGCGCGGGCTTCTCGGCGTTGAGCACCCGATAGAGCCGCGCGAGGTCGTCCTCGGACAACTGGTCAGAGGGGACCGGCACGCGCACCACGAAGGCGTGCGCGGTGTTCACGCGCTCGAGGACCATGGAGTCGACGCCCATGGCGGCCGCGACGCCCACGCGGAACCCTTGGAAGGGCCACGCGTTCTCCTCGATGGTGACGTCGAGGCCCGTGAAGAGCCTGATCCACTCGATCAGGGCCGGCCGCGAGCCGCGAATCCGGTACAGGCGCGAGGCCTCCCGGATGACCCGCCGCCGCGTGCGATCGTCCCAGCCCGCGTCGAGCCCCAGCGCCAGCCACGAGGCCAGCCAGGGCAGGAACTCGCCCGGCGCCGCGAGCGGGCTGAACGCGTCGGAGATGCGGTCGAGGTTGCGCTCGATGCCCACGAAGAGGTTCTGGGCGATCCACAAGAGGCCCTGCACCAGGTGCGAGCCATCGGGCGCGGGCTGCTGGTAGATGGCGGGCAGGTGGCGGATCCAGCTGGCCCGGCTGACCTGCAGCTCGACGGCGGAGTCGACGGGCAGGAAACTGGCCGGCACCGGGTGCTGCTGCACCACCTGGTCGTCGGCCACGTAGGCGTCGACCAGGTGCTCGGAGATCTTCGCGAAGCCCAGGTTGGCCAGGTGCTGGCGCGCGGCCTGCACCGAGAGGCCCCGCACGTCGGGGACCAGGGCCTTGCGGGGGGCGCGGGTGACCGTCATGTCACGCCTCGTGCTCCATGCCGCGCTCGATGACCTCGACGGCCAGCAGGAACGGCAGCTCGTCGTCGGCCAGCTTGACCTGCTCGACGTCGCGCCCGCTGCAGGCCTCGACGATGCGGACGCGTTCGACGAAGTCGACGCCCTCGAGCTCTTCGATCACGTGGTACAGGTCGACCTTGAACACGCCGCGCCCGAAGGGCCAGCCACGCTGGTCGCGGCCGCCCCGGAGCGGGTGCAGGAAGCGGCGCAGCGCCTGGTCGATCTCGGCCTTGACCTGGCCGCTGCCCGCGCGCGAGAACCGGCGAATCTCGATGACCAGCGAGATCTCGGCGTAGCGCGGTCGCACCACGTGCACCACGCTCGTGAGCATGCGCCGCTGATCGAGGTAGCGCTTGAGCTTGTTGAGGAGAATGGGCGTGGGCACGGGCTTCTCGCGCAGGTCGGCGCGCGCCCCCGAGATCTTGGGCACCACGATGACGGTGACCTCGCCTTCGCGCCGACGGGAGGCGAGGCAGCGCACACGCCCCACGCTGCCCGAGGCCTGGAGCGCCAGCCACTCGAAGTCTTCGGCGGTGACGGCGCGATCGCGGCTCTTCAGGTAGTGGGGCCCGCGGCGCTTGACCTCGTCGAGCGTTTCGAGGTTGGCGCCGTCGCTGGCGGGGAACAGGTTGGCCACGCCGTCGACGTAGGCGATCTTCTGCTTCATGACCTCGATGGCGCCGGCCGGCACGTTGCCGTCGGACCCTCCGCCCACGTGGAACTCGCGCGCCAGGAGGTTGCGATCGCCCTTCTGGGGCACCATCCCGTGGATGCCGTCGCCGAAGCGCACCTCGTCGGTGACCACGTCGCGCACGTAGTGGCGGGCCCCGGCGTCGGAGTCGAAGAAGTTGTCGACGCGGTGCCAACGCACGAGCGTGCCGCCGCGGTCGGGGGCCTCCTGCAGCGCCTCGTCACCCTCGACGGCCCGGATGCGCTCGATCTCGGCCGCGGTGAGCGGCGCGGTCTCGAGCACCCAGATTTGCTCGCCGGGCAGCACGGGGTGGTGCGAGAACTGGAACGACTGGTTGGGCGTGCCCTCGCTCGAGCCGAGGATGGCGTCGCGGAAGGTCTGCTGGTTCAGCGCCGTGACCGTGTTCAACAGGATGGCGCGCAGGCGCGGAGGCTGGTCGTAGCCCCCCATCTCGAGGCGGGCCCGCAGCCAGTACTGCGTCTGGCCGAAGCGCTTGGTCTTCTTGAAGTCGGCCGGCCCCGTGAACTCGACGAAGCCGGACTCGGTGAAGCCGCTGGTGCCGTCGCGGGCCACGAGGTCGGCCCAGCGCTGGCCGTTCCAGTACTCCCAGACCAGCACGCGGTCGAGGAACAGCGGATCGTCGGAGGACGGGCGCTCGGCCACGTCGACCATCTCTTCGACCGCGCAGAACAGCTGCATGTGCTCGTTGGGGAACGGAAAGCGGAAGCCGAGGTAGAGCGTGGGCTGCTCCTCTGCCACCACCGGGAAGGGGTTGCAGCGCGCGGTCTCGTCGGCCAGCTCTTTCGCGAAGTCGCGGTAGACGAAGTCGTTGTACGTGGTGAAGCGCTCGGGCACGTGCTCGCGCTCGAGGAAGCGGACCGTGAGGGTCTTCAGGTAGGGCGGCTTCAGCGGGCGCTCCTCGCGCCACTCCCACACGTCGCCGTTCAACTCGTAGGTGCCGGCCGAGCCGTAGTCGCCGCGATCGATGCGGCAGCGGATCCAGAGCCCCTCTTCGCCGTTCACGTCGCCGCGCGCCAGGTCGTCGGGCCGCTGGAACACGATGCGGCCGCCGTGGGAGAGCTGCTCGGTCTCGTCGCGGAAGTCGTGCGGGTTCGCGAAGGGCGACTGCAGGCGCCCGGAGAAGCCGAGCACCTTCCACTGGCGGCCGTTGAAGTACTCCCAGCGGTGCAGCACGTCGTAGGCCCGCGGCGGCTCGGCGAACGAGGGGTCGGAGAGCTGGGCCTCGAGCTCGATGATGGTGTTGGCGGGCGCGAGGCCGGCGTCGCAGCGCAGGTAGAACGTGGTGTCGACGCCGGGCTCCTTGCCGAAGGGCGCGAAGTTCTTGTCGAGCGGCACGTTCAGGTAGACGTCGCCCTCGGTGTTGACCACGGCCGACTCGGGGGCCAGCGCCTCGCCGAGGATCTCGATCTTCATGGTCGCGGTCTCGAGCTCGAGCTCGCGGGCCGTGGCGGGAACGGCGTTCAGCCGCCCGCGCAGCCAGAAGGTCAGGGCGCCGTCGACGGCGCAGCGCTCGAGGCGCGGGACGCCGCGGAACGCGATGCGGTTCTTCGGCAGATCGAGGTCGACGGGCAGGAGCTCGACCCAGCGCTCGCCGTTCCAGTACTCCCAGTCGAAGCTGGAACCGTAGCCGAGGCGCGTCTGGGGCGCGTCGAAGCGCAGCGTGAGCAGGGCCGACTCGGTGAAGTTGACCAGCCGCTCGTCGCCGACGAACAGGAAGCGCTCGTTCGACGTGACGCCGCCGAACGCCGGGAAGCCCTCGGGGCGCACGACCAGCGCGTCTTCGTCGGGCGAGTGGTCCGTGAACTCGTCGTGGAACTGCGTGAACACGCGCTCGAGCCGGTTGTTGACCGCCGTGAGCGGGGCCTCGGTCTCGAAGACCTGGGCGTCGCGCTCGTCGGTGCTGACGGTGGCCAGTTGCAGGCCCTTGGGCAGCGACACCTTGTCGGTCTTGTCGGAGATGGCGAACGTGATCACGGCCTTGGCCGGCTGCGGGGGCAGCAGGTCGAGGCCCATCAGGTTCAGGAAGGCCAGGAAGTTCTTCTCGGGCACACGGTTCAGGCGGTAGGTGACGGACTCGGTCATCCACGCGAAGAGCTCGAGCAGCGTGATGCCGGGGTCGGACTTGTTGAAGTTCGTCCACTCCGGACAGTACTGCGGGATCAGGCGGATGGCCTCGGCCAGGATCTCGTCGTAGGAGCGATCGTCGAGGTTCGGCTCGGGAATCATAGATCCTGCTCCCTGCGCAAGTAGAAGGGAAAGACCAGGTTGTCGAGGGTGTTCGTCTTGACCACGCGGTAGCCGACGCGCACGTTGACCTGGTTCTCGCTCTCGAAGTCGGGGCGGGCGTCGACCTGGATCTCGGTGATGCGCGGCTCCCATTTGCGGAGCGCCACCGTGACGTAGTGACTGACCAGCGCGCACGTGGAGGGGGTGTTCGGGTGGAACACGAGCTCGTGGATGTCACAGCCGAAGTCGGGCTGCATCACGCGCTCGCCGCGCACCGTTCCGAGGATGATCTGCAGGGCCTCGCGGATGTTGTCCTCTTCTTCCGAGAGCGCGACGTTGCCCTTCTCGTTCACGCTCGGAGGAAAGCGGAAGCCGCGGCCGAGGAAGCTCTTGTTCACGCGACCTCCGTCAGGCCAGGGTGCCCTCGAAGTACTTTCCGCACGAGGGACACTCGACCCGCATCGTGAACTCGTCGACCGTGCACTTCAACTCGGCCTTGCCGCAGTAGGGGCATTTGTGGCCGTCGGTCTTGCCGCCGTAGACTTGGTTGATGATCTCTTCCAGGACGAGGTAGTCCTCGAATTCGCGGTCGTCCACGTGCAGGCCCCTCTTCCGACTCAGTAGCAAGGTTGTACCGGATCGGTCGAAGGGGTGTCAATGCTGGAGGCGCCCGCCCTCGGCGCTGAAGCGCTGAAGGTACACGCCGCACTCGGCGCCGTCTTGCGCCACCGAGGCCGCCCCGTACACGTCGCAGCTGGCCCACGCCACGGCCGACGTGCCATCCGGGAAGGCCGCGACGCCGGGCATGATCTGGTCGCCGGGCGGGTAGGTGTGCGCGACCTGCTCGACGTCGCGGGGCTTGTTGTCCGGCAGGAACCAGCGCACGTAGAGGTCGGTGTCGGACTGGCTGTCGTAGTTCCGCGCCGGGAAGGCCACCACGAAGCCCCCGTCGGGGAACGCGGCGACGGCAGGGTCCTGGTACTCGTCGAACGGCAAGGTGTCGACGCGCACCGGCTCGCCGTCGGCCTTGCCGTCAGGGGTGAAGCGCTGGGCCTCGATCATGCGGGAGACCTCGCTGTATTCCATGACGCGGTAGGCGACCACGAAGCTGCCGTCGGGGAAGGCGGCCAGCGCGGGCCCGGCGAACCCGGCGTTCTGGAGCCCCGTGGGCGGCACGAGCTCGGCGAACTCGGCGGCCGGCGTGCCGTCGGCAGCCACGAGGCGCACGCGCAACGTGGTCGCGTCGGCGCCGTTGTAGACCCAGGCGAAGACCGACGAGCCGTCGTCGAACACGGCCACCCGGCCGTCGCTGACGTAGAAGCCGTCGTACTCGCCGTTCACGGGCGCGGGCCCCCACAGCGGCTGCAGCCCGTCGTCGAAGCCGAGGCCGAGCACGCTCGGCTGGTACTGGAGCTCGTAGTCGACCCAGCTCTCGGCCACCACGAACCGTTCGGCCTTGGCCGAGCCGGCCATGGCCCAGTCGGTCAGGTTCTGGCTGTCGTCAGCGACCGGCGCCTCGTCGGCCAGGGGCTTGGCGACGCCGTCGAAGGCGCGCACCACCAGCTGCGCGTAGTGGCGCCCCCACAGCACCACGAAGCCCCCGTCGGGGGTGGGCGCGAGCTGCGACTGGCGGCACTGGGCACCCGAGGTCTCCTGGTTGACCTGGAACTCGCCGGCCGCGACCGCGCCCTCGGGGGTGTAGCGCTTGCCGAGGATGGCGTTGTTCGGCTGCTCGGGGTACGCGGCCGTCCAGGTCACGGCGAAGCCGCCGTCGGTGAGGGCGACCACCGCCGGGCGGTGCTCGTTGGCCGCGGTGCTCTCGTTCACCTGGGTCTCGGCCAGGGTGGTGTAGTCGCAGCCGTCCCAGGGCTGGTCGTTGGCGTCGAAGCACTCGACGCAGGCGGTCGACAGGTCGAACTGGGGCGCGTCGACGCAGAGGAGGCCCGGGCCGCAGGGCAGGTCGACGGCCTCGTCGGAGAGGCCGTCGCAGTCGTCGTCGAGGCCGTTGCAGGCCTCGGAGTCGGCCTTCTCCGCCGTGGTGCAGACGAGGCCCTCGCTCTCGCACTGGGTCACGCCCCCGGCGCAGGCGCCGGTGCCGCAGGCCTTTCCGGGGCCCGCGACCAGCGCGCCGTCGGGCAGGGTCAGCGAGAAATCCTCGTCGACGTCGGCGTCGCAGTCGTTGTCGAGGCCGTCGCAGGTGGCCTCGGCGCCCGGCTCGTAGGCCGGCGCCCAGGCCAGGTAGTCGGCCGTGGTGCAGGGCAGCCAGATGCCGCCCTGGCAGTGGTCGAGGGGCTTCAGGGCGCCCTCGCACTCGCCGTCGCCGAGCTCGCAGCGGCGGTCGGAATCGGCCGCGAGGTCGAGGTCGGCCGCGTCGGTGAGCCCGTCGCAGTCGTCGTCGAGGCCGTTGCACACGTCGCCGACGGTCTCGCTGAAGGGCGGCAACGTGGAGCAGATCAACCAGACCTCGCCGTCCCAGTCGTAGCACTCGGTCACGCCCCCGGCGCAGGCGCCCGTGCCGCAGGGCAGGCCGGATCCGAAGACCACCGACCCGTCGGGCAGCTCGACCGGCAGCTCGTCGTCGGGCACGCCGTCGCAGTCGTCGTCGACGTTGTCGCACGTGGCGTCGTCCACGGCGAGCGGCTGCCCCGGCGCGCAGGTGTCGACGGGCACGCCGGCCTCGCAGAGCAGCTGGCCCTCGGCCGCGCAGGGGCCGGTGCCGCACGTGGTGGGAGTGACGACCACCTCCTCGTCGGTCTGGCCGTCGCAGTCGTCGTCGAGGCCGTTGCACTCGGCGTCGGTCTCGACGGGCGGAAGGCCGGGAGCGCACTGGTCGACCACCTGGCCCTCGAGGCAGACGCGGGAGGCGGGCACCTGGCAGACGCCGAGGCCGCACGGGATCTCGTCGGCGACGAACTCCTCGTCGGTCTCTCCGTCGCAGTCGTCGTCGACGCCGTCGCAGTCGTCGGCGGGATCGCCGCTCGGGGTGCAGATCACGCAGTCCTCGTCGGTCGCGCCGTCGCAGTCGCTGTCGACGCCGTCGCAGGAGGCGTCGTTCTCATCGGGCGGCAGGCCGGGCGCGCACTGGGTCTGCTCCTGGCCCTCGGCGCACACCACGTGCCCAGGCACCTCGCAGGCGCCGATGCCGCAGGTCGTCTCGGTGACCACGTGGTCCTCGTCGGTGCCCCCGTCGCAGTCGTCGTCGACGCCGTCGCAGAGGTCGGGGCCGTCGCCGACCGGCGTGCACGTGACCTCGACGCGGCAGGCCCCCTCGAGGCACTGACCCGAGCCGTCGCGGCTGGTGCACGCCTCGCCGTCGGCCAGGTCCGTCACGAAACAGAGGCCCTGCGTGGCGTCGCAGCGCGCGGCCTCGCAGGGCTCGGCGACCAGCGCCTCGCAGGCCAGATCGTCGGCGCAGCCCTCGAACTCCGACGCGGTCACGCACACGTCGGCCTCGCCGGCTCCCGACGTCTTGTGCACGCAGAACTCGTCGGGCTGGCATTGGTCCTGGTTGGTGCAGCTCGTGTAGCACTGGCTGTCGAAGCACACGCCGCCGGCGCACTCGTAGTCGGTGTCGCACGCCTGCGTGGTCTTCTTGCCGTCGCCCGCGCACGCCGCGAGCGCCGCGAGGCCGAGCGCGAACAGCGCGACGCGAAGGGCCTGTCCGGAAAGAGAAGAGGAGAGGGTCATCGGGACCTCCGGGGCTCATCGTTGGATCTGGGGTGCAGTGTAGCGACGAAGGCCTCCCAAGGGAACCCCGTACGCCGCAGCCTGCGGGACCGCGAGGCCCGCCGGGTCGACAAGGCGGCCCCCTCGGATAGACTCGGGGGCACACGACCTGAACGGAGCCGAGGCGCGTGGAGCCCGAAACGACCGAACTGCTCGTGCTGCACGAGTGGGAGTGGGACAGAGCGTTCGTCGAGGGAGTGAGCGCGGCAGCCCGGCAGGCCGGCGTGCGGAGTGCCGCCGTCGGGCCGGACGGGATGGCCGACGCGCTGGCGGCCGCGCGGGCGGGCTCCTTGCCGGCCGTGCTGCTCGACCGGGCGTCCGACGTGCTGCCCGAAGCGGCGCAACTGGCGGATCTGGCCAAGGCGGCCGGCGTGCGCGTGGTGAACGACCCCGACCGCGCCCGCGCCGCCGTGGACAAGGCCCGCATGCACCTGGCGCTCATGTCCGCGGGCGTGCACGTGCCCCACACGGTGGTGCTCCCCGCCGGCGAGCCCGAGCCCCCGGGCCTGTCCGACCTGGGCCGGCTGGGCACCCCCTTCGTGCTGAAGCCGGCCCATGGCAGCGGCGGCGAGGGCGTGGTCCTCGACGCGACGGACCGCGACGCGATCGACCGGGCACGCGCCGAACGCCCCGACGACGCGATCCTGGTTCAGGAGCGACTCGCCTGGACCGCGCTCGACGGCCAGCCGGCCTACTTCCGGGTGCTGTATTGCCTGGGCGACGTGCACGCCTGCTTCTGGAACCCCGACACGCGGCGCTACCTGCGGGTGAGCGACGACCAGCGCGCCACGGCGTGGCACGCGGGCCTGGCCGACATCGCACGGGCCATCGCCGAGGTAGCCTGCATGGACCTGTTCTCGACCGAGGTGGCGATTCTGGCCGACGACCGGCTCGTGTCGGTCGACTACGTGAACGACATGTGCGACCTGCGCGCGGCGGACGAGCACCCCGACGGCGTACCCGCCCCGGTGGTCGACGCCATCGCCCGCCGGTTGGTGCAGGCGGCCCTGGAGGCGCGCTCATGAGCCCCGCGCGCCGAACCTCGGACCCGCGCCAGGTCGGGGGAGCCTTCACCCGTCGGGTGGTTCGGGTGCTCTCGTACCGCTACCTGGCGGCCGTGCCCGAAGGCCCGGGACCGTGGCCGCTGCTCCTGTTCCTGCACGGCTCGGCCGAGCGCGGCGCGAACCTCGAGAACGTGAAGCGCCACGGACCGCCCAGGATGATCGCCGAAGGGCGCGCGTTCCCGTTCGTCGTGCTCTCGCCCCAGTGCCCGCGCGGCCAGTGGTGGTCGGCCGAGACCCTCGAGGCCCTGCTGGACCACGCCCTGGCCACGTGGCCCATCGACGCCGACCGCGTGTGGGTGACGGGCCTCTCGATGGGGGGCTACGGCGCCTGGTCGCTGGCCGCGCGCTGCCCCAAGCGGCTGGCCGCGCTGGTCCCCATTTGCGGCGGGGGCAGCCCGCGGCTCGCGCGGCAGGTGCGCGGAGTTCCCGTCTGGGCCTTCCACGGCGCCCTCGACGACAGCGTGGACCCGGCCGAGTCGACGGCCCTGGTCGAGGCCGTGCGGCGGGAGGGAGGAGACGCCCGGCTCACCCTGTACCCCGATCTCGGCCACGACAGCTGGACGCGCGCCTACGCCGAACCCAAGCTGTGGGAGTGGCTGACCGCGCAGTCCCGATGAGTCTCGAGGTCCTCCGTGTGGCCCCGAACTGGACGGCCCACTCCACCTTGGCTAGGGTACGCGCTCCATTTCTTCGGTGAGCGCCCATGCACCGCGTGCTCGTGCTCCTCGTGTTCCTGCTGACCGCCCTCCCCGTTCGCGCGGGACACCTCTCGCTCGATGATCTGCGCCGGGCCAAGCTGCTGCGGCCCGCGCCTCCCCCGAAGCCCGTCGCGGTGCCGCCGCTGCCGACCCCGCACGTGGTGGGCGACGCCCGCGCCTTCTGGACGTACGACCTGTCGGTCATGCCCCCCAAGAACAAGCAGGTGGCGACCACGTGCCGCGCCGTGGGCGAGACCGTGGCCGTGTACGTGGCCGACAGCGAGTGGCCGCAGAAGGTCGACCCCTCCGACGTCGACGCCATCGTGGCGGCCTTCGACGTGGACACGCCCCTCGGCGACGGCGTGGGCATCACCGCGCGCAACACCGACCTGTTCGGCGCGTCGTCCGACCTCGACGGCGACGGGAAGCTCATCGTCTTCATCTACCCCATCGCCGGCTACCAGGGGAACACGTTCGACGGCTTCTTCCGCGCCGAGGACCTGGCCGCGTTCCAGGCGGGCTGCGCGACGAACCCCATGCTCTACTGCTCGAACGAAGCCGAGATGGTGCACGTGAACAGCACGAACCCGGGCTCGCCCTACATGATCGGGGTCATGGCCCACGAGCTCCAGCACCTGCTGCACCACGTGGCCGACCCCAACGAAGAGAGCTGGATCAACGAGGCCATGAGCGAGCTCGCCATGTCGGCCAGCGGCTACGAAGACACGGGCAACCTGCACGCCTACCTGGCCAACCCCGCCCTGCCCCTCGAGACCAGCGAGTTCGTCGACTACGGCGCCGTCATGCTGTGGGGCACGTGGCTCTACGAGCGCTTCGGCGCCCAGTTCGTGCGGGCGCTGGTGGCCGAGCCGGCCAACGGGCGAGCCGGCCTGGCCGCGGCCTGGAGCACGCAGGGCCTCACGGTCACGTACGAGGACACGTTCGCCGACGCGGCGCTGGCCGCCGTGCTCGACGGACCGGGCGCGCTCGGCTACGCGCTGCTCGACCTGCCCCACATGAACCCCAGCGGCGCCCTGCCGGCCCTGGTCGACGGCGAGGCCAACGGTTCGCTGACGGTGCCGCCCTCCAGCTACCGCTGGCTGCAGGGCCTGGCCCCGGCCGACCGCGACCTGACGGTCTCGATCCCCTCCGGCTCCGACGTGGGCCTGCGCGTGGCCAGCTACGTGGCCGGGGCCTCGACGCTCGCGAGCCGGGACGACCCCGCGACCTGGACGCTGCCCGCCGCCGCGCTGGCCGCCCCCGTGGTCGTGCTGATCGCGAACCCGACCCTCGCGGCCGCGACGGTGGAGGTCACCTTCCGGCAGGCGGTCGCGGCCGAGCCCGAGCCCGAGCCGCAGCCCGAGATCGCGCCCGACGTGGTCGAGCCGACGCCCGACCTCGCCACCGCCGACAGCGCGCTCCCCGAGGTCGGCGCCGACGCGATCGGGCCCGACGCCCCGGCCGAGAGCGACCTCGGCGCCACCGACGACCTCGGCGCCACCGTCGAGACCGACGACGCCGGCTCCGGCGCGTGCGCCTACGCCGCGGCCGCGACCCCCGGCGCCCTGCCCCTGCTGCTCTCGGCCCTGGTCCTGCTGCTCGCGCACCGGCGCCGGTCCTGACCCTCTCGCTCGGACGCGGGCGCCCCTCCAGGCCTTGATCAGGTGCTGAAGTCCGACTAGAATTCGGATCGGAACTTGTGCGGAGTCCCGCCATGCGCGCCCTGCAGATCGCCAACGACATCGTCTCCGTGGGAGAACTCAAGGTGCAGGCCTCGCGCTTGCTGCGTCAGATCAAGGAGGGACAACGCCCCCTTGTGGTCACGCAGCACGGCAAACCCGCCGCCGTGATGCTCTCGCCCGAGAGCTACGATCTGCTGACCGCCCGCATGCGCTTCGTCGAGGCGGTCGGAGAAGGCCTGCGCGACGCCGACGCCGGCCGCTGGATCGAGGACAACGCGCTCGACGCGGAGTTGGACGCCATCCTGCCGCCGGTCGAGCCTGCATGAAGCTGCGCTGGACCGATCGATCGCGGCGCGACCTGGAAGAGATCGCGCAGTACATCTCGGCCGACGACCCCGCAGCCGCGCGACGCTGGATCGACGCGCTGAGGGCCCGGGCGCGCTCCGCTGCCGAGTACCCGCGGGCCGGTCGCGTGGTCCCCGAGATGGGCACCGAGAACCTGCGCGAAGCCCTGGTCGGTGCGTATCGGATCGTCTATCGCGTCGAAGGCGACGCTATCTACGTCGCCACGGTCTTCGAGGGACACCGGTTGCTGCGCCCGGACGAGGTCACGTAGTCGTACTCTCCACGGCCAACGCGCTGCCACCGCGGCGCCCGCTCCGACGCCGCGACCTCCGAGCCTCGTCCTCTCGCGGTAGAGGCGTCGACGTAACGACCCTCCTCACGCCTGCCCGGTGATCAGCGCCCAGATCGAGCCCCCGTTCCCCGTGGTCGCGTGCAGCACGGAGAGGCGCTCGAGGGTGCGGCCGTCGGGCGCCTGCTGCATCCAGTAGCGGTCGACGTGGTGGTGCAGCACGGCGAACGTGCGGAAGAGATCGCCCAGGCTCAGGCCCTCGAACGGGCGCTCGCGGGAGAGGCCGCGGCGGCGCGTGAGCTGGAGCATGCCCTCGTGCACGCCGGCGAGCATGCGCGGGGTCCAGTTCGACGGAGGCATCTGCCAGGGATCCGCCCGGTGGTAGGCCTTCGGGCCCAGCTCGAGGTAGCGCCGGGCGCGAACGATCAGGAACTCGTTGGTCGCCGTGACCCTGGGGTAGTCGGGCCGCTCGCTCTTCAACTGGGCGATCTCGCCGTCGAGGTCGTCGCACCCCGCCACGAACACCTGATCGAGCACGCCGTCGAGCGCCTCGTGCAGGCGCTGGCGCAGCCGGACCGAGTCGAACGGGTTCAGCAGATCGCCGGGCTCGGGCGCGGGATCGTAGGGATGCTCGGGGTCCATGGGCGCCTCCTGAGGTGCGGTGCGTCGCCGTCCTGCCTACCACGAACCTGCGACAATCGGTGTCGCACCCGGCCCGCGTCGCGATGCGACACGGCCTGTCGCACGACCGTGTTCTCCTCGTTCGCGGACAACGAAGGAGACCCCCATGAAAGAGCTGCTCCTCGCGCACCTGGCCTCGCTGAAGCTCGGCGAGGCCACCACCCACCAGGGCCTCGGCGTCTTCCCGCTGCTCGCGCCCGACGGGCCGCCGCCCGACTACGTGCTGCTCGACGCGGCGCTGGCCGACGGGCTCGTCAGCATCTCGGAGGTGTCGGAGGGCGGGCACGTGCCCGAGCTTCGCCTCGAGAACCGCTCGCCCCTGGCGCTGCTGCTCATCGAGGGCGAGGAGTTGGTGGGCGCCAAGCAGAACCGCGTGCTGAACACCAGCCTGCTCATCGCCCCCAAGGCGAGCGTGACCATCCCCGTGTCGTGCGTCGAGGCCGGTCGCTGGCGCTCGACGGGCGCCCACTTCGGCTCGAGCGGGGCCATGTTCCACAGCTCGGGACGCGCCCGCAAGGTCAGCGACGTCAGCACGTCGGTGCGCGAACGGGGCGAGTATCGCTCCGACCAGGGCGCGGTCTGGGACGCCGTGGCCTCTGCCGCGCATCGCCTGAACGTGGCCTCGCCCACCCAGGCGTTCTCCGACGTGGTGCGCGAGCGCCACGACGACCTCGGCGCGTTCCGGGCGGCGTTCCAGGCCGCGCCCGGCCAGGCCGGCCTGCTCGTGGTCCTGGGCGGCCGCGTGCTGGGGCTCGACCTGTTCGCCGCGCCCGCCACGCTCACGGCCCTGCTGCCGAAGCTGGCCACCAGCTACGCCCTCGACGCCGTCGAGGCCGAGGCCCCCTCCCTGGCCCCCGAGAAGAACGCCGAGGTCGCGCGGGGCTTCCTCGACGCCGTGGGCGCGGCGCCGCTCACCGCGCACCCCTCGGTCTCGCTGGGCCAGTCGTTGCGCCTCGCGAGCCCCCACGTGGCGGGCGCGGCGCTCCTCTACGGCGAGCGCGTGCTGCACCTGTGCGCGTTCCCGGGAGTCGGGGCCGCGGAGCACGGCCTGAGCCCGATGGCGCGGGCCTCGCGTCGGCGCGACGCGCTGCGCTGATCGGTCCCTCGGCCGAGCACCCTACGCTCGAGAGGCCCATCCTTCCGGGATCGCGGCTACCAGATCCGCGACCGGCGCGTGATCGCCGGCCTCGCGGCTGACGTGCCGGAAGAGCACCCGGCCCCCCTTCGCCACCACGAACGCACCCCCCAGTTGCCAGGGGTCGCCCTTCACGGCGCTCTGGCGCGCGCCGCTCTTCCAGGCCCGCACGGCGTGCAGCAGCGCGGCCGGGCGGAGCGTGTCGACCACGCTGCGCCTCAGGCCCGCGGCCCGGTAGGCGGCCAGGCCGGTGTCGACCAGCAGCGGGAAGTCGAGCGCGAGCTCGTCACGGAAGGCCGCGGCGAACCAGGGGCTGCCGTTGCCGACCACGACCAACTCGGCGCCCTTGGCCCGAATCGCGTTCAACTCGCCGCGCACCTGCGCGACCTGCTCGCGGCAGAACAGTCAGCCGAAGTGGCGAACGAAGAGCAGCACGAGCGGACGATCGCGCCACAGGTCGGCCAGGCGCACCTCGTGGCTCTCCGGATCCTGGAGCGGCAGGCCGCCGAGCGTCGCGAGGTCCATGTTGGCTCCTGGGCAGAAGAGCGTTCGCCTTCAACCGTGCGCGCGGCGTAGGCCCTTGTCAATCGCGTCGCCCGGGAGCGCGCGCGGCTACAACCCGCTCTTCAGGATCGGGAGCAGCTCCGGGTTCGGCTCGACCACCAGGTCGGCGTAGGCCGCGAAGCGCGCCTTCAGCGTGTCGAAGTCGTCGCGCTGCACGTCGGGCCGCTCGAAGGGCGAGGCCACGCGCCCCAGCACGCCATAGGCGCTCTGCGCGCCCCACAGCTCCACGTCGAGCGGATCGTCGATCTTCTTCAGGGTCCACACCGACCACGACCAGCCGTGGCGCGTGTACCAGTCGACCAGCAGCTGAGCGGCTTCATAGGCCCAGGGCTCGTCCTTGCGCGTCGAGAAGCTGCCGATGTAGTAGGGCACGCCCTGCTTCGCCTGGGCCTTGGTGAGCACGGGGTCGTGGAAGCCGTTCACGATCTGCTGGTAGTCCTCGAGCGACGTGGCGTCGAACTCGAAGATGTGGGTCGAGTAGATCACGCCCGTCCAGTCGCGCTCGGACGGCACCGGCAGCGTGTTCATGCCGAAGAAGCCGTCGTGGAGGACCAGCAGGTGGTCGTCGCCCCGCGCGCGGATGGACTTGACCAGCCTGTCGTACATGGCGTCGCGGGCGCCGGCGCTGGGGGCCCCCATGGGCTCGGCCAGCAGCGAGTAGGCCGCCACCACGTCGCGTGCCTGGTAGCGCCGTGACAGCTCCTCCCAGAGCTGCACGGTGAGCGCCTGCATGGCCGGCTGCTCGTACAGCTTGGCCTGGCCCGAGTAGCCGTTGTGGTCGCCGGGCGACTCCTGCAGATCGAGCACCGCGTACACCCCGTGGCGCTCGCACCAGTCGAGCAGGTCGTCGACCCGCGCGAACGCGAGCTCGTTCCAGGTGAGCTTCGTCGGCTGGTCGTCGTCGGGGTCGGTGGTGAGGTCGCGCCAGCTCATGGGCACGCGCACCACGTTGAGCCCCTGCCCCGCCAGCCAGGCCACATCGGCCTCGGTCAGCCACGCCCGCTGGAACGCGTCGCAGAGCTCGTCGCGACCGGCGTCACCGAAGCGACGGGCCAGCTCGCGCCGCAGCAGCAGGTCCGAGTCGTCCTGCAGGCCGGGGTAGCTCTTGGCCTCGTCCACGACGGCAGCGGCCGCCTCGGCGCCCACCGACGCGGTCAGCGAGGCCTGGACCGCATCGAACCAGCCCGGCACTCCCTCGTCGCGTCCGGCGGCCAGCAAGGCGGCCCTGCCCGCCTCGGCGTGGCCCCGGCGCGCGGCCACCTCGTACAAGCGGGCCCGGGTGGTGAAGGTCGCCTGGGTGATCCAGCTCTCGTGGAAGATCCACCCGCCCAGGTTCGCGCCCATCAGGCGCACCTCGGCCCCGGTCGCGTCGACCAGGCGCGTGCCGTCGGCGTGCAGGCGGGGTGGGGGCGTCACGGCGGGGGTTGTATCGGCGTCGACGTCACCGGCCGTCGGCACGTCGGCAGCGACGACGTCCGGCAGGGCGTCGGGTGACGCCGCGTCGGGCGCGCCGCACGAGGCCAGGGTCACGGCCAGCGCCAGGAGCAAGGTCGCAGGAGCGCGCACGGTCGTCCTTTCGGGGCAAAGGGCCCGTTGGTTCACCGGGACGACTCTAGCCAGGAGCGCCGCGTCGCGCCACATTCACTCCCCGAACTCCCAATCGTGCCACAGGCCGACCACCTTCTGGCGCTGCTCCACCGTCAGGATGGTCGAGGCGTCGAGCGCCGCGCGCGTCATGCGCTTCATGTAGCGCGAAAAGAGCGCCGTGCCGTCGGCGTCGATGCGCTCCAACTCGGTCGCGTCGACGGCGGGCCCGGCCAGGGCGTTCATGGTGCGGCGCTTCAGCGTCGTGCTCTCCTGCTGCAGCGCGAACAGGTCGACCGACAGGCCGTCGAGCATGCGGTCGAACTGCTCCTTCTGGTCGTCGGTCGCGTCGACCTTCCACAGGCCGTACTTCACGCCGGTCTCGAGCTTCTCCTTGACCTCGGCGGGGCTGGCGGGCGCGTCGGGCTTCTTGCAGGCGAGGGCGGCGAGGGCGAGCACGAACCACAGGACGAGACGGCACCAGGACGCGGGGCGCTTCATTTCTCCAGACTCCTCTCTTTTCTCCTCAGCGGGGCTCCACCACGATCTCGTGGTCGCCGGGGGCACCGTTCCACGGCAGGGCCGCGCGCAGCGTGCCCGGATCGATGGTCACGTCGACCGCCACGCCATCGACGGTCACGCTCGCCCCGGCGGGGAAGCGGTGTTCCGGCAGGTACACGAGGGGCGCGGCCTCGCCGCCCCCGGCCGCGAAGCGCACGGTCAGGCGGCCGGTGGCGCGATCGAGATCGTTCAGGATCAGCCGGCCCGGCACGGCCACCGGGTAGGGCCGCGACAGGTGCAGCGCGCCGGTCTCCATGAACGCCCACTCCCCGTCGCCGCGCAGGCAGTACACCGTGCCCGAGCTCGCGCACTCCGGGTTGTCGTTGCCGGTCACGCCCCGCCAGTACCAGTGGGCGAGGCCCACGTTGCGCTCGTCGGCCAGGCGCACGAACGCGTCCATGAAGGCGAACATGCCGTCGTTGCCCATCTGCAGCCAGTACTCGTTGATGACGGTGGCCGCGCCGTACGTGGCGGCCTCCTGGATCATGGCGTCGAACACGGGGGCCAGGCCCTGCACGTGGTCGTCGTAGGTGACCATGTCCTTGGGCAGGCCCTGGCAGGCGCCCAGGTACCCGTGGGGCGAGTAGACCACGTTGGGGTCGGGGAAGGGCTCGGGGCGGGGCTTCGAGGCGCACTTCACGGCGCGGTAGCCGTTCTCGGGCTCGAGGAAGTAGGCGTGGTGCGGGTTCACCTGGCGGAGGGCCGCGGCCATGGCCACGTGGAAGTCGTCGAGGGGAGTGAAGCCGTCGCCCACGTGGAACGCGATGGGCTCGTTCATGGCCTCGAACCCGACCACGCCCCGGCGGTCGGCGTAGCGCGCGGCGACCAGTTGCCACGCGGGCACGAAGCGGTCGCGGATCCCTTCCTTGTTCAGGAAGAACGACTTGAAGGCGTTCAGCGTCACGGGCGAGGCTCGCCGCGCGTTCAGGTCGCCGCAGGGGCACTGCAGGCCGGCCTCGGGGAAGAGCGGCCCTCCCAGCTTCTCGGGGGGCGGCGGCACGATGGCCCAGTAGGGCGCGCCGTCCTCGCCGATCTCCTTCGACCAGGCGTCCTGGTGGAAGTCGATCAGCACGTAGACGCCGGCGGCGGCGTAGGCGTCGACCACCTGGTCGAGCAGGGTGAGGAAGCCCGGATCGAATTGGCCCTCAACGGCCTCGAGGCCGCTCCAGGTGATGGCCAGACGCACGAAGTTGTAACCGAGCCGCGCGGTCTCGGGGGCGTCCCAGGCGGCGAACTCGGGCAGGCCCTCGTTGCGGGTGCGCCCGTCGTCGAAGGTCACGTCGAACAGGTGCTCGTACTTGGCGTTCACCCCGCGCAGCAACCACTGGCGACCGGTCTCGTCGACCAGCGCTCCGTCGGCCACGTGCAGGTAGGTCAGGGCGAAGGGGTCGGGGACGGCGACGTCGCCCTCGGCGTCGACGGGGCTGGCGCCCTCCTTCGCGCACGCGCTCGCACCCAGCAACGAGAGCACGACCAGCGCGAAACGCAGGGAGGAAGCGGACGGGATACGAAGCACGGCGGTCTCCGGTGCCTGGGAACTCGTCGAAGCATATCCAGGCGGCCTCCGCCCGTCGATTGCGAAGGCACGCCGGTTGCGTTACCGTGGCAGCGCGAACCCATCCGGCGAGGCATGATGAGCGGGCGAGCGGTGCGATGGGCCGTGGCGGCGGTGTGGCTGTTCCTGGGGGTCGCTTGCGGAGGGGGCGACGACGGGGCGCCCTCGGATGCCACCCTCGACATGTCCGACGGAGCCGGCGAGGTCGCGCCCGACGCGCGCGCCGACGTAGCGCCCGAGACCCTCGTCGGCCCCAAGCCGACCACGGGGCTGGTCACGAACCAGCGCATCGTCTACAGCGACGGCCTGCACAACGAGAACACCGATCTCGTCTCGTGGAACGGCGCCACCTGGCTGGTGTTCCGTGGAGGCGAGACCGGGCAGACCGGCTCGCCGAAGGCGCGCCTGAAGGTGTTCCGCTCCGACGACCTGGGCGACACCTTCACGATGACCGCCGAGATCTTCATGCCCGACCGCGACATCCGCGACCCCAAGTTCCTGGTGCAGGACGGCAAGCTGGTGATCTACGCCATCTCGCGCGTGCCGGGCGGCCACCTGCGCGACCTGGGCGGCCTGGCCTGGACCGTGCGCGCCGAGAGCGACGACGGCGTGACGTGGACCGACCCGCCGGTGAAGATCTACGACGAGCTGTGGGGCTTCTGGCGCTTCGTACGCCACGGCGACCTGTGGTACGCCACCGGCTACAACGACGGGGACACCCAGGTCGGGTTCTTCTCGTCACCCGACGGGATCGCGTGGCAGAAGGTGTCGCTCATCTTCGACAGCGAGCCCGACGTGCCGAGCGAGGCCGAACTGCGCTTCTTCGGCGACCGGGCCGTGTCGTTGGTGCGCCTGGACAACGGCGCCAGCCTGGTCGAGGAGGGCCATACAGCGGTCTGCCTGGCCGACCCGCCGTACGCCACCTGGGACTGCGGGCGGCAGTTCGACAAGCGCCTCGACGGCCCGGTGTGGTTCGAGCACGACGGGCGGCAGCTGATCGTGGCCCGCAAGCACCTGCCCCAGAGCCACAAGCGCACCGCGCTCTACGAGATCCTGGGGGATATGGCCGACCCGCAGGCGCCGTTGGAGCTGAACGAGCTGTTCGAGCTCCAGAGCGCGGGCGACACGGCCTACGCCAGCGTGCTGCCCCTGGGCGGCGCGCAATACCTGGTGTCGTGGTACTCGAGCGTGGTGGGCGAGGATCCCATCTGGGCCAAGGGCATGATCACGCCCTCGGACATCTGGCTGGCCTGGCTCGATCTCGGCAAGGAATAGGGGGAGACCATGGACGCGAACTGGACCATCGACCCGACCCTGCTGGACAACGCCCGCGAGTTCGACAACGACTTCTTCCGGCGCTTCCGGTTGCGAACCGCGGCGGCGCCGCTGCAGCTGACCGACGGGATCAGCAAGGACTACCTGTTCCCCACCTTCTACGGCGACGTGGTGTGCGCCATGGGCATCTTCCTCTGCTCGTACGAGAAGGCCGCGGCCCTGATGCCGCACCCGCGGGTGTTGCCCGTGCGCATGCCGCGCGGGCGGGCCGTGGTGGCGTTCTCGTGCTACGAGTACCGCAAGGTGCTGGGCGTCGCGCCCTACAACGAGATCGCCATGACCATCCCCGTGATGGTCGACCCCGGGCTCAACGTGCCCGTGCTGCCCATGATCCTCGATGTCTTCAAGAACTTCGGCTACTACGTGTTCTCGATGCCCGTCACGTCGCTGGAGAACCGTGCGCGCGGCCACAAAATCTGGGGGCTGCCCAAGGAGGTGCAGCGCATCGACCTGGGTGAGGAGAGCGGGCTGGTCACCACGCGCGCCTTCGAAGCGAACGGCGAGCCCTACTTCGAGCTCACGGTGCCGACCGCCGGCAAGCCGCAGCTCTTCGACGTGACCTCGAACCTGTACTCGCGGCTGGGCGACCGCTTCCTGCAGAGCGAGACCAACTTCAGGGCCGTCTTCAACGTGACCAAGTTCATGGATCTGCTGGTGAAGAAGGGCAAGAAGCCCGAGCGCGACTGGCTGGTGCTCCACGATACGCCCTGCGGGCGCGTGCTGAAAGACCTCGAGATCGAGCCGCACCCGTTCCAATTCCGCTTCGCGGCCAACATGTCCAGCTGCTTCGACCTGCCGAACGTGGGCTTCACGTCGGCCGTGTCCTTCACGAAAGGCTGAAGGGGGACGATCATGGCCATCCTGAACGACGTCCGGAAGCTGGCGGGCTCGATTGACCTGTCGCTGACCGCGGGCCGCGGCCGGGCGAAGCCCCGTGCCCTCAAGATCGTCATGCTGGGCGCGGGCGCCATCGGCGGCTCGGTGGCGGCCTGGATCAGCGAGCGCTACGACAACCTGCACGTGCTCGACCTGCCCGAGGTGAACGCTCGGCTCCGGCGCGACGGGCTGACCACGTACCTGCAGGGCCATCGGGACGAGGCCACCACCGTCCGCGTGCGCGTGCTCGACGACCTGGACCACGCGGCCGACGCCGACGTGCTGGTGCTGTGCGTGAAGAACTACAGCCTCGACGCCATCGCCCGGAAGGTCCGGGAGCGCCTGGGCGACCGGGCGCTGATCGTGGGCCTGCAGAACGGCGTGGCCAACCAGGCCATCCTGCCCAAGTACTTCTCGCGCGTGATCTACGGCGTGATCAGCTACAACGCGTGGCTCGACCCCGACGGCGCCATCGGCTACCAGAAGAAGGGCCCGCTGCACCTGGGCACGCGTCACAACGAATTGCAGGACGAGTTGGCCGAGGTGACGCGCCTCTTCTCGTCGGGCGTCGAGACCCACGCCACCGACGCCATCGGTGACGCCGCCCACTGCAAGCTGGTCATCAACCTGACCAACTCGCTGACCACGTTGGTCGGCCTCAATTTCCGGCCCATCTCGGACGAGGCGCTGTTCCAGAAGCTGCTCACGAACCAGCTGCACGAGGGAGTGCAGATCGTGAAGGCGGCGGGCTATCGCGAGAGCCGGCTTGGCGGCATGCCCCCCTGGGCGCTGATGACGGCCGGCGCCAAGCTGCCGCGCCTCTTCACCAAGGCCATGTTCCGCCGCAACGTGAAGAAGATGGTGGTGAGCTCGATGGCCCAGGACGTGCTGACGCGCCACGGCACCCAGACCGAGCTCGAGACCATCAACGCCTACCTCCTGGGGCTCGCCCGCCGCCACGGCGTGACGACGCCCTACAACGACGCCATCTACGCCCTCTGCACGCGCGAGTTCGCCCGGCCCGACTTCGCGCCGCTCGACGTGACCGAGGTGTGGCGAGAGGTGTCGGAGCGCCTACAGGCCAAGTAGCGACTGGAGGATGGCGTCCTTGGCTTCGTTGGTGAAGGGCGGGATGTGCGAACTGCCCTGCATCTCCCAGAAGGCGACGCGCGCGCCGCCCTCGCAGCCGGGCCAGGTGGTGGTGGTGGTCTCGGCGCCGGCCGCCTGGAGGTCGTAGTCGAAGAGCTTGGGCTCGACCAGGGGGGGCGGGCCGCACCCGTCGCGCGTCACCCACGCTTGCACCAACTCCCGGGCGCCCAGGTAGGGCACGCCGTTGTAGCCGCCGCCATCGAACAGGATGGTGTCGTCACCGGTGCCGTGGATGGTGAGCACCGACACGGGGCGTGACGGCGTGCACGCAGCCCCCACCGACATCGAGCCCGCGATGGTCGCGATGCCCGTGATCTCGCCGGCCGCGTCGCAGGCCAGGCGGTACGCCATGAAGCCGCCGTTCGAGTGCCCCAGCAGGAACACGCGCGTCGCATCGATGCTGAGGGCGGCCTTCGCCTCATCGATGAGCCCGCGCAGGTAGGCCACGTCGTCGACCTCGACGCCCTCGAAGTTGCAGCACGAGGGGAACGCGTTCCAGAACCGCGAGCCGCCGCTGTCGAGCGTGCCGTCGGGGGTGAGCAGGACGAAGCCCATGGACTCGGCGCGCTGGGGCAGACCGAGGTAGGCGGCCTGCAGCTTGCCGCTGGCGCCGTAGCCGTGCAGCAGCATCACCAGGGGCCAGGGCGTCGAGGGGTCGTAGGCGGTCGGCACGATCAGCGCGGCCGGCCGGTCGCCGCCCAGGGTGGTCGGGATCACCACGTCGGCCGGCACGGCGTCGGCCGGCACGGCGTCGGCCGGCACGGCGTCGGCCGTGACCTCCGGGCGGGCCTCCGCGACCGACTGGCCGTCCGAGGCGTCGACCAGGGCCCCGCCCTCGTCGCGCGACACGTCGTCGGCCGAGCCCCCAGACCCCGAAGCGCTGCACGCGATCACGAGCACGGAGAGAATACAACCCTGAAGCGCTCGCCGCATCCCACCCCCCCCGCCGTCATCCCACCCTGCCAACCTTTGATACCTTCTTTCGACGACGGATTCCAGCACCACGCATCGTCCCTTGAACCCTGCTCGGCGCGGCCTTGACAGGGCAACCACGAAGCCTAGGCTTTCTTCCGACGCGCTGGAGATCGACATGCGGCGATGCTTCCTCCCGTTGGGCGGGCCATGACGGCCCTGCTGACCGCCTTGCTGATGGCAGGGCTCTGGACCCAGCCAGCGCCGGCGGCCCGGCTGGTGGTCGACCTCGGCGGCTTCGAGTCCGACACCGGCCACGCGCGCGTGCTGCTGTTCCGTACAGCGGAGGGCTTCCCCCGCGACAAGGCGAAGGCTGCCGGCATCGCGGTCGTGCCCATCGAGGGTCGGCGCGCTCGGGCGGTGTTCGACGATCTGCCGCCCGGCGACGCCGCGGTCGCGGCCTACCACGACGAGGACGACGACCAGAAGATGAATCGAAGCGTGTTCGGCTGGCCCACCGAGGCCTACGGGGCCTCGAACGACGCCCGCGCCACCTTCGGACCGCCCTCGTTCGAGGCCGCGCGCGTCGTGCTGCCTTCCGGGGAGCTTCGTGTCGAGATCACGCTGCGCTGACGCTCTTGTTGCATGACCGGAGGGGCGGGCCGATCTCGTGCCCCACGTTTTGGTGAAGAAAGGGCTCTCGATGAACACGGCTGAAACCGACGCGCTCGCGCTCCAGTTGCGCGATCTCTTCGCCGCCCAGCACCTGGCCGTGCTGGCCACCGACCGCAGGGGCCAGCCGTACACCAGCCTGGTGGCCTTCGTCGTGACCGACGACGTCGGCGAGGTGCTCTTCGCCACCGACCGCGGCACGCGAAAATTCGAGAACCTGACGGCCAACCCCAGGGTGTCGCTGTTGATCGACAGCCGCACGAACGGGGTCGCCGACTTTCAGGACGCGGTCGCCGTCACGGTCTGCGGCGAGGCCAGGGAGTTGACCGGAGCCGCGCGGGTCTCGGCCGAGGCCGCGTACCTGGCTCGCCATCCCCACCTCGCCGGGTTCGTTTCGGGGGCCGACTGTGCCCTCTTCGCGGTGCGGATAGAGAGCTACTCGCTGGTGAGTCGGTTCGAGCACGTCGTGAACTCTCGCTGAGGGGAGGTCGGAGAGCATGATCGGATCCTTCGACCGCATCGGGTTTCGCCGCCACGCCCGCGCGTTCCGGCCCGCCGATCTCGACGTCGACCTGGCGGGCCGCCTCTGCCTCGTCACCGGAGGCAACGCCGGGCTGGGTCGCGCCACCGCGGAGGGGTTGGCGAAGCGCGGCGCGACGGTCCACCTGCTGTGCCGCGACGCCGGTCGGGCCGAAGCGGCCCGCGACGAGATCCGCCGCGCCACCGGCAATGCCCGGGTGGAGGTCGCGCTGGTGGATGTCGCCGATCTCGCGTCGGTGCGCCGCTATGTCGCGAGCGCCGGCCACGAAGCGATCCACGCGCTCGTGCACAACGCGGGGGTCCTTCCGTCCAGCCGGGTCCTCACCGCCGACGGCCTCGAGCTCACCTTCGCCACCCACGTGGTCGGTCCGCAGCTCCTCACGAGCCTGCTGGCCTCGCGGTTGCGGGCCGCGGACGACGCGCGGGTCGTCTTCGTCTCCTCGGGGGGCATGTACACCCAGCGCCTCGACCTCGAGGACCTTCGCTGGGACCTCCGCCGCTACGACGGCGTGGTCGCCTACGCCCAGACCAAGCGCATGCAGGTGGTCCTCGCCGAGAGGTGGGCGCAGGCCTTCGCCGGTGCCGGGGTCTCGGTCTACGCCATGCACCCCGGCTGGGCCGACACGTCCGGGGTGAAGACCTCGCTGCCGCGCTTCTACGAGCTGACCCGGCGTGTTCTGCGCAGCCCTGCAGAGGGAGCCGACACCATCGTCTGGCTCGCCGCGTGCCAGCCGGCGCCCGCGCCGAGCGGCGGGTTCTGGTTCGACCGCGAGCCCCGTTGGACCCACTACCTGCCGTGGACCCGCGAAGGACAGCCCGCACGCGACCGATTGTGGGAGCAGTGCCAACTCTTCGCCGGGCTCGAGGGGAGCAACGGCGACCTCCCGGGCCCCGGAGTCGTGTTCTCCGCGCCCCCGTGAGCGTCGGGGAGCGGCGTTCCCCGCGCTCGCGACCCTGACCGCGCCGGAGGAGGAGGTCGAACACCCTTTCCTGGCACGCGCTTCGCGCTTATGTTCGCGGAGCGTGGATCGACGAACGGAGGCACGAATGGCCGCGAAGCGCTGGATGCTGTACGGGGCGAACGGGTACACGGGCCGCCTGCTGGCCGAGCTCGCGGTGGCCCGGGGCGAGCACCCGGTGCTGGCCGGGCGCAGCGCGGCGCCCCTGCAGTCGCTGGCCTCTCGCCTGGGCCTGGAGGCGCGCGCGGTGGGCCTGGGCGATCCCCTCGCGCTGGCCTCGGCCCTGGGGGACATCGACGCGGTGCTGCACGCGGCCGGCCCCTTCTCGGCCACCAGCGCGCCCATGGTCGCGGCCTGCCTCGCGGCCGGGGCGCACTACCTGGACATCACGGGCGAGATCGGGGTGCTCGAGGCGGTGCTGGCCGCCGACGGCGCTGCCAGGAAGGCCGGCGTCGTGCTGGTGCCAGGGGTCGGCTTCGACGTGGTGCCCACCGACTGCCTGGCCGCCATGCTGGCCGCCCGCCTGCCCGGCGCCACGCACCTGGCGCTGGCCATCCACGGTTCGGGCGGGCTGAGCCCGGGCACCACCAAGACCATGATCGAGGGCTTCCGCTATCCGCTGGGCGGGGCCGTGCGGCGCGCGGGGCGCATCGTGCCGGTCGCGGCGTCGCACGAGGTTCGGGAGGTGCCGTTCCCCCGCAAGGTGCGCACGGCCGTGGCCATCCCGTGGGGCGACATCGCGACGGCCTGGCACTCGACGGGCATCCCCGACATCGTGACCTACATGGCGTTGGCGCCTGGAGCCCGCCGGAGCCTGCGCGTGCTCGACGCGCTGCGTCCCCTGGCCGGGTCACGCCTCGGACAGCGCGTGCTACGGGGTCTGGTCGAGCGCTTCGTCCAGGGACCCGACCCGGCCGCGCGCGCCCGCGGCTACTCCGAAGTGTGGGGCGAGGTGCGTGACGCCGAGGGCAAGGTGGTGACCGGAGCCCTGACGGCGCCCGAGGGCTATTCGTTCACGGCCGATTCGGCGCTGCGGGCGCTCCAACGGGTCCGCGCGGGCGCCGTCGCGGCGGGCGCGCACACCCCCTCGCGCGCCTTCGGGGCCGACTTCGTGACCACCTGCGACGGCGTGGTGCTGCACGACGCCTAGGGTGCACCGCATCACCACGACCGCCAAGCATCCAGGGTCGTGTCAGAAGCTCATCCCCAGTCCGGCGACGACGTAGTGGAACCACGCGAAGCTGTAGACCTCGTCGTTGTTCGCGCCTCCCTCGACCATGCGGTAGCCGACCCGGAGCTCGAGCCCCTCGCGGAAGCGCCAGGTCGCCGCCAGGAGCACGTCTTCGGCGCGGCCCTGGGGCGCGGCGAGGGCGTCGGCGTCGAGCACCACGCCGAACGCCCCGTTGTCCGGCCGCCAGGCCACGTGGAGGTTCAGCAGCGGGACGAAGCCCGTGTTGGTCTTGCGCCGGGCCTCGACCCCGTACAGGCTCGTCTCGGCATCGCGAATCTTGGCGGTGAGGCCGGCGGCCACGTCCAACCCCTCGGCCCAGACGATGCTGTAGCGGTAGGTCAACCGGTACGAGTCGAATCGATAGACGGCGAGGAGGGGGCTGCCCGCCGGATAGCTCCCCCCGTCGAACGAGACGTCGCGATCCAGGCTCCCTCTGGCGTTGACCTGCAGCGGCGCGTACAGCGCCGTGATGAGGTGTCGGTCGGCGATGCGGTAGCCCAGGCGCAGCCGAAACGCGGGCGCCGGCGACGTCGAGAGATCGTTGACCAGCGAGATCCTCGTCCCCCCGTTGCCGGGGATACCAGCGTCGTTGCGGCTCGCGATCACCACGCCGGCCTCGACGTCCGCCTCGACGCCAGCCAAAGCCGGACTCCCGCCGAGAACCAGCACCAGAACGAGGCCAAGCATGACGCGCTTCATGAACGACTCCCTTCCGCCGCCGCTACGACGATGAACCCAGGCGGCCGAGCAATTTGGATCCTTCGACGACGCAAAGGACGCCCAAGCCGGCCACCAGCGGGACGGCCAACTGGTGGACCGACAAGGGCAGCGTGCTGAAGACGGCGTGCAGCGGTGGAAGGTAGATGGCGCCGGCCTGCAGCGCCAGGATCAGGCCCGTGGCACCTAGCAGGGCCTTGTTCGACAAGGGATTGAGGCGAAACACCGACTCCCGCGAGGATCGGCCTGCCTGGGCCTGGAAGACCTGAAGGATCACGACAGCGGTCAGGACGATGGTCTGCCACTCAGGCTGCCCCGTGCTCCAGGCCCACCACGCGACCGCCAGGTTCGCCACCCCGAGGAGGACCCCTTGCCAGAGGATCTCGAGGCCCAGGCCCCTTGCCAGGATGCTGTCCGATGGCACCTGGGGAGAACGCTTCATCACGCCGCGCTCGGCTGGCTCGACGCCGATGCCCAGACCGAGCACGCCGTCCGTGACCAGGTTCAACCACAGGATCTGAAACGGGAGCAGCGGCAGCGGCATACCGAGGAGCGGGCCCACGAACACGAGCAGGAGCTTGCCCAGGTTCCCGGCGAGCGAGAACTTCAGGAAGCGCCGTATGTTGTCGTTGATGGCCCGGCCTTCCTCCACGGCAGCGACGATGGTCGAGAAGTTGTCGTCGAGCAGCACCATCGCCGCTGCCTCTTTCGAGACATCGGTCCCCGTGATGCCCATGGCAATGCCAATGTCGGCACGGCGCAGCGCCGGCGCGTCGTTCACGCCGTCGCCGGTCATCGCCACCACCTGACCCCGGCGCTGCAGCGCCTCGACGATGCGCAGCTTTTGCTCCGGGGCGACCCTGGCGTAGACCGAGACGCCCTCCACGAGGTGGTCCAGCGCCTCTTGCGACAGACCCTGCAGGTCGGGCCCGGCGACCACCTGCCCCTCGCCGAGGATCCCGAGGTCCTGGGCGATGCGGCGGGCCGTCACCGGGTGGTCCCCCGTGATCATCACCGGCCGGATCCCCGCGCTCCTGCACGTCGCGACGGCGAGCTTCACCTCGGCCCGCGGCGGGTCCAGCATGCCCACGAGGCCCACGAACACGAGCTCCCGCTCGAGCCGCTCCGGTTTCTCGAGGCTCTCGGCTTCCCCTGCCGGAACGAAGCGGAAGGCCACGCCGAGGACGCGCATGCCATCGCGCGCGAGCGAGTCGTTGGCGGTCGTGATCCGCTGGCGCCAGCCCTCGTCGAGCGGCGTGGGCCGGCCTGCGTCCCAGACGTGCGAGCTCACGGCGAGCAGGCTGTCGACCGCGCCCTTCGTGAACGCCACGAGGACGCCCGGGGCGAGCCCGTCGCAACCTCCCATCCAGGCCGTGCAGTCGGCGACGCGGTGCACCGTGGTCATGCGCTTGCGCTCGGAGTCGAAGGGCACCTCGGCCACCCGAGGGAAAGCCGCATCGAGACGCTCCCGCGCCAAGCCGTGGTGCAGAGCCGCGACCACCAGGGCGCCCTCGGTGGGATCGCCCACGGCGAGGAGGTGACCGGGCCTCGCGGGGTCTGGCTGAAGCACGGCGTCGCTGGCGAGCGCCCCACCCATCAAGAGCAACGCGAGCGAGGGCTCCCGCTCGACGAACGCCGTTGCCTCCTGCGCCGTCGGCGTTGCCGGCATCCCCCGGCGCATCGACTCCGAGATATCGACCCGGTGCCCCGCCAGGTCGAGCACGGTCACGGTCATGCGGTTCTCGGTGAGGGTGCCGGTCTTGTCCGAGCAGATGACCGTCACCGAGCCGAGCGTCTCGACCGCCGGCAGCCGACGGATGAGGGCGCGGCGGCGAAGCATGCGTTGCGCGCCCAAGGCGAGCGCGATGGTGACCACGGCCGGGAGGCCCTCGGGGATCACGGCGACCGCCATGCTCACCGAGGTCATGAACATGAGCTGCCAGTCCTCGCCCAGGAGCACGCCGAGCCCGAAGATGGCCCCCACCACGACCAGCGCCGTCGCGGCCAGCACTCGGCCCAGCCGATTCAGGCGGTGCTGCAGGGGCGTCGTCACCTGCCCGACCCCCTGGAGGAGATCGGCCACTCGCCCGAGCTCGGTTCCCATTCCGGTCGCGCTGACCATCATCTGCCCGCGGCCGTAGGCCACGCTCGTGCCCATGAAGGCCATGTTGACCCGGTCGCCGAGCGCCAGGACGCCCTCGCCCGGGAGCGCGTCCGACCGCTTCTCGACGGCCTCCGACTCTCCGGTCAGCACGGCCTCCTGGATCCGAAGGCTGGCTGATTCCAGAATGCGTCCGTCTGCCGGCACCAGATTCCCGGCCTCCAGGAGGACCACGTCGCCCGGCACGAGGTCCGACGATGCGACGTCGACGACGGCGCCCTCGCGGCGCACGCGAACCTTGGGCACCGCGAGTCTGCGCAGAGCGGCCATCGCGCGCTCGGCGCGGAACTCCTGGACGAAGCCGAGGGCCGCGTTGAGCAGCACGATGGCCAGAATGGCGATGGCGTCCTTGAGGCCTCCCACCACGGCGGAGACGACGGCGGCCACGAGGAGGACGACCACCAGGGTGCTCGCGAATTGGTCCCACAGCAGGCGCCACGGGGATCTCCCCCCCCGCTCGACCAGCGCGTTCTCTCCGAACTGCGAGCGCCGAGCGACGGCCTCGGCCCGGCCGAGGCCTCGAACGGGATCGCTCTCGAGGAGAGCAGCGGCGGCAGCCGGATCGAGTCGGTGCCACGAGGCTGCGGTCATCGTTTCGGCGTTCATTCGGTTCGTCTCCGCCAACTCGGTTTCCTCTCTGACGGCCAGGATGACCGCCAATGACCTTGGATACCAAGGAACGGAAGATTGCACCAGCCCGTTTGCCTGGCAGGAGCGCCCGTCTCTCTTCGCGGCCACGCTGTCCATATTTTATCTAAAAAATATATCGACGCGGATGCCGGGGCTCCTATCTTGCCCGATGCAACTGCTGGCGGGATTCCGATGAGATCATGGACGCCATCGCTGGTGCTGCTCGGCCTGGTGCTTCTTTCCCGGCCGCTCTCCGCCCACGAGCCCAACACGAGCAACGGCGAGGCGGGCGAGTACGACTCGGCGGCCACGGCCTTCCCGGTCGAGGATCCGGACGTGTCGCAGGTGGTGTACCGCACGGTCACGTGCGAGGCGCCCCAGGTGTGGCTGACGTTCGAGGCCCCGGCGGGCTTCGCGCTCACCGTCACGGTGGGCGTGCCGCAGATCGAGCGCCTGGCCGGCTACCGCCCCAGCCTGGCGCTGCTCGGACCGGGACTGGCCCAGGCCCCCGCCGACCTGCCCCTGCACGTGCCCGAGGGCCTGGGAGCCGTGGTGTGGCCCACGACCGACGTGGTGGAACCGCCCACCTTCTTCGAGCCCTTCAGCCAGACCACCTCGTGGATGATCCTGGACGTGCGCGACTACACCCTCTCCGCAGCCGGCCGATACTACCTGGCGGCCTGGTCGCCCGAGCGCCTGACCGGCAAGCTGTTCGTGACGGTGGGCCTGGCCGAGGACTTCTCGGGCCTGACGGGAGCCGAGATCGCCGAGCGCGTGACGTGGGTGAAGGGCTGGTACGAGAAAGAGGGCTTCGACGAGCCGCCGCACAGGGCGGAGGAGCAGGTGTGCGCCCCGGAGGTGGAGCACGCGGAGGACGACCACGACGTGGGCGGCGGCGAGACCACCGCGGGCGACCTGGCCGCAGACGGCGAGGACGACGGCCTGGACGACGGCTCGAGCGGCGGGTGCGTCTACGACACGGGGAACCCGCAGGCCGGGGCCATCTGGGCGATCTTGTTGGTGGCGATGGTGGGGGTGAGGGCGTCGCGCCCGGTGGGGGCTCGGATTCGGCGGCGCGGGTAGGCGCCCGGCCTCTCGTCGTTTCGGCGCGGCCTGCTTTCCCTCACGGTTCACCGCGAGGAGTTTCGAGCGCCGGGCCGTGCACGGTGCGCACCAGCCGGCTCGTCTCGTAGCCCTGCGCGGTCAGCCGCCCGAGGATGGCGTCGTACACGCCGGCCTCCAGGGTCGGTCTCCGGCTGAGGATCCACAGGTAGTCGCGACCGGGGTGGCCGACGACCGCGTAGTCGTAGTCGACCCCCAGGTCGATGATCCAGTAGTCGCCCCAGAAGGGACGGAAGAAGCTCACCTCCAGCCTGGCGTTCGACGTCGTGTCGACGACGCGCGCCCGACCCCGGGCCGTCTTCTCGGGGCCCTCGACCGACTCCTTGCGGCAGCGGTTGACGACGTCGAGATCGCCGTCGTCGCGCAGGGCGTAGGTGGCCGTGCTGGCCGTACACCCGCGCTGGAAGCTCTGCGGGAAGGCGGCGATCTCGTACCAGGTGCCCAGGTAGCGCCCGAGATCGACGTGGGCCACGGTCTGCAGCGCGGGCAGGTGCAGACGCTCGGTCGTGGTGGTCGCGCACCCGGCGCTGAGCAACCCCAGAAGGAACGACGCGAGTCGCTTCATGA
>CAZBRS010000028.1:35954-75688 GCA_964494475.1 uncultured Myxococcales bacterium | reverse complement strand
TGCCAGTACCCAGGAACGCAGGGCGCCGCCGGGGCTCCGCCCGTGCGGAAGCCGTACCCGACGAACAGCCCGCCGACGACCTCCTGGTAGTCGCCCGCGAAGTGCGCTTGGGCCTGGAGGCCGGCGGTGAACTGCGAGGTGAAGCGCCAGGCCACGAGCGCCTGGGCGTTCAGCCCGATGCCGAGGCTCGATTGCTCGGGGTACACGTTGGCCACGGGGTCGCCCTGGGGGTCGAGCCGTGAGCCGCGCGCGGCCATGGAGCCGGCGTCGAGGGGGTAGAACGGCGCGCCGTCTTCGTGGAACCAGTTCAAGCCCACGTCGCCGCCCACGCGGTAGAGCAGTCGGTCGACTTCTCCCGAGACTTCGATGGGAACGGCGAGGTTCACGAACATCTGCGGGCTGAAGTAGCCGCCGTGGCCCACCGTGTAGTAGCGCAGGTTGTTCTCGTAGTGGAAGAACAGCATCGAGAGCCCGGTCGAGACCGAGGGGTTCTTGGTGCGGCTGAGGCGCCAGCGCACGCCGCCACCGCCCTCGATGCGCTGGTTGTCGTCGACGCCCGTGCCCATGAGCCAGGCGTAGCCGCCGAACAGGTAGAAGAGCAGGGGGTCGAGCGCGTAGGCCACGTCGACGCGCCCCCCGTTGGCGGTGACCAGGCCCCACTCCTCGCCCGTGACGGGGTCGACGGCGCCCGCGTGGGCCAGCAGGCTGTCGCCGAGCAGATCGCGCGCGAGCTCGACGCCCACGGAGAGGTCGCCGAACGAGCCGCCCCAACCGAGCCCCGCCACCCAGGTCTGCAGCGGGTAACCCAGCGGCGTGGTGCCGCCATGCAGCGCGAAGCCCTTGTATTCGTAGGCGAGCTCGAGGGCCACGCCCTGCTCGGACTGGCGCACGGTGCCGTTGCCCGAGGCCAGCGTGAGCGTGCCCACGCGACCGAAGCGCTCCGCCGCCGAGCCGTCGAGGTCGAGGGTGCCCGCGTAGACCACGTCGGGGGCGATCAGCAGGCGCAGGCGACCCAGGAAGCCGATGGGCAGGCCGGCCTCGAGGGGCAAACGGAACTGGAACATCCGGCCGAGCCCGGGCTCGCCGTGGCGATACCGGAAGAGCGGCGCGGCCGCGAGGTCGGCCGAATAGCGGGCCTCGAGGCGTCCGATCTCGTCGAGGATCTCGCGGCGCACCGACCAGCGCTTCTTGGGGAGCTCGGCCTGCTGCTCCTCGGGCGTCAGCCCGAAGCGATCGGCGGCCACCGCCAGGATCTCGTCGTAGTCGCTCTCGGGGCGCAGCCTCGATGCGTCTTCGGCCTGCAGCTCCGCGCCCTCGTCGCCGTCGCGCCGCACGCGCACGTCGCGCTCCTCTTCGTCGACCACCAGCGCCTTCTGCAAGCGCTCGAGGGCCGCCTGATCGTGCCCCTCGGAGAGCTCGTAGCGTGCGGCGATGAGCTCCATGCGCGCCGAGCGCGGGAACGTTTCGAGCCCCTCGTCGATGAGCGCGCGCGCGTCGTTCTCGTAGCCCAGCTTGGCCGCCGCGCGGATGGCGCCCTCGCGGGCCTCGAGGTCCTTGGGGTCGGCCTTCAGCCGCCGCTCGAAGACCGCGTAGGCCTCGCGGGCGTCGCCCTTGTCGAGGAAGAGGTTGCCGAGCGAGACCAGCACGCGCGGCTCGTCGGGGTAGTCGTGCAGGAGGGGCCGCAAGTGCCGGAAGGCGCTGGTCAGGTCGCCCCGGGTTCGGTCGCGCTCGACGCGCTCCATGACCAGGCCCACGCGCAGCGCCCGCAGGCTCTGCTGCTCGTTCAGCGTGAGGCGCTCCTGCCACGACGCGTCGTTCAACAGCGTGGTCAGGTCGGTGTACCGGCCCACCATGAGGAGGACGGTCCCGTACTGCAGGCGCAGCGCGGCGCTCGGCTCCTTGACGCGGGCCATGACCTTGGTCATCAGCGTGTAGCCGCGCTCGGTCTCGCCCAGCTCGCACCAGGCCGAGGCCACGCCGGCCAGCAGCGCCGGGTGCTCGGCCACGTCGATCTCGAGGGTCTCGAGCGTGCGCCGGGCCTGCTCGCCGTTGCCCACGCCGGCCTGCTGCACCACCCGCGCGATCGTGCTGCGGACCAGCAGGTCGCGTCGCATGGCCTCGAGGTCGAGATCGCTGCCGTCGGAGGGGATCGTGCTCGCCACCTTGTAGGCCTCGGCCAGACGCCCCTCCTCGGCCAGCACGCGCGCCTCGGCCAGTTGAGCCTTGGGCGTGCTCGGCTCCTGGGACAGCAGCTCGTCGAGGTAGACGCGGGCTTCGCGCGCGTCGCGCACGGCCAGGTGCCGGTTCACGAGATCGTGCAGCAGCCACTTGTTGCCGGGATCACGCTCGAGCGCCTTGACGAGCACCTCGCGGGCGCGCTCGTCGCGGCCCGTTGCCGCGAGCAGGAGGGCCTGCGAGCGCGCCTTGGTGACCCGCAGGCTCTCGAGATCGGCCTCGCCCATCTTGGCCGAGGGCGACAGCTTCTGCAGGCGCAGATCGTAGGTGGAGGCCTCGTCGACGCGGCCCTCGTCGGCCAGCAGTTGAACCACGCCCGCCAGCGCCGCGGCCGAGTTCGGGTCCTTGACGAGCACCGCCTCGAAGCGGTCGCGGGCGGCCGCGCGCTTGCCCTGCGCCGCGTAGATGTTCGCCAGCATCAGGTCGACGTGCACGACGTTGGCGGGCGAGCGCGCGGCGGCCTGCTGCAGCAGGCTCTCGGCCTCCTGCAGGTATCCGGCGGCGCGCTTGACGTCGGCCTCGCGCATCATCAGCCAGAAGTCGACCTCGTCGAGCAGCGGCTTCCAGAGCTGCGGGTACCAGCGCGCCAGCGTGCGGGCCTGCTCGAGCAACTCCTTGGCCACCTTGAGGTGCCCCCGCTTCATGGCCACCTTGGCGAGGCCCACGAGCGCCAGGGGATCGGCCTTGTACTTCTCGCGCTGCGCCTTGTAGATGGCCTCGGCCTTCTCGACGTCGCCTGCCTCGAAGGCCCGGTCGCCGACCAGGTACGCGTTGGTGCGCGCCTGAACGGCGGACAGCGCGGCCAGCCACTGCCGGACCTCGGGGTCGTCGCCCTCGGCCAGGTAGGCCTTCAGCAGCGCCGTGTTGGCCGGGTTCTGGCGCGACCACTCGATGGCCAGCCGCCAGGCCTCGCGCAGGCGCTTCTTCACGTCGGGCAGGCGCGAGGCCTTGTACTGGGCTTCGAGGCGCTTGATGCCCTCGAAGCGCGTCTGCTGGCGGTAGGTGAGGTGCCTGGCGTTGGCGAAGGCGACCTCCTCGTCGTCGGGGCGCTCCTTCGCGATGCGCTCGAGGCCGGCGCGGGCCTCGTCCCAGCCGTCGGCCTCGCCGCCGAGGGTCGTGTAGAACTCGAGCGCCAGCGAGCCGACCGGCTGCTGGTTGCCAAAGGCCTTGCGGTAGGCCTCGAGGGCCTCCTTGGTGCGCTTGGCCTTCAGCAGGGTGCGGGCCTGTGCCAGCAGCACGTTGTACTTCTCGCCCATCTCGGTCGAGCGCTCGAGGCGCGTAATCTCGGGGTGGTCGGGCTGAACGCGGCGCAGCTCGTCGATGTACTGCTTCGACTTCTCCTTGTTGCCCTTGCGCGATTCGTACTGGCTGAGCTCGACCAGCGCCGGGGCGTAGGAAGGGAAGCTGCGCAGGACCTTGCGCCACATCTCGGCGACCTTGTCGTCGTCGCCGCGCGTGCGCCAGAAGTCGACGTTGTTCAGTAGCTGCTGCAGCACGGGATCGACCGGCGCCGCGGGCGTCGCGGCTGAGGACGCGGCGGCGGGAGTCGCGGTCGCCGGCGGCGTTGCGGTTCCCGCCGGGGTCGCGGTCGCGCCCGGGGTTTGGGCCCACGAGCCCGCGGGAGCTGCGAGCCCCGCGAGCGCCCAGGGGAGGAGAGCGTGGATCAGTCGCATCGGGACTCCCACTTCACGTCGAGTCGACCATCGTTCGAGAAGGCGTAGCGCTGCTCCGCGTGGCCTTCGCCGAAGAGGGCGAGGCACTGGTCGTAGTACGCGGGCGGAGCGCCGTAGAGGCCGTTGCGCTTGCGTGTGGCCAGGAGGACGCGCAGGCGCGTGAGCTCGTCGGCGTCGCCGTGGCGTCGGGCCAGCGGGAGCAGGGCCGCGTAGTATCCGGCCGGCCCCGACTCGGGGGTCGGCACGGGCGGATCGGACAGCGTGACGCGCACCGGCACCTTGCCGAACTTTCGGAAGGCGAGCAGCGGCCCGGCCAGTTTTTCATCCAGTAGCTTGGACGTCTCGTCGGTCGCTGGGACGAGCCCTGCCCAGAGTACGAGGCGGATGGCGTCGAAGCCCGCCACCCCCCCCTTGATCGGGTCGGGTACGAACGTCTTCGACGCGGGCTCCCAGGCGATCCAATCGGGCAGGTACCCGCTGCTGGGAGCTTCGGTGAGCACGCGCAGCGCCGAGGTGACGGTGCCCGCCCACGGGCCCGCGGGATCGAGCGTTGCCAGTCGTCGCAGGGCCGGCAGGAACAAGTAGCTGGGGTTCAACCGCCAGGTCTTCTGGTCGAGCACGAAGTACTCGGAGGGCCCCGGCATGAGCGTGGGGCCGAGCTCGGGCACGTCGGTGACCTCGAGCTTTGCGATCAGGGCCAGCAGGGCGTTTCCCTCCAGCGTGAGGGGGGGATCGCACCACAGGCGCCCGGCCTCGAGCAGCGTGTAGGCCAGCCACAGATCCGCGTCGGACGCGGGGGTCGGGTCGATGACGCCCCAGGTGCCGTCGGTTCCGCGGCCCCACTTCCAGGCCGGCAGGTTCTGGGTGAGGTCGCCGGCGGCAAGGTTGCTGCGCGTCCAGGCGAGGAGGCGCACGAACGTGGGCCGATCGTCGGCGAGCAGCGAGAAGAAGAGCGCGTAAGCCTGGCCCTCGGACGTGGTGACCTCGTCGGCCGTGCGGTCGATGACGCGGCCGTCGTTGCTGATGAAGGCCTCCGAGAAGCGCGACCAGAGCGGCCAGTCGGTCTGGTGGGGGCCGGTCGCCGCTGGGCCGAAGCCCGCCGTTACGGAGCACGCGAGGAAGAGGGCGAGCGGGATCACGCTTCCCCCTCCCCCTCGGCCAGGCGGGAGCGCTCCTTGCGCGAGAGCCAGGCCTTGAGGACGATGGCCAGCAACAGGGTCGCGAGGAACAGCAGCGGGTAGAGCAGCAGCCAGTGGCCGCCGAGCAGCCAGCGCACGTACGAGAGGTGGCCCATGCTGCCGTCGGTGTAGGTGGGTCCGACCATGAAGACCGCGCGCTTCTCGCCAGCGAGCAGCATGAGATCGCCGCCCTCTTCGAGGCGCGCCTCGGTGTAGCTCTGCAGGTCGACCGCGGCGGGCATATCGGCCAGGGTGTTGGCCGTGATGGCGACGACGCTGAGCCCGTTCGTGAACGGGGACTGCATGCCGAGCACGGCGCTGGGGTGCTCGGCCTCGAGCAGGAAGCGCGCTGCGCGATCGGCTTCTTCCTGGGGCCAACTCCCGCGCAGCAGCTCCATGTAGGCCTCTTTGCGGGAGGGCGGGCGCAGGCGCATGTGCCCCGCGTCGGTGGTCAGGGGGAGCAGGGCCGACCAGCGGCGCAGCAAGAGCGAACGGTCGGCCGAGCCCACCAGCAGCAGGTGCTTGCCGCGATCGGCGGGGTCGTTGAAGCGATCTTCGACGGGCACGCGTTCACCCTCCGGGGCCGGCGCGACGGCTGCGGGGTCGGGCTCGGTACCCTTCTCGCGCCGCTCGTCGCGGTCGATCACCGCGAGCACGTCGCTCTCGGGCAGGAAGCGCAGGCCCGTCGAGGGGTGGCCCGTGGCGCCGGCCAGGTTCGACACGATGGACAGCGCGGTGCCGATCTCGCGGGGGTGCACGTCGTCGGGCAGGATGAGCAGCGTGTTGTCGAGCTCTTCGGCCGACGAGTAGGGCAGGCCGTCGTACAGGAACGCCTCGACGTCGGGCAGCAGCTCGACCTCGCGTTCGCCGACCAGGCGCAGCATGGAGCCGTCGGTGACGGCGTTCTCGACCAGGCGCCAGCTATCGGCGGTGCAGAGCGGTTCTTCCTGCAGGGCGCTCACGTGAAGCTGCAGACGGTTCACGCCCCGGAGCTCGTTGCGGGGCAGCGTGAGCCGCTGCGTGTGGGGGCGCGCATCGAGCCCGCCCTCCCATTTCGGCAAGGTCACGAGGTAGATGCCGTTGAACTCGACGTCGAGCTTGGTGGGCCGATAGGGCTCGGGCAGGCGCTGGACGTACTCGAGATCGAGGAGGAGCGACTCGGCCGGTTCGGCCAGCAGAGAGGGCGCGATGCGGAACTCGAAGCGAAGCGTATCGCCACGGTGGCCGCGGTGCGTGAGGCCGTTCTCGCTCGTGAGGATCTCGGAAAGCCGCGAGACGCGCTTGGTGAGGTAGCCCTTGGGCGCCTCGGCCTTTCGGGCGTTGTCGGCGTCGAACGTGTCGTCGAAGCGCAGCACGGCGCCGCGGTAGGCCCCGGTACCCCACGCGGCCGACGCCAGGTGCCGGGCGGCCACTTCGAGTTCGGTGCCGTCGCGGCCGCGGAGCACCAGCAGCTTGTAGTTCTGCTGGCCGTCGCCGTAGTGGTCGATCATGCGCAAGGTGGGGCCCTCGGCCTTGTCGCCGTCGAGGGGCTCGAGCGCGCCGCTGGTGGCCAGCACCACCGCGTGTCCGTCGGGGATCTCGCCCACGCTGACGTGGAAGCGCACGCCGCCCGAGCCGGCGCGAAGACCGAAGAAAGACGCGACCAGACCGGCGGCGCGCAGGCTGGCGTGGGTGGGCGGCTCGAGGAAGACGATTTGCACGGCCGGCTCGCGATCGACGCGCTGGTCGAAGAACGGCACGGGCAGCATGCCGAGGTCGTTCGGCAGGGGCAACTGGGCCGCCTTGGTGTCGACGTGGCCGTCCTTGATCATCCACCACGTCGAGGGCTCGACGATGAACTGGCAGGGGCCCTCGGTGTAGGGCACCCAGCGCAGGATGTACTCGTTGGCGTCGACGAGCAGGCGCGGGTCGAAGTAGATGATGCGGGTGCGCGGGCCGGTCAGCAGGCTCTGGCGACCGATGGTCCCCACGACCTCGCCGTTCAGCGTGATCTGCAACGCGCGGATCTCCTTGGGCAGCCGGATGGGCTCCTCGTCGTTGAGCTCGAGCACGAGCCGCGCTGCGGTGAGCACCTGGTCGGCGCGGGCGTAGAAGAAGCGTCCGAAGTACGACTCGATGTTGTACTTCCGCAGGGCCTCGTTGTGACCCCAGATCTTCAAGGGGTTCCGATACCACTGGTTCGGGTCGAAGCGGAAGGGCACCGCTATCTGGCGGTCGGCGTCGTCGTAGGGCTCGGCGTCGGCCGGCCAGTACTTGGCTTCGCCGGTGGCCCCCTCCGGAGGCATGACCTCGCCGACCTCGGCCGCGGTCTCGGCCGCGACGTCGGGCGCCGGCTGCGTCACGTCGGGCGTCGAGGCCACGGGCGCGGGGGCCGGGGCCACGGGAGCCGGGGCCACGGGAGCCGGGGCCACGGGAGCCGGGGCCACGGGCGTGGGTGTCACCACCGGGGCCGGACTCGCCGGTGCCGGAGCCGCCGGGGCCGGGGCGTCCTGGGCGTACATCACGCCCGTCGCGAGCAGCACGAGCAGCATCACGGATCGGTTCATGATGGATCGCTCCTGGGTCGGCCCAGCATGATGCGCGGCAGGCTGATGAGGCCGTAGTAGATGATCTCGAACCAGGACAGCAGCGGCCGATCGATCTTGGTGTGATCGTTCCAGTCGACCCACGCGTCGGCGCGCGAATAGATGGTGCGGACGATGGCGGACTCCTGGTCGAGCGTGAGGTCACCGAACTCGACGTGCACGCGGTTGCCCTTGGAGAAGCGCACCGTGGCCGGGACAGAGGCCTCGGTGTCGCCCACGAAGAACGAGACGTGCACCGGATCGGCGTTCCTCACTCCCAATTCGCGGGGGGTCTGGATGAGCGCGCCCCCGCGCGACAGGTCGACCGTATTGGCGCGGATCGTGTGCCCGCTGGCCAGGCGCAACGTGATCGGTACGTCGACGCTGATGCGCGTGACCTTGCGCCGCTGCTTGGCCTCGTAGGCCACCGCGATGGCGGCCGACAGCATGATGACGTTGTACGTGGCCCACGCCAGGTTGATGGCCAGGGCGTCGACGGGGGTGCGGCCCAGGTGGATGCGCCAGGCGCCCACCACGATGGCGGCCAGGTTGAGGAGCAGGAGCACGATGTAAGGCCGCGCGATCTTGGCGTCGAAGAAGTCGGACTTCACGAGCCCGCCCTTGGCCGTGACGTTGAACTTGCCGAGCTTGGGGTTGATGAGCGCCAGCGTGGTCGGCAGCAAGATGTACGTCGCGAGCACGGTTTCGTAGACTTCGGCCCAGAACGAGTGGCGGTAATCGCGCTGGATGCGCGAGCTCGTGAGGATGGCGTGGAAGAGGTGCGGCAGCGCGTAGGTGAGCACGAGGGCGGCCGCCCGGTTGAACAGGTTGACCGAGAAGAACAGGAAGATCAGCGGGGCCAGCATGAAGATGAGCCGCGGCAGGCCGTTCAGGAAGTGGATCATGGCGCTGGAGTAGAAGAAGCGCTGCATGAGCTTGAGCCCGCGCCCGAACAGCGGGTTGTCGGTGCGCAGCACCTGGGTCATGCCGCGCGCCCAGCGGATGCGCTGCCCCACGTGGGCCGACAGGCTCTCGGTGGCGAGCCCCGAGGCCATGGGCACGTTGATGAACGACGAGTTCCAGCCCTTGCGGTGCATCTTCAGGGCCGTGTGGGCGTCTTCGGTGACCGTGCTCGTGGCGATGCCGCCCACCTCGTCGAGCGCGGTGCGGCGCAGCACCGCGCACGAGCCGCAGAAGAACGTGGCGTTCCACAGGTCGTTGCCCGGCTGGACCAGGCCGTAGAACAGGTCCTCCTCGTTGGGGATGCGGCGGAAGATCTTGAAGTTCTTCTCGAACGGGTCGGGCGAGTGGAAGTGGTGCGGGGTCTGCACCAGGGCCATCTTCGGGTCGCGCAACATCCAGCCCATGGTGAACTGCAGGAACGATCGTGTGGGCAGGTGATCGCAGTCGAAGATGGCGACGAACTCGCCCTTCATCTGCTTGAGCGCGTGGTTGATGTTGCCGGCCTTGGCGTGCTCGTTGTCGGGGCGCGTGACGTAGCCGACGCCCGCGCTCTCGCAGAACGCCTTGAACTCGGGCCGGCGACCGTCGTCGAGGCAGGCCACGTGGAGCCGATCGGCCGGCCAGTCGATGGCCTTGGCGGCGAGCAGCGTGGCACGAACGACCTCGAGCGGCTCGTTGTAGGTGGGGACGAGCACGTCGACCGTCGGCCACGAGCTGGGGTCGCGGGGTAGGGGCACCGGGTTTCGCCGCAGGGGCCACATGGTCTGCAGGTAGCCGAACCACATGACGACGTAGGCGTAGACCTCGGCCATCAGCAGGATGGAGCCGAGGGTGATCTCGAGCACGGACTCGAGGCCCAGGGTCGAGCTGAGGCGCCAGTAGATGTAGCGCGTCGAGACGGTCAGGGAGATGACCACCAGCATCATCGTGACGAGCGTGCTCTTCCGGAACAGGTTGAGCAGCAACGCCAGCAGGAAGACGGTGACGCCGAAGATGAGCTGCTCGCGGATGCCGAGCGGGATGATCACGACCAGGGTGGCGGCGGCCAGCGCGATCGTCGAGACGATGACGACGAGCAGCCAGCCCGCGAACGAGAAGCGGACCGGGCCTTTGGAGGGCGCGCTCATGCCGGTACTCCTCACTCGCCCCGGAGGACGGCCTGGACCCAGTCGGCCAGCTCGCCGAACGCGAACGCGGCCTGGGAGTCGGGGGCGTGCTCCTGGATGGTCTTCTGCTGGGCGAAGGCCTCGCGCAGGGCCTCGTCGGCCGGGATGGTGAAGGGCAGCAGGCTCTTGCTGACGATGCCGCTCATGGCGCCGCGGACATCGACGCTGAGGGGCATGCGGGCGTCCATGCCGTTGACCAGGTAGGCGACGTGTTTTGCGCCGCAGCGATTCAGCATTTCTTCGGTGGCCGGGATGGTGGCGTACGACGCGGCGTCGGCGCCGACCACGATGAGCACCAGGTCGGCCCCCGAGAGCACGTGGTACGTCCAGCCGCGCACGCCGGCCGGCAGGTCGAGCAGCGCGACCTCGGTGCCCGGTGGCAGGAGGCGGTGCAGGCGCTCGTCGAGCCAGGCGTAGTTCTCGACCGCCGTACGCTCGAACTCGAGCAACTCTTCGAACGTGCAGTGCCCGAACGGCAGGTACGACACCTTCGTGAGCCCGCGCTGGTGGCGCGTGATGTCGTGGGGCGTGAGGTCGGCGCGGGCGATGCCGAAGCGCTCGCCCACCGCCATGCCGAGGTGCAGGCCCAGCGCGTTCTGCGGATCGGTGTCGACCACGGTGCAACGGCGGCCTTGCTGGGTGAGCTCGGCGCCCAGGTTGCACGCCACGGAGGTGCGGCCGGTGCCCCCCTTGATGGAGAAGAGGACGACGGTCTTCATGGGAGATGGTCCTCGTGCTGCTTGTTGGCGAACTCGCGCGTGAGATCGAGCAGGCGCGGCGCCTTGTGGCTGCGCCTCGTGGCTTCGTCGAAGGGCGAGACGATGTCCTTGCGGTAGGGCGAGGCCGCCTTGGGCGCCTGCTCGGCCAGTTGCCGCCGCAGTTCCTCGAGCGCGCGGTTCGTTTCGCTGAGCAGCATCCAGCGATCGGCCACGCTGGCGGCGCCGTTCTCGCGGAAGATCTCGCGGTACGGGAAGTCCTCGACCTCGAGACGACTCAACAGGCTGCGGACATCGACACTGGAACGTTTCACGGCACGCCCGCCCCGGGGATTTGACACGCCAGCCATCGTTCCCTACGGTGGTCCCGATCGAGCCACTGGCCCGGCCTTGAGCCGTAGCCGATACGACGCCAGGAGCCCCTGAGGAACGATGCGAAGCGCCTTTTTCTATCACGAGACCCCCTGTGGAGCAATGGGAAATTCATTGCAAGCGAGCGTGTGCATTTTGGATCTGTCGGGGCCGCGCGGGGCGCGGGATTGGCGTGGGGTTGTCGACGCGCAGCGTCATAACCGAGCGCTCCCGTGAGGTCGCTCGATCGTCGACGGGGGTGGGTGCCTCCGGGCCCGGTGCCGCCGGGCGATCCCCTCGAAACGTCGTGGGCCGCCGGCCCCGGCGGGTCGTGCGACGCGCTCAGCGGGCACTGGCGCATCTACCAACTGCGGGCGGGGCACCGCTACTCCCTCGATGACCAGCTCACGGCCGACTTCGCCGTCGAGAGCTCGGCGGCGCGTGGGCTCGTCGTCGAGAGCGGGCTCGATCTCGGCTGCGGCATCGGGTCCGTGCTGCTCATGACGGCCTGGCGCCTGTCCGCGGCGCGGTTCGTGGGGGTCGAGGCCCAAGGCGCCAGCGCGGCCCTGGCGCGACGCTCGATCGCCTTCAACGGCGTGGGCGCGCGGGTCGAGGTGCGCGACGCCGACCTGCGGTCGATCGATCTCGGCGGGCAGCGCTTCGATCTGGTCACGGGCTCGCCCCCGTACTTCCCGCCGGGAACGGGAACGGTCAGCGCCCGCCCGCAGTGCGAGCCCTGCCGCTTCGAGACGCGCGGGGGCGTCGAGGACTACCTGCGGGTAGCGGCCCGGTACCTGGCCGAAGGAGGGCTCGTGGCCGTGTGCCACGCCGCGCGGGAGCGGGCCCGGGTGCTGGCAGCGGGTCCGGCGGCGGGGTTGCGGCCCTGGCGCGTGCAGGAGGTCGTGCCCCGCGCCGGGAAGCCGCCCCTGATAGCGCTGTTCGCGTTCGTGGCAGCGGGGGTGCCCGTCGTGCTCGAGGAGCTTCCGGCGCTGGTCGTGCGAGATGAGGCTGGCGTGCGGACCGCCGAGTACCGTAGAGTGCGCGACCGCATGGGGTTTCCCCCCTGATGGGAGGTCGACGTGGCCGGTAAGCGCTGGTGGATCGCGGGGCTGGTCGTGGGGATCGCGGGCGTCGCGATCGCCACGTGGCACATCCTGGCCGTGGTGGCCCTGAAGCACGTCGAGATCGCGCCGCTCGAGGTGGCGAAGGTGGCCGACGGCACGTACCGGGCGGGCCACGGCTACGGCCTGTACCACACGACCGTGGAGGCCACGGTGGCCGGGGGGCGCCTGACCCGCCTGGAGGCCGCCAACAACCTGCCCGATCCCTACTCGAAGAAGGCCCTGGTCCTCGGCGAGGCCATCGTCAGGGCGCAGTCGCTCGAGGTCGAGGCGGTCACGGGCGCCACGTGCTCGTCGAACGCAATCCTGCTGGCCACCCACAGAGCGTTGACGTCGCCGCCCTCGCGTCCCTAATCGCACCCGCCGACGTCGATGCACGCGTCGACGCACCAGCCGTCCCACGCGTCGTCGCAGCACAGCGGGTCGTCGGCGCACACCGTTGACTGGCAAGGGCAGCCGTTGCAGCCGGGGATGGGCGTGGCGTGGCAGCCGTCGGAGGCGCAGAAGCCCGCGTCGGCGCAGGCCTGCACGCAGTACTTGTCCCAGTCGCCCACACAGCAGACGACGTCGGAGGCGCACACGGCGTCTTCGCACAGGCAGCCCGCGCACCCGCTGCCCTCGTGGATGCGGCAGCCGGGGTTGTTGCAGGGGCCGCAGTCCTCGGGGCAGAGCGTGCAGGTCTCGACGCCGTCGCACCAGCCGTTGCCGCACGTCTCGAGCACGTAGCACCCGCCGCACGCCTCCTCGCACTCGTCGACGCACGAGTTGTCCCACTTCACGATGCAGCAGTAGGGGTCGTCGGCGCACACGCAGGCCTCGCAGGTGCAGCCGCCGCAGCCGGGCAGGTCGCTGGACCAGCAGCCCGTCGAGACCTCGCAGTCGTCGCAGTCGGCGGGACAGACCGTGCAGTTCTCGTCGGGGCCGCAGGCGTTGTCGCCGCACTCGGAGCAAGGGCCGCAGTCTTCGGGGCAGGACACGCAGCCTTCTTTGCCCGTGCACGCGTGGTCGCCGCATTCGGCCGCCGTGTCGCCTCCGTCGAGGTGCGGATCGGCGTCCGTGTCGCGGGGCAGGTCGGTGTCGGGCATGGCCGGATCGTCGCCGTCGGCCACGCACGGCCCGCAGTCCATGGGGCAGGTCGCGCACGTCTCGAAGCCGGTGCACGCCGCGTTGCCGCAGCCGGCCGCGCAGGCACCACAGTCGGCGGGGCACGTGGCGCAGCTCTCGTCGCCTTTGCAGGCGTGATCGCCGCAACCTGCGACGGGCTGGTCGTCCTCCGCGTCGGGCGGGACGACGGGTGTGTCGTTCGGCTCCGGGAGCGTGTCGGCGGCGTCGGGGCGGAGTCCTCCATGATCGGCGCCCGTATCGGCCGGCGGCGCGGTCGTGTCGTCGCCGCGCATCACCTCGGAGGCGGCGCATCCGACCAGGCCGAGGGCGAGCAGGGCGAGGAGCCTCTTCATGGGGTCCCCCAGCGTTGCGGGTCGGTGACCACGGCGCAGTCGACGAAGCGCGCGCCGGACGGGTTCTTGAACGGTGACCAGCAATACTCGAGCAGCGTCGTGAAGTCCTCGATGTCGAAGGCCTGGGGCACCCCCTTGGGGTGATACCCGTCGCGGAAGCTGTAGCGACCGGCGGGCACCGTCGGGGCCCACAGATCCCAGTTCGGGAAGGCCTCGTAGTGCTCGAGGGAGCGCAGGTGGGCGGCCTGCAGGTCGCGCGCCTCGGCGTCCGTCAGGGGCAGGCCGACCACGGCCGCGCGCGTCATGAACAGGGCCGTGTCGGTGCCCCAACTGGCTTCGACGCTGCCGGGCTCCTTGCTGGCTGGATCGCGATAACGTTCGAGGCGCAGGGCCAGCCCTTCGACCAGTTGTCGCGCCACCTCGGGCTGCCCACGGGTCAACGCGAGCAGCGCGGCCGCCTGGTGGAAGTAACCGATGATGGGGTAGTTGAAGTAGTTGCCCGCCCCCGCGATGGTGTCGTACTTGCTGCCCTGGCCCGTGCCGCACTGGTTGTCCAGCGGCTCGCCGTAGCCGAGCAGGGCGCTGCCCAGGCGGGCGTCGCACTCGGCGTCGGGGAAGATCGACGTGTACCACGTGAAGCTCGCGAGGTCCTGGTCCTCGGGCACGAAGACCGTCCCGTTCGCGTCCTTGGTGCGGATGGTGTAGTCGTGGTCCACGATGTCGCGGGCGTTCTTCTCGAGCAGGTCGAGCGCCTCGGCGGCGGCCGCGCGCACGCCCTCGTCGGGGGAAAGCTCGATTACGTAGGGCAGCCACGCTGCCACGCGGAACCAGTAGGGCAGGTCGTCCTTCGAGCGTTTGTTCGTGACCCAGATGTCGCCCCAGGTAGGGTTGTGCTCGTAGCGGAAGCGGTCGGCGTTCCAGCCTTCGTAAGGAAAGAACCACTCCGCGTAGTCGACGGCCTTCTTCTTGCCCGAGGGCAGCGTGAACGCGTGCGCGGCGCCGGTCAGGTTGCGCGCCATCAGCCAGTCGACCGGGTCGTTCGCGTCGAAGACGAAGCCCTTCATGCACGCGGTGAAGGACTTCGTGTATTGCTCCGTGAGGTAGCGCATGGGCTCGTCGCCGCCCTGCAGGTGTCCCGCCAGCGCCGCGGCCAGCACCACCGCCGTGGGCTTGGCGTTGTTGTGGCTGCCGCCGTCGGCCGCGCTGGCCATGAACGTGACGGTGTCGCCGGCCTTCTCGGCGACCACGTCGTGCCACCAGATCAGGTAGTCGGGCACGCCGGTCGAGGCGTCCATGCCCGCGCTGGTCTCGGCCGCCCACGTGAAGTAGTCGATCTGCTTCCAGAAGCCCGTGACGCGTGCCGTGAAGTCGGTGATCTCGGCGTCGGTGAGGGGCACGCCGTCCGCGGCGCGCTCGTAGACGAAGGGCAGGGCCAGCGGCAGTCCGCCCGGCGTCGTGGTCGCGGGCGCGTCCCCCTCGACGTCGCTCCCCACGACCTCGCTCGGGTCGGGCGGGGCAGGGGCGTCGACCGTGTCCGCAGCGACGTCGAGCGTGGAGTCGGCCTCTCCGGAGCTTGCGCCGCACGCCACGAGGGCGATCAGGAGCACGCCGGGCAGCAACGAGCGCGCGACCATGCGGGCCTCCATCCTGGATGACGCGAACCCTACCCGAATCGGTGGGTCGCGTCTACGCGCGGACTCGGGAGGGCCGACGCGTCGGTCCGCCGCTGCACCTTGACGCCGGCGCGTGAATCGCGGACGATCTGCGCGTCCTTCAGGGAGGCCTCCATGCCCGGTCCTCAGCGCCAGCCGATCCAGACCCCGGTGGTAACCCCCCGCCCGCAGCCCCAGCCGGCCCAGCCTTCGGTTGCGGGCCAGGTGCGCGGTCAGGCGCGCGGCATGGACTACGCGGGCGGCCGCGACCTGTTGCGGCCCCCGGTCCCGATGACGCCCGAGCAGAAGAAGGCCGCCGCCAAGCAGAAGGGGCAGTTGGCCGGGCTCTCCATCGAGGAGATGTGGGCGGCCCACCCGCACAACTACCAGGACGACGCGAGCCAGAACACGTCGAGCGGAGACGTGCAGGAGGCCGCAGGCTGGGATCCGAACCAGTACGGCAACACCTGCGCCATCCGCCTCTCGGCCATGCTCAACAAGCTGGGCGGCGCCTACATGATCACGCCCGCCAAGGCCGTGGCGGCCGGCATCCCGCGAAACCGCGTGATCTACGCGAAGAAGCAGAAGTGGTACTACCTGCTGGCCGCCAGCGAGATCGCCACGTACGTGGGTTCGACGCTGGGGAACCCGAGCCAGAAGTGGCCCGCGAGCGGGCGCTACAAGGACGGTGAGGCGTTCCAGGCAGCGTTCGACAAGGACATCCGCCCCATCATCAGCGGCAAGAAGGGCATCGTCTTCTTCGACAAGATCTTCGGCTACTCCGGAACCGGCCACGTCGACATCTTCGACGGCGAGAAGCTCTCCGATGCCCCCAACTGGTACCCGTCCACGGGCCTGCGCGTCTGGTACGTCTAGGCTTCCTCTCGATCGTGTTTTCAGCGCCGATGTGATACCGTCCCGCGCATCCACGACCTCACGAGGGATGCATGGATCTCGCGCGCACCCAGGCCCTGCTCGCCGAGCACGGGCTCGACGGCTGGCTGTTCTACGACTTCCACAACCGGGATCCCATCGCCTACCGCGTGCTGGGCGTCGACGGCAACCGGCACACCATGCGGCGCTGGTTCGCGTGGATTCCCCGTGAGGGCGAGCCCGTCAAGGTCTGCTCCGCGGTCGAGGAGAACCGCATCGACGCGGCGCCGGGCGTCAAGATCGTGTACCGCGGCCTCACCGAGTTGAAGGCGGCGCTGGCGCAGTTCCTGCGTCCGGGTCTCAAGGTGGCCATGCAGTATTCTCCCGACGCCGACATCCCCTACGTGTCGCTGGTCGACGGGGGCACGATCGAGCTGGTGCGCTCGTTCGGCGTGCGCGTGATGTCGAGCGCCGACCTGGTGCAGACGCTCGAGGCCGTCATCGACGACCGGGGCTATGCGCTGCACAAGGACGCTGGCGTGGTCATCGACGGCATCCGGCGGGCCGCGTTCGACGAGATCGCGCTGCGGCTCCGGGCCGGGCACCCGTGCGACGAGGTCGGCATGCGCCGGTGGATCGTCGATCGCTTCACCGAGCACAAGATGACGTGCGACGGCGGCGAGCCGATCGTGGCGGTGAACGACCACGCGGCCGATCCGCACTTCGAGCCCACCGCCGAGAACTCGCGCCCCATCCGGCCCGGCGACGCCGTGCTCATCGACCTGTGGGCGCGCTTCGACCGCCCCGACGGCATCTACTACGACATCACGTGGTGCGGCTACGTGGGAGACGCGCCGTCGCCCCGGCAGGTGGCGCTCTTCGACCTCATCATGAAGGCCCGCGACGCCGCGGTGGTCTTCGTGCAGTCCCGCTTCCAGAGCGGCCAGGGCTGCGCCGGCTGGGAGGTCGACGACGCCTGCCGCGCCGTGATCGAGCAGGGGGGCTACGGCCCGTACTTCGTGCACCGCACGGGCCACTCCATCGGCCGCGAGGTGCACGGCAACGGGGTCAACCTCGACCACCTCGAGACCCGCGACTCGCGCCGGCTCGTGCCCGGCATCTGCTGCTCCATCGAGCCGGGCATCTACCTGCCCGGCGAGCTCGGCGTGCGCACCGAGATCAACGTGTTCATCCGGCACGACGGCGTGGCCGAGGTGACGGGTGAAATCCAGCGCGAACTCGTGAGGATCCCATGCTGAAAGGCCACCCCAAGGGCCTGGCCGTCCTGTTCCTGTCGAACATGGGCGAGCGGTTCGGCTACTACACGATGCTGTCCATCTTCGCCCTCTTCCTCGAGGCGCGCTTCGGCCTGGCCGAGCAGGAGGTGGGCAGCATCTACGGCAACTTCCTGTTCGCCGTGTACTTCCTGCCGCTCTTCGGCGGCTGGCTGGCCGACCGCATCGGCTACGCGCGCGTGGTATTGGCCGGGTTGTTCTTCATGCTGCTCGGCTACGTGCTCATGTCGGTGCCCTTCGACCGGCTCACGCTGGTGTACGCGTCGTTGCTGGTGGTGGCCCTCGGCACGGGCTTCTTCAAGGGCAACCTGGTGGTGCTGCTCGGCAACCTGTACGAGAAGGAGCCCTTCAAGGCCCTGCAGGGGGCCGCGTTCAACATCTTCTACATGGGCATCAACGTGGGCGCGTTCTTCTCGCCCTACGCGGCCACCGGCATCCGCGATTACATGCTGACCCGCGCCGGCTTCGCCTACGACGCGCGCATCCCCGGCCTCGCGCACCAGGTGCTGGCGGGCACCGCGACCGACACGTCGAAGCTCACGTCGCTCGTCGACCCGGCGGTGCTCGGGCGCTTCGCCGACGTCAAGGCCTTCGCGGCGGCCTATGTCGACGCCCTGGCCACGGGGTACAACGCGGGCTTCGCCATCGCGGCGGTCAGCGTGGTGGTGTCGCTGGCCGTGTTCGTGCTCCTGAAGAAGCACTACGCCCACGCCGACATCGCAGGGTCGCGGTCCAAGCTGGCCTCCACCGCCGACGACCTGACGCCGCAGCAGACGCGCGCGCGCCTGGGCGCCCTGATCACGGTCTTCTTCGTGGTCATCTTCTTCTGGATGGCCTTCCACCAGAGCGGCCTGACCCTCACGTGGTTCGCCAAGAACTACACGGTGGGCGCCGTCGATCGCGTGACCAAGGTGTTCTTCGACCTGCCCGCGCTGCTCTCGGGCATCGCAGCCGTCATCGGGCTCGTCTTCCTGGTCAAGCCCGGCTCGACGGGCAAGGCCCGCGGCCTGGGGCTCGCGGCGATCGTCGCGGGCGGGGCCATCGCGGCGTGGCGTTTCCTGGGCTTCGACGCGACGAATAGCATCGCGCCCGAGCTGTTCCAGAGCTTCAACCCCATCTTCGTGGTCTTCCTGACGCCGGTCGTGGTGGCGTTCTGGTCCCGCGTGGCGGCCCGCGGCCACGAGCCCTCGGCGCCCCGCAAGATCATGTACGGCATGGCGCTGGCCGGCGGCGCCTACCTGCTGATGGTGGCTGCGGCATGGGGCCTGCAGAGCCCGGCGGCCCTGAAGCCGGGGGGCGGCGTCTCCGACGTGCTGCTCTCGCCCTACTGGCTGATCACCACGTACCTGACCCTCACGATCGCCGAGCTGCTGCTCAGCCCCATGGGCCTGGCCTTCGTGGCCAAGGTGGCCCCCCCACGGCTCCGGGGCCTCATGCAGGGCGGCTGGCTCGCGGCCACCGCCGTGGGCAACAAGCTGGCCGGCGCGGTCTCGATCCCCTACCAGAGCCTCGAGCTGTGGCAGACGTTCGCGCTGCTCGTGGTCACGTCGGTGCTGTCGGCCATCCTGATCGCGTTCATCCTCAAGCGGCTCGAGGCGGCGACTTCATAGCGAGGTCCGGAGCTCGGCATCGATCCACCCCTCGACCCGCGCCTTGGCGTACCGCACGGCCTGGGGAAGCTCGACCCCGCGCGCCAGGGCCGCGGTGAGCGCGCTCGCGAAGGTGCAGCCGGTGCCGTGGGCGCCCCCGGGCAGGGCGCGGGCGGGCGGGAAAGCGGTGACGCCCTCGGCGGTCACGAGCAGGTCGGTGCCGAGGTCGGGCGGGGGGCGGTGGCCGCCCTTCAGGACCAGGTCGCAGGGAAGTGCCAGGCGCAGCATTCCGAGCGCGGCCTCGAGGGCGTCGCCCGGCAGGCTCGCGGCGCCGAGACCGAACAGGCGGTCGAGCTCGGGCAGGTTGGGCGTGAGCACGGTCACGGCCGGCAGCAGCGCGTCGAGCAGGCGCTCGCAGCCCTGGTCGTCGAGCAGCGCGCCTCCGGCGCTCGCCCCGAGCACGGGGTCGAGCACCACGATCGGCGGCGCGTGCCGTTGCAGGAAGTCGGCCACCGCGTCGACCAGCGCGGCGGTGGCGAGCATGCCCACCTTGACGGCGGCCAGGGGCGGCCCGGCCGCGAGCAGCTCGAGTTGTTCGGCCAGCAGGACCGGGTCGGTGGGCTGGTGGCGCCGGAAGGTGCGCCCGTCCTGCACGGTGAGCGATGTCGACACCGCCAGGGCGTGACAGGCGGCGGCCTCGAACTCCGAAACGTCGCGCAGGACGCCGGCGCCCCCCGAGGGGTCGAGGCCGCCGATGGCCAGGACGCGGGGTCGGGAGGTCGGGGTCGTCCCGTGAGGGCTCATGGTGCGTTCTCCGACGATCGACGATACAGGAGGGCCGCGCCGGCGTCGAGCGTGAGGGCGTAGCCCGGCGGCGGCGGGTCTCCGGGCCGCGCCAGGATGAGCGTGGGAGGTTCGCGCGCGGACGTCACGCGCACGTCGATCCCGAGAACGAGGTGCACCACGTGGCCGAGGGGCCAGGGCTCGCGCGGGCCAGCGGGGTCGACCCGCACGTCGAGGTCGACGGGCCGGGGCAGCGTGTCGGCTTCGACCACCAGCCACTGTGCGACGCGTCGCTGGACGGCGAGGCCGCGCGGCGCGTCGACTCGGCGCGAGACCGCCAGCGAGGCCTCGACGCCCCCGACGGCGACCAGCCCGAGCGTGCCCCAGACCACCGCGCGGGCGGCGCGGGGGCCCCGCATGGCGTGCGCCACCAGGGGGGCCACGGGGGCCAGAAGGAAGGGCAGCAACGGCTGCACGTAGTGGGGCGCTGCCTCGCGACCCGAGAGCGCCAGCAGGCCCGCGGCGGTCGCGACGCCGGCCAGCGCGGCCCATGCGAACCCGCGCGCCTCGTCGGGGAGGGCCCGGGGTTCGGGAGAGGGTGCTCGACGGCGCCACGGGGAGCGGAGCAAGGTGGCTGCCCAGGACCCGACCACCGCGAGCGCCAGGACTGCCGAGAGGACGCGCGCGCTCACGGCGAACGGTTCGGCCGGCCGGAGCGGCGTCCCGTGCCAGAAGGCCGCGAGCAGGTCGCCGGGCCTGAGGCCGGTCCAGTCGCCGAGCAGTTCGCGGTGGGACGTGTCGAGCGTGAGCAGGTGGGCCGTCTGGAGCAGCAACCGTTCGACGCCTGGCCCGGACGCGCCTCCTGCCGGTCCGTGCATCAGGGCGTGCGCGTTCTGCCAGCCCGTGCGCAGCTCGTGGACGAGCATCGGCGCGTAGAACAGCCCCGTGAGCGCGACCCCGGCCAGCACGCCCCGGCGGGGGAGGCGACCGAGCACGGGAAGGACCAGCACGCCGAGCGCCGCCCAAAGGGCGGGGGCCGACAGGTGCGCCTGGGGCAACAGGGCTGCTGCCGCCATCAGTACGGCGGTCCACCCCGGCGTGGGCCGCTCGCGAAGCCGTACGACGGCCAGGATCGCGACCGCGCACGGCAGCGCCACCAGGCTCACGGTGAGCGTCGACACCGAGTAGAGGGTGCTCCAGGGCGAGGTCGCGAGCAGCAACCCCACCGCCAATGCGCCGGCCTCGCCGAAGGGGCGGCGCAGCGCGTGCCACGTGACGAGCACCGCCAGGCTGCCGAGGAGCGCGACCAGGGCGTAAGCGCGCTCGGGTGAGGCGCCTCCGACCTGCGAGAGCGCGAGGGTCCAGGGGACGAACGGGCCCGGGACGCGCGCGGGGCCCCCCGTGACGGGCTGCCCGAGCAGCGGCATCCCGGCGCCGTTCGCGATGTCGACGGCTTCGGCCCAGGCCCGGGCCTCGTCGTTCGTGAAGCGCGCGGTGGGGACCAGGGCGAGGCGCAGCGCCAGCGCCAGAGCCAGAACGATGAAACCGAACTGCGCGCGGAAGGACAAGAGGTTCGCGAGCCGTCGACGAAGCATGGCGACGAGTGTATCATGTCGCAGCGTTCGACGCGCGAGTCGAGGAGACGGACGAAATGAATGGCGCAAACGGGATCGTGACGCTGACGAACGTCGGCAAGGACTACCCCATGGGCAAGCTGACCGTGCATGCCCTCTCCGACGTGTCGATCGCCATCGGCAAGGGGGAGTTCACGACCATCGCGGGGCCCTCGGGCAGCGGCAAGACCACGCTCCTCAACCTGGTGGGGTGCGTCGACACGCCGACCTCCGGCTCGGTGGTGGTCGACGGGCACGACATCGGCAAGCTGTCCGAGCGCGCGCTCACCACGCTGCGCCTCGAGAAGCTCGGGTTCATCTTCCAGTCGTTCAACCTGATCGGCGTGCTCGACGCGTTCCAGAACGTCGAGTTCCCGCTGCTGCTGCGGGGCCACCTGCCGCGCGCCGAGCGCCGCCGCCGGGTGGCCGACCTGCTCGAGAAGGTGGGCCTGTCCGAGCACGCGCGCCACCGCCCCAACGAGCTCTCGGGCGGCCAGCGCCAGCGCGTGGCCATCGCGCGCGCCCTGGTCACCTCGCCGCGCATCGTGCTGGCCGACGAGCCCACGGCCAACCTCGACAGCGACACGGGCACCGCCATCATCGACCTGATGCGCGCCATCAACGAGGCCGAGGGCACCACGTTCATCTTCTCGACGCACGACGCCCGCGTCATGGCGCACGCCCACCGGGTCATCCGCCTGCGCGACGGCCGGGTCGACGAGGAGGCGGCATGATGCTCCTGCGCATGGCGGTCCGGAACGTCCTCGCGACGCCGGTCCGCACGCTGATCATCGGGCTGCTGGTGGTGTTCGGCACCACGCTCGTGGTCGTGGGGGGCTCGCTCCTCTCGGCCCTCGACCGCTCGATGGCGCGCAGCGTGGTGGGCAGCGTGTCGGGGCACCTGCAGGTCTCCGACGCCGGCGCGCGCGACAAGATCGACCTGTTCAACGCCCCCACGGGTACGCCCGACCTGGGCCGCATCGACGACTTCCACGCGCTCAAGGCCGAGCTCGAGCGTGTGCCAGGCGTCGAGGCGGTCATCCCCATGGGCACCGACTTCGCCACCGTGTTCTCGGGCAACATGCTCGACGTCAAGCTCGGCGAGCTCCGCCGGGTGCTCGCGGCGGGCGATCTGGCCCGTACGAAGGTGTTGTCCGCGCACGTGCGCGAGATGGTTGGTCTCTTGAAGGCCGCCGGGCACAACCTGGCCGGGTTTTCCCGCGTCGAGCAGCTGGGCGACGACGCCATCGTGCGCCCCGGCGACGTCGAGCGTGCGCTCTCCGACGAGCTGTGGAGCGGGCTCGAGGCCTCGTGCGTGCCCGGGCCTGCGGCCGACGCCACCGCCTGCGAGGCCACCCTCGAGTTCCTCGAGAACCGCATCGCGCCGCTGGCCATGGACGAGAGCATGCTCTTCCTGCGCTACATCGGCACCGACCCCCAGGCGTTCGCGAAGAGCTTCGACATGTTCGAGATCGTCGACGGCCAGATGATCCCGCCCGGGCAGCGCGGCTTCCTGTTCGCCAAGCAGATGTACGAACGGCAGGTCAAGCACCCCGTGGCCCGTCGCTTCGACCAGATCCGCGAGAAGCGCGAGCGTGGGCAGAGCCTGGCCGAGACCCCCGAGCTGAAGGCGGTGGGCGAGCAGCTCTCGCGGTTGTCGAAGGAGATCGTGCTGCAGCTCGACGGGCCCGCGAAGGCGAAGGTGACCGATGCGCTCCGGGCGCTGCTCGCGACCGACGAGGCCGACGCGACCGCGCTCGTGACGCGCTTCCTCACGGTCGACGACGCCAGCTTCGACGAACGCTTCGACTTCTTCTACGAGACCATCGCCCCGTACCTCGTGCTCTACAAGGTGCGCGTGGGCGATACCCTGACCATCCGCTCGGTCACGCGCAGCGGCTACATGACCGCCGTCAACGTCAAGGTCTGGGGCACCTACCGCTTCAAGGGCCTCGAGAAGTCCATGCTGGCGGGCGTGTACAACGTGATGGATCTCATGACGTTCCGGGACCTCTACGGCTACATGACCGAGGACCGGCGCGAGGAGTTGGCCGAGATCCAGCGCGCCTCCGGCGTGCGCCAGGTCGAGCGCGCCCGCGCCGAGGACGAGCTCTTCGGCGCCGAGGCCGCGCCCGAGGCCGCGCCCGAGGCCGCGCCCGAAACCGCGCCCGAAACCGCGCCCGAGGCCCCCGCGCCGGCCGGCTTCGACGAGTTCGCGGGCATCGACATGAAGGACGGCGGGCGGCGCTACGACGACGCGCTCGCGAACCGGATCTACGGGCAGGACGAGCTCGAGGCGGGCGTGGTCATCCAGGCGGCGCTCCGGCTCGACGGCATGGAGCGCATCCCCGAAGCCCGCGCGTCCATCGAGGCGCTCTCGCGCGAGAAGGGCCTCCACCTGCGCGTCGCCGACTGGCGCGAGGTGAGCGGGCTCGTGGGCAAGTTCATCGGCGTCATCTGGATCGTGCTGGTCACGGCCATCGTCATCATCTTCCTGGTGGCCCTGGTCATCATCAACAACAGCATGGTCATGGCCACCCTCGACCGCACCCGCGAGATCGGGGCCATGCGGGCCATGGGTGCCCAGAAGCGTACCATCCTCGCCCTGCTGCTCATCGAGTCCGTGGTGCTCGGGTTCGGCTTCGGGCTGGTCGGCGTCGGGCTCGGCTCGGGCATCATCGTGGTGCTCGGGCAGGTGGGCCTGCCGGCCTTCACCGACGAGCTGTACTTCCTGTTCGCCGGGCCGCGGCTGCTGCCCACGCTGGCGCCCGCGCACTTCCTGGTGGCCTTCGGCGTGGTCTTCGTCGTGACGGTCGCGTCGGTCTTCTACCCGGCGCGCCTGGCCATGGCGGTGCAACCCGTCGAAGCGATGGGGAAGGAGGACTGAGATGGGTCGACTCCTGCTCATCGCGCTCCGGAACCTCGCCCTGAACCGCCGGCGAAACACGCTGCTCGGCAGCGCCATCGCGGCCGTGACGGCCCTCATGATCCTGCTCGGCGCCGTGGGCAACGGCATCCAGACCACCATGATCGACGCCGGCACGGCGCTCATCTCGGGGCACGTGAACGTCGCGGGGTTCTACAAGATCACCGCGGGGCGCCCGGCGCCGGTGCTCATCCACCGCGAGCAGGTGCTCGGGCAGGTGGCGGCGCTCGTGCCCGAGGCGCGTCTGATCGTCGACCGCACGCGCGGCTTCGGCAAGTTCGTCAGCGAGACCGATTCGGTGCAGACCGGCCTCACGGGCATCGACATCGAGCGCGATCGCGAGATCCTGCGCGTCGTGCAGGTCGCGAAGGGGCGCGTCGAGGACCTGGTCGGCCCCGGAAAGGTCATGCTGTACGAGGCCCAGGCCACCCGCCTGGGGGTCGAGGTCGGCGACCGCGTGACCCTCACGTCGCCCGTCCTCCGTGGCACCAACAACTCGATCGACGTCGACGTGGTGGCCATCGCCCGGGACCTGGGTTTGTTGTCGATCATGAGCTGCTACGTCTCGAAGCAGACCATCCAGGACCTGTACCTGCTGGACCCCGACACGACCGGGGTCATCCAGATCTACCTCGACGATCCCGACGAGTCGGCGGCCGTCGAGGCGCGCGTCAAGCTGGGCCTCGAGAAGCTCGGCCACCGGCTGATGGAGAAGCTCGACGTGCCGTACTTCCACAAGTTCCAGACGATCGCGTCCGAGGACTGGACGGGCCAGAAGCTGGACGTGAGCATCTGGAAGGACGAGCTCTCGATGCTCGACTGGACCTTGAAGACCTTCGAGACGGTGACCATGCTGCTCACGATCATCCTGCTCGTCATCATCGTGATCGGCGTGATGAACACGCTGTGGATCTCCATTCGGGAGCGCACCCGCGAGATCGGCACCCTCCGGGCCATCGGCATGGCCCGCTGGCGCGTGCTGGTCATGGTGCTGCTCGAGGTCTTCACCCTGGCGGTGCTGGCCACAGCCGTGGGGGTCATCGTGGGGGCCGCGGTGGCCGCGGGCCTCAACTGGGCGCGGCTTCCCGTCTCCGAGGGCTTCCAGGTCTTCCTGCTCTCCGATACGCTGAAGCTCGTGCTCGAGCCGGGCGGCGTGGCGGCGGCCCTGGTCTGGATTCCGCTGCTCATCACGTTCTTCTCGGTCTTTCCGGCGCTCCGGGCCGCCCGCATGCGTCCCATCACCGCGATCCACCACGTTGGGTAGACGGAGTCCTCCATGCGTACGATCCCGACCTTGCTGGTGCTGGCGCTCGGGCTGCTGACGGCCACGCCCGCCCGGGCCCTCGACGACGCGCAGATGCTCGCGCTCCTCCAGCGCATCGACCTGCGACAGCAGAGTCGAGGCGACTACAAGGCGCTCGCCTACATCGAGGCCAAAGAGCGCGGCAAGACCGATCGCGTGCAGGAGGCCGTCATCTACCGGCGCGACGAGGAGGACAAGCTCATGATCCTCCTCCTGAAGCCCAAGTCCGAGCGCGGCAAGGGCTACCTGCGCCTCGAGAAGAACCTGTGGATGTACGACCCCACCGTGGGGCGCTGGGAACGCCGCACCGAGCGCGAGCGCATCCACGGCACCGACAGCCGACGCCGCGACTTCGACGAGAGCCGCCTGGCCCTCGAGTACACGCCCCGTTACGTGGCCGAGGAGGCGCTCGGCAAGTACACGGTGCACCACCTGAAGCTCGAGGCGAAGGGCGCGGCCGACGTGCCCTACCCGGTGGTCGAGATCTGGGTCGACGCCGAGACCGAGAACGTCTTGAAGGCACAAGACTTCGCGGCCAGCGGCAAGCTGATGCGTACCACCTACACGCCGCGCTGGAAGAAGATCTTCTCGGAGACGAAGCAGGCCGAGGTGTGGTACCCGGGCGAGATTCGCATCTACGACGAGGTCGAGAAGGACAACTCGACGCTCGTGCTCCTGAAGGAGATGGACCTGACCCCGCTGCCGACCAACATCTTCACCAAGGCCTGGCTGGAGAGCAAATCGAGATGAGGACCGCGGGTCGTTCGGTATGTAGGGGCGTAGCGTGCTACGCCCTTGCCTGGGTCGTGTCGGTTTTTGTCGCACCCGCCGTGGCGCAGGCTGCGCCCTCCGAGGACGAGCTGTTCGGCGAGCCCGCCGACGAGGCGCCCATCGTGCCCGACGAGGCCGTGCGCGACACCGATCTGCTCGGCGCCGAGCGGGGCGACGTGCGCGTCAGCGACGAGCACCACGAGCTGCTCGAGAAGGATCGCATGCAGGTGGGCGGCATGCTCTACCTGCGCAGCGCGGTCACCGTGCCCCAGGGCGACGAGGGCGACGATCGGTTCTCGACGCTCTCCATGCCCAACCTGCTCGACGTGTACCTCGACGGGAGGCCCAACGACCGGGTGCGCGCCTTCGTGCGGGGGCGCGTCACGTGGGATCCGGCGGCCGGCTATCCCCAGAGCTTCCGGGAGGCCTACGACACCGCGCGTGCGCTCCTCGACCCCGGCACCATGCCCGAACTCCGCGACCTGAACGCGCCGCGCGCCAGCCTGGACCAGCTGTGGCTGAACTTCGACGTGGCGCGCCGCGTATGGGTGACGGTGGGAAAGCAGCCGGTGCGCTTCGGGGCCACGCGCCTGTGGAACCCCGCCGACCTCGTGAACGCCACGCGCAAGGACCCCCTCGACTTCTTCGACGCGCGCGGCGGCGTGTCGGCCGTGAAGGTGCGCGTGCCCATCGAGTCGCTCGGTTGGAACGTGGTGCTGCTCGCGCTCACCGACCAGGCGTCGGCGGTCGAAGACGTGGCGGCCCTGGCGCGGCTCGAGGCGGTCTTCTCGAGCGTCGAGCTCGGCGTGTCGGCGTCGGTTCGCCGCCACGACGACGTGCGCGCGGCCCTCGACCTCTCGGCCGGCGTCGGCGACGTCGACCTGACGGCCGAGGTGGGCGCGACCTTCCTGACCGAGACGCTGCGGCACCGCGACGGGCTGCTGCACGAGAACGTCTACGTGCAGGCGGCGCTCGGCGTCTCGTACACGGCCGTGTACAACGCCGACGACCTGCTGATCGTGGGCGTCGAGGGCTTCTGGAACCCCGACGACTGGCTCTCCCGCGACGCCTACGCCGAGGCCTACGCGGGCATGCTGAGCGGGCAGGCCGCGGGCGCGCTCTTCCGCCCGTTCTACCTGGGCAGGTACTACGGCGCGGCCTACGCAGCGCTGCCGGGCCCCGGCTCGTGGGACGACGTGAGCTTTACCCTCACGACCACGGGCAACCTCACGGACAGGAGCTTCCTCTCGCGCTTCGACACGTCGATCGTGGTGCTCACGTACCTCACCGTGCAGGCCTACGTGCAGGCCCATTACGGACAGAAGGGCGGCGAGTTCCGCTTCGGCTTCGACAGCCTGACGTTCGACCCGGGCACGGGCACGCCCATGACGGTGCCGGTGTCCATGCCCTACCAGATGGTCGATCTCGGGGTGAACCTTCGGGTCGATTTCTGATGTCCCTCGAGCTTCCCTCCCCGCGGGTGCGCGAAGCGTGGGTGCCGGCCCTGCTGGCCCTGGCCGCGTTCGCCTTTCTCTTCGTGCCGTCGTGGCTGCGCTGGCAGGGCTTCGGTGTGCAGTCGTTCGACTTCGGCATCTACGCCCACGGCTTCTGGAACGCGGCCCAGGGCAACGGCTTCGTCAACTCGATCGAGTACGGCGATCACCTGCGGTCGCACGCCGCGCCCATGCTGTACGCGCTCTTGCCCTTCTACGTGCTGGCGCCCTCGCCCCTCACGTTGCTGGCGCTGTCGGCGGCGTTGCTCGCGGCGGCGGTGTTCCCGCTGTGGCGGCTGGCGCGGCGGTGTCACGGACGGGGCGTGTCGGCGCTGCTCGCCGTGCTGCTCGTCGTGCAGCCGGCCACGGCCTCGCTGGCCTTCGACCTGCACGAGGCGCAGGTGGCGCTGCCGCTCCTCCTGTGGCTGTTCGTGTTCGCCGTCGAGGAGCGCCCCTGGCCCTTCGTGCTCTTCCTGCTGGCGGCGCTGGGGTGCAAGGAGAACGTCTCGCTCGTCACGGCGGCGCTGGGGCTCACCCTGGCGGTCCGGCCTGGGCTGCCCCGTCGCCTGGGCCTGTTCGCCGTGGGCGTGTCGCTGGCGTGGCTCGTGGTCGCCGTGCGCTGGTACATTCCCCTGTTCGGGGGCGACCACACGGGCGTGACCATGGCGCGCTTCGCCTATCTGGGCGAGGGGTGGAGCGGGCTGCTGCAGGCGCCTTTCGCGAACCCGGGGGCCTTCTGGGGCCGGCTCTTCTCGGCCGACAGCGCCGTGTACCTGGGCAAGCTGTTCGTCTCGTGGGGCTTCCTGCCCCTGTTCGCCCCGCGAACCCTGGTGGTGGCAGCGCCGATCCTGCTGCAGAACCTGCTGTCGGACCACGACCCCATGCGCTCGCTGGGCTTCCACTACGAGGCGCTGCTGCTGCCCACGCTGGCCTGGGGCACGGCCGAGGGGTTGGCCCGCTTCGCGCGGTGGAGTGCTGTGGTCACGCCGGCCATGGGGTCCGAGGGCTCGCGGCCGTTCGTGGCCTGGAAGGCCCTGGTGGTCGGCTCGTTGCTGCTGGCCGCGCCGGCCCTGCAGGCGCGCTGGGGCCACGGCTTCCTGCACGCTGTCGAGGGAGATCCCGACGCCGCCGAGTACGCCGAGGTGCTGGCGCGCGTGCCCCCCGTCGAGTCGGTGGCGGCCCCGGCCCTGCTGCAGCCCTACCTGGCCGATCGCCAGGTCGCGGCCCACTTCGGACCCCAGAACCCCTCGCTCCGCGAGCGCGCGTCGCTGCCGGTCGCGCCCGATTATACGTGGATGATCGTGCCCACGGCCGCGTCGCGCGCGGGTCGGCCGATCCCCGGGCTGGAGTTGGCCGACTTCCCGCAGTACGACGTGGTCTTCCAGGCGGCGCACCTGGCGGTGCTGAAGCTGAAGAGGCCCCCTACCGCGCCCCGGTCGTCGGCCGGGCGTTCGCGAGGATGAGGCGCTCCATTTCGCGCAGGTCGGCGTCGGAGTACTCGAACCAGTCCTGGAAGAAGACACCGGGGCCGTAGCCCTTCACGAGCGCCGCCGTGAGGACGCGGTGTCCGGCGAGCTGCACCTCGAGGGTGCGGACGGGCTCGGTGCCGTCGCCGGCCACCACGCGCCCGATCTCCAGGGAGGCGCCCGTGACCAGGCTCCACGGGAGGAAGGTGTACGTACGGCCGTGGCGCTGGAGGACGCCGGTGCCGCCGAAGTGCAGGTAGTACGCGTGGGCGTGGCGGCGCAGGTAGGCGGGCGCCAGCCCGTTCAGCCACACCACGTAGTAGCCCATCACGCCGAGAACGGAGAGCAGCCCGACGAGGTAGAGCGGGTTCTGTCGGAAGATGTAGACGCTGAACTGCCAGGGCTCGCCGCCGGAGCCTATCGCCAGCAACGCGAGCAGCATGGCGCCGGCGAACCAGGCGACGAACGCCGGCACCCACTCGAGCTCGGCCGTCGGGCGGAAGAGCCGGCCGCCGCCCCGGTCGGCCTCGACGCGCTCGACCAGGTCGCGGAGCTCGGCGGGCAGGCGACCCCGGCGCGTGCGCGTGATGCGGCGATCGAAGAGGCTGGCGAGGCCGAGACCTCCGAACATCAGAGGCTCCACGCCACGACGCGGTTGCGACCCGTGCGCTTGGCCTCGTAGAGCGCCTCGTCGGCGCACTTCACGAGATCGTCGGGCGTTCGCGCATCGGAGAGCGAGGTGGCGACCCCCACGCTGATGGTGAGGCGCCCGCCCGGCTGGGTCTCTTCGTTGGCGATGGGCGTCTGCTCGATCGTGGCCCGCACCTCCTCGGCCACGCGCACCGCGCGCTCCTTGGCCGTGTCGAGCAGCACGATCGCGAACTCCTCGCCGCCGTAGCGACACGGCAGGTCGATGCCGCGCAGGCGCGACTTCAGCACGCGGGACACCTGCCGCAGCACGTCGTCGCCGGCGGGGTGCCCGTGGGTGTCGTTGTAGTGCTTGAAGTGGTCGACGTCGATCATCAGGACCGAGACGGGCGAGCTGGTGCGCAGGCTGCGACGCACTTCACGATCGAGGAAGGCCTGGAAGTAACGGTAGTTGCGTAGTCCGGTCATGCCGTCGACCGTGGCCAGGTCTTCGAGGCTGCGGTTGGCCTCGGCCAGATCCTGCGCCATGGCGCTGAGGCGCTCGTTGGCGGCGATCAGCTCGGCGGTGGCCTTGTTCACCTCCCGCTCGAGGCCGCGCGAGTGCTGTTGGATGCGCTCGGCCATGTCGTTGAACGTGAGGCCCAACTTGCCGATCTCGTCGCGGCCCTCCAGCAGGCTGCGCGCCGCCAGGTTGCCGCGCGCGAACTCCTCGGCCACCTCGGTGAGCCGCGCGACCGGGCGCACCAGGTTGCGGTGGAGCAGCGTGTAGATGGTGGCGCCGACCAGCAGCGTGACCAGCAGGATGAGCGCACTGGTCGTGAAGATGAGCTCCCAGAACTCCTGCTCGCCCTTGGCCAGGGAGAAGCGCGCGAGCAGGGTTCCCCAGCGGATGCCGCGTTCGCCCTCCACCGCCGTGACCAGCGGCCGGCTCACGGCCAGGAACGGGCCCTGCGGGCCTCTGACGCGCTGGAAGAGCATGTCGTCGCTCTCGGACGCTTCGGCGGTGAACAGGTCGTCGAGCGTGTTGCCGTAGAGCAGGGGGTTCGAGTGCGCCACGACGCCGCGATCGCGATCGACCACGGCGACGAACTCGAGGTCGTCGGCGCGGCGGAGCGAGACGGCGGTCACGGCGTCGTGCAGCTCCTCGACGCGGTTTCCGGCCAGGATGGGCGTCCACTCGGAGGCCAGCACGTCGAGGGTGGTGCGGGCGTGCGCGGTCACGTCGGCGCGGTACGCGCGCCGCTCGCGGTCGACGAACGCTCCACCCAGCACCCCCATGCCGAGCACAGCCAAGCCCACTCCGAAGACGAGCACGCGGCGTTGCACGCTCACGGAGCCACCTCGGGAGCGGCCCCGCGGACGAGGCGCAGTTGCTCGCGGACGATGGCGTAGAAGTCCTCGTTGGTCGCGGTCCAGCCGTCGAACTCGGGGAAGCGCGCCAGCGCCGTCCGTCCTTGAGCGGTGGCCTTGTTGGTCACGAGGAACGCGCGCCGCAGGCAGGCCACGTGGCGGATCGGCAGGTGCGAATGGGCCACCAGGGCCTCCTGGGGGATGGGAGACGTGATCCCCAGGACGCGCAGTTCGTGCGTGTCGATGCCGGCGTCGCGGGCCGCCTCGAGGCCTCCCCGGTACGTCGCCGCCGCGTCGGCCCGCCCGTCGACCACGGCCTCGATGGCCTTGAGGTGAGAGCCGGTCAGCACCGCTCGGGCCAGCAGGCGCTTTACGTCGATCTCCTCCTGGATGAGGCGCGCCAGCGCGAAGAGGAAGCCGGAGGCGGACGAGTAGCTCGTGATGGCCAGGCGCTTCGACGCGAGGTCTCGGAGGCTGCGGGCCTCGCTGTCGCGCCGCACGACCAGGTACCCCGAGTAGCGCACGTCGCCCTGGGAGACCTGCGTGGCCAGCAGCACGAGCGCGGGGTCGCGTTCTCGCGCCAGCACGAAGGCGAGGGGAGGCAGTTGGGCGACGTCGAGGTCGCCGCCGACCACGTCGGAGACCAGCGTGTCGTAGTCTTCGTACAGGACCACCTCGACGCGGGCGCCGAGCAGCGCGCCCAGGTAGGCCTCGAGCGGCGTCACGCAGAGCGCTGTCTGCTCGGCGGGGTCCGGCCTGACCAACCCGACGCGCAGCGAGCCGAGATTGCACTCGCCGGGGGTCGGGATGGTCTCGTCGGCGCCCCCGCGAGGCAGGGGGTCGCTGCCCCTCGCGCCCTCGCCGTCGGCAGGGCCCAGGCAACCGAGGGGACCTCCGCCCAGCATCGACAGCAGGACCAGCAGCGCGAGCCTGGCGCAAGGGGGCGTCGTCATGACGGACAGTATAGTGTCGCGAGCGCAACTCGTCGATTTCTGCGAGCCCGCAGCGCGAGCGAGGGTCGCGTGTCGTCAGGGAGCCGGGGGCAGGGCGGCCGGGAGCGCGGGGGCCTTGTCGTTCTTGCGGGCCCCGAACGGTCCCTCGAGCTTGCGGAAGCGCCCGCCGAGCAGCGCGGGATCGTGGGCGTAGCCGAGCTCCTCGAAGTGGAGGCGCTTTCCGGCGGTCGCGGGATGGGCCGGCCCCAACTGGACCTGGAAGTCCTGGCCCGGGCTGCTGCCGTGGCACTGCTCGCACGACGCCTCCGGGCCGTTCTCGTCGTGTCCGTGGCAGCGCGTGCACGAGACCGCGTCGGCCTCGTGGCAGTCGCGGCAGCGCAGCGAGCGCTCCTTGGGGACCACGGTGTGGTGCAGCGCGTGCCAGGTCTCGGTCTCGGCGAAGCCGAACGTGCCCGAGAAGGTCTGGCCGACCGAGGCCATGCCCACGCGCAGCGCCTTGGCCCAGTCGAAGTCGAGCCAGAAGCCGTCCCAAAGGTTGGGCACGGCCAGCAGGTTGGTCCCGGCGTCGTAGGGCTGCTTCGCGCGGTAGTGCTTGAACGGAGCGATGCGCGCGCGGGCGTCGGCGTAGGATCCCTGTGGCTCGGCGAGCGTCGTGGGCTTGGCGGGGTCGATGGGCTCTCCCACCGAGTAGTGGCGAGTACGGCCGTTGTCCCAGCGGTACTCGGGGACCACGTCGCGCGCCCACGTGAAGGCGCCCTTCTTCTTGTCGAAGGTGGGCATCCCGAGGGCGTCCTTCTCCACGGGGAGGTCCTGGCCCGCCTTCGACCAGTCCCACAGCATGGCCGTGGGCGACTCGCGCGCGAACGCCGGGATATGGCACGCCTGGCAGGCCACCCCCGCGAGGTGCTGATCCAGGTGGTAGCGCACCGAGCCCGAGAACGCGTGCGGCGCGTCGCCGTGACATTGTTCGCAGCGCAGGCGGTTGGTGCCCACGGCGAGCGTCGACGCCTTGCCGGCCACCTCGTGGTCGGTCGTGGTGTGGCAATCCTGGCAGGCCAGGCCGTGCTCGCCCATGTGCACGTCGAGCTCGGGCGACGGGTTGGCGAGGCCCGGCTCGAGGTCGCCGTGCTTCACGTTGGGGCCGCCTTCGCTGTGGAAGTGGCACGAGCCGCACGCAGCGCGCGTCGGTTGCCCGACCCTGCCCGCGATGGCCGCCAGGTCGAGCCCGGGCTCCGGGGCGCCGGACGCACCCTCGGCCTTGCGGTACGTGCCGGTCGTGTCGTGGCACACGAGGCAATCGATGCGCGAGGGGTCTTCGAAGTCGGCCTCGCTCGTGAAGGCCCCGTAGCCGATGTGGCACTGGGTGCAGCCCTCCATGTTGGAGCCCACGCCGATGCAGTAGTTGTTGATGGTCACGAGCTTGCCGAGCGAGGTCTCGTGCTCGCGGCCCTTGGCGTGGGGCGACGCGCCACGCCACAGCCAGTGCGACGTGCCCAGCACGTCGTCGCCGACCGCGGGGTGGCACTCGAGGCAGCGCGCGGTGATGGCGCGGGGTTCGACGACCTTGTCCGGCAGCTCGAGCAACGCCGTGTGATCCGGCACGAAGCGGCGGTGGCAGTCGCGGCATCCCACGGGAGCCGTGGTCTCGCCGACGCGCTCGTGGCAGCTCACGCACTGCTGGTGGTAGGCGCCCTTCAAGCCCGGTCGCGTGGGTGCGTCGGGCTCGTCGGGCAGGCGGTGGCAGGCGCCGCACGTGCTCGGGCGGAAGGCCGTCATGTCGACCTGCGAGATCTCGCGCCCCACCCGATCGTCGGGCTTCTCGGGGTCCTGCACCCGGTGGTGACAGACGGTGCAGTCGCCGTCCGTGTGGGTGGCGTGGGCGCGGTGCATGAAGCGCACGGGCTCGTAGTCGTCGGTGCCGGCGTTGGCCAGCGGGCTCGAGAGGACGAGCAGGGCCGGCATGGCCTCGGGCGAGAACGACGCGGGCGCGTCGGGGGTGGTGCGGACCGCGGGCTTGGGGCCGGACGTCGTATCGCGTGCCAGCCCCTTGGGGGCCGTGTAGCGCTCGCTCTCCGTGATAGCCTGGCGGTGCACGAGGACGTAGAAGACGATGAAGCCGACGAACAGCAGGAACGAGGGCCGCCGGATGCCGCGCGCCCAGCCGAAGGCGCGGTCGTCGGGGGTGCCGTCGTCGTCCTCTGGCGGGGACTCGTCGCTCCCGTCAGCCGGGAGCACGGGGAAGAACGTGGCCACGAAGCGGTAGAGGAACAGGATGGTGGAGATCAGCGCCGCCGTGATGGCGATCTCGCCGATGGCCGGGAAGTAGGCGTGCTCGGCGAACGGCGGGTGGAAGCCCACCAGGAAGACGTTGATGCGGTTCAGCACCACGCCGCTGATGACCAGGCAGGCCGAGATGAACAGGCCGCGGGGCGAGTTGCGCACACGCTCGCGCGACAGCAGCAGCAGGGGCAGCAGCAGGCCCACCCCCACCTCGACCAGCCACGACACCGTGTCTTCGCCGTCCAGCAGGAAGACCGACAGGTCGTTGCGCACGAAGACGTCGACCAGCTTGACGATCAAGTAGGCGCCGAGGAACCACGGGACGATGCGGCCCAGCGGGGCCAGGAGCTCCATCTCGGGCTCGCGGCGGAAGCTCTTGGCCGCCAGGAACCCCTCGAAGATGACGACCGGCAGGCCCACCGTGATGGCCGACAGCAGGAAGAGCGCCGGCAGGATGGGCGTCCACCACAGGGGGCTCAGCTTCGTGGGGGCGATGAGCATGAGCCCGCCCAGCGACGACTGGTGCATGCTGGACAGCACGACCCCGAGCACGATGAAGCCGGGCAGGACGCGCCGGACCACGCGCCGGGTCAGGAGCAGCGGCACCTCGAAGCGCTTCAGCAGGCGCGCCCAGCCTCCCTGCCCCGCGGCCTGCTCCTTGAGCCCGCCGAGCAGGGCCGGCAGCATCTCGACGGTCAGCACGAACAGGTAGACCATCACGCACATGCCCACTTCGAACAGCACCGAGTTGCCCTGCCAGTTGAACAGAGGGCGCCATATGTTGAAGTAGCGCCCCAGGTCGAAGAGCAGGCCGATGGAGACGAACGTATAGCCCAGCCAGGCCGTCAGCAGGGCCGGGCGCTCCAGCGCGTGATAGCGTCGCCGTCCGAACACGTTGACCAGCGCCGCCGTGGTGAAGCCGCCGGCCGCCAGCGCGACGCCGGTGGCCACGTCGATGGCGATCCAGATGCCCCAGGGGTACTGGTCGGTCAGGTTGGTGACCGGGCCCATGCCCACCAGCAGGCGCGCCAGGCCGAAGCCATAGCCGATGGCCATGACGGCGGCCAGCACCAGGGTTCCGTTCGACCAGAAGCGCACGCGGGCGTGCATGGAGCGGGCGCGATGGGAGGTCATTTCGTGCCTCCGTCACGGTTGCGGTTGGTCAGCCACATGAGCCCGGCCAGGCTGGAGTACACCGCCACCGGCAGGGCGCCGTACTTGAAGATGCCGTGCTGGATGGCCTCGGTCAGGCGCGGCGGGGCCTCGGTCTGCAGGTCGAGCAGACCCACCTCGGCCGGCGGGCGCCCCACCAGGTACATCCACGAGGTTCCGCCGACCTCGTGCTCGCCGTAGAGGTGGTCGACGTAGCGCCCGGGGTCCTTGGCGAAGCGCTTGCGGGCCAGATCGATGAGCAGGTCGCGGTGCCCGAAGACGATGGCCTCGACGGGGCAGGTCGCGGCGCAAGCGGGCTTGGGTGGGCCCTTGCGGTCGTCGCCCGTGCAGAACGTACACTTGCGCACGCGCGGCAGCAGCGGCTCGTGGTACTCGTAGGCCGGGATCTCGAAGGGGCAGGCCACCATGCAGTAGCGGCAGCCGATGCAGATCTCGGCATTGTAGACCACGGGACCGTCGTCGCGCTTCGTGAGGGCGGCCACGATGCAGGCCGACACGCAGCTGGGGTCGACGCAGTGCAGGCACTGCACCTTGGCGAAGGTCTCGTCGCGGTCGCGGCTGGCGGGGCTCGGCGGCCCTTCGTAGCCGTTCACGACCGTGAAGCGCGTCGCGTCGGGGCGGCGGGGCGTGTTCAGCACCCAGCGATCGGAGTAGGGCACCTCTGGAGCCGGCAGTCGGTTGGCGCGCTGGCAGGCCTCCTCGCAGGCCCGGCAGCCGATGCAGAGCGTCGTGTCGACCAGGCAGGCCGCGTGGTCGGCCGCACGTTCGGAGGCGGGCGTGCCGGCGTGGGGTTCGCCCGTCGCAGCCAGCACCGGGGCGGCCACGCCAGCCCCGGCGGCGCCCAGGGCCCACGAGAAGAGCTGTCTGCGATCCATCGTTCTCCTCCGTCACCAGATTCGGGGATCCCCGAGGAAACCTCGCACCGCTTGTAGCCGAAAACCTCACAGCGCGCAATGTATACTACGTCGTTCTTGACCGTTTGGTCCAGGAGTCCGGGCTCCGAACCTGACGCGGTGCGTTGACGGTTGCGCCGGGTCGCGAACCCTGTACCATGGGTGCCAGATGGCGTCAGGAGGCCGAGATGGCACGACCTCGATGGTCCGGACTGGTGGGGCTCGTGTTGGCGGGAGGGCTCGGGTGGGCCTGCGGGGGAGGGGTAGCCGACGCCGAGGTCGGAGCGCCGACCCCGGACACCACGGGCGTCGATACCTTCGACACGATCTCCGACGCGCCGCTGCCCGACTCCGCGGAGACCTCCGACGAGACGGTCGCGCCCCCCCCCTGGATGCCTGCGGCGCCCGTGGAGGCCGAGCAGGTCTTTCCCGAGCTCATGAGCTCCGAGGGGCTTGCGGTCGACGGCCAGGGACGCTTCCTGCTCACGGCCAACGACGCGTTGTTGCGCCTCGATCAGGCGGGCAACCTCGAGACCCTGGCGGCCATCCCCAAGGCGCCCGGCATGCCCACGGTGGGCTTCGCGGGCGTTGCCTGGCACCCGTCGTGGGGCGCCGTGTTCGCCCAGACCACCGGGGACCGCCTGTACCAATGGACCGACGCCGACGGGCTCGTGCAGATCGGCGACCCCATCGGCAAGGGCCCGAACGGCGTGCTCTTCGACGGCGAGGGGCACCTGCTCGTGTCGCTGTCCACCGACGGGGCGGTCGTGCGCCTCGACACGCCAGAGGCCCCGCCCGTCACGCTGGTCGAGGGCATCAGCTTCGCGAACGGCCTGGCCCTGTCGCCCGACGGCGCCACGCTGTACGTGGCCTCGACCTCGAAGGGCGCCGTCTACCAGGTGCCGCTGGCGGGCGAGTCGCCGTACGTCGCGACCGTGCTCTCGAACGACGCCCTGTTCGCGGGCGCCGACGGGTTGCTGCTGTCCCCGGACGGCTGGCTGCTGGTGGCCAGTTGGTCCAAGGGCCGCGTCGTGGCCTACGAACTCGCCACGGGCGCCACCCGCGTGGTCAGCGACGCGCCCGCGGAGAACCTGCGCCACGTGGCCAACCTGGCCTTCGGACCCGGCGGCGATCTCGACGCGGGCTGCCTGTTCGCCACGCGGTTGAACGAAGCGGGGCTGGTGCGCATCTGTCCGTAGCGGCAAAGTGCCTTTCCTTTCCGCACGGTTTAGGGTATTGTCCGCCGCCGTTGCCCTCCGCGCCTGGGAGCCCCCATGGATCAGCTGACCCACCTCGACGACGCCGGTCGGCCCACCATGGTCGACGTGACGCGCAAGGCCGAGACGCCCCGCCTGGCGCGTGCCCGCGGCCGCGTGAAGCTCTCGCCCGAGGTGTTCGAGGGCGTGGCCGGGGGCCAGGGTCCGAAGGGCGATGTGTTCACGACGGCGCGGCTGGCCGGCATCCAGGCCGCCAAGCGCACGTCCGATCTCATCCCGCTCTGCCACCCCCTGCGCCTCACCGACGTGGCGGTGTCGATCACGCCCGAGCCCGCGACGTCCACGCTGGTGCTCGAGGCCACGGTCTCTGCCGTCGATCGAACGGGCGTCGAGATGGAGGCCCTGACCGCCGTGGCCGTGGCCGCGCTGACGGTCTACGACATGATCAAGGCCGTCGACCGCTTCGCCGTCATCGAGCGGCTCGAGCTGATCGAGAAGAGCGGGGGCAAGAGCGGCCGCGTCGTGCGCCCCGAGGAGGCCCTGTGACCCTCTCGCTCGACGAGCTCCGCCAGGTCGTGCTCTCGCTCGACGAGATCGACGAGGGGCAGGTGCGCCGCGTGCGCGAGCGCGACCCCTACTCGGTCACCCTCGAGTTCTACGTGGGCGAGGGCTTCCGGCGCCTGCTGATCTGTGCGCGGCCGCAGGAGGCGCGCCTGCACTACACCGACGAGAAAGGTTCGGGGGCCGAACCGGGGCACCCGACCGCCTTCGTGATGGCTTGTCGCAAGCACCTCACCGGCGCGCGCCTCTGCCGCGCCGAGACGGATCGTCGCGACCGCGTGGTCACCCTCGAGTTCGATCGCGACGACGGCAAGCGCCTGCTCCTCTTCGAGTGCTCGGGCCACCACCCGAACCTCTTCCTGACCGATCCCGCCAAGCGCATCCTGGCCCGGCTGACCGAGAGCAACTCGCACAAGCGCGACCTGGCGGTGGGGCGCAAGTACGAGCGGCCCCTGCAGCCCGAGAAGGAGAACGCCCTGCACCAGGTGGGCCTGGTGCGCTTCCTGACGAAGGGCGACGACCTGCACGCCGCGGTCGACGCGTTCTACCGGGAGGTCGAGGCCGCGCGAGGCTTCGACGAGGACGTGCGCGGCGTGTGGCGCAAGCTGCAGGCCCGCCTGCGCCACATCGAGAAGAAGCGCGCCAACGTGGCCATCGACCTGGCCAAGGCCGACGAGGCGCCCCTGTTCCTGAAGCGCGCCGACGCCCTGAAGGCCAACCTGTACCAGCTTCGCATCGCCAAGGGCACCGAGTCGGTGGTGCTCCAGCTGAACGGCGAGTCGGTCCAGGTGCCGCTCGACCCCAAGCTCACGCTGAACGGCAACATGGAGGCCCTGTACCGCAAGGCCCACAAATACGGCGAGACGCGCCAGTTCGTGGCCGAGCGCCTGGGCCGCATCCAGGCCGAGGAAGACGCCCTGCGCGCCGACGCCGTGCGCCTCGACGCGGCCAAGAAGGCGCACGACGCCACCACGGTGGCCGAGCTCGGCAAGACCTACTTCATGGCCGAGCCCATCGAGGCGCCGCGCAAGGGCAAGGCCGCCGACCTGCGCGAGCCCTTCCACGCGTTCCGGGCCACCGGCGGCGCCGCCATCCTGGTGGGCCGGGGCGCGCGCGACAACGAGGAGCTCACGTTCCAGGTGGCCAACGGCCGCGATCTCTGGCTGCACGCCCGCGACTACGAAGGCGCGCACGTCATCCTCAGGGTCGACAAGAGCGGCGAGCCCGAGCCCGCGGCCGTCGAGGAGGCCGCCCTGCTGGCAGCCTGGTACAGCAAGGGCAGCCGCGAGCAGTCCCTCGACGTCACCGTGACCGAGGCCAAGCACGTGAGCCGCGCCAAGGGCGCCCCCGCCGGCGCCGTCAACGTGGCCAAGGAGCGCACCGTGCGCGTGCGCCTCGACCCCGAGAAGCTGAAGCGCTTCTTCCCCGACCGCGAGTTCGGCGCGCCCAAGCCGTCGCCGTCGCGCCAGCC
>CAZBRS010000028.1:24483-35854 GCA_964494475.1 uncultured Myxococcales bacterium | reverse complement strand
CGTCTCGTACCCGGCATCGTCGGGGAACAGCTCGCAGAGCACGCTCACGAACATCGGGCACGTGATCGATCCGAGCAGCGCCACCTGGACCAGGTAGTCGTCCAGGTCCTGGTCGGTGGCGTCCTCCAGCAACTCCCGGGCGCACGTGGTGCTCGCGAAGACGGCGCGGTCGTCGCCGACCAAGTCCCACACGGCCTGGCCCAGGGTGGCCTTCACCTCGGCCGGGCAGGCCTCGATCTTGTCGTAGAGCGCGCCGCAGATCGTGAGGCGGTCCTCGATGCGGGGCAGCGCGGCGTCGGCCCCGGCCTCGTCCTGGCCGTCGGCGGCGAGATCCGGCTCCACCGCGTCGGGCGCCCAGCCCTCGGGCCGGCACAGGTCGTCGAGACAGCGCCAGCCGCCGGGGCAGTCGTCGTCGACCGCGCAGATCAGCCGGGCGTCGGCGGGCACGCCCGTGTCGACCACGCACGCCGTGAGAAGCAGCGCGAGGGCCACGAGAACCCCCCTCTCCGCTTGACGGAGAGGGGTGGGGGGTGAGGTTTCGTCGCGGAGAGGGGGCCAGGGGGTGAGGTTCTTTCCGGGGCGGGCGTGAGGAGGCCGCATCAGAACCTCCCGCCGAGCGAGAGCCCGGCCCCGCCGGGCAGGGCCACCGGCGCCACGAAGACCTCTCCATGGTCCTCGGGCGCGCTCAGCTCGAGCCAGGCGAGCGCTCCACCGGTGATCGCGCAGACGCCCGCCACTCCCCACAGCACGCTCGAGAGCGTGGCCTGACCGCGGGCCCGGTCGCCCAGGGCCAGCACGGTCGAAGCCGGCTGGGGCGTGTCGCGCGAGGTGGCCAGCGCCGCGTGGTAGCGGTCCTCGAGCTCGTTGGCGTGCACGCCGGCGAAGACGGCGGCCGTGGCCGAGCCGGCGGCCAGGCCGCCCGCGACCCAGGTCCACTGCAGCTTCTGCCACCAGGGCGCGGGCTCCGACTTCGCCAAGGCTACGTCGGACAAGTCGGCGGCGTAGAGGGGAGACGCGACGGCCAGCGCAAGGAGCGCGATCCCCGTAACGACCAGAGGGCGCGCAAGCCGTCGACTGAAGTCGCGGCTGGAACTACCAAGTCCGCCTTCGCGGACTGGGGCCGTGCAGGAGTGGGCTTCGCATGCGTTCGAACCTGTCCAGCCCGCGCAGGCGGGCTTCGTACCCTGAGCCGCGACTTCAGTCGACGGCTCGCTCGTCCTGGCCGTCATCGAGCGCCTCCTTCCTCCCGCGGGAACTCCAGATCCGGCAGCCGCGGCGCCAGCTGCGCGTCGGTCAGGAGCGGCAGGCCGGCCACGTAGCGCAGCTGCAGCTCGGCCAGCGTGCGCCCGTAGGCGGCGCGTGCCAGGTTCTCGGTGGCCTCGACCAGCGCTCGCGACGCCTCGACCAACGTCCACAGGGGCAGCACGCCCTGATCGTAGGCCTTGCGGGCGTTGCCGTAGCCCGCGCGGGCGGTGCCCACGGCGCGCTCGGCCACGGCGACGATGCGCGTCACGTCCTGGTGCTGGCGGTGCGCCTCGACCAGGGCCAGCTCGAGCTTGTGCTTCTCCTGGGTGAGCTCCAGGTCGGCGCGCGACACCTCCAGGCGGGCCTTCTCGCGCCGCGCCCAGGCTCCGGCGTCGGCCAACAGGTTCCACTTCAGGGCCACCGTGGCGATCCAGTAGGTGTCGCCCTCGGTGTAACCCAGGTCGCCGTGCTTGTAGCCGCCCTCGCCGACCAGCGCCACGGTGGGCAGCAGGTCGCCGGTCACGGCCCTGGCCGTGGCGGAGAGCGCCTCGGCCTTCTCGGCGCGCGCGCGCACCTCGGGCCGGGTGGCGGCGCCGGGTCGCAGCTCGTCGAGGGTGGGCGCGAAGGCCGGGTCGTAGCCCAACTCGGCCAGCACCACCTCGGCGGCCAGGTCGCGGCCCACCAGGTCGTTCAGGCGTGACCGCGCCAGGGCCGCTTCGCCGCGCGTCTCCTCGAGCCGGCGCTCCGAGTTGGCGGCGATGGTCTCGGCGTAGGTGATGTCGAAGGGCACCCCCAGGCCGTGCGCCTCCTTGGCGCGCGCGATCGCGACCAGGCGCCGGTCGGCCTCGAGGCGGGCCTCCCAGATGCGGGCCAGGCGCTCGGCCTGCAGCACCTGCACGTAGCGCGCGGCCACGCCGAACTCGACGCCGCGGCGGGTGGCCTCCTGCACCAGCTTCCGCGCCGCCACGCCGTGGTCGCTGGCGGCCAGGTACGCCAGGCGCTTGCCGCCGACCAGCAGCGGCACGGTGACGGTGGCGCCCGCGCGGTACACGTTGCGGTTCACCAGCGTGATCTCGGGGATCTCGAGGGGGAAGGGCAGGTTCAACGTGCTCGTGTCGAGCGCCAGGCCCATCTCCCGGTCGAGGCGCGACGCCGAGAGCTGCAGGTCGACGATGGGCGCGAACGAGGCCAGCACCTGCCCGCGGTCGGCCTCGCTCTCGCGCAGGCCCAGCCCCGCCTCGCGGTTCGGCAGCGAGCGCACGCCGGCCTCCGTCAGGAGCGCCTGCACGGGGTGCTCGGCCCGCGCCGTCGAGGGTACGCCGAGGGCCAGCGCGGCGAGCAGCAGGGCCGCGCCGACCGGGGCTACGGGGTGTGCCTTCGCTTCGCCGCGCCGGAACAACAGGTAGAAGATGCACGGGATCACGTAGAGCGTGAGCGCCGTGGCCAGCGACAGCCCGAAGATCATGGCAGAGGCCATGCCCTCCCACAGCACGCCGCCGCGCAGCGCGAGCGGCACGAGCCCGCCCACGGTGGTGAGCGCGGTCATGAGGATGGGGCGGAAGCGCCGCACCCCGGCGTCGACCACCGCGTCGGCCAGGCTGCGCCCGCCAAGGAGCGAGCGATCGACGTGGTCGACCCACAGCACCGCGTTCTTGATCACGATGCCGGCCAGCGAGACCACGCCCAGGAAGGCCATGAAGCTGAAGCTGTTGCCCGTGCACCACAGGCCCACCACGGCCCCGACGATCGCCAGGGGCACGCTGAAGAGGATGGCCGCCGCGCGCTTCACCGAGCCGAACTGGACGACCAGCATGACGAGCAGCGCGCCGATGATGATCACGAACACGAACGCCAGTTGGCCGAAGGCCTTGGTGCGCTCCTTCTCCTCGCCCTCGGAGACCACCGTGTAGCCGCGGGGCAGCTCGAGCTTCTGGATGCGCGGCCAGGCCTCGCGGAGCACCTCGGAGGCCAGTCGGCCGTGGACATCGGAGAGCACGGTGACCGTGCGCTGCCCGTCGGCGTGGTGCACCACGCCCGGCGCCCAGCGGGGCTCGAGGGTGGCGAAGGCCGACAGGGGCACCTTCTCGCCCGTGGTCTGCGACGGCACCACCAGGTCGTTGAGGCCCCGCAGCGCCCGTCGATCGGCGTCGGTGGCGCGCATCTTCACGGGAATGCGCTTCTGCTCGGCCCGGAAGTCGGTGACCGGGTAGCCCTCGTGGGCCGTGAGCAGCGCTGCCGCCACCTCGGTGTTGGAGACGCCCGCCATGTGCGCGGCCTCCTGGTCGATCACCACCTCGAGGCTGGCCACCTCCTGGCCCAGGTTGTCGCGCACCAGGTCGGCGCCCGGCGTCTCGCGCAGGATGGCCTGCACCTGCTCCGAGATGCGCCGCGACTCGCCGAGATCGGGCCCGTGGATCTTGATGGCGATGGGCGCCTCGACGGGCTTTCCGAGCAGGATGGCCGCTGGCTGTACGTGGGCGCCCGCGATGCGCTCGCGGAACACGACGCGCAGGCGCTCGACCAGCCCGCGCGTGGCGTTCTTGTCGGTGGTGGTCACCATGAAACGGGCGTAGTTCAGCGTGTTGAACTGCGGGATTACGGTGATGTGGAAGCGCGGGCCGCCCTCGCCCACGTAGGTGATGAAGTCGGTGACCAGCGGCTCCTCGCGCAGGATGGCCTCGACCTCGCGGACGGCCCGCTCGGTTCGCTCGGTGCCCGAGCCCTCCGGCAGCCACAGGTCGACGGTGAACTGGTCGCGGTCGACGCGCGGGAAGAACGACACGCCCACGTGCGGGATGAGCATCACGGCGCCCGCGAACGCCGCCAGCGCCAGGAACAGCACCAGCCAGCGGGCCTTCAGCCCCGCTCGCAGCGCGCGCCCGTAGGCGCTTCGCAGCCGCGAGGGGCGCTCGGCCTCGGCGACCCGGGCCGCGGGCGCCGGCCGCAGGAAGCGGCGCGCGAGCAGCGGCGTCACGAACATGGCCACCAGGAACGACGCGATCATCGCGATCGACACGACCAGCGGCAGCGCGCGCACGTAGGCCCCCATCTCGTCGGTGAGCAGCAGCAGGGGCAGGAACGCGAACACCGTGGCCAGCGTGCCGCCGGTCAGCATGGGCAGCGCGATCTCCTCGGTGCCGCGCAGGGCGGCCTCTGCCGGCGAGGCGCCCCGGCGCAGGTGCACGTCGATGTTGTCGATGACGATGATGGCGTCGTCGACCAGCATGCCGATGACCACGATGAAGGCCGCGATGGCCACCTGCTCGAGGATCACGTCGAACAGGGGCATGACCGCGAACGCCACGGCGATCGACAGCGGCAGGGCGACGGCCGTGATGCCGGTGTTGCGCAGGCCCATGGGCAGGAGCATGACCAGCACCACGATCAGGATGCCCTCCCACAGGTTCTGCATGAACTCGCCGATGAACTCGTCGACCTCGCGCGGTTGGTCGTGCAGCAGGTCGAGCTCGATGCCCGGGGGCAGCTCGGCGCGGAAGGCCTCGGCCACCTCCTTGGCCGCGCGGCCCATCTCGACCACGTTGAAGCCGCGCTGCATGCGTACGTCGAGCGCGATGGCGGGCTGACCGTTCGACAGCACCTTGTGCAGGGGCGGCTCGTCGTAGCCCCGCCGCACCGTGAACACGTCGGCCACCCGCAGGGGCTGGCCGGTCTCGCGCGACACGTCGAGCACGGCCTCGCGCAGGTCGTCCAGCACCTCGAACGTGCCGCTGGCGTCGAGGCGCACGTTGCGCTCGCTCGTGCGCACGTAGCCCGCGGGCACGTTCACGTTGTGGTAGTCGAGCAGCCTGGCCGCCACGAACGGCGAGAAGCCGAACATCGAGAAGCTCTCCATGGGCCCCTCGAGGTAGATGACCTCCTCCTGCTCGCCGACCAGGTTCACCTTGCCGACCGCCGGCAGCTCGTTCAGGCGGCCGCGCAGCCGCTCGGCCCACTCCTTCAGCTCGCGCGGCTCGGCCGTCGTCGAGCGCAGGGCCCACACCATGGCGGTCACGTCGCCGAAGTCGTCGATGACCTTGGGCCCGATGACGCCCGCGGGCAGGTCGGGGCGCGCCTCGTCGATGCGGTTGCGCAGCTTCTGCCATTCGAGCTGCTCGTCCACGTCGTAGCGCACGTCGACGAAGATCAGCGACACGTTCTCGCGGGTCGTCGAGCGCAGCTCCTCGATGGACGACATCTGCTCGATGCGGTCCTCGAGCTTCTTCGTGACCAGCCGTTCGATGTCTTCGGCGCCCTTGCCGGGCCAGATGGTGACCACCAGCGCGATCGAGATCTTGATCTCGGGGTCTTCGCGTCGGCTGATGGTCAGGTAGTTGTGCACGCCCCACGAGGCCACGGCCGCGAACAGCAGCCAGACCAGCACGGGCTTCTTCAGGCCCCAGCCGACCAGGCTCATGGGTTCGGCTCCGCCTGGGCCCGCACCAACTCGTCGGCCACCACGAAGCCCCCGCCGTCGGTGATCACGGTCAAGCCCGCCGACAGCCCCTCGATGACCTCGACGTCGACGCCGAAGGTGGCGCCCAGGGTGATGGGGCGCTCCTGCACCTTCGAGGTGGAGGGATCGAGGAGGAGCGCGACCGTGCGGCCCTGCAGGTCGTGCTTCACGAAATGCAGGGGCAGGAACAGGCCCTGCTGCTCGCGCGTGATCAGCCGAACATGGGCCAGCAGGCCGGGCCGCAGGCGCCCGTCGGCGTTGTCGAGCGCCAGCGTGACCTCGTAGGTGCGGGTCTTCGAGTCCGGCACCAACGCCACGCTGTGCACGGCGCCCGTCCAGGCGCCCTCGAAGCCCGGGATGACCACGGGCAGCTCCCGTCCCTTCTCGAAGTGAGCCAGTTCGTGCTGTGTCACGCCGATCTTCAGCTTCACGCGGTCGAGCTCGAGCAGCGTGATCGCGGGCATGCCGGCGCCGATGACCTGGCCCACCGCCGTGTCGCGCCGCAGCACCACGCTGTCGAGGGGCGCCTGCAGTCGGGTGTGGCCCATCTGGCGTCGGGCTTGATCGCGCTGGGTGAGGGCGGCCTGGTACTTGCCCGTCACTTCGTCCCGGGTGACGGCGGGCAGCACCTTCTCGTCGACCAGGCTGTCGACACGCTCAACGTTGGGCGCCAGCGCCGACACCTGAATCTCGGACAGACGCTGGACCAGGGCGTAGTCCTCGGGAACGAGCTCGGCCAGCAGTTGGCCCTTCGTCACGTGGTCGCCCAGGTCCACGTGCAACGCCTTCACGCGGCCCGCGATCAGGAAGCCCACGCCGTGGGCCTCCCAGGGGTACACGTAGCCCGAGAAGCGGCGCTCGTCGCGGCGGGTCTCGACCTCCAGGATCTTCGTGCGTACGAGCCGGGGCGGCAGCTCGAGGCCCGCGGCGCCCTCTCTCTCGGCGCGGCACCCGGCCACGGTCCAGAGGGCGAGGAGCAGGGCTGCGAGGTGGTGTCTCCTAGGCATCGTGGGCCTCCAGCGCGGCGTGGAGCATGACCTCGAGGAAGCGACGGCACTGGGCCTCGAGTTCGTCGTGCGACGTCCCCCCGATCAGGCGGTACGTCATGCCCTCCATGAGGGTCGCGGCCAGGCGCAGCGACACGGCGAGGCGCTCCAGGAAGCCAGCCACCGGCGCGATCCCGTCGCGCGCCAGAAGCGCGACCACGAGCCGCCCGTAGCGCTCGACGTAGCGGTCCTCGATCTGCTGCTTGACGCGCCGGAAGGTGGGCTTCAGCAGCGTCTCGGGCAGAAGTTGCAGGAAGATGCGGTGCAGGCGCGCCGCGTCGACGGTGCGGTGGTCGTGCATCATGAGGCGGAGCAGCGTCTCCAGCAACGGCAGCCGCCAGCCGAAGACCTCGGGCTCGTCGACGTGCACCTCCGCTTCGAGGGCTACCTCGAAGAGGGCCAGCGCCAGGTCGTCCTTGTTCGCGAAGTAGCGGTAGATGCCCCCCTTGCTGAGCGCGGTGCGGCGGGCCACGGCGTCCATGGTGAGCGCCGGGTAGCCGAGCTCGTCGACCACCTCGGCGGCCGAGGCCAGGATCTCGACGACCCGGTCTTCGCGGCTGCGATGCCTGGTCATGGGCACTCCCCGAGCAAAGCGACGCAATCGTCACAATCAGGGTCATGCCACGGGGTGGGGCGAGCGTCAAGGGTAAAGTGACGAAGCCGTCAGAATTGAGGTTGGAGGACGCGTGCTCCACGCCTGGGGCGTAACCCCGTTTCCATCCTCGCGGAAACTCTCTATCATCGGGCCCTCGTGGAGCACCGCGCGCTCCGTCGATCGGGAGGACCACGCCCATGCGTACGCGCTCGACCACCGACCTCGTGACGTGCGTCGCCGTGCTGGCCGCACTGCTCGCGCTGGCCCGCTGCGGCGACACCGCAGGGCAGGGAACGCACCTGCAGGATCGCGACGTTGGAGGCGAGGTCCTGGATCCCGATGACGCGCGCCACGACGCGGACGCGACCTCCGACGTCGCGCCGGACGCGATCCCGGAAGGCTCCGACGATCCGGGGCGTGACGCGAGGCCTGACGCGGATCCCGACGTGCCCACCGACCTGCCCCCGGAGGCCGACGGCGCGTGCGTGCCCGACTGCTCGGGCAAGACCTGCGGCGGCGACGGCTGCGGCGGATCGTGCGGCACGTGCGATGGGTGCGGCCGCTCCTGCGTGGCGGGCGGGTGCGAGTTCGTGGCCTGCGCGGGCAGGGAGTGCGGCGACGACGGCTGCGGCGGTGAGTGCGGCACGTGCGTCGGAGGCCTGGCCTGCGCCGAGGGCCAGTGCGTCGAGGTGCCCTGCACGGGCACGACGCTGCAGGCCGCGGGCGAGCTCTCGACCTCGGTCGCGGGCCTCACGTTCGACCACGTGACGGCCATCGTGCAGCACAAGCGCGACGTCGACCCCTGGGAGGATGGCTGCCTCGTGAGCGTGGTGCTGCAGTTCCGGCGCGGGACGGGCTGCACCCTGACGGTCGAGGCCGGCGGGCGCTACGACCTCTCCGATCGGCTCGAGATCCGCCGCGTGGCCCTCGAGGCCGACTCGCAATGCCCCGGGTTCTCCGACGCGCAAGAGGGCACCTACGTCGTGGAAGGGCTCGAGGGCAGCGGGTTGGCGCTCAGCGTCTCCGAGGTCCCCGACCTCGACGCCGCCGAGTCGTGCTTCTCGGCCACGTTGGGCGTGCAGGTGAACGCCACCCTGCACGACGCCAACGGGGGCAAGAGCATCGCCCTGTCGACGGCCACGCTGAAGGCTTCGGGTGACGTGATCTCGCTGGGCTCGTACGAGCTGGCGTGCCCCTGTCGGCCCGGGTGCGCCGGGCACGATTGCGGCGACGCGGGCTGCGGCTTCGTTTGCGGCGAACCTGGATGCGGCGAGACCTGCGACGACGGCCACCGCACCTTCCACGCTTGCGACGGCCGGGCGTGCGGCGACGACGGCTGCGGCGGCTCGTGCGGGGCCTGCGACGACGACCTGGCGTGCACGGTCGACGCCTGCCAGGGCGGACAGTGCGAGGCCTCGCTGCAGGCCGCGTCCTGCCTCATCGGCGGCGTGTGCGTGGGCCTCGGGGGCCTCGAGCCCGCGTCGCTCTGCGCCGTCTGTAATCCTGCGGTCGATCCGGCCGCGTGGACCCCCCTCGCCGAGCAGGCCCCGTGCGGCACGGCGGGCGGTGTGTGCCACCAGGGCGGCTGCTGCCCCCACGCCGCGAACTGCGCCGGCCGCGTGTGCGGCGCCGACGGGTGTGGTGGCACCTGTGGGGAGTGCCCGGCCACCCACGAGTGCACGGCGGCCGGGCAGTGCACGTGCACGCCCGAGTGTACGGGCAAGCAGTGCGGCCCCGACGGCTGCGGCGGCGAGTGCGGTGCGTGCGCCTTCGACCACGCCGGGGCGTCGTGCGAGGCGGGGGCCTGCGCGCTCGGTGCGTGCGCCGACGGCTGGGCCAACCTGAACGGCCTGCCCGGCGACGGCTGCGAGGAGCCCTGCGAAGGGGCGCTCGACCTGCCCGACCCCCCCGACCCCCAGGGCAAGGACGAGAACTGCGACGGCTTCGACGGCGTGCTCGCCCGGGGCATCTTCGTTTCTCCCGCCGGCCTCGACTCGGCGGCCGGCACCCGCGCGGCGCCCGTCAAGACCATCGGCAAGGCCATCGCCCTCGCGAAGGCCAAGAACCCGCCCTTCGAGGTCTACGTGGCCGAGGGCACCTACACCGAGACGATCGCGCTGGCGAACGGCGTCAGCGTGCACGGCGGGTACGACGCCGCTACCTGGGTCCACGCCGCGACGTTGCACCCCAGCCACGTGCTGGGGCTCATCCCGACCCTCGGCGTCATCTCGGCGCTCACCGCCACCGGCATCACCGCGCCCACGCGCGTGACCGGCCTCACCCTCGAGGCCGCCGCCAACGGCCAGCCCACCGGCTCGTCGGTGGCGGTGGCCGTGGCGGCCTCCACGTCGGCCCTGCGCTTCGAGGACGTCAGCGTGGTGGCGGGCGCGGGCGGCGCAGGGGCGGCGGGAAGCGCGGGCAGCAACGGGGCGATGGGCAACTCCGGCGGTGGTGGCTGGACCGGCTGTGTCTACGACGGCGGGTTCCTGGGCATGGGCTGTGGCTCGTGCGCGCTGCCGAGCGGCGGTAGCGCGGGCAGCGGACCGTGCGTCAACGGTGGCGGCAAGGGTGGCCAGGGCGGCGAGGCCGACTCGTATGGTTGGGGAGGGGCCACCTCGGTCGACGGCCTGACCGCGGGAGGCGCCGGCGGCGCACCGACCGTCAACGGCTCGAAGGGTGGCGACGGCTCCGCGGGGGCGTTGGGGAGCACCGGAGTGGGCGGCGACGGCTTCGGCCGCTCGGTCGCGGGGCGCTGGCTGCCGAGCGCGGGCACTTCGGGCCTCGCGGGGGTGCCGGGCGCGGGCGGTGGCGGCGGTGGCGGGGGCGGCGGTGAGCTCTACGACGTGACCTTCGAGTGCTTCACCTATGGTGCCAGCGGCGGCGGCGGCGGCGGCGGCGGGTGCCCCGGCACCAGCGGTACGCCCGGGTACGGCGGTGGCGGCTCCATCGGCTTGTTGCTCGACGAGGCGCCCGTGGTGCTCGAGCGCGTGGCGGTCTCCCGCGGCGCGGGCGGGGCGGGTGGCGCAGGCGGAGGGGGCGGCCTGGGCGGCAACGGTGGCTCGGGCGGCAACGGTGGCACCGGCAACCTGAACGGCGAGGCCGAGGGCGGCGGCGGCAAGGGTGGAGCGGGCGGCAAGGGCGGCGACGGTGGCGCGGCCGGCGGCGGCGCGGGGGGCGTGTCCATCGGCATCCTCTGGACCGGGGCGACCCAGCCCTCGTTGCTCTCCGTCACCCATCCGTCGACCGGCGGCGGCGGCGCGGGCGGCCCGGGAACGGCCGGCAAGCCCTCCACGATCGGGCGCGCGGGTGTCTCGGCCGACATCTTCCACGCACCGGCCCAACTCGGAGCGCCCTGCGACGGCGGCGACTCCGACAAGTGCACCTACGGCGTGTGGACGCTGGCGGCCGATCTGACCAGCGTCGAGTGCATCAACGAGACCGTCTCGGGCCTCGCCGAGACCTGCAACGGCCTGGACGACGACTGCGACGGCCAGACCGACGAGGACTGGCCCGACAAGGGCAAGCCCTGCGACGGCTGGGACTGGGACCTGTGCAAGATGGGCCTGGCCACCTGCCGCGCGGATGGCAAGGGGCTCGAGTGCGTCAACGAGACGGCCAGCTACGACGAGACCTGCAACGGCAAGGACGACGACTGCACGGGCGTGATCGACGACTGGCTGTACTGGCACTTCACGTACGTGGACAAGGGCGAAGCCTGCGACGGCACCGGCGCGTGCGGCGCCGGCGTGATCGAGTGCAAGGCCGACGGCGGCGCCGCGTGCTCCACCGACCCGGACGGGAGCGCCTCGCAGGCCAGCTACGAGTACTGCGACGGCCTCGACAACGACTGCAACGGCACCACCGACGACGGCTACGTCAACACCGACGGCGACGGACAGGCCGACTGCGTCGACACCGACGACGACAACGACGGCGACCCGGACACCGCCGACTGCAAACCCAAGGACCCGGCCTGCTACCACGGCAAGGCCGAGGTCTGCGGCGACGGCAAGGACAACGACTGCGACGGGT
>CAZBRS010000028.1:22189-24383 GCA_964494475.1 uncultured Myxococcales bacterium | reverse complement strand
TACCACGGCAAGGCCGAGGTCTGCGGCGACGGCAAGGACAACGACTGCGACGGGTCCACGGACGAAGGGTGCTGAAGCCCGACATCGCCCCGGGAGGTTCCATGAGCCCCGCGATCGCGAAAACACCCTCCGACACCGAGTTGGCCGCCTGTCTGGGCGCCGCGCTCCCGACCTGGCAGGCCATCGTCCGCTCCGTGGGCGAGCAGGTCGGGCCCATCGAAGCCGAGTGGAGGCCCTCGAAGCTCGACTTCGGCCGCGTGTGCCTCTTGAAGCAGAAGAAGCGCACTCTCCTGTACCTGACCCCCGAGCCAGGGGCCGTGCGCGTCGCGGTGGTGCTCGGCGAGCGCGCCCTGGCCCTGGCGCTGGCCGGCGGGTTGCCGGAGGGGATCACGACGATGTTTCGCGAGGCGCGACGCTACGCCGAGGGCACGGGCATTCGCTTCCTGGTGCCGGGAGACGCCGACGTGGCCACGGTGCGCGAGTTGGTCGCGATCAAGACGATGCCGGCACCCGCTGCCGCTTGACGTGCTCCCCCTACCGTCGTATCAAGGCATGACCTCTGTAGCATCCCTAGGAGCCCCATGACGCCCTTCGTGCTCGCCGACGTCGCGCTCTACCTCGGTTTCCCGGTGGTGGCGCAGCGCCTGGCCGCGCGGTACGGGTGGGCCCGGGCGCTGGGACCGGCCACGTTGTGCTACGTGGCCGGAATCCTGTACGCCAACCAGCCCCTGCACGTGCCGTACGGGCCGGTGGCCGAGGCCTTCGGGTACGGGGCGGCCGCGCTCGCCATCCCGCTCCTGCTCTTCTCGCTCGACGTGGGCGCCTGGACGCGCATGGCGGGCAAGGCGCTCCTGGCCTTCGGCGTGGTGTTCGTGGCGGTGCTGGTGGGCTCCGTCACGACCCACCTGGTGCTCGCCGGCACGGTCGAGGGGCAGGGCACGCTGACCGGGATGCTGGCGGCCGTGTACCTGGGCGTCACGGCCAACATGGCCGCGGTGCAGGTGGCGCGCGGGGCGCCCTCCGAGCTCTTCGTCAACGCCAACGCGGCCGACCTGCTGGTCAGCGCCATCTACCTGATGGTCGTGTTCTCGGTGGGGCCGCGGCTCCTGGGGCTCGTCACGCCTGCCTACCCGCGCTCGGGGGCGAACGTCGACGCGGAGGCCTCCGACGTGCTCACGCGGCGACCCACGCTCGGTCAGCGCGTGCTGGCGCTCGGCGTCGCGGCGGCCATCTGTGCCATCGGCGGCTCCACGTGGAAGCTGGCACCCGAGTCGTTCGCCATGGCCACGGCCATCTTGTCGATCACGTCGCTGGCGGTGCTCGCGTCGCTGGTGCCGAAGGTGCGCTCGCTGCCCGGCACGTACGGCATGGGCCAGATCCTCCTGCTCGTGTTCTGCACGGCCACGGGTTCGCTGGCCGACTTCGGGCGCCTGTTCAGCACGAGCCTGCCCATCCTGGCGTTCACGTGCGCGCTGATCGGGCTGGTGCTGGTGCTCGAGGTCGTCCTGGGGGCGCTCCTTCGCATCGATCGTGACACGCTGCTCATCACCAGCGTGGCCACGATCATGAGCCCGGCGTTCGTGGCGCCGGTGGCCGACAAGCTCGAGAACCGCGAGGTGGTGATCACGGGCATCGCCAGCGGCCTGATGGGCTGCGCGGTGGCCAATTACGTAGGCATCCTGATGGCCTGGTGGCTTGGATAGGGGGACCGGATCATGGCTCGATGGATGCGCGGCCTCGCGATCGTCGGCCTGGCGGGACTGCTGGCGGCCTGCGCCACGTCGTCGTTCCTGGCCTACAAGGTGCACCCCGACCACCCGCGCCTCGACGCGCGCGAGGTGCGCGACCTGCCCGGACTGCACGCGGCCGTCACGGTGTGGTTCGACGACCAGGGCGTGCCCCACGTGGCGGCCACCGACGAGCACGATCTGCTGCTGGCCGTGGGCTGGCTGCACGGGCGCGAGCGCTTCTTCGAGATGGATCTGCTGCGCCGCATGGCGCGCGGCCGGCTGGCCGAGCTGGTGGGCGATCAGCCGCTGATGGGGGGTACGTCGGTCAGCTGGGACGTGGCCATGCGCGCGTGGGGCTTCGAGGGGCAGGCCGCCGACGACGCGCGGGCGCTGTCCGGCGACGACCGTGCGCTCCTCGACGGCTACGTGGCGGGCGTGAACGCCGGCCTGGCCGTGAACGAGCC
>CAZBRS010000028.1:5515-22089 GCA_964494475.1 uncultured Myxococcales bacterium | reverse complement strand
CGCTCCTCGACGGCTACGTGGCGGGCGTGAACGCCGGCCTGGCCGTGAACGAGCCGCTCGAATACCGCCTGTTGCGTGTGGCCCCCGAGCGCTGGACCCTCGAGGACAGCTTCGTGCTCGGCCGCCTGAACGCCTGGAGCGTCACGCACAACTGGCACCAGGAGACCTCGCGCCTGCTGCTGGCGCTGCACGGCGGCCTCGACCGCGCCGAGCAGATCTACGACCACGCGCCCTGGCCCGAGGGCTGGAGCCTCGACTCGCACGAGCCCTCGCGGGCGCTGGCGCCGGCCGTGGCGCCCGAACTCCGCGAGGTCTTCCCCGCGCGCCCCTGGGTCGCTCCCGCGCCGACCTCGCCCGCGGCCTCCGCCGCGCCCGACGGGCTGCGCGTCGCTTCGGCCACGCTGGCCTTCTTCTCGGGGGCCAGCAATGCCTGGGCCGTGGGCGGCGACCACAGCGCGTCGGGCAAGCCGCTGCTCGCGAACGACCCGCACCTCAGCCACCTGGTGCCGTCGCTCGTGGTCCAGCAGCACCTGTCGTGCCCGGGCCTCGACGTGATCGGGGTGACCATGCCGGGGCTTCCCTACGTGCTGGCGGGCCACAACGCGCGCGTGGCCTGGGGCATGACCTCGACCGTGGGCGACGCCATCGACCTGGTGGTCGAGCGGGTCGATCCGGCCGCGCCCTCGTCCGTGCTGCGCGAGGGGCGGCCCTCGGACCCCATCGTGCCCTCCGAGGTGCGGGTCCGCGTGCGCGTCGACGGCGACCTCACCGACCGGCGCTTCACCGTGCGTCGCACGACCAACGGGCCGCTCCTCAACGACATGTACGCCGGGCTGCTGCCCGCCTGGGCGCCGCTGGTGGCCGTGCGCTGGCAGCCGCGGGGGGGCGAGCAGGGCATCACGGCCCTTCGGCAGGCGAACCGCGCCGGCAGCGTGTCCGAGTTGATGACGGCGCTCGGGACCATGCCGCTGCCCGTGGGCACCTGGACGGCCGCCGACGTCGACGGCAACGTGGCGCTCTTCGCGACCGGGGCCGTGCCCCTCCGCCCGGCCCACCGCGGCACCTTCCCCGTGCCGGGCTGGCTCTCGGCCTACGAGTGGGCGGGCGTCGAGGGGCCCAAGGTGCTGGTGGGCGAGGTGCAGGGGGCCGAGGCGCTGCTGGCCCACGCCAACAACGCCATGTCCGATCCGTCGCGCCAGGGCGTGCCCGTGGCCATCGACACGGCCCCCTCCTACCGCTGGGAGCGCATCGTCGAGCGCCTGAACGAGCGCCCGAAGCACACGCCGGCCACCTTCGCCGCCATCCAGACCGACGTGCAGCTCATCCGCGCCCGGCGCCTGGTGCCGCACCTGGTCGACGACCTGCGCGCGGCCTCGCTCGACCCGGCCGAGCGCGCGGCGTTCGCGCTGCTCGTGGCCTGGGACTTCGAGGCCCCCGCCGGCTCGCCCGCCGCGGCCGTCTTCTTCTCCACGTACCGCGAGGCCGTCATGGGCGCGCTCAGGGACGAGCTCGACCCCGCCGCCTTCACCTTCGTGATGGGCCAGCGCTATTCGACCAACGTGGCCGACCTGTGGCTGTCGGCGCCCGGCCACGTGGTGTGGGATGCCCGCGACACTCCGGCCGTCGAGCGCCGCGCCGACGTGGTGGTGCCGGCCTTCAAGCGCGCCGTGGCCGCCCTGGTCGCGGCCCAGGGACCGGACCCCGCCGCCTGGCGCTGGGGCCGCCTGCACGACCTGCAGATCAAGCACGCCTTCGGTTCCCAGAAGGCCTTGGCCGGGCTCGTGAACCTGCCGCAGAGCGAGGCGGCCGGCGGGCTCGACTCGGTCTGGAAGAGCCACTTCGACCTGGCCCACCCCGACCACCCCTTCCGGGCCATGGCCGGCCCGGTCTTCCGCATGGTCGTCGACCTGGCCGACGTGGCGCACGGCCAGTGGATCATCGACACCGGCGCCTCGGGCTGGCCGGGCTCGCCCCACTACGGCGACCAGCACGAAGTCTGGAAGCGCGGAGGCCTGGTGCCCATGGTCTTCGACTGGCGCGAGGTGCGCGAGGGGGCGAAGGGCAGGCTGGTGCTCACGCCGTTGTAGGGGCTGCACGACGCCCCTGCGCGCGTGCGCCCTTACGGTAGCGCATACCCGAGCAACGACTCCTGGCCCGACCCGTTGCACCCGGCGTCGGCCCACACGAAGTGATCGAAGCCCGAGAAGCAGCGGTAGAGCGGAACGGCGCCGTCTTGCGGCGCGTCGTAGGCCCAGCCGAGGGGGCCCATGGAGCGCTGACCCTCGCAGCCCGGGTCGAGGCTGGCGAAGCTGTCGTTGGTGCCCGAAAGGCACTCGTGCACCAGGTGCGTGCCCGGCGCCTCGGCGCGCAGCAGGCGCCAGGCCTGGCGCTCGGTGCAGTTGGCGGGCGCCGGGCGGGTGCTGGTCCAGCGCGTGCCGGTGTCGATGCAGCCGTAGACCACCAGGCGCGTGTAGGGCAAGTGCTCGAAGCCGCACGAGAGCTGGGGAGGGTCCAGGTCGGCGCGGTTCGCGAGCGCCCAGGTGGACCAGGCCGGCTTGGCGTTGCCCGCCGTGTCCCAGAGCCCGAGCCCGAGCCCCGACGCGACCTCGGTGGGGTGGTCCTGCATGCGGTGGTAGACGTAGTTCGAGATGAAGGGGGTGCCGAGCACGGCCTTCAGTGAACGGCACACGCCGTCGACCTGCGCCGCCGGGTACGAGCCCGGGTACAGGCTGTTGATGCCGCTCTCGGTGAGCTGTACGTCCCAGGCGTGGGGGTCGTTCGGGAAGGCGGCCATCAGCCACCCCACCAGCGCGCCGAGGTTGCCGTAGGTGACCCGCGGGAAGTCGCGGGGCCCGAAGGTGGGGCTGGTCAGGTTCGCAGGGTAGGGGTGGTAGGCCACGCGCCACTCGCGCGCGCCCACGTGGGCCGCGAACCAGGGCAGGAAGGTGCGCACCGAGATGACGGGGCTCGCGACGCCGTACGCGTCGAGCGCCGGATCGAAGTGATGCGTGAACGACGCGAGCACCTTGGCGAAGGGCTGCTGGCGTACGATGCGGTCGTAGGCCGCGCTCCAGTCGGCGGCGTACCGCTGGACCCAGCCCGTCGGCTCGCAGTAGACCCCCTGTCCGCAGCCCACGTCGTACCAGTCGTTCGAGTTCACCTCGTTGTGGATCACGAAGTCGGCCACGCGTCCGTGGCCGCGCAGCCCGTTGTAGCGCCAGGCCAGGTAGCCCGCGAAGCGGCCGAAGTCGGCCGGGTCGCGGGGCGCGCAGAAGATCTCGAAGCCGGCCGAGACCGGCGAGCACCCGGTCTCGATACGAGCCCAGGCCGGCACGCCGTACACGACGCCCGTGACGACCAGCCCGCGCGCGGTCCAGTCGGCGATGGCCTGGTCGACGGCCGCGTCGATCGCGTAGCAGTGCCCGTCGAAGGCCTCGCGGCCGGCGGCGCAGGGAGGAGCCTCGTTCGCGGGCTCCCACGCGGACCACACCAGGTTCATGGCCACGCCGCCGGCGCCGTTGCCGGCGATCTCCTCGGGGTGAGGCCAGAAGTCGGGCTGGATGGACTTCAGCCGCATGGGATCGCGGGTGGGGTAAGGCAGGGGCTCGGGCGTACCGCACGCGAAGGGAAGGCCGCCGCCGCCGCACTCCTCCGGGGGCAGGCACTCGCCGCACGCCAGGGGGCCGCCGCACCCGTCGCCGGGCTCGCCGCAGACCCAGCCGCCGCCCTCGCACGAGGTCGGCGTGCAGCACGCGCCGCTCGCCAGGCAGACCTGGCCGGCGCCGCAGGCGCAGTCGGCGGAACAAGCTCCGCAGCCCTCGTCGGGGTCGCACGCGCCGTCGCCGCACCAGGGCTGGTACGTACAGGTGCCGTCGGTGCACGCGTAGTGCGCCGCGCAGTCGCCACACCCGCCCCCGCAGCCGTCGGGGCCGCACTCGCGGCCGGAGCAGGCCGAGAAGACACAGGCTCCCTGGTCGCAGGTGGTGCCGCACGCGGTGCAGGCGCAGTCGGCCTCGCACGCCGCGCAGTCTTCGTCGGGATCACAGGTGCCGTCGCCGCACCAGGGCTGGTAGACGCACGCGCCGTCGTGGCACGCGTGGTGCGGGGCGCACTCGCCGCACGAGCCCCCGCAACCGTCGTCGCCGCACGATCGTCCGACACACGCCACGAACTGGCAGGTGCCCGCCACGCACGCGCTGCCGCAGGTCGTGCAGGCGCAGTCGGCTTCGCAGCCCGCGCAATCTTCCGCGGGGTCGCAGGTGCCGTCGCCGCACCAGGGCTCGTAGGTGCACAGGCCGTCCTGGCACGCGAAGTGCTCGTCGCACTCGCCGCACGAGCCGCCGCAGCCGTCGTGCCCACACGCGCGCAGTTCGCAGTTCGCCGCGTGGGGGCAGCAGGCCCCCGAATGGCAGACCCCGCCGTCGTTCCCGCACGGAGACTGCTCCGCCAGGGGTGACCACGCCGTCGGGTCGGTCGCCGGGTCGCAGACCGAGCAGCCGGAGACCGGGTCGATGGTGCCCGGCTCCACGCAGCCGCCCTCGAGCAGGCAGTGGTCCGGCTGCAGGGTGGCCTGGCACTGGCCGTTGGCGCAGGCGTCGTCGGTGCACGGCAGGTCGTCGTCACATTGGCCGCAGGAGCCGCCGCAGCCGTCGTCGCCGCATTCGCGGCCGTCACAGCCGTGGAACGTGCAGATGCCGCCGTCGCACGTGGTGCCACAGTCCGTGCAGGCGCAGTCGGCCTGGCACGTGGCGCAGTCCTCGCTCGGGTCGCACGTGCCGTCGCCGCACCAGGGTACATAGAAGCACGCCCCGTCGGCGCAGTCGTGATGCAGGGGACACCCACCGCACGAGCCGCCGCAGCCGTTGGGGCCGCACTCCCGGCCGACGCAGGCCGAGAAGGTGCAGGCCCCGTCGATGCAGGCCATACCGCAGCCGGTGCAGGCGCAGTCGGGCTCGCACGTGCCGCAGTCTTCGTTCGGATCGCAGGTGCCGTCGCCGCACCAGGGCTCGTAGACGCAGACTGCTTCGCCAAGGCTTCGCAGGCCAAGGGCTCCCTGCGCGCACGCGTGGTGGAGCGGACAGTCGCCGCACCAGCCGCCGCACCCGTCCGGCCCGCACTCGCGGCCGGTGCAGGGAGCGCTCACGCACGCGCCCTCGAGGCAGACGTCGCCGCAGGCGGGGCAGGCGCAGTCGGTCGGGCACGTCGCGCAGTCCTCGGTCGGGTCACACGTGCCGTCGCCGCACCAGGGCACGTAGGTGCAAGCACCCTCGTCGCACGCGTGGTGCTCGGGGCACGCGCCTGCCAGGTCGCCGCAGGCGCCCTCGCAGCCGTCGGGTCCGCACTCGCGGCCCATGCAGGCCGTGAACTGGCACAGCCCGGCCACGCACGAGTGCCCGCAGTCCGTGCAGGCGCAGTCGGCGGGGCACGAGGCGCAGGTCTCGTTCGGGTCGCAGGCGTGGTCGCCGCACCACGGTACGTACGCACAAGCACCATTCTTGCACGTGAAGTGGTCCGGGCACTCGCCACACGAGCCGCCGCAGCCGTCGGGGCCGCACGCGCGCCCGTCGCACGCCACGAACACGCAGGTGGCGTCGACCTGGCAGGCCTCGCCGCAGCCGCAGGGGCAGTCGCGGGGGCAGTTGGCGCACGCCTCGCCGAAGTTCAGGTTGCAGAAGTCGTTGCCGCACGAGGGCATGGGTTCGCATGCGCCGTTCGCGCAGCCCTGGCCCGCCGGACACTGGCCGCAGACCCCGTTGCAGCCGTCGGGGCCGCAGGCGCGGCCCTGGCAGGCCGTGAACTGGCAGGCCCCGGCCACGCACGTGGTGCCACAGGCCGTGCACTCCTCGTCGCAACCCGGGCCCGCGTCGTCGGTGGTCACTGCGTCGCCGGTGGCCTCGCCCGTGTCGGGAGGGGCCGTGTCGGGCGGACTCTCGGGGCCCCGGTCGGGCTTGTCCGACGCGTCGACCAGGTCGGCAGGAGGCACGTCGAGCAGGTCGAGCTTCGATTCGGCGGCCCAGTCCGGCGGTCCCGAGGCCTCGGCGTCGGGCGAGGCCGCCGCCCCGCCGCATGCCCCCAGCGCCAGGAATCCGCAGAGCAATGCAAATCGCCCGACGATCCTCAATACAACCCCCTCAGGATATCGTGGGCCCGGGCCTCTGGCCCCTCGGCCAGCACCTCGTGGGCCATGCGCACGTAAGCCGGGCGCCGCATGCCGTTCAGCACGCAGTCGACCTCGGGGAGCGAGCGCACCAGATCGAGCGCGGCGTGCGCCAGCGACCAGCCCTTCAGGCCGTCGAGCCGCTCGTAGCGGTTGGCCTCCAGGGCCCGGCGCAGCGCGTCGAGGTAGATCTCGCTGCGGGCGTCGACGCTGCGGCCGTCGCGCAGCGGCACCAGCGCCCCGCGCATGGCGTTGATGGGGCGGTTCGTGAGCACGCACAGGCCGGCCGCGCGGGCGGCGTCGAGGGCGCTCGTCGCCAGCGGTGGGCGGGGCAGGGCGGCGTCTCGTTCGAGCAGGTTCAGGGGGCACTGGACCGTGGAGAAGGCGCTGGACGACGACACGGCGCGCGCGGCGTCGAGCAGCCCCTCGACGGTCACGGCCACGGGATCGGTCGCCGGGCGGCCGAGGTTGTTCGAGCTGACGCCGTAGCCGCCCACGCGCCCGGCCTTCACCTCGTCCTCGAGGTGCGCGAAGGCGGCCTCGACGCGTCCGCGAAACGCGGCCTGCACGTTCGGGTCGGCCTTGGGCCGCGGCCCGAGGAGCGTGGTCAGGAAGTACTCGGGGTTGTGCAGCAGGAACACGTCGAGGCGCTCGACCCGCAGCCGGCGCAGTGAGCGCGTGATGGCGTCGGCCAGGAACTGGGGGTGGATGCAGTGGAAGAAGCCGTAGGGCGTGCGCACGCGCTCGGGGTAGTCGCGCGTCAGGCCGTCGGGGGCGCGCCCTTCGACCGTGGGCTCGAGGTAGCCGGCCTTGGTGACCACCGTCACCCGGGCCCGGCCCCGCGCGGCCAGCACGGCCCCGATCAACCGCTCGCTGCCTCCGCACGTGTAGTTGGCGGCCGTGTCGAGCACGCTGCCCCCTCCGTCGAGGAAGGCCTCGAGCGCCTGGCGATGCTCGGCCACGTTCTCTTCGACGCGGTAACCACCGAAACCGATCTTGCCGGGCAGGCCGGACTCCCAGCCAAGGGGGGGCACGCTCACCTCGAGGGCCGTTCGTGAGAGAGTGTAACCGAATGCGTGGCGGGTGTCAGGGATTCCGGTTGTGAGCCGAACGGCTTTGGCTACAATGGCGCCGTGACGCGGGCACACCTCATCATCACCGCGCTCGTGCTGGTCCTCGGGGCTGCGCGGGCGTCGGCCGGCACGTTCTACTCGTGCCAGAAGAGCGGCGCCGACCCCTATTTCGTCAACGAGCCCAAGGAGGTCGAGCGGCTGCGCCGAGATGGCTGGCGCTGCAGCACGTACTTCCGCGTGGGGAAGCCCGCCCCGACGTCCGAGCCCGCCACGGCGGGGGCCTCGACCTCGGCGTCCTCGACGAGCCCGTCCCCGAAGGTCGGCGCGGGAGCCCCCGACGGCGACCGCGTGCGCGACGTGCTCCCGTTCGTGAGCGCGGCCGCCGCGAAGTACTCGCTCCCGATCCCCTTCCTCCTGGCGGTCATCAAGGTCGAGTCCGGCTTCCAGCGCGCGGCCGTGAGCCCGGCCGGGGCGCAGGGGCTCATGCAGGTCATGCCCTTCAACTGCCACCGCCTGGGCATCCACGATCCCTTCGATCCCGAGCAGAACATCCTGGGGGGCACGCGCCTGCTGCGCCTGCTCGCCAACCGCTTCGAGGGTGACTTCGTCCAGGTGCTGTCCGGATACCACGCGGGGGGCGGCGCCGTCGACGCCAAGGCCGGCATCCCGTTCGAGGAGACCAACCTGTACGTGAAGAAGGTGCTCGACTACTACTATCACTACAAAGAGTACTACGGCGTCGACGGAGCCCCATGACCCGCACGCACAACGTCCGCACCGAGTTCCTGAACGTGCCCAACCTGCTGACCCTCGGCCGCATCGCGCTCATCCCCCTGGTGCTGGTGCTCATGGCGCAGGACACCAAGCCGAGCCTGGCCCTGGCCGCCCTGGTCTACGCGGCGGCTGCGGTCACCGACTGGCTCGACGGCTGGGTCGCGCGCAACTTCGACCAGGGCAGCATCCTCGGCAGGTTCATGGACCCCGTCGCCGACAAGATCCTGGTCATGGCCGTCTGCGTCATGCTGGTCGAGCTCTCCCGCCTGCCCGCTTGGCTGGTCGTGCTGCTCCTGACGCGCGAGATCTCGATCACGGCCCTGCGCATGGTGGCCGAGTCCGAGGGACTCCGCCTGGGCGTCGACCAGACCGGCAAATGGAAGACCGCGTTCCAGATGGTGGGCCTGTTGGGGCTCGTCATCCATCACCGCTACCCCACCGACTACGGGATCTGGGAGACCACCATCGACTACCACCTGGTGGGCCTGGTGTGCGTGGGCATCTCGCTCTTCTTCTCGGTGTTCTCCGCGGTGGGCTACTTCGCGAAGTTCGTGAGCGCCGTGAAGGAAAAATACCCCGAGGAGCGACCATGACCCGTTCTCTTCCCTGGCTCCTGCTGCCCCTCCTCCTGCTGCTGCCCCAGGCGTGCCGCGACGAGGAGCAGACGCCGGCCTGGCAACGCACCGAGTACGCCGAGCACGAGGCCAACCGGGCCCTCTTCTGCCACGACGACGAAGACAACGACGAAGACGGGCTGACCGACTGCAGCGACTCCGACTGCGCGCCCTCGTGCATCGAGGGCGACCCCTCCGATCTGTCGACCTGCCTCGACGGCCTCGACAACGACGGCGACGGCCGCTCCGACTGCGGCGATGACCAGTGCAAGGCCAACGAGGGCTGCTGCCCGCCGCTCGACCAGCGCGGCTTCGAGGACGACGCCGACACCTGCAGCGACGGCCTCGACAACAACTGCAACGGATACATCGACTGCTCCGATCGCAGCTGCCAGGGCCTGCCCGAGGTGCCGTTCTGCGAGAGCACGAACGAGAACTGCGCCGACGGCCTCGACAACGACGGCAACGGCTTCACCGACTGCCAGGACTACGGATGCAGCAAGAACTCGGCCGTGACGGTGTGCCCGTAGCCGCCAGGGCTGCCGGTCCGACCGTCGTCCTCGTCTCCGCCGGGCTGCTGCTGGCCGCGCTCAGCGCCGCCGCGGTCCTGCTCTTCCCCGTGGTCGAAGAGGTCCGTTGCCTGGGCTTCTGGGACGACGGCACCAAGGTCGCGATCTCGCCGGCCACCCGCGTCGACGCCTGCCGCTGGCTCGAGCGCTCGCCGTGCTACCCCGCTGGCTTCTCCGACCAGGCCCCGGTGCGCCACGTGTTCTTCGACGACGCGCCGCTCGACCTCCTGCGCCTGGCGTACGACACCGCGGGCGCTGGAGCTTCCGAAGGGCCCCGGGTCGAGCGCTGCGGAGGGCTCACGTCGCTGGTGGCCGACGGCGTTCCCGAGCCTGGGCAGCTGCTGTCGAGCCGGCTGAAGGAGGCGCGCGTCGAGCTGCGCTACCTCGACGGCCGCCTCGAGGCCCTGACCCGCTCGGGCGAGCGCTTCACCTGCGGTCGCGGGCGCACCTGGTGCTGGGTGGGCCCTTCGACCTCGGGGGGCGTGCCGATCGTGCGTGCGCACCTCGTGCAGAACGCGCGCGTGCTGCTCTCCTTCCCGAAGCGTGGCCACGACACCCGGCTCGCGCTGCGCTTCGGCTTCACCGCCGAGGGCGAGCGCCTGCGCACGCCCCTGCTGGGCTTCGCGCGGCTGCGGGTGAGGGCCGGTGGGCGCACGCTGTTCACCCGCGCGTTCTGGCCGGGGCTGGGCGATCGTGGCGCGTGGGTCGACCTGACCTCGGTGCCGGAGGGGGGCACCGTCGAGGTGGTGCTCGAGGGGCTCGGCGCCCGCTTCGGCGAGGTGTGGCTGTTCGGGAGGTTCGGGTCATGAACCTCACGACGCGCGCCGAAGTGCTGCTCGTGCTGGTGGTCGGTTTCGCGTGGCTGTACGTGTTCCCCTACCACGCGCACACCAACAACCCCAACGAGAACGTGCGCGTCTACATGACGCGCGCCATCGTCGACTCGGCCTCCTACGCCATCGGCTACCGCAAGCTGGCGCCCTCCGGGGCCGCCATCGACTTCGGCTCGGTGACCCGGGACTGGGGCTACGTCAACGATCGTTCGCTCTACTGCACCGATCGCGCGGAGCACCCCCCCGACTGCGCCGGGGCGCTCTATTCGGCCAAGGCGCCGGGCACGTCGCTGGTCGGCGTGCCGTTCTACTGGGCGGGCAAGCACGTCTACGCGGCCCTCGGGCAGCCGTTCACGCTCGAGGCCGCCATCGCCTGGCTGCGCCTGTGGACCATGCTGCTGCCGTGGCTCGTGTTCCTGGTGGCCTTCCAGCGCCGCCTCCTGGCCGAGACCGGCGATCTGCGCCTGGCGGTGGCCTTCACGGGGCTGCTGGCCTTCGGCACGACCTCGACCACCTACGCCTCGATGTTCGCCAGCCACGTGCACGCGGGCATGGCCGTCTTCGCGGGGCTGTGGCTCGCGGAGCGGGCGCTGGCAGACCGCAATCGGCGGCCGTGGTGGCTGCTGCTCTCGGGCCTGGCGCTGGGCTTCGCGCAGTGCAGCGAGTACGCCGCCGTGGTGGGCGTGGTGCCCGTGGGGCTGCTGCTGCTCGCCCGCCTGCCCGACCGGCGCGATCTCGCGTGGGTCGTGCTCGGCGCGCTCGGGCCCATGCTGCTCCTGTTCCACTACCACCACGTGTGCTTCGGCGCCCTCTGGCTCACGGGCCAGAGCTGCATCGAGCCCGAGGCCTTCCAGGAGGCCATCGCGCCGGGCGTGATGGGCGTGGTGGGGCCGTCGTGGCGGCGCTTCGTGGGCGTGGCGTTCAGCCCCTTCACGGGCCTGTTCTTCTTCGCGCCCTTCCTGGTGCTCTGGCTGGTGGCCGCGCCAATGCTGCTCGCCACGCCCTCGGCGCGCCGGGCGGCGTGGCCCGCGGTGGCCATCGGGGCGGGTTTCCTTTTGTTCTTCGCGTCCCACTCGCTCTGGCGCGGGGGCTGGACGGCCGGACCGCGCTACCTGTCGCCGGCCGAGCCGTTCCTGGTGCTCGGGCTCGCGCGCTTCACCGCGACCAGCGGCGTGGGGCGCGACTGGCGCTGGCGGGCGCTCCTGGTGGGGCTCGGAACGGTGGCGCTCTGGAACCGCACGCTGATCCACCTGACCACCCAGGGCTACCCGTTCGAGTTCTTCGATCCCATCTACGAGGTCTCGCTGCCGCTGCTCGTCGAGGGGTACGTGTTCCGCAACGCGGCCAACGCGGTGGGCCTCTACGGTCTGGGCACGGCGCTGCCCTACGTGCTGGCGGTGGTCGGGCTGGCGCTGGTCGCCCTGTGGCGGCTCTTGCCGCGGCGTGGGATGCTCCGGCTCGCGGCCGTGCTGCTGGCGCTGGCTGCGGCCGTCGGGATGGGGGCCTTGGAGGCCTCGTTCGTCCAGCCGCCCGCGGCGCGGGCCGTCGCCTCCCTCGCGTCGTTCCGGGCCAACTGGAAGCCCGAATTGCAGGGCGAGCCCTCCCGCGACGTGGCGCGTGTCCGGCGCCTGCAGGCCTCGAAGCGCACCCGCGACGAGTGGGTGGCGTGGGTGAACGGCCAGACGTTGCTGGGGCGACCGCGTCCGTTGCCCCCGTCGGCGGGCGCCGCGTTCGCCGGACAGCGCGACGAACCCGACGAGGTCTCGTCGCCGCACGAGCCGGAGTTCGAGCCCGACGTGGTCGACGAGGTCCGCGCCGACGAAGCGCGCGACGTGGTTGGCATTGATCGCGAGGTCGATCCGCGGTAACGTTGAAAAGATTCGAACCACGAGGGCAGGCGCGGGATGAAGGAACGCATCGACACGCTGAAGAAGGTCCCCCTGTTCCGGTCGCTCCCCGAGCGCTCGCTGGGCATCATCGCGGGCCTGGTCGCCGACGAGCGCATCGAAGAGGGCGAAGAGGTCATCCGCGAGGGCAGCGAGGCCGACCGTCTCTACATCCTGGTCGAGGGCCAGGTGCAGGTGGTGAAGAACTACCTGAAGGACGACGCCACGGCGCTCGGCATCTTCGACCCCGTCAGCGTCTTCGGCGAGATCGGGCTCATCGACCGCGACACGCGCTCGGCCACCGTCATCACCATCGAGCGCAGCCGCTTCCTCACGCTCGACCGAGAGGCCTTCCGCATCCTGTTGCAGAACAACCTCGAGATCTGCCACGCGCTCCTCATCGAGATGTGCGCGCGGCTCCGCCAGGCGAACGAGATCGCCGCCACGCGTTAGCGCTGAACCCGACCCACCCCGCATGCCGTCCATCGTCACGCTCACGACCGACTTCGGCGTGACCGACCCCTACGTCGGCGCCATGAAGGGCGTGCTGCTCTCCCAGGCGCCCGGGCTCACGCTGGTCGACGTCTGCCACGAGGTCCCGCCCCACGACGTCGTGCGGGGTGCCTTCGTGCTCGATGGCGCGGCGCGCTGGTTCCCGCGGGGCACGGTGCACGTGGCCGTGGTCGACCCCGGGGTGGGCACGCCCCGCGACCTCTTGGTGGTCGAGGCGGGCGGGTACGTGTTCCTGGCCCCCGACAATGGTCTGCTCACGCTGGTCCTGCGGCGCTGGCAGGGCGCGCTGGCGTGGCGCGTGACGAGCCGGGCGTTCGATCGGCCCGGGGCGTCGTCCACCTTCCACGGTCGCGATCGCCTGGCGCCCCTGGCCGCGGCGCTGGTCGCCGGCCGAGCGAGCCCCTCCGACCTGGGCGAGCCCGCCGCGCCGATCCTGCTCGCCGGCCTCGACGCGGTCGTGACGCACCTGGAGGTCCGGGGACGCGTCATGTTCCCGGATCGCTTCGGGAACCTCGTGACGAACGTGACGCGGTCCGACGCGGTCGCGGCGTTCGGCGCCGAGCCGTTCGGGGTGCGCCTCTCCGGCCGTGACGCGGGGCCGGTGTGCCCCACGTACGCCGCGGGCGCCGGGCGCGGGCTCTTCCCGATCTGGGGCTCCGAGGACAGGCTCGAGCTGTCGGTCGAGCGGGGCTCGGCGGCGGCGCAAGTGGCCCCGGCCGAGTGGGGCGACGTTCTTCTTTCCAGGCAGGAATGCCTGGTTCACGAGGATTGACCGGATGCACCGCAAGGCCTACGTGCGCACGTACGGGTGCCAGATGAACGAGGTCGACTCGGCCCTCATGGAGCAGGTGCTGGGCGAGGCCGGCTACGTGACCGCCGAAGGCCCCGAAGACGCCGACCTGATCCTGGTGAACACCTGCTCGGTGCGCCAGAAGGCCGAAGACAAGGTCTACACCGACCTCGGCAACTTCCGCGACCTGCGCCGCGGCGGGCGCCTCCCGCTGATCGGCGTGGCGGGCTGCGTGGCGCGGCACCGGGCCCACGAGATCCTCCGGATGGCGCCCTGGGTCGACCTGGTCTTCGGCCCCGACGCCATCGCCGACCTGCCGGCCATGATCGACGAGGTGGAGCGCACCGGGCGCCCCGTGGTGCGCACCGATATTCCGGCGCCCGCCGACGCGCCCTTCCTGCAGCTCACTCGGGTGCGCCCGCGCCAGGTGAGCGCCTTCGTGACCGTCATGCGCGGCTGCGACCGCTACTGCTCGTACTGCATCGTACCCTACGTGCGCGGCCCCGAGGTGTCGCGGCCCGCCGACGAGGTGCTCCGCGAGGTGTCCGATCTGCTGGCTCGCGGCGTGCGCGAGGTCACGCTGCTCGGCCAGAACGTGAACTCCTACGGCAAGACGCCCCCGCTGGGGGTGGCCTTCCCGGACCTGCTCGACCGCGTGGCGGCCCTGCCCGGCCTCGCCCGGCTGCGCTTCGTCACGTCGCACCCCCACGACTGTTCGCCGGCGCTGCTCGAGCGCTTCGTCCGCCTGCCCAGCCTCTGCGAGTACCTGCACCTGCCGGCGCAGGCGGGCTCCGACGACGTGCTGCGGCGCATGAACCGGCGCTACACGGTCGCCGAGTACCTCGAGAAGGTGGCCGCCTACCGCGCCCTCGCGCCCGGCGGGCACCTGTCGACCGACCTGATCGTGGGCTTCCCCGGCGAGACCGACGCCGACTTCGAGGCCACGCTGCGCCTGGTCGAGGCCGCCCGCTTCGACACGGCCTTCTCGTTCAAGTACAGCCCGCGCGACGGAACGGCCGCCGCCCGCCTGCCCGACGACGTACCGGCGGCGGTCAAGTCGGCGCGCCTGACCGCGCTGCAGGCCCGGCTGAACCAACTGGCCGAGGCGCGCCTGGACGCCTACGCCGATCAGCGCGTCGAGGTGCTGATCGAGGGCACCTCGAAGCGCACCGACGCCCACCTCGCAGGGCGCACGCGCACCAACGTGGTGGTCAACGTCGTGCCGCCCGAGGGGCACGCCGATCTGCAGGGCGCCCTCGTCGACGTGCAGATCCGTCGTGTGCACCGCCATTCGTTGTTCGGTGAGGCCGTGGGAGGGCCGCGCTGAGCTCCCTGACGGTCGGTTCGCAGGCGAGGAAGTGATTGATGAATCCAACCCGCTGATCGATGATGAGCGCGTGAACCACGACGCGTGAGCCGAGGTCGCATGCTCCCTGAATGGACGAAGCCCGGCGGAACCCGGCTCACCTGCCGCGGGTGGGCCCAGGAGGCCGCCCTGCGCATGCTCATGAACAACCTCGACCCCGACGTGGCCGAGGACCCCGATCACCTGATCGTCTACGGCGGCACGGGTCGCGCCGCGCGCAGCCGCGAGGCGTTGGCGGCCATCGTGCGCGAGCTCACGCGCCTGGGTGACGACGAGACGCTGCTGGTGCAGTCGGGCAAGCCCGTGGGCGTGGCGCGCACGCACGCCGATGCGCCGCGGGTGCTCATCGCCAACTCGAACCTGGTGCCCCACTGGGCCACCTGGGAGAAGTTCCGCGAGCTCGAGCGCCTGGGCCTCACCATGTACGGCCAGATGACGGCCGGCTCGTGGATCTACATCGGCACCCAGGGCATCTTGCAGGGCACCTACGAGACCTTTGCCGCCGCCGCGCGCGCGCACTTCGGCGCGGCCGACCTGGCCGGGCGCCTGGTGGTCACGGCGGGCCTGGGCGGCATGGGCGGCGCGCAGCCCCTGGCCGTCACGCTCAACGACGGCGTGTGCCTGGCCATCGAGGTCGATCGTGCGCGCATCGAGCGTCGCCTGAAGACGCGCTACGTCGACGTGGTCGCCAAGGACCTCGACGACGCCCTCCAACTCTGCCGAACGGCCCTGCGGAACCGCCGCCGCCTGTCGGTGGCGCTGCACGCCAACGCGGCCGACGCGCTGTGGCAGATTCACGAGCGCGGCGTGGTGCCCGACCTCGTGACCGACCAGACCTCGGCCCACGACCCCCTCGAGGGCTACGTGCCGCACCAGGTGCCCTTCGCAGAGGCGCTGGCACTCCGCACGAGCGACCCCGCGCGCTACGTCGAGCTCTCGATGGCCTCCATGGCCCGCCACGTGAGCGCCATGCTCGCGTTCCAGCAGGCCGGCGCCCACGTGTTCGATTACGGCAACAACCTGCGCGCCCAGGCGCACGCGGCGGGCGTCACCAACGCCTTCGACTTCCCCGGCTTCGTGCCGGCCTACATCCGGCCGCTCTTCTGCGAGGGGCAGGGGCCCTTCCGCTGGGCCGCGCTCTCGGGCGACCCGAACGACATCCGCGTGACCGACCAGGCGCTGAAGCAGCTCTTCCCCGACAAGGCGCACCTGAGGCGCTGGCTCGACCTGGCCGGCGAGAAGGTGGCCTTCCAGGGCCTGCCCGCGCGCATCTGCTGGCTGGGCTACGGCGAGCGCGACAAGGCCGGCGTGCTCTTCAACGACCTGGTGGCCAGCGGCGCCGTGAAGGCCCCCCTGGTCATCGGCCGCGACCACCTCGACGCCGGCTCGGTGGCGAGCCCGAACCGCGAGACCGAGGGCATGCGCGACGGCTCAGATGCCATCGCCGACTGGCCCCTGCTGAACGCCATGCTCAACACCGCGAACGGCGCCACCTGGGTCAGCTTCCACCACGGCGGCGGCGTGGGCATCGGCTACAGCCTGCACGCCGGCATGGTCATCGTGGCTGATGGCACCCCAGCCGCCGAGGTGCGCCTGCGGCGTGTGCTCGCGGGCGATCCGCTGATGGGCGTGCTCCGCCACGTCGACGCGGGCTACCCCGAGGCGCTGGCCTGCGCCGACCGCACGGGCGTGCGGGTGCCCATGCGCGACAGCGTCGACCGTTCATGAGCCGCCCGCTGCCCCGACCCTACCGCTTGCCCACGCTGCTCGCGCAGGCCGCCGGCCTGGCGCGCCGCGCTCCCGCGCTGGCGGAGGTCTTCGTCGGCCCTTCCCTCGCGCCCGCCCGCCGCGAGGCCATCATGCTGGGCGTGGCCTACGCCAACGCCTGCCGCTACTGTGCCTTCGTGCACGGCCGCTGGGCGCGGAAGGCCGGGCTGCCCGAGGCCGACGCCGTGGCCATCGAGCAGGGCCGCTTCGACGCCCTCGACCCCGACCTGGC
>CAZBRS010000028.1:0-5415 GCA_964494475.1 uncultured Myxococcales bacterium | reverse complement strand
GGGCGCACGCCGTGGGCGTTCGCGCGGGAATTCATGGCGTTCTCGAAGGGGTTTCGAGTGGCTGGCGAATGAGGTTTCCCGCCAGACAGGAATGTCTGGCCCACAGCTTCTGAGAGACGGAGTCCGGTGATCTTGTGGGGCAGGCATTCCTGCCTGCCAGGAAGGTCTGTGCCCGCTTGCATCGATCCCGCGATTTTTCTATTCTGGGCAGAGACGGCGCTCAGGGGGAACCATGCGCACGCGGCGGGTCGTTCTCGCGTTGACGGTGACCATCGCGCTGGTCTTCGCGTCGGGCGGGTGCGAAGCGTCCAACGACGTGGCTCCCGACGCCGTCGTCGACGCCGACGCCGGAGATTCGCGGTACGACGACGACTCCGCCGTCGATACCCTCGACGTTCCCAGTGACGACGGACCCTCCGAGAGCGACGGCTCAGACGGCACGCCTCCCGGCGACGCGAGCGACGACGCCGACGTCTGCCCCTGCGGCACGCCCTGCGAGACCGACGCCGATTGCGACGACGGGAACCCGTGCACGGTCGAGTCTTGCGGGGAATGGGGGTACTGCTCCAACCTCGGCGAAGGCGAGTGGATCGACTGCGGTCCCGGGCGCTCCTGCGATCCGGCGACCGGCGAGTGCCGCGCCTCGGGCCCCGAGACCTGCGTCGAGACCTGCGCCGACCCGAGCTTCCGCTGCGCGTTGGTGCTGGTGGGCGGCGAGCCCGCCTACTACTGCATTCCACGCTACGTGAACCTGTGCCGGCCGTGCCTCACCAACGCCGAGTGCAGGGTCGAGCTGGGCACCGACGCCGATCTGTGCGTCGAACTCGGCCCTGAGGGCTCGTTCTGCGGCGCCACGTGCGAGGACCAGGCCTGTCCGGTCGGGTACGCCTGCCAGGCCGTTCCCCTGCCCGGCGGGGGCACCTTGCAGCAGTGCCTCCCTCCCCGCACCACGTGCGAGACCACCAACGCCTTCGGCACCTGCGTCGGCGTGACGTCGTGCCAGGACGGCGCCCTCGCGTGCGTCGGCCCCGTTCCCGCCAAGGAGGAGTGCAACCTGGTGGACGACGACTGCAACGGCCAGACCGACGAGGGCTTCCCCGACGCGAACCAGGACGGCGTGCCCGATTGCGTCGAGGACGACTGCGACGCCGACTCCGAGTACGGCTGCATCGGTGAGGACGGCCTCTTCGACAACTGCCCCGGCGTGTCGAACCCCGACCAGCACAACTGGGACAAGGACAACCTGGGCGGCGTGCTCGGTGACAACAAGGGCGACGCGTGCGACGAAGACGACGACAACGACGGCGTCAACGACGTCGACGACTGCGAGCCCAAGGACAACCTGATCTACCCCGGCGCGGCCGAGACCTGCGACGGCCGGGACAACGACTGCGACAACCTCGCCGACGAGGGCTTCCTGAACACCGACGATGACGCGCTGGCCGACTGCGTCGACCCCGACCGGGACAACGACGGCATCCTGAACGAGGGCGACAACTGCCCGCTCGTCTGGAACCCCTCGCAGGCCGACGGCGACGGCGACGGGGTCGGGGATGCGTGCGAGTGAAGAATCACGCGAGCCCGAACAGCACCCGCAGCCGTGCTTCCACGGCCTCGAGCAAGTCCGGCGTCAGGTCGCCCAGTTCGCGCGACAACAGCGCCGGACCCACGGTCATGAGGCGGTGAAGCCTCACGGTCGAAGCAACGCGGAGGCCGGTCGACGCGAACCCTCTCACGTCGGGCGTGAGCACCAGATCGGTCTCGAGTCGATCCTCTGCCACGCGGCTCGTCACGAACGCCAGCACCACGTGGCGATGCTCGCCGATGGGCTCCGTCAGGCAAACTGCCGGCCGAACCTTCGTCGACGACAGGTCGTCGAACGGAAACGGGACGAGCACGACCTTACCGCGCGTCATGGAACGCCTTGCCGTCGGCCAGCGTGTAGATGTCTTCGGCGGGGTCGGCCAGGAAATCGAAGGCTTCGTTCGTGGCCGCCGCCCGGTACCATTCGCCGCTGTCCTCGTCGTCTTCGGGGACCAGGACGATCACGCGCAGGTTCTTCGGCAAGTGCCTGGAGAGCGCTGACTCGAGGTGCAGCCTTCCGTCGGGGTCGAGCGTGGCGTTGGTCTCGAAGGCTTTCATGGCGGCCTCGGTAGCGAAACGACTCGAGTATACCGGAACGCAGCCCGACGGTCACGCCCCCGGTCCCGCGTACCACGCCTGGGGCTTGGGGGCGTCGGCGAGGGGCGCGACCTTCTCGTCGGCCAGCATCTTCCAGAAGCAGCGCAGGAAGGGTTGCCCGGGGGCCTCGTACAGGTGCAGCGCGCCGCCCTGGCAGTCGTCCCAGTGCTCGCAGTCGGCGCAGGGGCCGCTCTTCTTGGCCCAGCTGCGGTCGCGCATGACCTGGTAGCCGTTCTCCCACACGTCCTTGAAGCGGTCCTTCTTGACGTGGCCCTGGTCGAAGGCGTCGCTCAATTCGGGGCAAGCGGCGATGCGGCCGTCGTAGCGGATGCCGCCCACGCTGGTGCCGGCGTTGCACTGGCAGAGGTAGGGGCGCACGTGGCCCTCGTAGCGCCGGCCCAGGTAGCCCTCCTCGCCGAACTCGGGGCGGGGCACGAAGCCGTCGCGCCGCGCGGCCAGCAGAAACTCGAGGATGGCGCGCAGGTCGCCGTTGCCCGGCACCAGGTCGGCGCGCTCGGCGGCGCGGCCGATGGGCATGACGGGGGCCACGCGCCACAGGGGCACGCGCTGGGCGGCGATCCAGCGCCGCATGGTCTCGAGGGTGTCGACCGAGGGCTGGGTGAGCGTCGAGATGATCTCGAGCTTGCCCCGGAAGCCGGCGGCCTGCAGGTGCCGGATGGCCGCCGCCACCTTGTCCGACGAGCCGCGCCCGCGCAGGGCGTCGTTCACCTCGGGCGGGCCGTCCATGCTCATCGAGATGCTGCCGATACCCGAGCGCACCAGCTTTTTCGCCGCCTCGGCGTCGAGAAGTTGCCCGTTCGAGACCATGCCGTAGCGGAAGCCGAGCCGCCGGAGCGCGTCGAAGAGGTCGAACACTCCCTCTTTCAGCAGGGGTTCGCCGCCCGTGACCGCCACCATGATCTGCCCGGCCGGGAAGTCGGCGGCGATCTGCGTGAGCACCTCGATCCACTCGGGCGTCGACATCTCGCCGCCCTCGGCGGGCTTGCCGGTGCAGCTGGAGCCGCAGTAGGCGCAGGCCAGGTTGCACTGCCGCGTGATCTCGAGGAAGAGGTAGCGCAGCGGGTGCTCCGCGCGCTGTTTTGCGCGTACGAGACGGTGCCGCCGCCAGATCAGGGCATGCTGCAGGCGGTTTCGGAGGGCCGAAAGGCGGTTCACGCTGGGGTTTACTCTTTCGGCTTGCAGATGGAGAAGCAGGGTTCGGACTTGTCGCAGTACCAGTTCTCGCCCCGCCCCTGGCAGTCGTCGTCGGTGTTGCAGGGCGGCGGACCGTACAGGGCGATCATCCCGCAGTCTGGCAGGGCGTCGGGAGGCGGGGCGTCCTGCACCACGTCGATGGGTTGTACGCCATAGAGCGGCGCGACCTCGGGATTGATCGTGTCGGGAACGGCGTCCTGCACCACATCGGTCGGCTGCGGGCCGTAGTAGACCATGGGCTGGTCGGGCGACACGTCCTGCGGGGGCGGGGCGTCGTCGACCGCGTCGGTGGGCTGCGGGCCGTAGTAGACCACGGGCTGGTCCGGCGACACGTCTTGCGGAGGCGGCGCGTCGTCGACCACGTCGACCGGCTGCGGGCCGTAGTACACCTGCATCTGGTCGGGCTGCACGTCGGAGGGCAGCGGTCCGTAGTAGACGGCGTCGGGGTAGGGCGAGGTCTCGACGGGCACGTCGGCCGAGGCGTCGACGGTGTCGTACGGGGCGGGTCCGTAGTAGACCTTCTCCTCGCCGTCGGTCTCGCAGCCCGTGGTCACCGCACCCAGCAGCCCGAGCGCGGCCGTGAGGGCGCCGAGCGCGATGCCGTGGCGGGCCTTCTCGAGCAGCCGCTGCATGGACAGGAGCATCGAACGGAGCGTGCGCATGATCTCTCCCCCCTGAACCCCGAACCTGCCGTGAAGCTTAGCGGACTCGCGAGCCTGTGGCAAGACTGCGTTCGGCGTTGCGACCGTCGGTCGCCCTGGCTATGGTACGCGGCGTCGACTGCCGGTCGGGAGCCCGCCATGTCCGCCATCACCCTGCTCGGCCTCGTCGCCGCCGCCCTGACCACGTTGTCGCTGGTGCCCCAGGTCGTGAAGACCCTGAAGACGCGCCACACCGGCGATTTGTCGCTCGGCATGTACGCCATCTACGCCACGGGCATCCTGTTGTGGCTGGTCTACGGCCTGCTGCAGGGCGACGTGCCGCTGATCGCGTCGAACTCGGTCACCTTCCTGCTGTCGGCGTGGATCCTGGTGATGAAGATCCGGCTCGGTTAAGCGCGGCCGAGTCGCCGCCCGCGGGCGAAGGCCACCCCGACGACCACCAGCACCACGAAGTCGATCCCGGCCCAGCGACAGGCCCCGGCCGTGTTGCATCCGCCAACCCGGAAAGGATCGGCGACGCGGACGAGCGTTGGCGGACCTTCGTTGCCGGCTTGGTCGAGCGGGATGAGCTCGACGGCAAACTGCAGCGCCTCCTGGCCGTTGGATCGCCCATCGGGCCAGCTGAGATACAGTCGGGCCATGGGAGCACGGGATGGGTCATTGTAGTAGTAATCGGACAAGACTGCCGTCTCGAAGAACAACGCCCAGTGGCCGGTCGGCGGGCTGCCCTCGACCAGCCGTGCGCGGTATCCGAAGTCGGCGGCCTGAGTGCGATCGTCGCTCGGGGGCTCGAAGGCGAACGTGACGCCCCCGATGTCGTCGCAGGAATCGCCCGAGCAGCCCGCGCCGTGGACGTGGCCGCGCCGGATCGAGACCGAGACGTCGCCGATGGCGGACGGGGGCACGGCATCGATCGCCGCTTCGGCCAGATCGATTTCGAATGGTTGCTGCTCGGCTACTCCGCACGCGTGCGCCGGCCGGCCCTGGGCCGCCAGCAGGACGCAGGCCGCGTAGAAGACCGTAAGCGGACGTATGCGCATCGGTGTTTCTCCGCGAAATGATGGAACTAACCTAGAACTAGCCATAACGCAGGACGGCGTCAAGCTTGCCCCCGACGTTCTCCTTGACGCGGCGCGTCGGTTGCGCTATTCCCGTGCGGGAACAACGCGGGGCGCGGCCGTGCACGGGGGGAAGCGCAAGGCCAGGGGATCGGCGGAGCCCGGCGAGGTCCTGGCCGCTCTGCCGGGCCTCCGGCTGACCGGCCGCCTGTGGATCGAGCGCGACGGCGAGACCCTGCTCTCGGGCGGCCGCGTCGAGCTGCTCGAGCGCATCCGCTCCCACGGCTCCATCTCGGCCG
>CAZBRS010000027.1:0-77620 GCA_964494475.1 uncultured Myxococcales bacterium | reverse complement strand
CCTCGCCTTCGACCGGCGCCACGGCCTCGCCGTCGACCGGCGCCACGGCCTCGCCGTCGGGTGCCGGCGTGCCCTCGCCCTCGACCGGTTGGTCCTGCTCCTTCATCAGCCGTAGCTGCTCCTTGAGTTCGACGGACTGCGCCTGGAGCGTCTGGGCCTCCTTGATGTACTTGAAGGCCGGGTCATCCGCGGCCAACGACGCGCCGAGGAGGTCGCGATAGGTCGAGAAGTTCTTGACGGCCAACCCGTAGCGGTCTTCGGGCTCGTAGCCCGGCACCTCGTTCTCGAGGTAGAGCACGCCCAGGTTGTAATACGCCTCGGCGAGGTTGGGCGTACGCTGGACGACGGCCATGTACGTCGCCTCGGCTTGCTTGTAGTCCTTCTCGTGGCGGAACGAGTTGGCCAGGTTCAGGCGCGTGCGATCCCAGGCGGGGCGCAACTCGAGGGCCCGCGTCAGGTTCTTGATGGCGTCGGCGTGGTTGCCGGCCTTCTGGTTCAGGATGGCCAGGTTGTTGAACGCCGCAGCCAGCGTGGGGTCGGTCTCGACCGCGCGCTGGTAGTTGGCGATGGCCAGCTTGTACTCGCCGTCGTCGTTCTCGAGGTTGCCGAGGAAGTAGTAGATGCGTGCGTCGGGCTTGATCTCGAGCGCGTTCTTGAACACGTAGCGAGCGAGACCCGGCCGGTGCATGCCCATGTAGGCTCGGCCGATCTCGCGCATGGCGTCGGCGTTGGTCGGATCGAGGAAGAGCACCGCCTTGCCGTCCTTGAGGACGGCCATGTAGTCGCCGCGCTCGTTGAGGATCTCGAGCCGGTCCGTCAGGAAGCCTTTCTTCTTGACCTGATCTTCGGCGGTCGTGAATCGGGCGGAGCTGTCGTCGATGAAGCGCAGCGCGTCGTCGAAGCGCTTGTCGGAACGGAGCAGCCCGACCTTGAGGCGAATGGCGTCGGGGTTGGCGGGTTCGACGGCGAGAGAGGCCTCGACCTGCTCGAGGGCTCGCTTGCGGTCGCCCTGCGCCTCGGAGATGCGCGCCGTGTAGAAGAGCGCCCCGGCGTGCGCGCGGTCGACGCTGAGAACTTTCAGCAGCGAGTCCTGCGCGTCCGAGAACTGTCCGGCATTGAAGAGCTCGACGCCGATCCGGTAGTTCTCGGCCAGCATCTCGTCGCGGGTCATCCCGGGCGCCCCCGCCGCGCCGCCGGGGGCCGCCGCGGTCTCAGCCTCGAACCCCTCGGGCGCGGTCGCGCCGACCTGCTGCCGGGCGCCGCCGCACGCACCGAGGACGAGCCCCACCAGGATCAACCCGGTCGCCGCCGCACGTCGGATCATCGACCATCCTCCCACGTCGCTCATCGCTCCTCGAGATCACGCAGCTCGAACCGTTTCTCCTCCTTGAAGAGGGGGTATTCGGCCGGCTTGTACTGGTTCAGCGCCTCGAGGGTCCGCTTGGTCCATTCGTTCATCACGTTCAACGAGCGCGCATTCTGGATGGTCGTCTCGTAGCGCTCGATGGCCGTGTTCTCCCATTGCGCCGCGATGTCCTCGAGCTGGCTGCGGTAGACGTCCTGCTCTTCTTCGCTCAACGTCTCGGGGATGGGGGCGTCGAACACCGCCTTCGCGAGCAACTGCCAGACCTGGCCCATACGGAAGAAAGCCGCGACCGTCCAGTCGACCGCCTTGAACGGCAGGATCTCGGCGTACGCCGTTTCGAGTTCGGCGAGCAACTTCCGCTTCTGCTGGATCGACTTTCCCTGCTGCTCGAGGCTGCCCGTGATCTTGATGGCCTCGTACTCCTGGAAGCGCGGCTCGAGCATCTTGAACGTGGCCTCGGCGGCGAACTCGGCCGCCTTGCCTTCCCCGAGGTCGCGCTTCTTGTACTCCTCGGCGGTCTTCTGGTAGAAAGCTCGCGCTTGGCGCTGGTCGCCCCGCCGCTGGTGGTAGGCCGCCAGATTGCGGTAGCACTCGACCACGTGCACGGCCGAGGCGGCGTTCGCGTACTGCGTCTTCGCGAAGCTCTCCCACGAGGTCGCCAGGCGCCGCTCGTCGTTCATCTTCTCGGTGATGCGCACGATGCGCCACGCGATGACCGGGGCCTCCTCGCGCTCGCGGAAGTCGCGCAAGTAGCGCTCGAACAACGTAATCGCGTCGTCGAACTGCTGATTGTACTCGAGCAGTTCGGCGGCCTGGAAGAGCGAGTAGCGTGCTTCGTCGGCCTTGGGGTACTTGTCGTACAGGGTCTTGTAGCCCCAGATGGCCTTGTCGAAGTTGTAGAACCGCTTGTAGTTCTCGCTCAGATTGTACAGAGCCACCTTGTGGAACTCGGACTTCTTGAAGCGCTCTTCGGTGACGATGCGCTCGAAGATACGGGCGCTCTCTTCGTACCGCTTCGAATCTTGCAACGCGAGGGCCGCGTTGATGAGCGCCTTGTCGGCGTCCTCGAAGTCGGGGTTGGCGTTGACCAGGGAGATGAACTCCTCGGCCGCCTCGACCTGCTTCTTGGCCTCGAGCAACTCCATGGCGTGCTTGAACTGCGCGCCCATTTCGAACGTGCGGATCTCTTCCTTCCACTTCTTGCGCTCTTCGGCCTGCCCGATGTTCTTCTCTTCGATCAGCCCGGCCCAGCGCTTCACGTTGGCGATGTCGTTCTCTTCCCAGTACGTGTTGATGATGTTGGCGGCCGCATAATTGGCCACCAGCGCGCTCGGATAGCGCTCGATGATGGCCTCGAATCGTTTGCGCGCCTCGTCGTAGTTCTTGTAGCGCAGGAAGACCTCGGCGGCCTTGTACGCCATCTTGCCCTGGTACTCGGGGTCGTCCTTGCGGTGCAGGTCGCGGCTCACGTAGGCGTCGATGTTCGTGACGTAGTGCACCAGGATGTCGGGCACCGTCATGGGCGTAATCCGCCGAATGCCGCCCTCTTTCTCCTTGGCGCCCTCCTTCTCCTCGACCTCTTCGATCTCCTTCGACAGCGCCCACCGGGGCAGCTTTCCCGCGACGATGAGCGCCTGCACGTGGTCTTGCAGCGAAACGATGGCGCTGTTCGCCGCGTACTCGAGGTAGTCGTCCTTGCCCTGGTAGTCGCGAACTTTCTCGTAGTACCCGGCGGCCTCTTCGTACTGCCGTGAGTAGTAAAGGGTCTCGGCCAGGTAGAACGTGATCTCGTACGTGTGCGGGGTTTCGGGGTAGCGCGCCAGGAAGTCTCGGTAGGCCGTCGAGGCCTCGCGATACGTGCTCTCGGAGAGCGCGAGCTTGGCGTCGTTGCCCTCGGCCTGACCCTCGAGCTTGGCTTTCTGGGCGCTCTGGTGGAGCGCCAGGGCGCGCTCCTTCGAGAAGTTCTCGACGTACTCGTCGGCCTTCGCGATGGCTTTGGCGTTGGTCTCGTTGGCGTGGTACCAGGCGCTGCCCTTGCCATAGAGCTCGGCCATGCGGCCGCGCTCCCGAATGCCGCCCTCGAGGTCGCCCAGGATGTCGTGGATCGCGATGATGCGCTCCTGCACCACCGGGTCGTCGGGGCCGTTCTGGGCCTGCGCCAGGAACGCCTTGTAGACCTCGATGGCCTCGAAGTACTTGGGCCGCTCGTGCAGTTCGTACAGGGTGTCGGCGTACTTCTGCAGGATCTCGCGATTGGACGGGCGGGGCTGACGCAGGTAGGAGAGCCCGCGCTGAACGCCCGCGTCGGTGTCGCGCTGCCCGTCGCCGTCCCAGTCGTCCTCGGCCAGGGTCTTGGCGATGTACTCGATGACCTCGGAGCGCAGCAGTTGGGCGCGCTCGTCGCCGAGGGCGACCCCCTCGCCACGCCGCGCATAGTAGTCGAGCAGATCGAGGAACTTCTTGATGGCGGCGTCGTACTGGTCGTCCTGGAAGAACGACCAGGCCAGCTTGTAGAACGCGAGCTCGTACCACTTGCTCGAGGGGTACTCCATCACGTGCTGGTAGGCATCGATGGCCTGCCGCCACTCGCCGATGTCGAAGTTCAGCTCGCCGAGGCGCATGTAGGCCTCGTCGATGTGTCGCGTCTTGGGGAAGCGCTCGACGAGCTCCTTGTACGCCTTGATGGCGTCGTCGTACTTGTCCATGTTGAGGTAGCAGTAGCCCACCAGGTAGAGCGCCGAGTCGATGTAGCGGTAGGTGGGGAAGCGCTTGATGAGGTCTTCGTAGATGACGATCGCGTCGTTCAGCGACAGCAGGGGCGCCTGCGGCGGCCGGGCAATCTTGCCGCGCGTGTAGAGTTCGTATTGCTCGTCGAAAGACTCTTCGGCCAGATTGTAGTCGACCTGCGCCTTTTCGTAGAGCAGCTCGCCCAGGCGGAAGATGGCGTCGGGCGTGTAAGCTACGTGGTCGGGATAGCGCCGGATGAACTCGCGGTGGCGAGCGATGGCCTCGAGGCGCCGGTCGTGCTCGGTCTTCTCGAGGCCGTTGGTCACCTGGTCGTAGCTGCGATTCACCGCAGACTTCTTCTCGTCGACCTCGCGCTTCAGGTGGTAGTCGACCTCGCGCTTGTACTCTTCGAGCAGCGTCTGGTAGCTGCGCACCTCTTGGAGAAAGGCCTCGCCGGGGCCCACGTTGCCGGCCCCGGGAGCCGTCGCGACGTCGGCCGCCGCCGGCCACGGAACGAGCACCAGGAACCAGATGGCTCGCAGGTTGAGCATCTGCTACTTCTCCAGGATACCCTTGAGGTTCTCGTCGATCTGCTGGATCTGGTTCGAGCGTGCCTCGTTCAGGGATTGGATCTCGCCCGTCACGTCCTGCTTCTTCTGCCACGCGATATCGATGAGGCCCAGGTCGGCCTCGAGCACGGTCTCGCGGATCTGATCGCGCGCCAGGGCGAAGAGCGTCGAGCCGACCTGCTCGGAGATCGACATGGTCTGCGTCTCGGCGCTCGCGAGCCTCGCCTTGTACGACCGGATCTCGGCCTCTTCGGCGTCGACCAACCGGCGCGTCTCGGCCACCTTCTCGTGCGTGCGGAGCAGCAGCACGGAGCGGATCGCCGCGAGGCGATCGAGGTGCCGCACGACGCGTTCGTGGATGGAAGCGGCGCGCGCCTGCAAGGCCGACGCGTCGGCGGACAGCGCCGCACGCCGGGCCACGTACGCCCCGGCCTCGGCGCCCTGGGCCGCCACGAGCGCCTTCTTGAGCGACGCCTCGCTGCGCATGACGTCGTCGCCGGCCCCCGCGACGACGCGAGAAACCTCGAGGCCCTCGCGCGCCGCACGAATGCGTGAGGAGAGGCCTGCCAGGCGGTCGCGTTCGGCAGCGAGGGTCTCGAGGCGCTTGTTCTCGCCGGCGTTGGTGTCGCGACGACGGCCGTCGGGACCCGTGGTGTCGCGGATGGCCCACTCGTACATGATGTCGGCGTCGCGGATCTGCTCCTGCAACGTCTGCTCGAGGATGGTCAACTCGGCGTCGTACCGATCGAACGTACGGGCCACCGAGGAGCGTCGCGACGTGTAATCGGCCGCCATCACGGGCATCTTGTCGAAGCGCTGCTCGAGCCGCTCGCGCTCTTGCCAGAGGGGCTGGAGGCGCGCGCTATCGTCAGCCCCGAGCGATGGCTTCACCAGCTTGAGCTCGGCGTCGAGCAGCGTGCTCCGCGCGCGGAGGAGGCGGTTTTCGACCTCGATCACCGCGTACCACGCCTCGGCCAGGTTCGGAAAGGTCTCGATGGCCGAATCGGAGTCGAGGCGCGCCCGCAGGTGACCGATGAGCCGATCGAACTCGTCGACCTCGCGCTTCTGCCCGCGGATGTCGGTGAAGACCGAGAGCAACTCCGTCATCTTCTCATCAGCGGCCATCCACTGGATGGCGCGATCGGAGAGCGGCCGGGGGCTGCTCTCCTGCTCGGCCGTCATCAGCCACGCGAAGAAGCTCGTCACGTTCTTGCGATCTTCCATGAACGCCAGCAGCTCGTTCTTCAGGGGCGTGAACTGCTGGACCACGCTCTCGTAGGCGTCGTCGGCTTCGTCGAAGCGCTTCAGGTAGATGCTGAGCCGCCCTCGCAGGGTGTTGGCCTGGATGCGCAGATCGTCGTCCTCGACCACCAGAATCAGCGTATCGAGCGTCCGGAGCGCGCGGTCGAACTTGGCCATCTTCACGAAGGCCCACGTCATCTCGTAGAGCGACGTCTCGTAGTGGGGAGAGTACCGGGCGATCTCCTGGTACGCGTTCACCGCGTCGAGCAACTGGCCGGTCTCTTCCAGCAGGCGGCCGAGCGCCATGAAGGCCAGGTCGCGCACGTCGCGGTCCTCGTCGGAGGCGACGGCCTTGGCGGCTTCGGTGGCTCCACGGAACGCGGTCATGGCGTTGACGTAGTCCGCCTGGCGGGAGCGCGCGACGCCGATATAGTACAAGGCCCGGGCGTGGAACGGGTCGCCCGCGGGGATACGCCCCAGCTCGGCGATCGCGTCGTCGAGGCCGCCCTGGAAGTAGAGCGCCTTGCCGTAGGCGTACACCAGCGCCGAGGTTCGCTGCCCCGCAGGGACGGCGTCGAGGACGCGGTAGTAGCGGTTGAGCATCTGGTAGTTGCGGGTCGCCATGGCGATGTCGAGCAGGTGGCCGAGCGCCGGCTGCGAGAGAGCCGGGACATTGGCGTCGACGATCGAGCCGAAGTACTGGGCCGCCGAGTTGTGGTTTCCGAGCCGGTGCAGCGACTCGGCCAGGTAGAAGACCACCTGCCAGTAGTCGCGGTTGCTCTTGAACTCGGGAATGCGGACGAGCTCGGCGAAGAGCACGACGGCCTTGTCGTAGCTCTTGAACTCGTACAGGAGCATGGCATCCAGCAGGCGACGCTGCAAGGAGTGCTGGAACGTCTCTGCCGGCGCGTTCCGGTACTTCTGCTCGAGGTCGGTGGTCCCGACCTCGAGGCCCGCCACATCGGCCTCGACGCGCGACACGTCGGCGGCGATGGCCTCGACCTTGTCAGCCGCAGCAGTCTGCGCCGGGGCCACGCTCACGAGCGCGAGGGAGAGGAGCAGCGCGAGCGGTCTCATCGGGTCGCGTCCGTACGGTGGTTACTGGGCGTCCTTGAGCAGGGATTCGAGGTTCTCCTTCGTGTACCGGACCTGCTTCAAGCGGTACTTGATGCCCGGCTTCTTGTCGTACTCCGCGAACGCGCCGCCCTTGGAGTACCCCGTGGCGTTCACCTGCAGAATCTTGCCCTTGGACGCGAAGAACGTGAAGCTGGACTTGACGTCGAACGCGTAGCCCTCGACATACGTGAACAGGCCGCCGGAGCCGGCGTAGTTCATCTCGACCTTGAGCACGTGGTTGCCCGGGACGATCGCGCCGTCGTAGATGAGGAAGCGCGACTTGCTGCCCAACTGCCCGTTGTCGTTGTCGGCGAAGTAGACCTTGTTGTTGTCGAGATAGTAGATGACCCGGACGAGATCGTAGCCCATGCCGATCTCGTTCTCGTGCACGAGCACGAGGCGCGACTCGGCCACCACGTTGTGGAGCACCTGTTCGCGCAACAGCATGAGGCGCGTCTTGGAGCCGAAGACGTCTTCCTTCAGCTTGCCGATCTGCTCCTCGATCTCGACGAACTTTGCGTCGTATTGCTTGACACCCCGAAGGGCATCGCCGCTCGGCCCGGATTTGGCCGGCACGATGTCCGGGGCGGCCGGCGCCGAGTCGGTCGCACCCGCCGTCGCGCTGGAGGCCTCGGCCTCTGCGGCGACAGCGGGCAGCGGCGCGGCGCCACTGTCTGCCTCCTGCGCGAGGAGCGCGCACGGGAGGAGCACGAGGGTCAACAGAGAAACACTGAGGAATCCATGACGAGACGTCCGCGTCATCGGAGCCTTCCGTACGCTGGAGTTCGAATCATCCCTTACTATACTGCGGGAGCCCGCATCGTCAACGACATAGGTGCCGAGGGGCACGTTCGTCCTTGAACCGCGAGCGACAGCCGTGCTAACCTGCACCCGTTCATGCTCCTGGCGAGCGGCGACGGGATGATCTTCGTCTGCCCCAACTGCAGTTCCAAGTACCGCATCCCCGAAGAGCGGTTCACGCGCGACCAGATGCGCGTGAAGTGTCGCTCGTGCGGACTCATCTCGACCGTCACCCGCCCCGCCCAGGAGGCCGATGCGCGCGAGGCCAAGGGCCCCGCCGGGCAGGCGCCCCACGCGTCGGGACCCGACGCGAACCGGAAGAAGCCCCGCCTGTTCGAGCACTGGTACTTCCTCAAGGGCCGGGAGCGCAAGGGGCCTTACGCCTTCGCCGATCTCGACAAGTTCGCGGCCGCCGGAGCGCTGACCGAGGCCACCTACGTGTGGCACCCCACGTTCGACGGCTGGAAGAAGATCCGCGACGTCAAGATCCTGCGGCCGCTGCTCGAGCGTGCGGCGCCGTCTGCCGCGCCCGGGAGCACGCCCCCGCCGCTGCCGCCCCCGTCGAAGCCGGTCGACGAGAAGAAGCTCGTGGCCGACCTCCTGCAGGCGTCCGCACCCGCGGCAGCGCCCGTAAGGCAGCCCATCCACCGCACCGAGAACCTCGTCAACCTGCTCGACCAGATCGAGCAGCAGCAGGCCGCTGAGCGCGCCGAGAAGCAGCGCGAAGCCGCCGAGCGGCTGGCCCAGAAGACGCAGGCCTCCGCGGCCGGCCGGGCCGGGGAGACCCCCGCGACGAGCAAGGAGTCCCCGGAGAAGCGCAAGATCGTCGAACTGCTCGAGCGGCTCGATCGGGCCGAGAAGCAGGGCGAGCCGGCCGAAGTGGCCGAACAGTCGTTCTTCGGCGACGAGGTCACCATCCTCGATGTCCGCGCGGCGCGGGGCGAGGACTTGAACGACGTGCTCCGCCAACTCGCCGAAGACGGAGGCCCGGTGCGCGCGGCGGGCGAATCCGGCGCCGCGGCCGCGCAGGCGATCTTCGACCAGGGCGCGATCCCCGACGTGGCGATCCCGTCCAAGGTGGCGCCCCCCCCGGCAGCCATGGATCGGCGCAAGCTCGTGCAGGAGTTCTCGTTCATGCTCCGGCACGAACGCAAGAACAAGCGCCGGGTCGTCGTCGTCATCGCCGTGGGGCTGGTGGCGTTGGCCGGTGCGGCGTTCGGACTCACGAAGCTCGCCGGGTACCTCGCCGTCAAGCCGGTCGAGCGCCACGCCATCACCGAACGCAAAACGGCGGCCTCGACCCTGCTGCTCGACGACCCCACCAAGGCCCGCTCGCGCGAGCAGCAGATCGCCGACGAACTGAACGCCAAGCTGGCCGAGCTCCGCCAGAAGCAGACGGCCAACGAAGAAGAGCAACGCATGGCCGAGGAGGCTGCCCGCCGGGTGGCCGTGAACTCGGCGCAGCGCACCGACCGGGCCACCGGCGTCGCGACCGACGACACGCCGACCCACGCGACCCAGTTCGAGTTCAAGGTCGAGGAGAAGAAGTCCCCGTCGAACCAGGGCCCCGCCGCCGGCAGCACCATCAAGCCGGCGGGCACCGGCGGCAAGGAGGAAGTCGTCATCGGGTTGCAGTCGTCGGCGCTGAAGAACGCCGCCGCCAACACGTTCTCCGAAGAGGAGATGACGAACATCATTCGCAAGAAAATGAAGCAGTTCAACACGTGCAAGCGCTACTCGGTCGGGATGGACCAGGTCCAGGTGCTGCTCGACTTCACGGTGGGCACGAGCGGTACGGTGTCGCGCATCTCGCTGAAGTCCGACCAGCCCCTGCCCGCCGAGCTCGCCACGTGCATCCGGGGCGAACTGCAGAAGTGGACGTTCCCGCCCCCCGACAAACCGGCCTCGTTCACGCGCAACCTCATCCTCGATTGAACCAGCGAGACGGGAGGGGAGCCATGCGCAAGGCCAGCGCCTCGTTGTTCGTCCTCGCCCTGGTGCTGGCGGGTCGCCTCGACGCCCAGACGACCGCGCGCACCTACGAGGTGCTGGGCTTCGACAAGGCCTTCGAGACGGTGCTCATGCGCGTGGAGGACCCCGGCGTGGGCCTGTTCTACCAGGCGCGTCGCATGTTCCAGGGGGGGCTGCTCGAGGAGCAGATGGCCCCGAAGGAGCAGGAGGAGAAGATCCTGGCAGGGCTGAAGCGCAAGTACAAGATCGAGGTCGACCCCATCAAGGGCCAGGAGACCCCCGACAAGAAGAACGTCCTCATGGGGTTCAAGGACGGGGCGCAGTTCCGCTTGTTCTTCATGGAAGGCTCGAAGGTCGGCTACTACGACAAGGTCGACCTCAAGCAGGGCTCGAAGGGCGAGACCGGAGAAGCGTACCTCAAGGAGAACTACTGGACCCCCGACGGAAAGCGCTTCGTCGCGGTCGTCCACCAGAAGCTCGCGTCCGACCGTATCGACCTCGACGCCGACCAGTTCTACATCTTCACGTTCAAGCGATACAAGATTCACTTTGGCGGCGACGAGGAAAAAGCTCAGGGCCAGACGAACCCCTGAGTCATGACGCAGCGCGCCTCGAAGCGCCATCTGCGTCAAACACCCTTGACTTCATGACGCACTGCATTATAGTTCCCTCGGCAGGCAGGGAACCACCCCGGCCGCGAGCCGGAAGGAGATCGACGATGGACCAGGTCAACCGCATTCGCGAGATCGGCCAGAAGAACCTGAACACGTTGCGCGTGCGCGGCGAACAGACGCTCCAGGGCGTCGAGTCGCTGGCGCGGACCACCACCGAGAAGGCGCGCGAGCAGTTGGCCCACTTCCAGGGCGAGGGTCAGGCCAACCTGTCGTCGATCCGCGAGAAGGGCCAGAAGAACCTGGCCACCATCCGCGAGAAGGGCCAGAAGACGCTGCAGGACGTCGAGACCATCGCCAAGGCCAAGGCCGCCCAGGTGTCGGCCGGCACGCAGAAGGTCGTGAAGAACGTGCACGATCAGTTGACGAAGGACCACCTCGACGATCTGCTCGGCAAGCTGAGCGTCAAGGACCTGATCGAGAAGCTGCGCGCCGGCGAGCTGCTCGAGCACGGCGTGACCCTGCGCAACGAACTGTTCGAGAAGCTGGGCGTCGTGCTCCGCGAGGACTTCGAGGCCGCCCTGCGCCGCATCGACGCGCTCGAGGCGAAGGTCAAGGACGTGGCGAAGAAGGCGGCCGCCGCCAAGAAGGCCACCCCCGCCGCGTAGCGACGCGCGGCCTCGCGTCCCGGCCGCCGCTCACGGGTCGGCCAGCAGCTTGTCGAGCCGGGCCTCGGGCTTGAGCCTCAGGAGGTCGAGCAACTCGACCCCCCCTTTGATCCACGATCGGATGTGCGGACCGAAGCGCTCCATGAGCGCCTCGAACACCACCGCCTCGTCGTCGGCCGGGAGCGACACCCCGTAGACCTCGCGGTAGGCGCCGAGCAGCGCGTGGAAGAGGCGGCGGTACTCCCGACGCCCGATCTCGGGCAGCGTGACCACGTGGGGGTCCGGCACCCAGGCCAGGATCTCCTCGTGGTACTCGGAGCCCGCCGGCGTGAAGGCGAACACCGGGAAGAGCACGGGCTCGGGATCGGCCCCGGAGGGTCGGAAGCGGTAGGGGAGCGGCTCGCGGCGGCGGCGCGAGTAGAGCAGGCCGTTGCGCGGGTTCTTCAGGACCTCCTGACCGTAGGCCTTGGCCGTGACCAGGGAGTCGAGGTCGTCTTCGTCGGAGCGCCCGGCCGAGGCCAGGATGAGCCCCCTCAAGAAGTTGGCGCCCTTCTTGCGAAGCTGGGCCGCCTGGATCGCGCCGAGCGACTCGGATTCGTCGAAGAGCAGGACCCAGGCCGGCACCCCGATGCGCGACAGCAGGCTGCCGAGCGCGGTCAGGAGGTTGCAGTAGAGGTTCGACGCCACGTAGTCTTCGAGCAACGCGGGCAGATGGACGAAGCGGCGCCGGAGGTGACGATCGCCCTCGAGCCACTGCCAGTGGTGCTCGCGCAGGCGGTTCCGGTCGCGCAGCGCCAGGAACGGCGACAGGTAGGGGTGCGGCGTGGCCAGGTGAGCCTGGCGCGCGCCGAGGAGCTCGCGGAATCCGAGGAGCTCTCCCTCCCGCACCCAGGCCAGGCTGCGCACGGCCTCGGCGTAGACGCGCTTGACGCGGTAGGGCGTGACCTCGTCGGGATCGAACGAGACGAACGAGACGGCGTAGCCCCTGCGCAGCGCCTCGGCCCGCAGGTACATGAGGAAGTGCGTCTTGCCCTTGCCGTACTCGTCCTCGACGATGAACGTGCGGCCGCGGCGATTCGAGACGCCGCCGGCCATGCGCTCGAGCAGGTAGTCGCGCTCCCCCTCGCGACCGAAGGTGAACTCGGGGACGAACGCTTCGGGGACGATGCCCAGCCGCAGGGCCTCGATCAGGCGACGCCTCGGGGTGTAACGAAGGCCGCCCGCGCGGTGCAGGCGCACGTCTTCGGGGCGACGCAGTCGGCGATCGCCCCGGCGGGCCGCCAGCTCGTCGAGGCCCAGGCGCCGCAGCTCGACCGCGTGGATCCACAGCGTCACGTCGAGCCCCGGGAAGTTCACGCGGGCCTCGTGGCCGGCGGCGCGGACCTCGAGGACGGTGCCGAGACCGAAGACCTTGTGAAGGACGCGGTCCGTGACCTCGACGCTCATCCCAGGTCCTCGAGATCCGGCGCAGCAGCGCCCTGCCCGGAGACGATGGCCTCGACCTCGGCGTCGGTGAGCGGTCGCCCGGGGGCGCGGCGCAAGCGATTCAACCCCTGGAGGAACGCCTTCACGAACAGGCGGCGGTAGCCCTCGTCGCCGAAGCGCTGCTCCCAGGCTGCCCGCGTGAAGCGCGGCAGGGCGTCGGCCACGAGCTCGGGGTCGGGCGCGTCGTCGAAGGCGCGGTCGTAGAGCGCGGCCAGGCGGCCGGCGAGCGCCTCGAGGAAGCGCGTGGGCGGCAAGCCCATCTGCTCGAGGTCGATCTTGACGCCCGTCGGGTTCACGTCGCGGAACGTGCCCGACAAGCGCTGGCGGAGCGCCTCGTAGACCGCCCCGCTGCCGGAACCGAAGAGCAGGTCTTCGCGGGGGACCGCGTAGAAGAGCAGCACGCCCTCGAGCAACGAGCCGCCACACTCGTCGATGAACTGGCGCAGGTTGTCGACGGCGGCGCGCTGGTTGCGCGAGCCGGACAGGCTCACCATGCGCTCGGCCTCGTCGAACAGCAGCACGAGGCCGGGATGCCCGGCCAGGCGCACGAAGCGCGCGAGCGAGCGGATGGCCCGGAAGGCGTTGGAGCGATCGAGGGGCTCGAAGACGCGGTGGGTGCGCAGGAACTCCTTCTCTGCGCCCTCGCCCTTCAGGTACTGGACGAGCGCGGAGAACGTCTCTTCGTCGTGGCGCGCCAGGGCCGTGCAGGCGCCGACCAGCGCGTTACGGTACGCCGTGCTCTCGATGCCGGCCAGCTCCGCCGTCAACTCCTCGGTGAGGCGCGCCATGCCCGGTCGACGCGGTTGGTCCTCGGGGTCGCCCAGGCGCGCCTGGGCCCAGCGGCGAACGAAGGCCTCGAGCCCTCGCTCGGGCCGCTCGCCGGCGGTCGCGGGGGGCGACTGCAGCGCTTCGGCCACCCGCCGATAGACCATCTCGAGCTTGTCGAACGGCGACTCCTGCGGGTTCAACGTAACGTAGGCGACGGCCGCGCCGTACCGGAACGCGAGCTCGCGCACCGAGAGCAGGAAGTGCGTCTTGCCGCCCCCGTAGGCCCCCACGACCAGCTTGAAGGCCGAGAGCCCGTCGCCGAGGAAGGCCATGTACTCCTCGCCGAGGACTCCCAGGATGGGCTCGAGGCCCACCGTGAACGCCTCGACGCCGTCGTCGGGCGGCGTGCCCGTGGCAGCCAGGTGCAGGATGGCGCGGCGCGCGCGCCAGGCGTCGGGGGTCACGGGGTCGGGCTTCACGTGGCCTCCTCCTGGAAGGAAAGACGCGCCACGCGCGTGCCGTTCCCGCGGTCGTCGTCGGGCACCCACAGGTAATCGCGGCGCGCCCGCGTGTCGTCGTAGACGGCCGTGTGCAGCACCAGCCTGCGCCCTTCGACCGAGAGGGCGCGCCCGCGACGCAGACGATGCAGCGCCCACGAGAACGCGTGGCGCGTCAGGGGCCTGAAGGTCCGCGAGGACGGATCGGCGCGGAACGCCTCGCCCTGCACGACGAGGTTGAGCTCGAGGAGCACGTCGAGGACGGGCACGCGCGGCTCGGCGGCCGGCTTCTCGGCGTTGCGCAACGCCCGCCGCCAGGCGCTCTGCAAGCTGCGAAGGAACGCGGCCTCGTCGAAGGGCGCCTCCTGCACGTCGCGGCGGAAGACCGCGACCGCGGTGGCGAGCGCCGCGGGCACGGGACGCTCGCGCGCGACTTCGTCGGGGCCATAGCTGAGCGTGGCGCGGTCCCGATCGGCGTCGACCTCGAGGGTGAGGACCCCGGCCCGGAACGTAGGGTACTGGCCCGCCAGGTCGAGCCCGAGGGGCGCCAGCGCCGCGGCCAGGTCGCGCCCGAAGGCCGCGCGATACGCCTCACGAGCGGGCGCCAGGGCGACCTCGAGCTCGGCCAACTCGGTCCGGAGCGCCGCCTCGACGTCGGCGAGCCCCGCCTTGGCGACGAGCCCCGCCAACTGCCTCACCCCCGCCGAGAGCTCGGGCCAGGCCGACTCGCCGGCGCGAGCCGCGTCGAGCCGCCCGACCAGCAGGGCGGCGGACTTCAGGGCCTTGGCCGCCGCCAGGAGGGGCTTCGGATCCATGGAGACCTCCGGCAGGAAACGACACGACACTATAGCGCGCGACCGTCGACGGAGGGTCACCTTTTTGACGGCCGGCCCACACCCGCTACGATCAGCGCGATGAGCTTCCCCGCGTTCGTCTTCCTGCTCCTGTCCCTGCTCTCCCCGGCCGGGGAGCCGGCGGTGGACCCGAGCGCCGCGCCGGCCTCGGGCGGGGTCGAGCCGGCCGTGGTCCAGAGCGCCACGCCGGCCTCCGAGCGCGCGCAGATCACGGACGCCGTGCTGGAGCGCCCCGCGCCCTGGGATCGGCTGGGCCCCCTCGTGGCGAAGGGCGACGGCGCCGAGGTCGAGAAGGCCCTCACGAAGCGCCTGGCAGCGCCCCGCCTGGGCAAGCTGGCGCGGTCGCGGTCGCGGCTGGTGCTGGCCGTCCTGGCCTTCCGCGCCGAGCGGTACGAACGCACGCTCGAGCTGCTCTCGGGCCTCGAGCCCTGGGCGGGCCTGGAGCCGGTACTGGCCTACTACCATGGCGCCTCGCTCTTCCAGTTGGGGCGCCACGCCGAAGCGCTCGCCCCCCTGGCCCAGGTCACCGACGGAGGCATGGCGCGGTACGCGCTGGAGCAGTCCATGGCCGCGCTGATCGCCCTTGAGCGCTGGACCGACCTCGAGGCGCTGCTCGCGCGGCACCGCGAGGGCCTGCTGGCCGGCTCGACGTCGCTCCTGTACACGCAGGGCGTGCTGGCCGCGGCCCAAGGTCGCACCGACGAGGCCCACGAGCTGTTCCGACGCGTCGTGGTGACCCGAACCCGGGATCCCCAGGCCCCCGCCGCGCTCGATCGCCTGCCGGACGGCACGTTCGGCAAGGGCTTCCTCACCGACTTCGACACGTACCGCGACGGCGCGCGCGCCCTCGAGAAGGGAAACCCCCGCTCGGCCGTCGCGACGCTGCTTCGCCTCGCGAAGCGCCTGAAGCCGGAGCATCCGCTCTACTGCGTCACGGTCGCCGACGTGGTGACCGCTGCTTTCCAGACCAAGCGCTACGCCGACGTGTCGACTCTGCTCTCGACCCCCGCGCCTGCCTGCGAAGACCACCCGCGCTGGGCCGACACGCTCTTCGTCGGGGGTCGCGTGCGCTGGCGCCTGGGCGACACCGAGGGTGCGCGCGCACTCTACGGCCGCCTTCGCCAACTCTTCCCGGACGTGAGCTACCGGGACGACGCGCTCCTCTACCAGGCGATGACGCGCAAGGACGATCATGACGACGCCGGCTATGCGGCCGACCTCGCGGAGGCCATCCGGTCGTACCCCGACGACGATCGGAGCGCCGAGATCCGCTGGTGGCTGGCGTGGCACCACATCAAGTCCGACGCCACCGAGGCCGCGCTGGCCGCACTCTCCGAGGGGTACGAGGCCACTCGCGCTCCCGAGTTCCTGTACTGGCGTGCGCGCCTGCTCGCTCGCAATCCCGCCACCCGTGCGGACGCGCAGGGCCTCTTCGAGCAGGTCCTCCGCGACCACCCCCTCGATTACTACGCCACGTTGGCCTTCGCCCGGCTGGCCGAGTTCATGGGGGCCGCCAAGGCGCGCGCGTGGATCCGCGAGATGGCCGTCGACGAGGCCCGGGCGGCGCCTCCGCTGCTCGATCACGGCGATCTGGCGGAGGAGTTCGCGTCGCCGCGGTACGCTCGCTTCGTCGAGCTGTATCGACTGGGCTTCGAGGACCTGGCCCTGGCCGACTACCCCGGCCCGGCGCCGAGCCCGGTCACGCTGTGGGTGAAAGCCCAGGTGCTGGCCTCGGCCGGTCGCTTCGACCGCTCGCACCATGTCGTGCGCCGGTTCCTCTCGGACTACCGGCGGTACTGGCCCGTGCGCTCGTACGCGGCCTACTGGCGGCTCGGATATCCGAGGCCCTGGCACGACGAGGCCCAGGAGGCCGCGGGGCGCGTGGGCATCCCCGCGGACTTCGTCGAGGCCATCCTGCGCGAGGAGAGCGGCTTCGTGCCCGACATCGTCTCGGCCGCCAACGCCCACGGGCTCGTCCAACTCATCCCGTCCACGGGGCGCCTGGTGGCCGACGAGAACGGCCTGCCCAGGCCGTCGGTCGCCGACCTGCACGTGCCGGCCACGAACCTGCTCCTGGGCAGCCTGTACCTCGACTACCTGGTGCGGCGCTTCGGCAGCCCGCTGCTCGCGGCGGGCGCCTACAACGCCGGCCACGGTCGCATGGGCAAATGGATTCGCGCGGCGACGGGGCCCTTCGAGCTCGACACGTTCGTCGAGGACATCCCCTACCGCGAAGCGCGGCTCTACGTGAAGCACGTGGTCGAGACCTACGGCATCCACCGCTTCCTGGCCTCCGAAGGAAAGCAGCTGCTGCTGCTCGACCTGGCCTACGACCCCGCCGTGCGGCACAAGCCCGAGACGCGCGTCCAGAAATGGAAGCCCAAACCCAAGCCCAAGGCGACGGCCGGCAAGGGCAAGGCGGCAGCGAAGGGCAAGACGGCTGCCACCAAGGGCAAGACGGCGACGAAGGACAAGGCGCCCGCCAAGGGCAAGGCGGTCCAGCCGAAGCCCGCCACGACCCCGAAGAAGTCCGTCGCGACCCCGAAGGCCGCCCCCAAGAAAGCCAAGACGCGCTGAACCAGCGGAGGCCTCATGCGACGTTGCGCCCCCCTCCTGATCGTCGCCCTCCTCAGCCTGGAGGTCGCCTGCGGCGCCGGACCCGGAGAGGGCGACGCCGCGTCGTCCGATCGGCCCGAGACTCTCGCCGACACTCCCCCCGACGTGGACGCCGCGCTCCCGGAGGCCGCAGCCGCCGACCCGAGCCCGGAGTGGGCGGCGCCGGACCCGGATCCGACGCGGGATGGCGCCGACGGCTCCGCGGAGGTCGTCGAGCCGGAGGTCACGACCGAGGCCGGGGCGCCGGACGATGTCTGCTCCACGCTCGGCTTGCCGAAGCGCGCCCTCACGACCGCTCCCGACGACCCCACGCTCTACGCCACGGCGGCCGACTTCACGGTGGCGACCAAGGCCGGCCCCTGGCACCTGGCGACCGAGTGGACGGGGTGCGAGACGTACCTGTTCATCCAGGACAAGCCGCGCCAGAACAGCGGCGATCCCTGGCCGAAGGCGCTCTGGGAGCGCGACGTCGACTGGTTCCTCTCGCGCCTGCCGGCGAACGCACACGTGTTCTTCGTGCCCACGTCGGCCGCGGTACCCGAGGTGAACGCGGCGCTGGCCCTGGTCGAGGGGCAGTTCGAGGCGTACCTGGCGGGCAAGCCGGCGGCCGCCGTGGCCCGCTGGAGGCAGCGCGTGCACTTCGTGACCGAGACCGCCTCCGCCCTGCCGGGCTGGTTGGGCCAACACTTCACGAACCCGGCCTGGGGCGTGGGCATCGACCGCTCCCAGCGCGTGCGGTACCTAGGCTCCTACGCCGACTTCCAGCGCTACAACGCGACCGTGGGGTGGTTCGAGCCGAACCTGTCGATGGCGGCCAACGAGGCCCGCCACTACGAGTTCGAGGCCGCGCGCGAGGCTGCCCTGTCGGCCGAAGACGCCACGGTGGTGCCGGTCTTCGCGAACCACGTGATCGAGGACGAAGCGTGGGCGGGGAAGCGTGGCACGGCCGACGTGACGTTGCCCGACGCGTCGACCCTGGCCGGCTTCGACTCCCTCGAGGTGGACCTGACGCTGAACTGCGTCGGCCTGGGCGAGTTCGGCGAGTGCCCGGCCTGGGATTACGACGTGAACCTCTTCCTGTGCGACCGTGACGACCCCACGTCGTGCGACGCCGACATCGCGCACTGGATCACGACCTACCACCGGGAGGGGCGCTGGGTACACGACCTCAGCGGCCTGCTGCCGCTCTTCGAGGGCGGCGGTCTCCGGCGCCTGCAGTTCTACACGACGCAGAAGTACGAAGTGACGCTCAGCCTGCGCCTCTCGAACCGTGGCAAGACCGCGCGCCCGTTCCAGACCCGCTACCTTTGGGGCACGGCCGACTTCGGGCCCGCGTACAACGATGCCTTCGCGCCCCTCGACGTGCCCGTGCCCGCCGACGCCACGAAGGCCGAGTTGATGACCGTCATCACGGGTCACGGCGGCGTGCAACCCGGGAACTGCGCCGAGTTCTGCGAGACCACGCACACGTTCACCGTGAACGGGCACCCGCACGTGCTGGAGCACCCCGAGGCGGGCACCGGCGTACAGTGCATGCTCGACGTCGACCGGGGCACGGTGCCCAACCAGTACGGCACCTGGTGGTTCGGCCGGAACGGCTGGTGCCCGGGCCGCGAGGTGGCGCCGCAGGTGCTCGACGTGACCACCGAGGTGACGCCCGGCCAGACCGCCACCTTGTCGTACGCGGGGCTCTACAACGGGCAGCCTTACCCCTCGGGCGGCGCGGTCATTCGCATGACCAGCTGGCTGGTCTTCTCGAAGTAGCGGCACCCCTCGCGGGTGCCCAGGGTCACACTGGCAGCCCCAGCAGCCACGCGCCGAGGGGCAGGAAGAAGTCGTCCTTCGTGGTGTGGGCCAGGTACAGGTCGGCGTGCGCGTAGCGCTTCTCCTCGGTCCCCACCCACAGCACGTCGCGCACCGCGGCCGACGAGATCTCGCGCGGATACATGGCGGTGGCGGGCGGCACGATCCCGTCGGCGTTGGCCACCACGCAGAGCAACGGACGCCGGTCGCCGGCGAAGGCCTCGGAGACGTTGGTGCCGTCGAGGACCAGGTCGCGGGCCTTGATCCACACGGCGATCTCGCGGTTCAACTGCCGGTTCGGGTCCTCGACCGTGCGCACGATCTCGTCGAGGTCGGACAGGTCGACCATCTCGGGGTGCATGTAGAGGTGCAGGAGGGCCGGCACGCGTCGCAGCAGCGGAATGGCGAGGCGCGCCAGCGTGCGCGTGCCGCGGAACGGGATCGCGCCCACGACGCGCGGACAGCGAAAGACGGACTCCAGCACCGGGTGAATCTCGACCCAGCGCAGGGGCGCACCCAGGGCCACGACGGCCGAGACGGGGGCGTCGGGGAACAGGGCCAGGTACGCATAGACGTAGGTGCCGCCCAGCGAGCACCCGATCAGCGTGACCGTGTCGTGACCCGTGGCGGTGTGCTCGAGCACGAACGGCACCACCCGCGCAAGGTCTTCGCGCACGATGTCGCGAAAGCCGTACAGGCACGCTCCTCCGCGCCGGCGCGAGGGCTCCTGCCCGCGCAGGTTGACGGACCACACCTCGAAGCCGAGGCCGGTCAAGGTGGCCTCGAGCGACTGGTCGGCGCCGGCCGGATGGTAGCCGAAGATGTGGGCGTTCATGCCGTAGCCGGGCACGATCACGAGCGGAGGGCGCGCCCTGTCGGGAGCTCGTGCGGGCAGACACTGCTTCAGGGCGAGCTCGAAGCCCGCGCCGTTGTCGAGGTGGTGGATCGTCGACGACATCAGCGACTCCGTGGGCTGGACCGGTTGGAGTATAGACGCGCGCGACGCTGAGGGGTAGAGTCACGAAATGAACATTCAGAACGCCAAGTACATCCTGCCCAATCTCTTTACGCTGGGCAGCGTCTTCCTGGGGCTGCAGGCCATCGCCTGGAGCTTCGACGGGCGTTTCGTCGCCGCCGGCATCGCCATCCTGGGCGCCGCCATCCTCGACGGCATGGACGGCCGGGTGGCTCGGCTCACGCGCACCCAGAGCGACTTCGGAGCCCAGCTGGACTCCCTGGCCGACGCCATCTCGTTCGGGGTGGCGCCCGCCTTCCTGGTGTACGAATACGCCCTCAACGACTTCCACATCGGCCAGGTCAACCTCGGGCTGTTCGTGGTAGCCGTCTTCGCGATCTGCGGCGTGCTCCGCCTCGCGCGCTTCAACGTGACCAGCGCCCGCTCCCGGAAGGCCGCCGCCGGGGGCTTCGAGGGCATGCCCATCCCCGGCGCCGCCGCCATCGCCGTGCTCTCGGTGCTCTCGTCCGAACGCGCGCACGTGGCCTTCCTGCGCTCCGACCGCACCTACATCGTGCTCATGCTGGCGCTGGCCGCCCTGATGGTCAGCACGGTGCGCTACCCGTCGTTCAAGAAGGTACGCTGGTCGCGGCGGCGCGTGCTCTTCGCGCTGCTCGGCGCCTCGCTGCTCGTGCTCGGCGTCAAGCTCGTCACGCCGTTCCCGGCCCTGCTCCTGGCCGCCACGGCTTTCACGGCCTACGGCCTGTTCGACACGCTGCTCCGGAGAATCCACCCACGTGATGCCCATGACGAGGTCGACCATTCCTCCGACGCCCTCGACTGATCGCCTGCTGCCCCCCGACGATCGGCGCCGCGCCTGGATGGTCCTGGGAAGCGGCGGCGTGGGCAAGACCACGTTCGCGGCGGCAGTGGCCCTGCGCCTGGCCGAGCAGGGGCATCGCACGGCGGTGGTCACCCTCGACCCCGCCCGCAGGCTGGCCGACGCGCTGAGGCTCTCGCGCGCGACCGGCGAGCTGCAGCCCGTGGCCCTCGAGCGCCTCGAACAACGCTTCGGCGTTCACTTCGCGGCGCCGCTCTTCGGGGGCGTGCTCGATACCCGCAGCCTGTTCGACGGCCTGGTCCGAGATCTGGTCGACGACCCCGGCAAGGCCGAACGCCTGCTCTCGAACCGCTACTACCAGAAGCTCAGCACCTCGCTGGCCGGGGCCGAGAGCTTCATGGCCGTGGCCCGCCTCGACGCGCTGCTGCACGACCAGCGCTTCGATCGCGTGGTGTTCGACACGCCGCCGGCGTTCCACACGCTCGACTTCCTGGCCGCGCCCCAACGCCTGACGGGCTTCCTCGACTTTCCGGGGGTGCGCCCGGCGCTGCGCCTCATGAACGGCCCTGCGCACGGGTGGTCGCCGCTCGTGCAGGTGGGTCGACTGACGCTGAAGGGCCTCGAGCGCTTCCTCGGTCGCGAGTTCCTGGTCGAGCTCTTCGGCTTCCTGGCGCTCTTCGCCGACGTGCTCGAGGCCCTCGCCGAGCGCGCCCGGGCGGTCCATCAGGTGCTGCAGAGCGCCGACGTCGGCTACCTGCTCGTCGCGGCGCCCACCGAACGCTCCCTGGCCGAGGCCCGCTTGGTGCTGGAGCGCTTCGGCCGCGAGGGCCGACGCATCGAGCGCGTGGTCGTGAACCGCATCCACCCGAGCCGCTTCGACGCCCACCACCTGGCCGAGCTCGGCGCTCAGATTGGCGCCGCGTTGGCCACGCACCCGGCGGCCGTGGGCCTGGCCACGTCGCAACTCGACGACCTGCAGATCCGCGTGCCGCGGCTCGTGAGCGCCTACGAAGCGCTCTCGCGTCGCGAGCGCCGGCTCATCGACGCGTTCCACCTCGAGCACGACGCCGTGCTCGAGGTCGACGAGTCGGCGGCCGATGTCGACAGCCTGGAGAGCCTGTACCGCTTCGCTCAGGGTCTGGTGGTCTGATCGACTCGCTGCCCGGGGCCCTCTTCACGCGTCGGGACGATCGTCCTCCAGGGGCGTGCGCGCCAGCGCGACGACCCGCACCGAGCGTGCCCCGGCCTCGAGGAGCACGCGCGCGCACTCGCGCACCGTCGCGCCCGTGGTCACCACGTCGTCGACCAGCAGCACGTCGCGTCCGGTACAGCCACCTCGGACGGCAAAGGCCTGGCGCACGTTCTCGTGCCGTTCGGGCGCCGCCAGGCCGCGCTGCGCCGCCGTCTCGCGCACCTTCACGAGCGTGGACGCGCCGGGCGCGGGCAGGCCGGCGCGGCGCGTGAGCCCCAGCGCCAGCAGCCAGGCCGGGTTGTAGCCTCGCCGACGCAGCGCTCGATCGGTCATGGGCACGGCCGTCACGACGTCGACTCGCCACGCCGCCTCGAGCACCGACTCCAGGTCGGCCGAGAGCGGCCGGTAGAGGTGGAGGCGGCCGCGAAATTTGAAGGCCTGCACGGCAGCCCGCGCCGGGCCCTGGTACCAGAACGCGGCCGAGAGCGTCAAGAAGGGGGGCGGCTCGAGCCGGCAGACCGCGCACGGCTCCCCCTGCGGCGACGGCAGGCCGCACGCAGGGCAGACGCCGTCTGGGCGCTCGACCAGGCCCGCGCACGCCTCGCAGAAGGCCTCGTCGTCGGCCCGCCAGGGAAGAGGCTGGTCGCACCCCGCGCAGCGCCCCGGGTACAGCCCCATGACCAGCGGCTCCAGCAGACGACGGAGGACGGACGGCGCGCGCATGCACCTACGCTCGGTGGTACGGGTGGCCGGAGGCCAGGGTCTCGGCACGGTAGATCTGCTCGACGAGCACGAGCAACGCGAGCTCGTGGCTGAACGTGAGGGCCGACAACGACAGGCGGTCGGCGGACCGCGCCAGGATGGCCGAAGGCAACCCGTCGGCCCCTCCGATCAGCAGGTCGGGGTTGCGCGTGGCCTCGAGCAGTTGGCCGAACGCCGGGGAGTCGACGGCGCGCCCCCGCGGATCGAGCGCCAGCAGGGTCCGCCCCGCCTTCAAATGTCGCAGGAAGAAGGCCTCTTCGTCCTTCGCGGTCCCGGGGCGCGGGTTGGTGACGAGCTCGATGCTATAGCGCCGGAGCCTCGGCAGGAACTGATCGAGGCCCTCTTGCAGGAAGGGAGCCCGAGAGCGCCCGGCGAAGAGGATGCGGACCACGCGGCTTCAGACCTTGGCGCGCTTGGGTGAGGTGGCGCGCGGAACCTTGGGCGCCCACACCTTGGCGTCGGCCCAGAGCGTGTCGAAGTTGTAGTACTCACGCACGGCGTCGAGGAGCACGTGGATGACCAGATCGCCGTAGTCGAGGACGACCCAGCGCCCGAACTCGGTCCCCTCGACCTCGAGGGGGGTCTCGCCGAGCTCGCGGAGCCCCACGCGCAGGGTCTCGGCCAGCGCGACCACGTGGCGATCGGACGTGCCCGAGACGAGCACGATCCAGTCGGCGTAGCCCACCACGCCCGAGGCGTCGAGCACGCGGAGTTCTTGCCCCTTCTTCTCGTCGATCAGGGCCGAAACACGGGAGAGGATGACGTCGGAGGCGTGCTTCATTCGCGCTTGGTGATCCTTACGGGCACGACTTGTAAACGCGAAGGTCGTCGAGGTAGATGCCCTCGGCCGCGTTGTTCTGGGCGTCGCCCGATTCGAAGGTGAAGAAGACCCAGACCTGCTTGCCCACGTACTTGTCGAGGCTGGCGCCGCGCTTGGCCCACTGCTTGTAGAGCCCGTAGCTCGGCTTGTTCTCGAAGACGACATCGACCTCGCCCGGCACCTCGGGGTCCCAGACGTGCACGCGGAAGACGTCGCTGACCGACACCGCCAGATCGGCGGTCGCGAGGTCGAGCCACTGCCACCACTCGAGCATGTAGCCCGGCTCGGGCGGCACCTGCAGGGCCCACGAGGCGTCGCCGGCGACGGGGAGACCCGGGTTGTCGTAGGTCTTGGTCGCGACGTCGCCGAAGTACAGGCTCTTGGTGCCGTTGTGCGCGCGCCCGTTGTCGACGACCTGCCACTTGACGGCGCCGCTGCCCCCGGAGGTCTCGAGCGTGGTGCTCGTGCCTTCGAAGTCGATGCCGGCGTGATCGAGGGGATAGCAGCACCCGAGGACGCCCGTGGGCTGGAAGAAGCACTGCTTGTTGTCGCAGCGATCCTGCGTGCAGATGTCGCCATCGTCGTTCGCGTCGTCGCACTCGAACGAGCTGAAGCACTCGAGCTCGACGCAGTACCAGGTGATGCGGACGTTGTCGACGAAGACGCCGGGGTGGGCGTTGTCGTCGCCGTCCTGCGAGTCGAAGCGGAACGACAGGATGACGTTCTCGCCCGCGACGTCGGCGAGCGACGCCTGGATGGTGCGGTTGAAGACCGCGCCCCCGGCGACCTCGTAGACGAAGCTGTTCCAGATCTCGACGTTGTTGGCGAACACGGACAGCTTGTCGAACTCGGAGCCCTCGCCGGGGATCTCCCACAGGCCGACCGCGCCGGCCCACTCGGTGTCGAGGTACAGGTCGAACTCGAGCACGGGCAGGCCACCGAGCGGCAGCTTGAGCGACGGGAACGAGATGGCGCCGACGGCCGCCGACGGGAAGCCCGCGGCGTCGACGTTCTCGTACGTGGCCGTCTCGGCGTTGCCGAACCACAGGGCGTTGGAGCCGGTCTCGGGCATGGCGGTCACGTGCCAGGCGGTCGCCGAGTCGGCGGGGACGTCGACGGTGAACGCATCGAGGGAGCCGTTCTCGAAGTCGTAGGCGCTGCCGCTGACCTGGCCGGGCGAGCAGCAGGCGGGGTTCGTGCTGTAGGCATGCTTGCAGAGGCCGCCCTGGCAGGTGTCGACGGTGCACTCGTTGGCGTCGTCGCAGTCGGCCTGGTTGGCGCAGCACTGTCCGTGCAGCTGGTAGTCGCAGATGCCGCCCTGGCAGGACTCGGTGGTGCAGGGCTTGCCGTCGAAGCAGTCGGCGTCGACGAGGCAGGGCTCGGCGCAGGCTTTGACCAGCGAGATGTTGTCGACGTAGGCGCCCTCGAAGTCGTTCTCGAGGTACTCGCCCGAGTCGAAGGCGAAGACGATCGACACGGCCTTGCCCTTGAACTGGCTGATGTCGACGCCGACGCGCTCGAACTCGTGGCCGAGCACGCCCTCCTGGTCGAGGGTGTAGGTGCTGCCGGCGATCAGATCGGACGTCCAGACCTCGTTGAGCACCGGGCCGGTCTTCACGTAGACCGACAGCCGATCGAGCTTCAGGAAGTTGTCGAACTCGTTCAGCGGCGTGCCGTCCCACTCGGTCGACAGCCACAGGTCGAACGTGAGCAGCGTGTAAGCGGGGCTGTCCTGCAGGATGAACGTGTCCGACTCGAGGTTCGCGTGCACGGGCTCGCCGTTGTCGTAGCTGGGGCAGTAGTTGCCGGGGTTGGCGGTGCAGGGGTGCGTGGGGTTGCCGAAGTACATGGCGCCAGTTCCGTCGGGGCCCTTGCCGGGGGCCTCGCGCCACGTGACGTTCGTGGCCGAGGCGTCGGTGACTTTCCAGGCGCCCTTGCCCGCGTCGAAGTCCCACTTCTGGACCGTGCCCTCGAGCACGTTCTTGCAGCACGGAACGTCGAGCGCGTAGTCGCACACCTTGTTGACGCAGTCGCCGAGCTCGCACGAACCGCCGGCGTTGCACTCGGAGTCGAGCCCGGTGGGGCAGTCTTCGCAGTGGGCGTCCTTGAAATAGGCGCACACGCCGTTGCTGCCCTCGCTGTTGGAGAAGGTGGTGCACAGGTCGGAGGTGCAGACCAGCCCGTCGGCGGGGCAGCCCCCCGAGATGCACTGGCTCGCGCCCGGCACCGAGCGCACCACGACGTCGTCGAGCATGGCGCCGAAGTAGAAGTTCTTGCTGCCGTCGATGGAGTCGAACTCGAACACGAGGCGCACGGTCTTGCCCCAGTACGGGGTCAGGTCGGCGGCGAAGAGCTTCCAGTCGCCTTCGGTCGAGTTGTTCTCGGTGGCGATGGCCGACGCGAAGACCTGGTCCTTGAAGGTGCCGTCCTTGACGAAGATCTTGAGCTGGTCGAAGGTCTGCTCCTCGTAGCCCGTCCAGGTCTCCTCGCCCTCGAACTTGGCCCAGAAGGTCAGCGCGTACACGCACGGATCGTCGGCCGAGCCGAGCTGGACGTACTCGGACTGGATGCGGGCCTCGACGCCCTTGGCGTCTTGCTCGAGGGGGTCGAGGGGCAGGCAGTCGTCGCCGAGCGCGCCGCTGTAGTACGTGTGGCAGAGCGGATCGCCGAAGTAGAGGGAGTACGCGCCGGAGTGGGACTCGTAGGCGTCGAGCTGCCAGCCGATCTGGTCTTCGTCGTCGTTGTCGTAGAAGATCTCGAACTGCGCCAGCGAGCCCTGGTCGAAGTTGGCCTGGAAGAAGATCTGGTCGATGCCGTTGGGGCAAAGGCCGTACTTCAGCGGGTGCTGACACTTGCCGCCGGGCTCGGGGCACCGGTCGTCGGTGGCCTCGTTGCCGTCGTCGCAGTGCTCGAGGGCGTTGGTGCAGCAGGCCTCGCCGTACTCGGTGAGCTTTTCGCAGTTGCCGCTGTCGAGGTTGCAACCGCACGACTGGCAGTACGTGAGGTTGCCGCACTTGCCGACGCACGCGGCGGCGGGATCGGGCGCGCCGCTGCAGACGACCGGCTTGGCCACGCACTTGTGGTCGTCGTCGCACTCCTGGTCGGCGTCGCAGTCACCATCGGTCAGGCAGCACGCCGGGGCGGGCGTGGTCTCCTTCTCGCACTGATCGTCGTTGCCGCACACGCACGCCTCGCACGCGGTCAACGCGCCGCACTCGTCTTTGCAGTCGTTGTCGCCGTCGCACACCTTGTAGCAGGTGTTGGCGTCGGTGTCGCAGGCCTCGTCGTCGTCGCAGTCGTTGTCGTCTTCGCAGCAGCCCGCCTTGTCCTTGGTGATGCACTTCTTGTTGCTGCAGACGCACTCTTCGCAGTCGCCGAGGCTCGCGCACTCGCCCAGGCAGTCGGCGTTGTCGTCGCACCCCTTGGCGATGCAATTGCCTTCGGAGTTGCACTCCTCGTCGGCGCCGCAACCGGGCGCGCACGTCCCGCCGCAGCCGTTGGGGCCGCACTCCTTGCCCGTGCACGCGGGCTCGCAGACCTCGACCTCGACCTTGTCGTCGGGCACGTCGACCGGCACGTCGACCTCTTCGACGGTGTCCGGCTTCGTGTCTTCCTCGGAGGTCCCCCCTCCGCCGCACGCCGCGAGCCAACTGAGCAGGAGCGCCACCGCGACCAAGGAGAACAGCCGAGTCGTCATGGGTCCACCCTCCGTTCCGAGCCAAGGGAAATCACGATGAGCATAGCCAGCCGGCCCCGTCTGTCAAATGGGAAGTGGCCCCGATCCCGTTGCCCTGTGAGCACTTCCGCCGGATCAGAGGAGGCGCCGTTCGACAATCCACTTGACCCCCACGGGGGCTGGTGCAAATATATGGCCTCGCTGGGCGGGAATAACTCAGCTGGTAGAGTATCAGCTTCCCAAGCTGAGAGTCGCGAGTTCGATCCTCGTTTCCCGCTCCTGAAGAAGCCCTGGTCATACCGGGGCTTTTTCGTTTGTGGGGTCGGGGCCCTCAACACCCCCTCAATTCTTGCGGACGATTCTTGCGGACGTTTCGGGCTTCCGGGTGCCCGTCTTCCCGACCCGGTCCGCGATGCTGCTGAGGTGTTGGGGAGCGAGGTGGCAGTATCCCGCCGGTGATCCAGGCGGGCTGTACCGGAGTCATCGCTCTCGCCGGATGCCATCGACCAACTCGGCCAGGTCCAGGAACCCGACGAACCTCCCCAACGCCTGCAAGCGAGCGACCGAGATCCTCTTGCTCTGTGGCAATCGAGCGGTCGGCACTACCGAGAATCGCCACTGACTCGGGTCGCGTTGGTCGGCGCTCTCGTCAATGACGGAATGCAGGGCGAAGACGTAGAGATCCGCGTTGCGCCCCTCTCCGGCGATCCACTCGGCGCCATCGTACCGCCCCTTGCGGGTCGCGATGTCGAAACTCGGCTTGCCGTAGCCGCGCGGCCCAGCTTTCCAGCTCTGTCTTGCAGCCGATTGCTTGACCTCGAGGCGAGTCCCATCGGTGTGCTCGAAGTCGTAGGCCTGCCAATCGCCGGAACACCAGCGCCACTCATCGGGGAGTGCGAGCCGGACGATGGCTTCAGCGACCAGCCCGCGCATGTTGTTGACGACGATCGGCGGGCCAAATGCGGCGGTGGCGCATAAGGATACGACGTCATTGGTCGAGGGAACCATGAGGCGAACTCCGAGATGATCCACGTCGCGCTCCCTTCATAGCTGGCCACCAGTCCGATGTCTTTCTGGTGGGGCCCAGTTGGCTCACCCCCGCCACTGCCGGTGAAACTGCTCCAACGTGGCGAAGGCCTGGGCTACGTCCATCTTCAGATCCGTCTCCTCGGCCAGCGCTGCGAAGGGCCTGCCCCAATCGGCGGGTGGGTGCGTGAGAACCTCGGGAACGTTGTGACTGTCTCGTCGAGAGAAGGTCACCACCGCTGCTTGTCGGAGCCGCTCCACGTCCAGGTCGAAGCGTAGGATCAGGAGGGCCATGTCCACCAGGTCCTTGACCCTGGAGTTCGGGCGCTCTCGGCTCGGCGCCGTGTAGGCGTGGAGCTTCTCGGCGAACTGCTGCTCCTTCGAGATGCACGGGATCACGGGGGCGGCGATCCCGGCAAAGTCGAGCCAGTCCCGGCCTTCGATCCGATCCACGGGCTCAAGGAGTTCGTCTCCCACCCCGATGTCCACGTGGAATTTGACGAAAGAGCGTCCGGCCAACCTGGCGTCGACGGGAAACCGGGCCCCTCCGTAGGGAGCAGCGTCGATGTCCAACGTCACCTGCCCCACCAGGAACTCGAAGAAGTCCCGGGCGTCGTGGCTCGCCCTGGCTTGCAGCTCCGTCCGCAACCTGGTGGAGAGTTCAGCGGCCGCAGGAAGCGCCGCTGGACTCCGTAGCGTGAGATCGATGTCTCGGGTCGTGCGGGCCGTGCGGGACCGGAGTTCGAGGGCATAACCACCCTTCAGAGTCCAGTCGTCGTCGTCGTCCGACAAGACCCTGGCCAGCAGGCGGTCGAAGGCAACCTGCCGCCGCAGACGCATCAGGTCCACGCCCTCGGCTTCAGCAAGCCTGAACAGGCGGGCTTCCAAGGCTTGGCGGAAGGAAGCCGCTGTGGTGTAGACCCTCTCTGCGGTCATGAACCCTCCTTGGCTCCCAGGGCCACGAGCAGCCCCGTCTCTTGGGCTCTCCGCTCCTCGTCGAGGGTGATGAGACCCCGGGTGACTCCATCTCGCAGAGCCTCACGCAGGATCTCGGGATGCACGTCCCCGATCTGGAGCAGGTCGAGGATGGCCCGAAGGGGTCGGGTGACCCGATAGCCTTCCCTCTCCTCGACCTCGGCGTCGGGCAGATCGCCGAAGTGAAGAACAAGGCCGTCGGGGATCCGGCTCCTGCGACGGAACGTTGCAGGCACGGTCAGGTGCAGCCTGGCCGGTTGCAGGTCGGTGAGGTCATGGATGGCCAGGGAGGTCTGGTGCGAATAAACCCCTCGGGGCTGGTCGTCGACGCCCCGGGACCAGAGGCTCCACAGGACGAGATCGGGACGCTCGGTCGCCGGGTAATCGGCCAGTTGGTAGACGCCCCGGGCCCTTCGGAGCCAGTTGCCCGCCCTGACCTGATAGACCCTGGCCTCGTCGGTGTACCCGGCGGCCTCGGCCTGTTTCGCCGTGAACAGGCCCTGCTGAAGCCCGGCTACGGCCAGCAGCGCCCGATAGGATTCTGTGGCGCTTCGACCCATCGGATTCCCCTAGTCCCTGGAGGGGAGTATGGTCCATCGGGGGTGGCCGTCAACCCGGAACCTAAAATAATTTTAGGGTGCGTGCCGGATAGAGAGGGGCGCGGGGAAGAAGGCTCTCACGGGACGGCTGCTCAGCCCTACGCGGCGTGCTTCTTCAAGTAGTCGAGGGTCTCGGGCACGTCACGCACCAGCCTGAGCAGCACGTCCATGGCCCCGTTCTGTACGTTCCGCCCTGCCTCCCAGCGGGAGATCGTATGTCGCGCCGACCAGACCACCTTGCCGTCCATTTTTTTTGGCATACTATTTTTCGGATCCGATTTTCCGGCTGGGGCATTCATGAACGGTCCACGCATCAGAAGCCACCTCCCGGCGGTTGCCGTTCTGCTCTTTCTCGTGGGCGCTTGTGGAAATCCGAACGTGGATAACGCAGGTGCCGACATAGCGGGCGAGAGCGGAGACGTCACGCTCCTGGAGGTCACGTCCGACGCGGATGTGGTCCCCCCACTCTGCGACTGCCGCACGCCCGACGCGGGCGCTTGCCACGAATGCCAGGGCGAAGAAGCCGACGTGTGCCTGGACGGATGGACAATCTGGAAGTGCGTCCACTACGTCCACGCCAAAGCAGCTTGCATGGACACGTTCGACTGCTTCAACAGCGGACCACCTGGCGCCTGCACGTTCGAAGCGGAGAGGTTCGGGTGCATCCACTGCGACTACCCCTGGGACGAGTGCTCCGCCGACGCGGACTGTGCCTCGTCGCTGCCCGACTGTCCGGCCGAGCGCTTGCGATGCGAGCGAGCCCCCTACACGTGTACCCTCGATCCCTGGGGTGAGCCTACCTGGCGCGACGAGGCCACCTACGGCCGGTGCGAGTGCCAGCCTTGAGCTTGAGTGACACGGGCGCCCCCAGCGATTACCATGTGCCCGGCACGCTCAGGAGGACATCGTGACCCGACGAACCCGACTGGCCTCGTGGAGGGCGCTGGCCGCCCATCGCCGCTCGTGGGACGGCTTGCACGTGCGCGACCTGTTCGCGGGCGACCCGGGCCGCTTCGGGCGCTTCTCGCGGCGCCTGGGCGACCTGCTGTTCGACTTCTCGAAGCACCGCGTCACGGACGAGACGCTCGCTCTGCTGCTCGACCTGGCCCGCGAGGTCGAGTTGCCGCGCGAGATCGAGCGCATGTTCGCGGGCGAGAAGATCAACGTCACCGAGGGACGCGCCGTGTTGCACGTGGCGCTGCGCAACCGCTCGAACCGCCCCGTGGTGGTCGACGGCCTCGACGTGATGCCGGGCGTGAACGCCGTGCTGGCCAAGATGCGCGCGTTCAGCGACGCCGTGCGCTCGGGCGCGTGGCGCGGCCACACGGGCGAGCGCATCACCGACGTGGTCAACATCGGCATCGGCGGCTCCGACCTGGGGCCGGTCATGGTCACCGAGGCCCTGCGCCCCTATTGGCAGGAGGGGCTCGGTCTCCACTTCGTCTCGAACGTCGACGGCACCCATGTGGCCGAGGCGTTGAAGCGCTGCCGGCCGGAGTCCACGTTGTTCCTGGTGGCGTCGAAGACCTTCACCACCCAGGAGACCATGACCAACGCGGCGACCGCCCGCGCCTGGCTGCTCGACGCCCTCGGCGACCCGGCGGCCGTGGCCCGGCACTTCGCGGCGCTCTCGACGAACGAGGCCGCCGTGCGCGCCTTCGGCATCGATCCCGCCAACATGTTCGGGTTCTGGGACTGGGTGGGCGGCCGCTACAGCCTGTGGTCGGCCATCGGCCTGTCGATCGCGATCGCCGTGGGCCAGGACCGCTTCGAAGAGCTGCTGGCCGGCGCCCACGAGGTCGACGAGCACTTCCGCACGGCGCCGCTCGAGGCGAACCTCCCCGTGCTCATGGCCCTGCTGGGCGTGTGGTACGCAAATTTCTGGAACGCCCAGAGCCACGCCATCCTGCCCTACGACCAGTACCTGCACCGCTTCGCCGCCTACTTCCAGCAGGGCGACATGGAGTCGAACGGCAAGGGCGTGACCCGCGGCGGCGAGCCCATCGCCGACTACGACACGGGCCCCGTGGTGTGGGGCGAGCCGGGCACGAACGGCCAGCACGCGTTCTACCAGTTGCTGCACCAGGGCACGCGCCTCGTGCCCGCCGACTTCCTGGCGCCGGCCGTCAGCCAGAACCCCCTCGGAGAGCACCACAGGCTGCTGATGGCCAACTTCTTCGCGCAGACCGAGGCGCTGATGCGCGGCAAGACCGCCGCCGAGGTGCGCCTCGAGATGCAGGCGCAAGGCAAGGACGACGCCGAGATCGAGCGCCTGCTCCCCCACCGCGTGTTCCAGGGCAACCGGCCGACCTCGACCTTCCTGTTCACGAAGCTCGATCCGCGCACGCTGGGCCGCCTGATCGCCTTGTACGAGCACAAGATCTTCGCGCAGGGCGTGCTCTGGGACGTGAACAGCTTCGACCAGTGGGGCGTCGAGCTCGGCAAGCAGCTCGCGAACGCGCTGCTGCCCCAACTCGAGGGCGAGGGACCCGTGGCCGGGCACGACGCCTCGACGGCGGGGCTGATCGCCGCCTGGCGCGCCCTCCGCGTCGTCGCCTGACACCCCTGCCAAGGGAGCTGCCCGTGCACCTGCTGCTCGCCCGGCCCGACAACGAGGCGCTGCTGGCCGACGAAGCGCAGGCCGAGCTGCCCGGCGCACGGATCGTGACCGCTACGGCCGAAGAGGTTCGCCTCGAGCTGCCGTCCGAGCCCCCCTCGGACCTGGACCTCGCGTTCGCGCTGCAGGTGTTGCCCGACGTGGAGCGGCTCACCGCCGCGTCGGTGTCGGAGTGGGCGCGGCAGGTCGGCGAGCGCCTCATCGCCCGGATGGCGGGCGTCGAGGGTCCCTGGCGCTTTCACGCGTTCGGCGCCGACACGGCCCGGAACGGCCGCACGCCGCGCCGGCTGGCGCTGATCGAGTCCGAGCTCCACGCCGTACTGAAGAGGCGACAGCGCCGTTTGCTGAAGACGTGGCGGAGCCCCGACGGGCCCTTCCTCGACGGCGAGGTGCTGGTGCAGCTCCGGCTGGCCACCCCCGAGGCGGGCGATCTGTCGGTGGCCTCGAGCGCGGCGGAGGGCTGGCAGCGCGTGCTCTCGCCCTGGCCGGGGGGGTACACCGAGATCCCGCGCGACCTGCGCCCGCCCTCGCGGGCTTACCGCAAGCTGCTCGAGGTCGAGCGACGCTGGGGGCGCCCGATCGAGCCGAACGAGACCTGCGTCGACCTGGGCGCCGCGCCGGGGGGCTGGACCTTCCTGGCGCTCGAGCGCGGCGCTCGCGTGACGGCCGTCGACCGCTCGCCGCTGCGCGACGACCTGATGGCTCACCCGCAGCTCACCTTCGCGCAGGGCGACGCGTTCCGGTATCGGCCCGACGAGCCCGTCGACTGGCTGCTGGCCGACATCATCGCGTTCCCCGACCGGCCCCTCGAGCTCCTCGAGGCCTGGCTCGGCGGCGGGTGGTGCCGACACTTCGTGGTCACCTTCAAGTTCCGGGGTGAGCCGACGCCCGAGGTGCTCTCGGCGTTGAAGCACCTGCTGCGCGAACGGACCGCCCGGCACGGGCTGCGGCAGCTTCAGGAGAACAAGAACGAGGTCACGGCCTGGGGCACCGTCTGACGCGGCATCGTCAGAAGAACCGGCGCGTGCGGGCGGCATAGGCGCGCCAGTCGTCGCCGAAGCGCGCCTCGAGCATGCGCTCCTCGTGCCGCACGCGGAGCACGACGCCCACGGCCAGCGCGATCAAGGGTGTGAGCAGGGGCACCGGCGCCACGAGCAGCGCTCCCACCGGCCAGAGCAGGGCCGCGCCGTACATGGGGTGCCGCACGCGGGCGTAGGTGCCTTCGGTGATCAGGCGGTGCTCGCGGGTCAGCGCCAGGCCTCCGGACCAGGCCGCGCCCAGATCGTGGTGCGCCCGAAAGAGCAGCGCGGCCTGCCACCCCAGCACGAGCACGCCCGCCGTGAAGAGCCCGGGCAGGAAGGCGCGGTCCGTGGGCAGCCAGGCGTCGGGCACCCACCACGTCGCTGCGATGGCGCCATAGCCACCCACGACGCCCCCCCCGATGAGCCACGCCGAGGCCCCCTCCCCATGGGGTTCGCGCGGCCCGGCCTGGCGCGCGCGCCAGGCGAACGCCAGCCGGACGAGCGCGATGAGCCCGGCGTGGAAGGTCAGCACCAGACGCACGAGGTCGGTCGACGACGGCATGGGCGCCTCACCGGCTAGGAGCCCGTAGCGCATAGCGCTATCGGGCTCCGTTTGGGGGTCTGGGGGCCCTCCCCCAGGCAACAACCCAGGAGCCTGTCGTTCGTGTTTTCAACGGGTTCTACCGCAGGCGCCGACGTCGCCACTGGAGTCTCCATGGCATTCTGGTTCAATGCGCTACAGGCTCCTGGCCGCGCGCTCGAGGCGCAGTTGGCCGGGCTCGGCCACGTCGGGCAGCCCGAAGCAGGCCCGCCAGGCCTCCACGGTGTAGCCGGCCGTCGGCCAGTGCCCGCGACCCGGCGTCCGGAGGGTGCTGTCGACCACGAACGCGTCGAGCGCCACGGCGCCGAGGCCGGACAGCTCGCGGCGCGACGTCGCCGCCGCAGCGGCGAGCACCTGCCGGGCCAGGTCGGGGCTCCAGCGCGCCGCCGGGCGGCCCCCGGCGGGGAAGAGCAACGCATGGGCGGCGGCGTAGGTGACGACCAGGGGGCGGTGGCGCTCGAAGCGCGCCAACAGCAGGTCGAACAGCTCTTCGGCGCGCACGGCGACCGCGGGGTCCAGGGGCTCCGAGGGAAGGTCCGGTTCGCTGGCGGAAGGCGGGGACGGGGCGTTCGTTGCCCGCGGGGCGGGCTCACGGGAAGCGCCTTCGATCGACACCGCGACGGGGGGCTCGGCGGCGGGCGCCGAGAGCGCCTCGACGGCGTCACGGCAGGCCTCGACGCGAAAGCCCTGCAGGGAGAGTTCGACGATGGGGCCTTCGCGAAGGAGGCCGTCCTCGGTGCGGAACACCCCGTCGCCTCGAGCCCGGGCGTGAACGCCTCGCACGCCACCGTCGGCGGCAGCCGCAGTGACCGCCGCCAGGCAGGCGTCGAGCTGATCCTGCGTGGGCAACTCGAGCGCCCCGAAGTACACGTCCAGGGCCTCGAGCACGGCCCTTCGGGCCCTCCGGCCGGGCTCCGAGGCCTTCTCGGGCAGGCGCGCGAGGCCGAAGCGCTCGAGGCCGCGCCACAGCGCCCCCGGGGCGACCTCGCCGACGCCCCCGGTCACCGCGACGGGGCTGACCCGCACGCGCGCGGCGAAGAACGCCGCGAACAACTCGACCGACGAGCGCTGCGCGCCCGCAGCGGACCCATCGGGCGCAGGCAGCCGATCGGGCGTACGCCACGGCGTGTCGAAGGCCACTTCGCAGGCCCGCGCCGCGTGCCCGGCGCGCGCCAGGCCCTGCGGCCCGTCCAGCAGCGCGCAGCGCGTCGCTCGCACGTCGTCGAGCGGCGCCGCGACCTCGAGCGCGGCCCCGGGAGCGTCCCAGCTCCACGTCCAGAAGCGAGCGGCCAGGCGCCCGTCGACCGGGTCGAGCCCGCACACCTGGTTGGCGCGCGGTTCGGGCGCGTAGCGGTCGGACAGGTCGACGCCCAGCCAGCGGGCCGGAGCGCCAGTTCGCGTGCTCTGCATGCGGGGCACCCCTCGAAGAGACCCTGCGAGCCTACCACACGGACGCCGCGACGCACACCCGCTGCGTCGAACGTCACGCGTGCCGGCGAGCCTGACGACGCTGAAGGCCGGGATCGCGAACGACCCCGGCGGGCGCTCCTTCGGCGGGCACCCACGGCCGCAGCACCTCCGGCACACCTCGACGACCGCCCGCCGCCCAATCGGTCGCCAGGTCGGCCGCCACCTCGGAGGGCGGGAGGCCGCGCTCCTCCACCAGCCACCGGAAGACCTCGCCGACCAGCGTGTCGAGGGCCACGCCGCTGGTACGCCCCAGGCGGCGCCACAGGGCGGCGGCGAAGTCGTCGAAGGCCGTGAAGGCGCTGGCCCCGCGCAGCAGGCGCGGGAGGGTGCGGGCGAAGTTGCCCGAATTTCCGACGAGGTCCCAGGCGCGGGCGAAGCGCTTCAGGCGCTGCATCTCGGGGAACGGGATCGCGGCCGTGGAGAGCACCTCGTAGGGCGGAGCCGGGTCGAAGCGCAGGTCGAAGGGCGCGACCAACTCCACGAGGGGCGCGCCGGGCAGCAGCTTCAGGAGCCCCACCTGGATCTCGTGCACGCCGAGACGGGCCAGGCGATCGAAGCCGGCGGCGAACGCCGCGACGCCTTCGCCGGGCAGGCCCGCTATCAGGTCGGCGTGCAGGTGAACCCCGGTGCGTTCGAGCAGCGTGGCCAGCCCCCGCTCGATGCGCGCGGGCTGACACGGGCGCGCGAGCCGTCGCGAGATCGCCGGGTCGAAGGTCTGGATGCCCACCTCGAGCTGCACCGCCCCGGCCGGGAAGGCCGCCAGCAACTCGACAAGCCGCGCGGGCGCGCGCTCGGGCAGCCACTCGAGGTGCAGGTGCAGGTCGTCGCGCCAGCGAGCGAGCAGGAACGTGAGCAGCGCCTCGGCCCTTCGCACGTCGGCGTTGAACGACCGATCGACCAGCTTGAACCCGCGCGCGCCGCGCTCGAGCAGGCGCTGGAACGCGGCCTCGACGCGCGCGAGCGGAAAGGCGCGCACCCGCTCGTCGAGGGCCGAGAGACAGAAGGCACAGCGGAAGGCGCACCCGCGTGTGGTCTCGAGGTACACGAAGCGGTGGGCCAGATCGTCGGCCGTGTAGAGCCCATCGGGGAGCAGAACACCGTCGAGCGCGGGGGGCGGGGCGACCACGACGCGCGGCCCCGGCCCCTGCCCTGCCAGGGCGCGCACGCACACCTCGCGGAACGCGTCCTCGCCCTCGCCGACCACGAGCATGTCGGCCTGCCGTGCCGCGGGGTGGCCCTCGGGGTCGGACAGCAGCTCGGGGCCGCCCAGCACCACGAGCACCGCGGGCGCCACGCGCTTCAGGATGGCCACCGTTCGCGCGACCGCGTCGACGTTCCACACATAGACGCCGAACCCCACCACCCGAGGCGCCTCGGCCAGGACGCGCTCGGCCACGTCGAGCGGCCGATCGCCCGCGAGCCCCTCGACCAGGCACGCCCGCCCGGCCAGGGGCCCCAGGTTCGCGAGCAGCGAGCGGCTGCCGAGCGACGGGTGGATGTAGCGCGCGTTCAGCGCGACGAGGACGATGTCGGCCATTCCGGCGGGCCCCCATCAGGTTTCTGGAGCATGCGCCCGATCTTGCCGACCGCCAAGCCGCGTGGTAAAAAACATGTTCGATTCTCGCGATGAGACCGTGCCCCGGGGAGGGTGGAATGCAGCGCACCGACAGGCTCACCGTCGCCATGCTCCTGGCCGCGCTCGTCGTCGCGGGGTGCGGCGCGCCCGCGGCGCCCGACGCGCGGGCCGCCATGGGCCGCGTTCGCCTGGCGTCGAATCAGGTGACGTACCGCGACCTGGGCGAGGCGCTGCTCTTCGCGGCCGCCGACGACACGCTCGAGCTGGCGCCCGGCCTCTTCCGGGGCGCGCTCGAGGTGAAGGAAAAGCGCCTGCGCATCGTGGGCGACGCCGGCGGCCGCAGCGAAGTGCTCATCGTCGACCAGGGCGTGCGCGTCGAGGCGGGGGGCGGCCTCACGCTCGAGAACCTCACCTTGCGCGCCGACGGTCCCGTGCGCGTAGAGCCCGCGCTCGAGGTCCACGATGGCGATCTGGTCCTTCGCAACGTCCGGGCCGTGGATCTCACGCGCCCCCTCGTACGCTTCGACGCCCCGGGCAAGGTGCTGCGCCTCGCCCACTCGCTGGTGGCCGGCGGCCGCACGACCTCGATCGCGCTGGTCCGCGGGCACGCGCACACCTTGGGCTGCGTCTTCGCCGACAACGTGGGCCCGGTCTTTTCGCGCGGGCCCGAGGCCGGACGCGTGCACGCGGGGCACGGAACGTTCCTGGGCAACCAGCGGGTGATCGACGACGGCGACGACACCGCGAGCCCCATCTCCCTGAAAGCCTGCGTGGTCGAGGCGCCGCGGTTCCCGATCGACGCCACCGCCAACCTGGTATTGGCCGAAGGCGAGGCCGCGGGGCTCTTCCCGAATCGCGCCACGGGCGACTACCGGCCGCGCCGCATGGATCGCCAGGACCCCGACGGCATCGACTACGGCGCCGTCTCGTCCGAGGCCGGCGGGCAGCGCCTCGCCAAGAGCATCCCGCGCTGGCTCGAGCTCTACAACGACTACGCGGCCATCCGCGCGTCGGGCTTCGTGAGCGACGGGGGCGACGGCCGGGCGCTCCAGGAGGCCATCCGCGACACCTTCTATCGGCGGGTGGCCGCGTTCCTCACGGGCGGGCGGCGCGGCCTCCTGGTCCGCGACGTGCTGCTGGCGCTGCCCTTCGCGCCGGCCGAGTGGCACCTGCGCGACCGCCTCGACAGCGGGCTGCGCTCGCTGGCCACGGGCCTCCCGGGGCGGGTGCTGGTCGCGGGCGATTCCCAGGCAGTGCCGGGCCTGGCCGAGCGGCTCGAGGAGTTCTTCGCCCGGGCCTACCCGGTGCGAGACCCCAACGAGGAGCGTCGCTTCGTCCTCGAGGTGACGCGACCGCTCCAGGCGATCACGGCCAAGGAGGCGCTGGCGCAGGAGCACCAGTTCGCGAACCCCGAGCACGCCAAGCTCTCGCGCTCCCTGTCCATGGCCGAGAACCGGATGGCCCAGCTCGGCCGGAAGGCCTCCGATCTCCGGGGGCGCCTGGCCGGACTGGCCCAGGTGCGCGCCGTGTCGCGGCTGCCCGAGCCCACCCAGGAAGAGCGTCGGACCACCGAGCAGCTCGCGCAGTTGCAGAAGGAGCTGGACGAGGCCACGGCCCAGCAGAAGGAGCTGACGAAGGCGCTCGACAAGGTGCCGGCCAGCGTTCCGTGCCGGTTCAAGGGCGAGCGCCGGATCACGAGCGAGTCCATCGGCGTGAAGATCAACGGAGAGCTCTCGTTCGAGCCGCGACGGATCCAGGTCGAGATCGACGTGGCGCCCGAGCCCGCCTGCCGCTTCGAGGGCTTCCGGGGCCGCTGGTCGCGCCCCGCGGAGGAGGGCTGGGCCGCCGAGCAACTGGCGGCCTTCCTGCTGGCCCGCACGTGGGTCACGCCGCGCCTCGAGGCGCTGCAGGTCGGGCTCCTGAAGCCGGGCCTGGCGCACACCGAGTCGAACGACGCCGACGCGTTCTTCGCGCTGCTGTTCCAGGATCTGCGCCTGCTGCGCGGCCAGGCCCGCGAAGTGCGCGCGCCGGCCCCCGCGGCCAACCCCGAGTGGCTGTCCATCGCGGCCGGCGCCGACGGCTACCCGATCGTCTCGGTGCCGTACGTCCCCTCCGATCCCGTGTCCGATCAGGAGGCCTGGCGCCTGCTCGGCCTCGCCGGCCGCTCGGCCGCCACCTACGTCGAAGACAACTACGGCGAGCCGCTCTTCCTGTTCGGCGACGCCGTCCGGTAGTCGTATTCGCCGTTGTCTGCGGTCAGAGCGAATCGACCACCACCCGACCACCGAGCACGACCAGCGCCGGACCGCGGGCCGGCAGCAGGTGCCCCGCGAAGGGGCTCCAGGCGCACCGTGAGCGCACGCGCACGGGGTCGAACGGGGCCAGAGCGAGAGGCCGCGGCCACAGCGCGAGGTCGGCCAGCGTGCCCTCGCGGAGCTGCCCGCGGTCGGCCAGCCCGAAGGCACGCGCCGCGCCCCCCGCGAGCAGCCGGGCCGCCAGCACGGGCTCGAGCAGGCCGGCGTCGACCAGGGCGAGGGTCCAGAGGGGCAAGGTCTCGACCCCCGGCACCCCGGAGGGCACCCGCGCATACTCGGGGGCGGACTTCTCGGCGACGGTGTGCGGGGCGTGGTCGGAGCCGAGCACATCGACGCGCCCCCCCACCAGGGCCGCGAACAGACGCGCGCGCTCGGTCTCGACGCGGATGGGCGGGTTCGCCTTCAGCCAGGCGCGGGGCACCGAACAGGGGCCGTCGATGGCCAGGCCGGCGTGGTGCGGCGTGACCTCGGTCGTGACGCCCGGCAGGCCGGCGGCCTCGACCTCGGCGAGCTCGGCCTCGGACGAGAGGTGGCAGAAGTGCAGCCCGCGGCCGGCCCGACGGGCCGCCTGCAGGCACGCGACCACGGCGCGCCGCGCGGCCTCGACGGGGCGCACCGCCGCGTGATGGAGGGCGAAGCGCTCGGGGTCGGTCGGTGCGGGAAGGGCGGCAGCGCGCTCCGCGATCACGCCTTCGTCCTCGGCGTGGACCGCGACCGGCAGCCGGGTCGATCGCAGCAAGCACTCGAGGGCGTCGGCGCCGCCCGACGCTCCCGTTCCGGTCGTGCCCGAGAAGAAGAACTTCACGCCCACGGCCAACCGGCGCGACTCGGCGATCCGCAGCTGTTCGGCGTTGCCGGCCGAGGCGCCCAGGAAGAACGCCACGCGGCAGGCCGCCACCTGCTGGGCCCGCGCGATCTTGGCCTCGAGGCTCGCGACGGTGAGCGTGGGCGGGTTCGTGTTGGGCATGTCGAACACGGTGGTGACGCCCGCCTCGATGGCCGCGCGCGTGCCGCTCCCCAGATCTTCCTTGTGGGGAGCCCCCGGATCGCGCAGGTGCACGTGCGGGTCGATGGCCCCGGGGAAGAGCCAGCCACCGCGCGCGTCGAGTTCGCGGCGTGCGCCTTCGGTCAGGCCTGGCGCGATGCGCGCGATGCGCTCCCCGCGGATTCCGAGGTCGCCCTCGACCACCCCCTCGGGGGTCACGATGGTCGCACCCTTGATCACAAGATCGAGCATGGGCTCCCTCCCGCGAAGCGGCCCCTACCCCCACTCGAGCATGCGAGCCGGTTCGAGGCCCTCGGCCGTGGCGCGCGAGTCGAACAGCAGCCCGGCCGCGACCAGGTAGTCGTCCCAGTGCCAGGTCTGGATCAGGACCTCGTCGAGCGGGGCCGGAAGCACCAGTCGCTCGCGATCGACGTGCACGCGGTCGTTGCCGTCGACGCGCCGCACGACGAACGCGTCGGGGTCGTGCACCTCGGGCACCAGGTCGGCGCACAGGCGCTTGGCCGTGACGAGCAGGGTGGCCGTGACATCGAGGTCGGACTCGGACTGCTCGCGCAGCAGATCCTCCTCGGCCGGGGTCAGGTGCGCGTCGGTCAGGAACGGGTACGTCCGCACGATGCGGCGAACCCGAACGGCGGCGCGGGTGGTGCCGAGGTCGGACGCCACGAAGCCCACGCCGATCTCGCCGTCGGTCACGCAGCGGGCCTGCAGCACGGGCGCCTCGCGCGAGACCATGAGCGCGAAGACCTCGAAGCCGCCCTGCGCCTCCCGAACCTCGAGGGCGTTGGGCGGGAAGTAGCGCTTGTGCCGCGCGGTCAGGTAGGCCACCGACAGGTCCTTCAGCAGCACGCGGCGCAGCAGCCAGTCGCGCTGCCCGTAGAAGCCGGTCACCTCGGCGCAGACCTCGAGCTCGGCGTCGGTGAGGACCGCGTGCAGTTTGCGCGCGTTGAACACCTCGGGGTAGTCGCGGACCGAGGCGAGCTTGAGCATGGGATCACCGCACGACCACGTTGACGAGCTTGTCGGGCACCACGATGGTCTTCACGACGGTCACCCCCTCGAGCCACTTCTGCAGGCGCTCGTGCCCCAGCACCAGCGCCTTCAACTCGTCGCCGGGGAGGCCGCGCGCCACGTCGATCTGCGCGCGCACCTTGCCGTTCACCTGGGCCACCACCGTGACCGAGTCCTCGGTCGCGAGCGCGTCGTCCCACGCGGGCCACGTCGCGTCCCACAGGCGACCGGCCCCGCCCTGCCGCTCCCACAGCTCTTCGGCGGCGTGGGGCGCGAAGGGGTAGAGCAGGTGCACGAGGGGCGCCCAGGCCTGGCGCGAGCGCACGCCGTCCTTCACGAGCGCGTTCACGAGCACCATGAGGGCGCTGATGGCGGTGTTGAAGCGCAGCCCCTCGAGATCCTGCGAGACCTTGCGGATGGTCTGGTGCAGCAGCCGCAGCACGTCGGTCGACAGGGGCTCGTCGTCGAAGCCCTCCTCGGCGAGCGTCCAGAGGCGGTCGAGGAAGCGCGTGATGCCCACGATGCCCTGGGTGTTCCAGGGCTTGGTGGCCTCGAGGGGGCCGAGGAACATCTCGAACAGCCGCACGGCGTCGGCGCCCACCTCGCCCACGACCACGTCGGGGTTCACCACGTTGCCCCGGCTCTTCGACATCTTCTCGTTGTCTTCGCCGAGGATCATGCCCTGGTTCACGAGCTTCTGGAACGGCTCGGGGGTCGGGACCACGCCGAGATCGTAGAGGAATTTGTGCCAGAAGCGGGCATAGAGCAGGTGCAGCACGGCGTGCTCGGCGCCGCCGATGTACAGGTCGACCGGCAGCCAGTAGCGCGCCTTGGCCGGGTCGACGAGCGCCTCGGTGTTGGTGGGATCGACGTAGCGCAGATAGTACCAGCTGGAGCCCGCCCACTGGGGCATGGTGTTGGTCTCGCGGCGCGCGGGGCGACCCGAGCGCGGCTCGATGGCGTTCAACCACTGGGGCAGCGTGGCCAGGGGCGACTCGCCGGTGCCCGACGGCTCGAAGCGCTCGACCTCGGGGAGCCGGAGGGGCAGCTCCTTCTCGTCCATGGGGACGACCGTGCCGTCGTCGAGGATGTAGATCGGGAAGGGCTCGCCCCAGTAGCGCTGGCGGCTGAACAGCCAGTCGCGCAGGCGGTAGTTGACCGACCCGCGGCCGCGGCCCTGCTCCTCGAGCCAGGCCGTGATGCGCTTCTTGAACTCGGGGGTGGGCGTGCCGTCGAAGGCGCCGGAGTTGATGGCGAAGCCGTCTTCGATGGTGGCCTGCTCGCCCACGGCGTAGGGCTCGCCGTCCGGCGACACCACGGGGAGGATGGACAGCCCGTACACCTTCGCGAACTCGAAGTCGCGCTCGTCGTGGGCCGGCACGGCCATGATGGCGCCCGTGCCGTAGCTGGAGAGCACGTAGTCGGCTACCCAGATGGGGATGCGCTGCCCGTTCACGGGGTTCACGGCCGTGGCGCCGGTGAACACGCCCGTCTTCTCCTTGGCCAGGTCGGTGCGCTCGAGGTCGCTCTTCGCGGCCGCGCGGCGCACGTAGGCCTCGACCGCCGCGCGCTGCTCGGCGGTGGTCAGCCGCGCGACGAAGGGGTGCTCGGGCGACAGCACCATGTAGGTGGCGCCGAACAGGGTGTCGGGGCGCGTGGTGAAGACCTCGAGGTCGCCCGCGTCGGTGCCGAACAGCACGTTGGCGCCCTCGGAGCGGCCGATCCAGTGCCGCTGCATCGACTTGACGCTCTCGGGCCAGTCGAGGCCCTCGAGATCGGCCAGCAGGCGATCGGCGTAGCGCGTGATGCGCAACATCCACTGGCGCATGCGCCGCCGCTCGACGGGCTTGCCGCAGCGCTCGTGGTTGCCCTGCTCGACCTCTTCGTTGGCCAGCACGATGCGGCAGTGGGGGCAGAAGTTGACCGGCGCCTCGGTCTGGTAGGCCAGGCCCTTCTCGAGCAGCTTCAGGAAGATCCACTGCGTCCAGCGGTAGTAGGCGGGGTCGGTCGTGTTGACCTCGCGCGTCCAGTCGTAGGCGAAGCCCATGCGGTTGATCTGGCGCTTGAAGTTCGCCACGTTGCGCTCGGTGGTCACGCTCGGGTGCGTGCCGGTCTGCAGCGCGTACTGCTCGGCGGGCAGCCCGAAGGCGTCCCAGCCCATGGGGTGCAGGACCTCGAAGCCCTTGAGGCGCTTGTAGCGCGAGACGATGTCGCTGGCCGTGTAGCCCTCGAGGTGACCGACGTGCAGCCCGGCCCCCGAGGGGTAGGGGAACATGTCGAGCACGTAGTACTTGGGCCGGGCCGCGAGGTCGTGGGCCCGGTAGGTGCCCTCGGCCTTCCAGATCTGTTGCCACCGGGTCTCGACGTCTGCGAACGGGTAGTGGGCCATGTCTCGCCTGCGCGTTCGTTGGCTCGGACGCGCCGGGAGAGCCGGTCGCATCGGGCGAAACGTACCCGATCGGAGCTTGTCCCACAAGGGGACGATCTCTATAATGCGAGAGCGTGCTTTGATGGGGCGAGGTCGGTCCAAGCAATGCGAAGCGAGCGTCTGGTGCTCCGGCTCCTGGTCACGCTGCTGCTGCTCGGCGCGGGGCCCGGCGAGGTCCTCGCGAAGGCGACTCCGGCCGACGCCGAAGACTACGTTCGCTCCGAAAAGCTGTACGAGCGCGGACGCATGTTCCTCGACTTCGGCGAGGTCGAGCGCGCCATCCGAAGCCTGAAGGCCGCGTGGCGCACGTACCACGACGAGAAGTACCTGCTGACCCTGGCCCGGGCCTACGACCAGAAGGAAGACTACGAGAACGCGCTGCGCCGCTATCAGGAGTACCTGGCGTTCGGCGTGCTGGCCAGCGAGCGCGAGGCGGTCGTGGCGCGCCTCGAGGAGATCCGCACGAACTCCAGCTTCGGGAAGGAGTTGGTCGAGGTCAGCGTCGATCCGCCCGACGCGCAGGTCTTCCTCGACGAGGCCAACCCGTTCTTCCGCGTGCAGGTGCCCTCGAAGGTGTTCGTCCCGTGGGGCGAGCACAAGTGGATCGTCCAGAAGGAAGACTACCGCGAGCGCGTGATCCCCTTCACGGTCGAGCGCGACAAGCCCGAGGCTTACGCGCTCAAGCTCGACAAGCTCGAGTTCTACGTGAACGCCACCCTGCAGAGCAACCCGCCGGGGGCCGAGGTGGCCGTCGACGGACGGGCGGTCGGCAACACGCCGGTGACGGTGCGGGTGCGCGAGGGCTACTACACGGTGCGCATGACCTACGACGACCTGCCGGCCTTCGAGAAGGTCATCGAGTTCACGCGCGATCAAGAGAACGTGGTGCAGGCCGACCTCGAGAAACAGCGGCTCGACAAGGGGGCCGTGGTGGCCGAGACCGCCGTCGGAAAGGACGACCCGGACGTCGCGAAGGGCGACGCGAGCGGCCCCGACACCGACGGCGACGGCACCGACGAGGGCCGCGCGACGACGTCGGCCCCCGACATCGACGTCGCCTCGTCGGCCATCTACCGCGTCGAAGAGCCCACGAAGGCCTGGATGATCAGCGGCTGGTCGCTGGTGGGCACGGGCCTCGCCGGGCTGGTGGCGGGCGGCGTGTTCACGGGGCTGGCGTTCAAGGACATGGCCGACGCCCGTGGCTGGGCCGACGATCACGACAGCCGCACCACGAACTACCACGACAAGTTGAAGGATCTCGAGAGCCGGGTGAACCAGAAGTTCCTGATCTCCGAGATCGCAGCGGGCGCGGGCGCGGCCCTCGCGCTCACGGGCGCGGCGTTCCTGCTGGTCGACTGGCTGAAGCCCGACGCGGCGCCCATCACGGTGATGCCCTCGGTCCTGCCCGTGGGCACCGGGCTGTCCCTGCGAATCGATCTCTAGCGAGGGGTTGCCTCCATGCGACGTTCCCGATTCCTCGTCCCGCTCGCCGCGCTGCTCGCGCTCGCCGCGCTGCCGGGCTGCAAGTTCACGGTCAACGAACAGATCGTCAACACCGACGCGGTCGACCCGAAGGACGACGGACCGGCTCCCGACGTGGGCGGCGACGTCGACCCGGGCGATGCGGTCGTGATCGATCTGTGCCACCCGAACACGCAGCCCGACTGGTTCAAGAAGGGTGTCTGCGAACCCCAGACCAACCACGCGTGCGACAAGGAGACCGGCGTCTGGACGTTCAACAGCGAGGGCATCGGCGACGACTACGAGCCCGGCGACGAGACCTCGTGCGACGGCCAGGACAACGACTGCGACGGCTCGACCGACGAGGCCATCGTCCTCGGCACCGCCAGCGAGCTCTTCGACGACACGCCCTGCGACAAGAAGGGCGCTTGCGCGGGCGCGGCGCAGGCCGTGTGCAACGCGAAGGCCACCGGCGACGGCGACCGCTGGATCTGCGATTACACTCCGGTATCCGACTACGAGCCCACCGAGTTGTCGTGCGACGGTCAGGACAACGACTGCGACGGCAAGACCGACAAGGGGCTCGACCCCGCGCTGTCCGACTGCGAGACCCGGGGCGTCTGCGGAGCCCTGAAGCTCGTGTTCTTCGACGCCGAGACCCCCGAAGGCGTCAAGGGTGTGCGCTGCGAGGGCGGCGCCTGGAAGTGCGAGTACGCGGTCGTGCCCGGCTGGCAAGAAGCCGAAACGCTCTGCGACGGCCTCGACAACGACTGCGACGGCCAGACCGACGAGGCCGACACCGACAGCGGCGCGTGGACCGACGTGGCCGGCGCCGAGGCAGGCTGCAAGGTCGAAGGCGTGTGCCTGAACACGCGCGCCGCGTGCGCGGGGGGCGCCTGGCAGTGCGGGTATCCCGACGTCGCGGCGGGCTACGAGGCGACCCACGAGGTTCGGTGCGACGGCCAGGACAACGACTGCGACGGCCAGACCGACGAGGGGCTCGAGACGGTGTCGCTGGTCGAGCTCTCGCTCGTGAAGGCCGCCGACCCGACCCACCCGGTGGGCCAGCTTCCCTGCCTGAACCAGGCGACGCTCAAGGGGCTCTGCGCCACGCTGCAGGTGGCCACCTGCAAGAACGCGGGCACGCTCGGCGCGTCGTGGGACTGCCCCTACGAACGCATCTGGGGCTACGAGAGCTTCGGCACCGAGTCCCTGTGCGACGGCCAGGACAACGACTGCGACGGCTTCACCGACGTGTTCAGCGACGCCGTCGATCCCCTGAAGGCGGGCTGCCCCGCGGCCAAGGGCGTGTGCACCAAGGCCACCCCCGTCGTCGCTTGCCTCGCCGGCGAGTGGGCGTGCAGCTTCAACGTGGGCCCCACGGTGCCCGGCTACGAGGCCATCGAGACCCAGTGCGACAACAAGGACAACGACTGCGACGGCGAGACCGACGAGGGGCTGGTGCTCCAGAGCGGCGACAGCGCCCTGGCGACCGCCTGCCCGAGCCTGAAGGACGTGGGCGTGTGCGCTGGCGCCCTCACGGCGACGTGCAACGCGTCGCACACCTGGGAGTGCAAGATCCTGGCCGGCTCCGACTACGAGGCCGGCGCCGAGATCAGCTGCGACGGCAAGGACAACGACTGCAACGGCCAGACCGACGAAGACTTCGGGGCCACCGCGTCGGCGACCGCCAGGGCCGTCAACTGCCCGGCCCTCGGCCAGTGCGCGGGCCACGCGGTGTCGTCGCTCACGTGCGTGGCGGGCAAGCCCGTGTGCGCCTTCCAGGGCGTGGTCGAGTTCGAGAACGGCAAAGAAACCAAGTGCGACGGGCTCGACAACGACTGCGACGGCCTGGTCGACAGCGAGGACCCCGACTTCCTGAGCCTGCCCCCCGCCGAGGTGGCCAAATTCTGCCCCGACAAGGGCGTGTGCCTGGGCAAGCCCGCGACCCTCACTTGCCAGCACGGCGTGGCGACCTGCGCCTACGCGGGCGTCAGCGGCTACGAGCCGGGCGCCGAGGTCTCGTGCGACGGCAAGGACAACGACTGCGACGGCCTGACCGACGACGGCATCTCGCGGGCCGACGCGCTGGGCGCGTGCGCCGGCAGCGGCGGCGTGTGCAAGTTCGGCGGGCGCCAGAGCTGCGACGGGGCCGGCGCCTGGACCTGCGACTACAGCCAGGTCGTGGGGTACGAGGCGGTCGAGCGGTCGTGCGACAACCTCGACAACGACTGCGACGGCCTGGTCGACGAGGAGCTGCGCGGCGCCCTCGACGCCGACACGACCTGCCTGCAGGTCGGCGCCTGCGCCTCCCCGAGCGTGGTGGTCGACTGCGCGGCCGGCGCCTGGACCTGCGACTACGCCGCCGCCGAGGGGTATGCGGTCGAGGAAGACGGCGTCAGCGCCCTGTGCGACGACGTCGACAACGACTGCGACGGCTCGACCGACGAGCACGCCTGCGGCGGCCCCGGCACGCTTTGCGCGCAGCAGGCCGACTGCCAAGATCTCGCCAACGGCGGCAGCGTCGACGCCTTCTGCCGCGAGAACATCGACACCGACACCCGCTTCTGCGCGGCCAACGCCAGCATGTGCGTGTACAGCGAGAACGAGCTGTGGGCTGCCCAGGTGCTGCACGGCCAGAAGCGCTGCTCCGACGACCGGCACACGCGCCTGTGCCAGAACGGCGCGTGGAGCACGACGGAGGCCTGCCCGATCCAGACGCCGTACTGCACGGGCGCCGACCTGTCCTCGCCCTGCTCCTTCTGCATCCCCGACGCGCTCACCTGCTTCAGCCAGGACACCAAGGGCCGCTGCGCCCCCGACGGAACGAAGATCGAGGCCGATCAGCCCTGCCTCTCCGGCGACTTCTGCGCCGGCGACGGCATGTGCATCTCGCCGATCGAGTCGGTGCTGAACGCCTACACGACCAACCTGCAGGAGCAGCCCGACGTGGCCTGGCATCCGGTCAGCGGCTTCGTCGTGGTGTGGGCCTCGAAGACCCAGGACAACAGCGACTTCGGCGTGTTCGGGCGGCGCCTGGGGCACGACGGCCTGCGGCTCGGCCAGGAGCTCCGGGTGAACCAGCAGACGCTCAACACCCAGACCGAGCCCGCGGTCGCCGTGCGCCCCGACGGCGGCTTCGTGGTCGTGTGGCGCTCCACCCACGCCGGGGCGTCGTCGATCTACCGGCGCTCGTTCGACCTCGGCGGCGCGCCCGTCGAGGCCGACGACACGCAGGTGGCCACGCTCTTCCTCGACAAGACCAAGACGCGGCCCGACGTGGCCGTGAACGCGAAGGGCGACACGCTGGTGGTCTACCAGGGCAACGGCGTCGAGGGCACGTCGTTCGGCTGCACGCTGGCCACCTGCAAGGACGGCATCGCGGCGCGCACCTACTCGCCGACCTGGAGCCCCGACGACGAGATCGTCCTGAACGAGATCTACCTGAACAACCAGCGAAACCCCACCACGGCGGCGCTGTCCGACGACAACTTCGTGGTCGTGTGGGAGTCCGAGAAGCAGGACTCCGACGGCTCCTACGGCGTGTTCGGCCGCATCATGAAGCCGGGCGGGGTCGCGGGCGGGGCCGAGTTCCACGTGAACCAGACGGTGGGAGGCAACCAGATCTCGGCGCTGGTCACGGGCCGCGCCGACGGCAGGTTCGTCGTGGCCTGGAACACGGCGACGGTCGCCGGCGGCGCCCCCTCCTACGAGGTCTGGATGCGCGTCTTCAAGAACGACGGCACGCCCGACGGGGTCGAGACCAAGGTCAGCGGCAGCGCCGCCGATGCCATCATCAGCGGCATCTCGATCTTCGGCGACGACTTCCCCCTGGTCGCCTGGCAGCAGTCGGGCGACGGCGCGGGCAGCGCGGTGTATGCCGCCTACTACACCACCGAGCTCATCACCGACGGCCCGTTCCTCCTGAACCAGGTGACCCTGGGTGAGCAGACCGCCCCCGCGATCGCGGCCACCGACATCAACACGTACCTGGCGGCCTGGGTCGGCCCCGACGCCACGGGCACGGGCACCGACATCCGGGTCCGCCTCCGCCCGCGTTGAGCACCATGCGCCCGGCCATCGACCTGCGCTCCGACACGCTCACGCGGCCCACGTCGGCCATGCGCGCTGCCATGCTCGGCGCCGAGGTGGGCGACGACGTCTACGGCGAAGACCCCACGGTCAACCGGCTCGAGGCCCGGGCCCGCGAGCTCACGGGGGCCGAGGCCGCCCTCTACGTCGTGTCGGGCACCATGGCCAACCAGCTGGCCATGCGCGTGCACACCGAGCCGGGTGACGAGGCCCTGCTCGACGCGCGCGCCCATCCCCTGCACCACGAGGCCGGCGGCGCCGCCCTGTTCTCGGGGTTGACCCTCCAGCCCCTGGCCTCGCCGCGCGGCTTCCCCTCGCCCGAGGCCGTCGAGGCCGCCGTGCGCACGCCCGCGCGCTACCACGCCCGAACCCGCCTGCTGCTGCTGGAGAACACGCACAACGCCGCCGGGGGTACGGTGCTGCCGCTGGCGCACCTCGACGCGCTGGCCGAGGTCGCGGGCCGCAAGGGCCTCGCCGTCCACCTGGACGGGGCGCGCATCTTCAACGCGTCGGTGGCCTCGGGCGTGCCGGTCGCCGAGTACTTCCGGCGGGTCGATACGCTGTCGTTCTGTTTGTCGAAGGGCCTGGGCGCGCCCGTCGGCTCGCTGCTGGTCGGCCCGGCCGAACTCCTCGAGCGGGCCCGGCGCTTCCGCACGGCCCTGGGCGGCGCCTGGCGCCAGGCCGGCCTGCTGGCCGCCGCGGGCCTCTACGCCCTCGACCACCACGTGGCACGCCTGGCCGACGATCACGCCCACGCGCGCCGCCTGGCCGAGGCCATCGCCGCGAACCCGCGCTTCCGGCTGCTGCAGCCGCCCGAGACCAACATCGTGGTGTGGGAGCTCGCCGACCCTGCCCTGTGGCCGCAGACCCGCGCCCTGCTGACCGCTTGGGCCGAGCGGGGCCTGCGCCTGGGCCTCATCGACGATCATCACGTGCTGCGCGCGGTCACGCACCTCGACGTCTCGCGCGAGCAGATCGAGCGTGCGTCCGAGATTCTGTCGGAGGCGTAGGTCAGGAGAGGCGGTAGACGCTACACCGCACCATCCAGGTGGCCCTTCTCGCTCTCGCGGTACCAGCCGTCCGGATTCGTCAGGAAGAGCTGGGTGTCGACCAGCGCCTTGTGGTGGAAGCGCTCCTCGTCGACCATGCGCAGGGTGAACTGGCGCTCGACGTCGCTGACGCAGTGGGGCAGGTGCTCCTCGTAGAACTTCACCGCGCGCAGCTCGAAGTCGATGCCCACGTCGAGCGCCTCCAGGTCACCGCTGGTGGCCGTGACCGTGGCGCCGTGCTTCGCGTACATGCCGCGGAACATGCCCTCGAGGGTTTCGGGCGTGGTCTTGGCGTCGTCGACGTCGTACTCGGGAATCCAGCGCTTGGCGCCGGACAGCACGGCCTGGTGGATCTTCTTGATGCGCTCGATGTGCACCAGTTCGTCGTCGCGCAGCGTGGTGAAGAGCTCGCGGCCGAGCTCGTTCTGGCACGTGGCGATGAAGTGCTGGTAGTGCTCGTAGCCGCGCTGCTCCATCTTGAGGGCGGTCTCGAAGACGCTCTCTCTACGGTCGGTCATGGTCAGTCCTTTCATCGGGCAAGGCCCTCGAAGGGCGAACACGTCGGTTCGCCCCTACGTCTGAGGGCGACGGTCCTGAAGGGCGACCGCGAGGGTCGCCCCTACTTCGCGGCGCGGGCGCCCAGCTCGCGGTCGAACATCAGCAGGCCGGCCGGGTGCGCGTTCAGCATCTTGAGGCGCGAGAACACCTGCTCGACGTTCTCCTCCTCCTCGACCTGCTCGGTCACGAACCACTGCAGGAAGATGGCGGTCGCGCGGTCCTTCTCGCCCTCGGCCAGGTCCATCAGCCCGTCGATGTGCGCGGTGATGGAGCGCTCGTGGGCCAGGGCGTCCTCGAACACGGCCACGGGGCCGTTCCACTCGGAGGGCGGGGCCTGGATGGCCAGCAGCTTGGCCTGCCGGCCGCGGCTCTCGAGGTAGCGGTAGAACTTCTGGGCGTGGCCCATCTCTTCCTGCGACTGCGCCTTCATCCAGGCCGACATGCCCGGCATGTTGATCGACGCCAGGTAGCCCGACATCGACAGGTACAGGTAGGCCGAGTAGGCCTCTTCGTTCAACTGCGCACTCAGCGCGTCGTACAGCTTGTCCTTCAGCAACGTACACCTCCCGGGGTAAAGCGCACCTTCAACGTCGGTGAAGCTAATTCCCCGCGCCCAGGTTTCAAGCCTCGAGCGGCGCGAACATGTCCTTGCCCACGCCGCACACGGGGCAGACGTAGTCGTCGGGCAGGTCCTCGAACGAGACGCCGGCCGGCACGCCGTGCTCGGGCATGCCCTCGAGCGGGTCGTACACGTAGCCGCACACGGTGCACTCCATCTTCTTCATCTGGGGCTCCCTCCGGGTTCAGTTCGCGACGAATCCTGCGTTCCGTTCGACGATCGCGTCGGCCAGCGCGTCGAGCTGGCCCTGGGTCTCGGCCTTCGGCAGGCCCTTGGTGAGCACGCTCGGCAGCAGCTCGAGCTTGGCGGCGGCCAGGCGCTGGGCCAGGTCGTCGAGGGGCTTGCCGTTCCAGCCGTAGCTGCCGAGCACGGCCGCCAGCGTGGCGGGGGGCTTCAGGCCCTCGAGCAGCGCCAGGGCCAGCAGGGCCGCCGGGTGCGGGGCGTTCAGCACGTTCGAGGCGCCGAGCACCAGCATGGAGCTGTCGAGCAGCTCGATGGCCAGCCGGCCCATCTGGAAGCCCCCCAGGTCGACCGCCACGTGGGGCACGCCGCGGGCGGCCAGGCGCTCGGCCAGGCCCTGCACCAGCAGGCGCGTGCTGCCGTGCATGCTCACGTACGCGAGCAGCACTTTGGGCCCCGTCGGGCCCGAGGCCCAGCCCTGGTGCGCGGCCAGCACCGGGGCGGGGTCGGCGTGGGCCGGGCCGTGGCTGGGGAAGAGCCAGGCGGGCTGCAGCTCACGCACGCGCGCCAGGTGCTTGCGCACGTGGTTGCCGAAGGGCGCCATGATGGTGGCGTAGTAGAGGTGCGCCGCCTCGGCGACCTCGTCCCACGACCGGCTGAGACCCTGGCAGGGCAGATGCGCGCCGAAGAAGTCGCACGGGAAGAGCGCGCGCACCTCGGGGCACCAGGTGAGCATGGTCTCGGGCCAGTGCACCCAGGGCGTGATCAGGAAGCGCAGGCTGACGCCGCCGAGGTCGAGCGCGTCGTCTTCGCCCACCACCTGCACGCGCTCGCGCGGCACGTCGAGCAGGTCGACCAGCATGTCGGCGCAGCGGCGGTTGGTGACCACGCGCGCCTCGGGGTACTGCGCCAGCACCAGGGGCAGGCTGCCCGAGTGGTCCTGCTCCGCGTGGTTGCAGACCACGTAGTCGAGGCGCTCGACGCCGGCCGCCGACAGGTTGGCGAGCAGCCGCGCGCCGAACTCGGGCTCGACGGTGTCGATCAGGGCGGTTCGGGTCTCGCCCCGCACCAGCCACGCGTTGTAGCTGGTGCCGTCGGGCAGAGGGATCAGCTCGTCGAACACGCGCCGCTCGGGGTGGTCGACCCCCACCCAGCGAACGGCGACCGGCCAGGGCCGCGGATCGATCATGGCTTCCTCCAGAAGGCTCGCCTCGACGGGCTCACGTGTTGAGCACGAGGACGAGCTCGTCGGCGATGTGCTCGGCGTCGGCCGGCGTGAGGCCCGGGTACATGGGCAACGTCAGGGCCTCGTCGTAGTACTGCTCGGCCACCGGGAACTGCCCCTCGGTGAAGCCGAAGCGCTGCTGGTAATAGGGCTGCAGGTGCAGCGGCACGTAGTGCACGGCGGTGGCGATGCCGCGATCGAGCAGCGCCTCCATCACCACCCGGCGCGACTTGCCGAAGCGCGCGAAGTCGACGCGTACGGTGTAGAAGGTGTAGGCCGAGATGGCGTACTTGGGCTGGCGCTGGGGCGTGACCCCCTCGACCTCGGCGAAGCGGCGGTCGTAGACCAGCGCCAGGTCGCGCCGGGCCTGCACGTTGGCGGCCAGCCGCCCCAGCTGCGAGAGGCCGAGGGCCGCGTGGAGCTCGCTCATGCGGAAGTTGAAGCCGAGCTCGCGCATCTCGAAGTACCAGGGGCCCGGGCTCTCGGGCAACGACGCCTGGTCGCGCACCACGCCGTGGTCGCGCAGCAACCGAAGGCGCTCGGCCAGCTCGTCGTCGTTCGTGGTGATCATGCCCCCCTCGCCCGTGGTGATGGGCTTGTTGGGGTCGAACGAGAAGACGGTCAGATCCGAGAACGCGCAGTCGCCCACCGTGTGGCTGGTGCCGCGCGTGTCCTCCCAGATGGCGCCCAGCGCGTAGCTGGCGTCCTCGATGACGCGCACGCCGAGCGGCTTGGCCAGGCGCCCCAGGGCCTCCATGTTGACGGGCAGGCCCGCGAAGTGCACCGGCAGCACGCCGGCCACGGCCTTCTTGTCGCGGTGGCGCTCGAGGGCCTGGGACAACTGGGAGATCTCGACCAGCCAGGTCTCGGGGTTGATGTCGACCAGCACGGGCGTGCCGCCCCCGTGCACCACGGCGTTGACCGTGCGCACGAAGGTGTTGGGCGTGCTGATCCAGCGCGTGTCGGGGCCGGCGTTCAGCGCGAACGTGGCCAGGTGCAGCCCCGCGGTACCGCTGGACACGGCCACGGCGTGCCGCGACCCGACCAGGTCGGCGAAGGTGGTCTCGAACTCGACGACGATGGGCCCCCGGCTGAGGATCCCGGACTCGAGCACGCGATCGACGGCGGCGATGTCCTCGGGCGTGATGCACGCCTTGCCGCACGGGTACTTGGGAACCATCACACCTCCGGCGTGGATCTGCCCCGCCCCAACCGGCTACCCGCCGAGGGCGAAGAAGTCGTCGATGCGGGCCTGGACTTCGGAGAGCGGGACCCCGACCTGCGCCGCCACGTAGCGCAGCAGCTTTTCTTCGTTGGCGTGCAGGATGCCGTCGATGGTGGCGACCCGGAAGAGCACGCCGACCAGGAGCGAGCGGCCCTCGGGCGCCAGGCCGAGCTTGGCCTTCTGGCAGTGCTCGTCGAGGATCTCCTTCTTGTAACGGAACGTGCGCGCGGCCTCCTGCAGCTCGGACAGGAACCCCGAGCGCCGCTCCTGGGGCGGGTCGTCGAGGTCGAGGAGCGCCGCCAGGATGGCCTGCTCCTCCTTGCGATCGTAGTGGCCGTCGGCGAAGGCCACGAAGAGCGAGAGCTGCACCACGGCCTCGAGCATGGCGTTGCTTCCGCCCGCGGTCGTCGAGGCGTCGAGCTCCGACGGATCGACGTCGACGAACTGGTCCGTGACGACGTCGGCCAGGAGCGGCAGGCGCTCGGCCACGCGCAGGCGACCGTTGCTCGACGCCAGGCCGAAGACGGCCACGAGCTGCTGGCGCCCCGCGGGCAACGAGAGCGCGTAGTGCGAAACCGCGAACTCGGCCGACTGGGTGTCGGACGCGGCCAGGAGGGGGTGGTACAGCACGAAGAGGCCGCCGAGCTCGAGGTTGTGGCCGGGCACGCGAACGCGCACGGGCTCGAGGTCGCTGCGGTGGATCGAGAGGAACGCGAGCGGCTCGTCGACCCCGGCCGGCACCTTGAACGCGAACCGGTACCAGGTGACGGGGCGCTCGGGGTTCACCGAGCGGCAGGCCCAGGCGCGCTCGAGCACGACGCCGTCGTCGCGCGCGAGATCGGGCTGAAGCTGGTTCAATCCACGCAAGGCCTGCACGTAGCCCGCCTTGCGCACGTCGGGGATCGAGACGCGCTCGGTGGTGCTGTGGAGCAGACTCTGGATGACCCCCATGGGCCGCCTCGTCGCGTGGTCGGATTCTTATACTCGATTCACGATCGCCGATCAACGCAGAGGCCTGCATCGGGACCGCCCTCCAGCGCCTCCTGGCCGGCGGCCCGGTCGAGGCCGTGGCGCAGGATGGCGGCCGCGACCCGGGCGGGGGGAAGCCGGAGGCCCCGCTCCCGCAGCACGCTGGTCACGCCGCGAGCGCCCAGGCCGCACGGATCGATGAGCCGGGAGTAGGCCAGGTCGGGGCAGAGGTTAAGGGCGAAGCCGTGCACCAGGACGCCCCGATGCGTGTGCAGCCCGAGCGCGGCGATCTTGCCCGAGGGAGTCCACAGGCCCGGGGCCTCGGCCGACCACGACGCCTCCACCCCCAGGCCGGTCAGCAGATCGACCAGGCGAGCCGCCAGCAGCTCGACGAAGCGCGACGGGCTCACGCCGACCGGCAGCGCCACCACGGGGTAGCCCACCAGCTGGCCCGGCCCGTGCCAGGTCGCGCGACCGCCGCGCTCGACCCGGAAGAGCGCCACGCCGCCGCGACGCAGCTCGTCGGCCGAGGTCAACAGATCGGCCGCGGAGGCGCGACGACCCAGCGTGACCACCGGCGGGTGCTCGCAGAGGAGGAGCGCGCCCGGCAGCTCGCCCGCGAGCACGGCGGCTCGCAGGCGCCGCTGGAGCAGGAGCGCCTTCCAATAAGGCACGCGGCCCAGCCATCGGACGGGCACACGCGACGAGGCGTGGCCGGCCTCCCAGGGGAGCGAAGGCCCCCGGTTCATATTCCGTAGAAGAGCCGGTCGGCCAGGAAGGGCGGCAGGCCGCGCTCGCGGATGGCCCGGGCGGCGGCGCGCACGTCGTACTCGACGCGGCGGTAGCGCACCAGGCGCGCTTCGGTGTCGAACAACACCCACGACGCCGCGGGGTTGCGATCGCGGGGCTGGCCGACGCTGCCCACCGTGACGATGGTGCGCGCGTCGTCGGGCAGACGGATCTCGGCCGCGCTCACCTCGAACGCGCGGTCGCGACGGACCACGAACGTCTTGGTCAGGTGCGAGTGCCCGATGAACGTGGTGCGCGCGAGCATGGGGAACCGGTGCACCATGCGGGCGGCGCCCTCGAGGCCCAGCAGGTACTCGAAGTCGAGCGGCCGCGGGGGCACCCCGTGCATGGCGTCGAAGCCGTCGAGGGAGGCCGAGCTCTCGAAACGGGAGACCCAGGCGCGGTTGATGGCCGCGAGCTCGGAGCGTTGCCACTGGATGGCGGTCAGCGCGTCGGGATGGTACGACGACGCGTCGAGCCAATCGAGGATGGCCAGATCGTGGTTTCCGGCCAGGCACCGGACCCCGCGCTCGCGCACGAACTCCGTGCATTCGTTCGGGAAAGCACCGTAGCCGAGCACGTCGCCCAGGCAGAGCTCGGCGTCGACGCCGACCCGGTCGATGTCGCGCTGCACCGCCTCGAGGGCGGGCAGGTTCGCGTGGATGTCGGCGAGGAGGGCTACGCGCATGCGCGCATTGTAGAGCCGGCGCTCCCGTCGCGCAATCCGAGGGTGACATCGCGTCGAAGCCGGGGCTATACTACGGGCTCAAAAGCCGAACGAGCCAGGAGGACGACGGTGGCGCGCCTCTTCTATACCGACAAAGATGGCCACGAACAGCGGCTCGACCTCTCGGTCGAGGCCAAGCCGATCCTCATCGGTCGAAACCCGGCGTGCAACATCGTGACCGAGAACAAATCGGTGTCACGCATGCACGCCAAGCTGTACGTCAAGGACGGCGGCTTCGTGGTCGAAGACCTGGGCTCGGCCAACGGCACGTACCTCGGCGGCGAGCGCATCGCCGCGAACACACCGGTCGTGCTCCCCCTGAATCACGAGTTCGCGTGCGGGAACTACATGCTGCGGCTCATGGCCGACGACGCCCGCCCCGACACGCCGGTGCGGGCGGCCAAGCCGCCCGAGGAGGCCGCGCCGACCCCCGAGGCGCCCGTAGCGAGCCCGGCGCCGGCGCCCGCGAAGGCGGCCCCCGAGGGCAAGACCGCGCCCGAGCCCAAGCCAGCGCCCGAGACCAAGGCCGCCCCTGTGGCCAGGCCCGCACCCGAGGCCAGGCCCGCACCCGAGGCCAAGGCCGCACCCGAGGCCAGGCCCGCACCCGAGGCCAAGGCCGCACCCGAGGCCAGGCCCGCACCCGAGGCCAAGGCCGCACCCGAGGCCAAGGCCGCACCCGAGGCCAAGGCCGCGGCGAGCCCGGCGCCGAAGGGCAAGGCCGAGGGCGGCAAGGCCGGAGCCGCCGAACCACCCGCGGCCGCCACGCGCGCCGAGCTCGAAGAACGCGCCCACGAGGCCGAGGCCAGCGCCGCCACGCTCGAGCGCAAGCTGCAAGAGCTGCAGACGCGCACCACGGGTCTGACGGTGCAGATGGAGGGGCTGACCCGCAAGTACCTGGAGATGCGCGACCAGGTGCAGGCCTCCGAGAGCCTGGTGGCCAGCCTGCGCGCCGACGTGGCCGAGCGCGACGCCCGCGTGGGCGAGCTCGAGAAGCGCAACGCCGAGCTCGACGAGCAGGTCGCCGACACGCGCAAGAAGACCGACGACGACGCCTCGCGCTCCGCCGACCTCAAGATCAAGATCACGCAGCGCGATCGCGAGCTCAGCGAGCTGCAGCGCAAGATCGACATCCTCGAGTACGAGCTGAAGGAGGCCCGCGAAGAGGGCGAGTCGCTGCGCGAGTCCCACAAGTCCGGCGACGACAGCACCGACCTCCTGCAGACGCGCGTGAACCAGCTGCGCGAGGTGGTCGAGGAGAAGGAGCAGATCGTCGAGGAGCTGCGCTACGAGCTCAAGTCCCGCGACGAAGAGATCGAGCGCGTGCGCATCGGGGCCGGCCTCGCCGACCTCGAAGACGAGAAGCGCCGGCTGCTGGCCGACTTCTACCAGAAGAACCGCGAGGCCGACGAGCTGAAGAAGGCGCTCGACGAGGCCCGCGTCCAGGCCGGCGCCCTCGACGGGCGCCTGCAGGCGCTCGGCGCCATCGAGGCCCACCCCGGCTACCCCGCGCTGAAGGCCCGCCTCGACGAGCTCGAGGGCCAGGCCACCCGCCTGCAGTCCGATCTCGCGGGCTTCACCCCCGACGACAAGGCGCGCCTCGAGAAGCAGGCGGCCGACCTCAAGTCCAGGGCGGCCGACCTCGAGGCCAAGCTCAGCGACGCGCGCGACGAGAAGTCGGCGCTGTACGGCACGGCCAAGAAGCTCGACGGCATCGTCGAGGCCTCGCTGAAGACCGACGACACGCTCAAGCAGATCGAGGCCAACGTCTCGATGCTGAAGAACTACATGGGCGACCTCGAGAAGCGCTCCAAGGCCGGCGGCGACCCCATCGAGATCACCATCCTCATGAAGGACCTCATCAAGGTCATGGAGGGCGACGTCAAGAGCGCCGAGAAGAGCCTGGCCAAGGTCATCAAGTCCTGATCCCCCGAGCCCGAAAGCTGGAGGCCGCACCATGCCGAACATCGACAGCATCACCGAGGTCGAGGACCTGATCCGCGCCTCGTACCCCCTCATCTACATCGTCTCGCCCGAGGAGAAGCGCGTGGAGGAGGGCCTGATCGGCATCGCCCAGCGCCGCAAGCGCCAGGTGATGGGCTGGTCCATCACCGACGGCTTCATGTCGCTGCTCGGCACCCAGGAGTACGGCGACATCAAGGACCCCCAGCGCGCCCTCGAGTTCCTGCTGAAGTACGAGGACGACTGCCTGTTCGTGCTGCGCGACTTCCACCCGTACCTCCAGGACCCGGCCGTGGTGCGCAAGCTGCGCGACATCAGCCGCGAGTTCAAGAAGCCCGCGGGCTACAAGGAGTACAAGCGCACGCTGATTCTGCTGTCGCCCACGCTGCGCCCGACCCTCGAGCTCGAGAAGGAGATGGCGGTGGTCGACTTCGGCCTGCCGGGCCGCGACGAGATCGAGCAGATCGTCATGAAGTGGGTGCGCTCGGCCGGCAACCTGCCCCTGAACGTGAAGCAGGACCCCGACCTCCTGGACCAGGTGGTCGAGGCGGCGCTCGGGCTCACCGCCGAAGAGGCCGACAACGTCTTCGCCAAGAGCCTGGTGCGCAAGCGCGACTTCGACATCGAGACCATCCTGCAGGAGAAGAAGCACATCATCCGCAAGAGCGGCATCCTCGAGTTCTACGAGACCAGCCAGGCCTTCAAGGACGTGGGCGGCCTCGAGATCCTGAAGGAGTGGCTGCGCAAGCGCCACGTGGCCTTCACCAAGCGCGCCCGCGAGTTCGGCCTGCCCATGCCCAAGGGCATTTTGCTCATCGGCGTGCCGGGCTGCGGCAAGAGCCTCACCGCCAAGGCCGTGGGCACGCTGTGGCAGATGCCGCTCCTCCGCCTCGACGTGGGCAAGGTCTTCAGCTCGCTGGTGGGCTCGTCCGAAGAGAACATCCGCAAGGCCATCAAGACCGCCGAGGCCGTGGCCCCCTGCATCCTGTGGCTCGACGAGCTCGAGAAGGGCTTCAGCGGCACCAAGAGCTCGGGCCAGAGCGACGCCGGCACCACGGCCCGCGTGTTCGCCAGCTTCATCACCTGGCTGCAGGAGAAAGAGACCCCGGTCTTCGTCATCGCCACCGCCAACGACGTGAGCCTGCTGCCCCCCGAATTGCTCCGCAAGGGCCGCTTCGACGAGATCTTCTTCGTCGACCTGCCCTCCCCCGACGAGCGCAAGGAGATCGCCAGGATCCACGTCAAGAAGGTCAAGCGCGACCCCGAGGCCTTCGACTTCGATAAGATCCTGGGCGCTACCCAGGGGTTCTCGGGGTCGGAGATCGAGCAGGCCATCATCAGCGGCCTCTACGACGCCTTCGACGCCGAGCGCGACATCGACACCGACACCGTGGTCAAGAGCTGCCAGGAGATCATCCCCCTCAGCTACACGATGAAGGAGGGCATCGACGCCATGCGCGAGTGGGCCAAGAGCCGCGCGCGAAGGGCGTCGTCCATCGGAGGAGAGGGCGACACGGGCCAGGTCAGCGAGGTGCGGGGGCTGGAGATCTGAACCCATGCCGCTACCCGGAGTCTCGGTGGCCGGCAGGGCCTTGCTCCTCGTAGCTGTGGCCACATTGGCGACGTGCGAAGGCGAGAGCACCCTCGACGATGCCGACAGCACCAAGTGCGCCAGTGCGTACTGCGGTCAGTGCGTCGAGGCCTATGGGCGCGTAGGGTACCGAAACGGCGACGGCAACAGCTACATGACGGGGCTCGAGCATGCGGTCCAGATGAGCGGCGGCCACTTGGATCCGCACGACTACGCCACGATAAAGAACGCGTGCCCGTACGACGACAGCGGCGACGTCACGAAGGACTGCCGCGACATGGGTCCCGATGTCGGATGCGAAGGCGGGTGGGTCTGTGGCTACTGCTACAAGAACGTCTGCATCGAGGCCTGGCAGATCTCGGAGTGCGATCCCGCCCCCGGACGCGACCCGTGAGCGTGGATACCCTGGAATGGCCCAAGGCCCCAGGCTGATCTTTCCCCGGGCGCCTCGCTCGGTCCTATAATCCGATAGATTCTGGCAACGGACCTACGATCGCGGGCCCATCGAAGGGGACCGCCCGCTATCGCCGACAGGACCGTGCGGCCTCGAGCATGGCCCGTGCCCGAGCGATCTGCGTTCGCGCCTCGTCGGCGCTGACACGTCCCTTGGTCGCGTAGTCGCCCAGGTTGCGAAGCTCGAACGCCTGCAGCAGGTGCCGGTGCAGGTCCACAGGAACGATGCCCGTCTTACAGAACTCCCGGCCGAAGGCGGCGATGACGGCCGAGTGCCGCGAGAACGACAGGCCCTTCGAGTCCAGCAGCGCCTCGGCCACGTAGAACATGGCGTAGTAGGCTCGGGAAGCGGCGAAGCCAGGATAGCCGCCCTGCAACAGGAACTCGGCCGCGTCGCAACTCTCCTGCGCGCGCTCCAGCAGGTCTTGCCCGACGTCCTCTACGCCCATCGCACGCCCTCGCGGCGCACGTTGCGCAGGAACGGGCCGGCTCCCGTGGCGTAGTCGCTCTCGGCGACGAAGACGCAGCTGATCACCAGGTCGAGATCGAGCGACACGCTCGCGACGATCTCGGCCGTTCGCGCGATCTCGAGCGTAGGGTCTACGGGCGCTCGCAACACGACGCAGACATCGACGTCGGAGTCGTCGGCGTGGTCACCACGCGCCCTGGAACCGAAAAGGACGAGGTCGACCAAGCGGTCCCCGTAGAGGTGACGAAGCCGCGGGACGAGGTGGGCCAGGGCCGTGTGCGTTCGATCAGCCACGTTGTGAAGATAGCCGTCTCGCTCTGGAAACTCCAGAAGGACGTTGGCCAATGCTCCCGTCATGCGGCCGTCTCTCTCGCCTGAACCTCCCAGCCCTTGCAGGCCAGCCCCACCAGCTTGGGGATGGGCCGGTGCCCGCCGTGGTAGTAGACGATGGCCCGACGGGTCAGGCCCAGCGCCTGGGCCGCGGCGGTCAGTGACAGGTGGTTGCGGCTCATCCAGGCGTTGAAGGCGTCCACCGGGAACGCTTGCCCGGTCTGCTCCTTGTGGAGCCTCACGAGCGTGTCCACGTCGACGCCAAGGTCCAGCGACGGCCAATGCACCCCGTGGCCCCACTCGTCGACCTCGACCGTGGCCAGGGTGGCCGGCTCCGCGAGGGCCTCGTGGCCGGGCGAGGTCGCGTACGCTGCAACGTCCACCTCGAAGCGACGGCCGTTCGACAGCGTTACGGACAGGGTAGCAGGCGGTTCAGCGGAGACGCCCGTGACAATCATCATGGGGCTCACCTCGGATTCAACCGACGCCATTTGGCGCGCGTTTTCACGATCCATCCCAGGGAACAACGTTCTCTAGTGCAAGCCCAGGGCAACGAGCCCGACGGCGGATGGGGTGTAGAGCACGTGGCGTGCCACGGGACGTTCGCTTGGAGATTCAACGGGTCGACGAACTGGCGTCTACGAAACCGGACCGGTCGCGCGGTCCGGGATGGTCCGACCCTGGGATACGACCCAGGTCATCGGCGCTTGGGCAGGAAGGCGATAGACACGGCGAGGATCACGACCGCCCCCACGCTGAGCGCCAACTCGAGCGGGGTGCGCGAGCGGCCGGCGAGGTCGAGGGGGCTGGCGACCCCCAGGGGCAGCAGCTGCAGGGCCACGTCGCCAGGTCCAGGGGACGGTCCTACGTTCTTAGCGATCTGAGTGACGGACCTACGATTTCCGAGAACGTAGCGCCAGCGCGTTTGGACGACCGTCAACGCCCTGGCGTCTCGCGGGTACCTGGGCCGAGGGAAGCCTCGGCGTACGTGTCGGGATGCCGGGGCTCACGTCTCCGCCCGCCTTGCCTCGACGTAGGCCTGGGCGACCAGCCTCTTCGACTCCTTGAACTTGAGTAGGACCATCGCCTCCTCGAAGGAGAGCCACCTCTTCTCGCGATGTTCCGTGGACGGGCCCTCCTTCAGAGCGGTCATCAGGTAGAACTGCGCTTCCACCCGTCCGTCTTTCGTGTCGAAACCGACCGTGTCGAGGTCAGCCCACACCGCCGCCGCTACTCCGGTCTCCTCCAGGACCTCCCTTCGGGCGGCGACCTCCAGGGACTCGTCCGCCTTGACGTGTCCTTTGGGGAGCACCCAGTTCTCCGACTTCTTCCGGGCCTGAACGACCAGGTACTGGCGAGCAGGTCCCTCTCCGCGGACCACGACGCCACCGGCGTGGGTTATCGGGGACGGGAAGTACTCCCGGTGGTCCGCGTCGAAGGCCCTTGACGCAGGCAGGTACACGCCATCGGGCAGCGACCTCGTCGTCTTGGCCAACTCGGACAGGGATTCACCGATCTGATCCAGTTCAAGTATAGCCTTGCTCCGGTCGCCGATGTCGGCCCCCTCGATCTGAAGGCGCAGGCTGTCGGCGCGGCGCCGCAGACGCCCGTACTCGGCTCCCGCGTCGCGGTGAGCGTTGGCGCGCTCGTCGAGCTTCGCGGAGCGCGCCAGGGCGCTCAACGCGGCGGCGGCGGCAGCAGCGATGCCGAACGGCACCGGGTGGAGCCGGACCCAATCGGCGAAGATCGACGTACCGACCAGGGCACTGAGCGCGGTGCTGGTCCACCCGAGCCACCGGGCCAGGCGCTCGTCCTGCTCAGCGGCGCGATACTGGGCCCTGCCGGTACGGCCTGCGCTGACGGCACACTTCCGGGCTCGCTCGACGAGATCGTTCATGACCGGTGCATTCCCTTATTTTTTTGTAGTTTATGGCATCGCCGGCGGGGTTCAACCCCGATCGCGCGCTCCATCGTCTCCGCTTTCGCGATCCGCCGCCCCGCCGCTCGCGCCAGACGTACACGGTGAACGGGCAGACGTACGACAGCCTGGAGGCCATGCCCCCGGCGGCCCCCGCCGCTCGCCCACGAGGCTCATCCGGCAGATCCCATCGTGATCGACGAGCGCGACCTGCCCCGGCGCGGGGGGTTCGTCAACGGGCTGATGGCGGGGCTGCTGCTGGCCGGAGCAGTGGTGGCGGCGTGGCTGGTGTGGGGGAGTTGACGGACCGACGCCCTGGTAGAGCGCGGGCCCGTGGATGCATCGCGGGTCAGCGGCGCTTGGGCAGGAAGGCGACCGACGCGGCCAGGATCACGACCGCCCCCACGCTGAGTGCCAACTCGAGCGGGGTGCGGGTGCGGCCGGCGAGGTCGAGGGGGCTGGCGACTCCCAGGGGCAGCAGCTGCAGGGCCACGTCGCCGAGGTAGAACACGAGCGCCGCCACTACGGCCCAGCGCGCGCCCGCTGCCACCGCCGCGCCGACCGCGACGAGCAGACCTGCGGTCACGAGGAGCACCCCGGCGTTCGCGGCCTCGGGCGCGCCGGCGAGCGCTCCTCTGCTCGACAGGCTGACGACCCCGAGCACCACGGTGTAGAGCCCGGCCACGACGCGCGCCAGGTGGAGCGCGCGGGCGGCGGGGGTGGCGTCGTCGCGGGGCGTACCGGCGGTGGCACCCTCGGGCGCCGCGTCGCCGCGCTGCACCACGTCGGCCGGGTTGGCCTGAATCTCACGGAACGCTCCCGACTCCTCGTCGATCTCGGGCGCGGGTGCCTGCTCGATCTCGGCGATGAGGGCCGAGGCCTCGGCGACCCGGCTGGACGGTACCTCGATGGTGATGGGGTTCGGGTCGGGCACGATGCTGTAGGGCGCCTGGCCCTGCCGGCACGGGAGCCCGCGGTCCTCGAAGACCGCACGCACGGTTTCGGCTTCGACGACCGAGCCCGTATGGAAGACCGGCACGAAGCGCTCGCCCTCTGGAGTTGCCGTGGGACTAGTCCGCATGCGGTGACCTCGCCGACGGGGTTCTGACGAGGTCATCGTACCACCGACGCCCCACGCGCGCTGGTCACATCGTCCCCCTGGCGCCGCCAGCCGCGGTCGCGGTAAGCTCGACCCCGCGGCCCGCTCTCCCCGGCCGCGGTTGCCCGTGGAGGACCCATGACGCGTCCCCGCCCTCTCGCCATGTCGTCGCTGGCGCGCCCGCCCTCGCGACGCCTGGTGGCGCGGCTGCTCGACGAGCCCGACCTGCCCGCGGCCGTGCGCCGGCTCGAGCCGAACGTCTTCGACCGCCTGGTGCGCCACGTGGGGCTCGAGGACGCGCCCGAGCTGCTGGCGTTGGCGACCCCGGCGCAGCTGTCGGCCGTGCTGGACGCCGACCTGTGGCAGGCCGTGGCGCCGGGGGGAGACGAGGCCTTCGACGCCGAGCGATTCGCCACCTGGCTCGAGGTGCTGCAGGAGCTGGGGGACGAGGCCGCGGCCGACAAGCTGGCCGAGATGCCCGAGGACCTGCTGGTCTACGCGCTCTGTGCGCAGGTATGGGTGCTGGACGAAGCCGCGCTGCTGCAGGAGATGGTCTTCGGCGACGCCGATCGGAGCGCGCAGGCCCTGGTCGACAAGGCCCTCGAGAGCAGCCTGCACGCGGAGTTGGACGAGTACCTGCTGGTCTCGCGCCGCGGCACCGGGTGGGACGCCACGCTCTCCGTCCTGCTGGCGCTGGCCGATCGTCACAACGACCTGCTGCGGCGCGTGCTGGGGCGCTGCCACGCGGCGTCGGCGGACACCATCGACGACGCGGGCGGGCTCTTCGACGTGCTGACCGGCGAGGAGGTGCTGGCGGAGGACGCCGCGGCCGCCCGCGAAGAGCGGCGGGCACGGGCCGGCTATGTCGCGCCGGCGGCGGCCCGGGCTTTCCTGCGCCTGGCGCGGGGCACGGCCGCGGGGGCCGCAGCCGCCTCGTTCGCCCGCGACGCCATCGCGAGCGCCTACTTTCGCGACCTCGAGCGCACGCCCCGAAAGGCCGAGGGCGACGACGACGCCCCGGACGCCGACGCGACGGTGCCCGAGGCCCGGCTCACGTCCCTGCTGGCCGAGGCGGGCGTGCTCGAGGGCGAGCCGCTCGACCGCACGAGGGCGCTGGTGGCGGCGCAGGAGGATGCCTGGGAGGCGCTCCGCCCCGGCGACCTGATCGCAGCCTCACCGACCACACGCCTGCGCCAGGCGCTGCAGCAGCTCGCCGACCGCAACCCCTCGGCGTGGGCCGAGCGGACCCGCGAGCTGGCCTTCACGGCCAATGTGCTGCTGGCGGGGGCGTCGCAGGACGGCGAGCCGCTGCGCCCCGGGCAGGCCGCCGAGGCCGCGCTGGCGATCTGCGCGCTCGGGCTCGACTTCCTGCAGGCGCGCGCCGCGGCCACGCCTTCTGGCGCGCCCGACGCCGTCGGCCTCCTCTTCGAGGCCCCCGCCGACAAGCTCTTCCGCCTCGGCTGGCGCAGCCTCGCGGACGGCCGACGCCTGCCCCCGGGCGATCCCCTGGCGCACCTGCTCGAACGCCTGGCCGAGGCGAGCCACTGACCCGAGTGAAGCAGGTTCAAGAAACGTCCGCACCGGCTCGCCGGGTGCGCTACACTCGACCCCAACCCGACCCCCGAGGCACCCCATGGCGGATCGCATCACCGTGAACGGCGTGACGTACGACGGCGTGGACCGGATGCCGCCGGACGCGCGCGCTCTGTACGAGAAAGGGCTGGCGCTGCGGGCGGCTCTGGGTGGGAGCGACGGGGTCTCGCGGATCGAGAGCTCGCACCAGACCTACACGGTGAACGGGCAGACGTACGACAGCCTGGACGCCATGCCCCCGGAGGCCCGCGCTTCGTTCGACGAGACCTTCGCGCGGCTGGGGGGGCTGCTGGGGCAGGCCGCGGTGGAGCCGCCCCGCGCTTCGGCGTCGCGCCCGGTGCGCGCGCCGCTGGCCCCGGAGGCCCGGCCGGCGGATCCCATCGTGATCGACGAACGCGACCTGCCCCGTCGCGGGGGGTTCGCCAACGGTCTGGTGGTGGGGCTGCTACTGGCCGGCGTGGCGGTGGCGGCCTGGCTCATGTGGGGCTCTTGACGGGCGGCTCGCCGCGCGACTCCGCACGTTCTTCGCTCTAAGGCTGGGTGATCCACCCCACGATCTTCGCCGACAGCGGATCCTCGGCCGGCAGGGCCACGTCGACCACCTTGCCCTCTTCGTCGACCAGGAACTTCTGGAAGTTCCACTGCACCGGCGAGTCGAGCACGCCGTTCTCGGACTTCTGCGTCAGCCAGGCGTAGACGGGGTGGAGGTCGGCGCCCTTGACCGAGATCTTGCTCATGAGCGGGAACGTGATGCCGTAGTTCGTGACCGCGAAGTCGCAGATCTCCTGGTCGGTGCCGGGCTCCTGGTTCGCGAAGTTGTTGGCGGGGAAGCCCACCACCACGAAGGCGTCGGGCCCGTACGTCTCGTAGAGCTGCTGCAGCTTGGGGTACTGGGGCGTGTAGCCGCAGTACGACGCGACGTTGGCCACCAGCACCTTCTTGCCCTTCAGCGTGGCGAAGTCGAAGGGGTCGCCGTGGGTGTCGGTGACGGCGAAGTCGTGCAGGCTCCTGGTGGGCGACACGTCGAAGCGCACGGCGTAGGCGCGCGTGGTCGCGCCGTCTTCGGCCGTCACGGTCACGGTGCTGGTGCGCGCGGCCTCGTCGCCGGCCGTCACGTCGGCGGCAGGCACGATGGCGACGGCCGCGGCCGCGTGGGTCGCCGTGGCGGTGAGCGCCGGCGTGGCGGCGGAGCCGAAGGGAAGCAACACCGTGTAGGCGGTCACGTCGGGCGCGAAGGCCGGGGCCAGGTCACCGACGGCTGGCGCGAGCGTCGAGAGCGTGGCGTCGGTCGACAGGGGGGCCGCCTCCGGAGCGAGGTCGCTGGAAACGGCGTCGGCGGGATCCGGGGCGTCCGGCGCGCCCACGGTGTCGAGCACGTCGTCGAGCGGCGCCGCGGCGTCGCGCCCATCCGAATCGCCCCCGCACGCAGGGACCAGCATCGCCACGCAGAGCAGCACGGTCGGGAACCAACGTCGCATCGTCTCTCCTCGGCAGCCGCCAGGGCACGGTGATTCGTCAACATACGGTCGCGCGCCCGGTTGTCGACCCCCGGCCCCCCACGCCCCCCCCACGAGGCTGTTGATTTCTGGTGGACCGTGGTCGATACTCAGAATCAATTTCGTTGGATGTCGGGCTGTTGGCGGGAGAAGAAATGGAGTATCGCCTTCAGGATCTGATCGACGTCCCCAGGTTCCAGGAGCTGCTCGATTGGACGAACCGGGCCTTCGGGTTCCCCACCGCGATCCTGGACGCCGAGGCCAACGTGCTGACGGCGTCGGGCTGGCAGAGCGTCTGCACGCGGTTCCATCGCGTGAATCCCGAGACGGCGGATCGCTGCCGCGCGAGCGATCTCTACCTCGTCGGCCACCTCCTCGAGGCGAACCCCTCGGTCTCGTACAGCTGCGCCAATGGCCTGATGGACGCCGCGACGCCCATCTTCATCGAAGGCCGCTACCTGGGGGCCGTGTTCATCGGCCAGTTCTTCCTCGAGCCCCCCGACCTGGAGCGATTCCGAGCCCAGGCCCGTACCTTCGGCTTCGAAGAGCAGGCCTACCTGGACGCGGTGCGTGGCGTCCCGATCCTCGATCACGCGACCCTCGACCGGAACCTGGCGTTCCTTCGCAATTTCACGGAGTTCGTTGCCCAGGTGGGGCTGGAGCGCCTGCGCGAGCTTCGCATCGCCCAGGCGCTCGAGAAGAGCGAGGCCCGGGTCCGCGAGCTGAACGACGAGCTGGAGCAGCGCGTGCAACGCCGCACGGCCGAGCTCGGAGTCGCCAATCGCGAGTTGGAGAGCTTCGCCTACTCGGTCTCGCACGACCTGCGTTCCCCCCTGCGCGGCATCGACGGCTGGAGCCAGGCTCTGCTCGAAGACTACGGCCCGACCCTCGACGCGACGGCGCGGGAGTACCTGGCCACCATCCGCTCCGAGACGCAGCGCATGGGCACGCTCATCGACTCGCTGCTGGGCCTCTCGCGCGTGACCCGCGCCGGCCTCGACCTGAAGCGCGTCGATCTGGGCGCGCTGGCCCGCCCGATCCTCGAGCGCCTGCGCGCCGAGAACCCAACGCGAAGGGCCGAGATCGTCGTCGGCGAGGGGCTCGACGTCGTGGCCGACGAGGCGCTGATGCGCGCCCTGCTCGAGAACCTGCTCGGCAACGCCTGGAAGTTCACGGCCCGGCGCGACGTGGCGCGCGTCGAGCTGGGCCGAACAACGATCGAAGGGGAGTCGGTCGTCTTCGTGCGCGACAACGGGGCGGGCTTCGACATGGCGTACGCGTCCAAGCTCTTCACCCCGTTCCAGCGCCTGCACCGCGTCGACGACTTCCCGGGCACGGGCATCGGGCTGGCCACGGTCCAGCGCATCATCCATCGGCACGGCGGTCGCGTCTGGGCCGAGGGGCAGGTCGACGGGGGCGCTACGGTCTACTTCACGCTATGAACGCGAGCAAGGAGGTGTCGACGTGCACAAGAAGGCGATCCTGCTGGTCGAGGACAACCCCAGCGACGTGCTGCTCACGAAGCGGGCGCTGGCGAAATCGCACGTGGTGAACGAGGTGATCGTGGCGCGGGACGGCGCCGAGGCGATCGAGTACCTCTTCGGACGGGGCGCCTGCGAGGGCCGCGACACGGCGATCCAGCCCGCCATCGTCCTGCTCGACCTCCACCTGCCGAAGGTCAGCGGCCTCGAGGTGCTCGAGGCCATCCGGTCCGACCCGCGCACGCAGCACCTGGCGGTCACGGTGCTCACGAGCTCGAACGAGAGCAGCGACATCTCGAGGGCTTACGAGCTCGGGGTGAACAGCTACATCCAGAAACCCGTCGACTTCGACCGGTTCGCCGAGGCGGTCAACCAGATCGGCCTGTACTGGCTGGTGCTGAACGAGCCGTGCCCGGCCGTTGCGAAATAGGCCGCTCGCGCCGCCGACCTCCGCGCGATTCCGCACGGTCGTCGCCCCGCGCGCGGAGCTGGCGCGCCGCTTGCTGAAGGCGGGGCAGCGGCGCGGGGGAGTGGCCTCCGCTCCGCGGGACCCTGGTTCACGATCGGCGTTTCGTTCGAGCCTCCGCGCCCTCCGCTTGCAGGCCGTCCACGGCCGCGCTACCCTCCGAGCCGTCGCTCCGGCCTGGAGAACCCCCATGCGTCTCCTCCTGCTCGCCCTGGTGCTCGGCCTGCTCGCGCCTGCCTGCGGCGGCGACGAGGGCTCCGGACCCCGCCCCCACCGCGACTCGAGCGGCGGGCAGGACGCCCACGAGCCCGACGCGGCCGTCGGGGCCTGCGAAAACGGGGCCCTCGACGACGGCGAGACCGATGTCGACTGCGGCGGCCACTGTGCCGCCTGCACCGTGGGCAAGGCCTGCCTGGCCGGCGCCGACTGCGCGTCGGGGTTCTGCGGCCTGGCCTACGTGTGCGTCGACGCGGCCTGCGGCAACGGCACGAAGGACACCGGCGAGACGGGCGTCGACTGCGGCGGCCCCTGCCCGGCGTGCGTGGGCGAGGCCTGCGGCGGGCACGAGCAGTGCGCGTCGGGCTACTGCAAGGGCGGCACGTGCGACGTGCCCACCTGCGCCGACGGCGTGTCGAACGGGGGCGAGACGGGCGTCGACTGCGGAGGGCCGTGCGCCCAATGCGCCGACGGGCAGGGCTGCCTGGCCGACGCCAACTGCCTGTCGGGCTTCTGCAAGGCGGGCTTCTGCGCCACCCCCTCGTGCACCGACGGCGCGAAGAACCAGAACGAGAGCGACGTCGACTGCGGCGGCGTGTGCAACGGCTGCGCGCTCGGCCGGGCCTGCGATGGCGGGGCCGACTGCCTGAGCGGCTCGTGCGCCTCCGGGGTGTGCGCCGAGGTGGCCCCCTCGTGCGACGACGGCGCGAAGAACGGCGGTGAGTCCGACACCGACTGCGGCGGCTCCTGCGCCGGTTGCGGCGTGGGCAAGTCCTGCGGGGGGGCGGCCGACTGCCTGTCGGGCCTGTGCGAGGGGGGCGCCTGCGTGGCCCCGGCCTCGTGCGGCGACGGCCAGAAGAACGGCGGCGAGACCGACGCCGACTGCGGCGGCCCCTGCGTGGGCTGCCCCACGGGCAAGACCTGCGGGGGACACGCCGACTGCCTGAGCGCCACCTGCGTGTTCGGCGTATGCCGCGACCCCTCGTGCGACGACGACGTGAAGAACCAGGACGAGACCGCCACCGACTGCGGCGGCTCGAAGTGCGGCCCGTGCCCGGACGGCGAGGCGTGCGCCAAGGCCTCCGACTGCACGTCGGGCGCCTGCCAGCAGGGCGCGTGCATCTCGTGCTTCGACGGCCAGAAGAACGGCAGCGAGACCGACGCCGACTGCGGCGGCGTCTGCAAGGCGTGCACCAACGGCAAGCACTGCGCCAAGCCGGCCGACTGCACCTCCGGGGCCTGCGAGGGGGCCCTGTGCTGCAGCCCCAACGCCTGCGGCCAGTGCACGACCACGCCCCAGGAGGTGTGCGACGGCCAGGACAACGACTGCGACGGCCAGACCGACGAGGCCGCGCAGATCGGCGCCGCGCCCGACTGCCCCAAGCAGCAGGGGGTGTGCGACGGGTCCTGGGCGACCTGCAAGGGGCTGGCCGGCTGGCAGTGCGACGACGCCCTCTACGCCGCGCACGACGCGGCCTACCAGGCCACCGAGGCGAGCTGCGACGACAGGGACAACGACTGCGACGGCCAGACCGACGAGGGCGTCACCAACGCCTGCGACACCTGCGGCGCCGTGCCCGAGGAGCTCTGCAACGGCGTCGACGACGACTGCGACGGCCAGACCGACGAGGTCGCCGCGTGTCAGGCGTGCGCCGCCCGGATCCTTCGGACCCTCACGTACACGCCGACGAACGTGTCGCGCCGGAACAACGTAGCGCGGGTGGACGACCGCATCTGGACGGCCTATGCGTCGGCCTCGACCTTGATCCTGGCCGAGCTCGCCGAGGGCGACGTGCTCCAGAAGGTCTCGCGCGGGACGGTCTGGAACCCGAACGACGGCGCCAGGGCCCCGCAGCTACGTTCCGACGGAGGGCTCCTCTATTCGGCGTACCGCACCAGTCAGCTGAATGGGGCGAGCGCCAAGTACACGCCGGCGGGAGATCAGCAGGCCAGCACGCTCTGGAGCCTGCACTCCGCCACCGACGTCGAGACCCCCCGACTCGCCGTGGGCCCGACGGGCGCGGCCATCCTGTACCGCTCGAAGGAGTGGAACGGCGACTACGACGTGACCACCTGGCACGTGGGCTTCTACGGCAAGGCGGGCGGCTGGGCGTCGACCAAGATCTCCTCCTGGTACTCGGAGTACGTGGGCTCGGCTGCCGAGCTCGCCGTGCTGCCCGACGGCGAGATCCTGCTGCTCCACACCGTGGGCGTGGCCGACCTCTCGTACCGCACGTCCAAGGACGGCTACGCCGTCGAGCACGCCCTCCCGGGAGGCCAGCCGGACGAGATCTCGACGGCCCTGGCACCCGACGGCACCCTGCACGTGGTGACCAGCGGCTACGTCAACATGGTGGGTTACGCGGCCGAGCACCGCACCCTGAAGAACGGCATCTGGTCGGCCGCCGAGGCCATCGGCGAGGTCGCCGAACCCATGGTGGCCCTCGACGACCACGGCGAGCCGCACGTCGTGGGCAGCGACGACGAGGGCGTGGGCGTCTGGACGAAGGTGGGCGGCGCCTGGATGAAGGCCGCCGGCTTCACGGCCGACGAGGGCGGGTTCGGCACGCCCAGCCTGGCGATCGACGCCCACGGACGCTACCACGTCACGCTCGCGCGCATGGGCTACTCGCCGCCCGAGTACGGCTTCTACTACGTATTGCTCTGCGCGGATCTCACGATGTAGGCACGACGCCCCCGAGCGCGCCTACTCGCACCCCACGTGGTACACGGGGCGGTTGGCGCCCTCGCTGACGGTCACGTAGCCGAGCCCGTCGGCGTCGTAGCACACGGCCTCGCCCTGGGGCTCGTTGCCAACCGCAACGGGCACGCCGACGTTCTCGAAGATGTCGTCGAAGACCTGCCCCGCGCCGAGCCGTAGCTCGACCAATTGGCCGTAGCTGCGCAGCAGCACGCGCGTGCCGCAGGGGTGGACATCGCCGCCGGTGGCCACCGCCAGGAAGCCCGGCGAGGGCACGCTGCCCACCTTGACGAGGACGGCCTCCTGGCCGGGCGTGTGGGGAGTGGGCATCCGGTACACGCCCCAGTCGGACGCCGCCTTGATCACCACGTACACGTCGCCGGTCTGGGGATGCACGAACAGCGTCTCGGAGTTGTGCGGCCCGTCGGGGTAACGGAAGGGGAGCGCCGTGAAGGCCACGTCGGCGGGCTCCACGACATCGAGCACCAGGGGCTCGGGCACCACGTAGACCACGTAGCTCGTGCGCTGGTTCGTGTTGTCCCCCACGTCGCCGAGGTAGAGGCACGAGCCGGCGTCGCAGGGGCCGATCGACAGGTCTTCCCAGTCGACGGCCGAGGGGGCGGGGGCCAGGTGGTATTCGCCACGCAGCGTGCCGTCCAACTCGAAGGCGAAGAAGCGCGCCGAGTCGCCGGAGTCGGCGTGGGCGTAGTAGACGCCCGGGTGCACGCGACTTGGCGCCAGCCCAGAGAGCTCGGTGAGCGCCGGGCTTCCGAGCGTTCCCGTGGTCGTGACCGCACCGTAGGCGGCGCAGGCGGGGCACACCTCACCCCCCGCGTCGACCTCGGGCTCGGCGTCGGCCTCGGGCTCGGCGTCGGGGCCCGCGTCGGCGACGTCGGCCTCGGGCTCGGCGTCGGGGCCCGCGTCGGCCCAGTCGGCCGCCGGCTCCGCGCCGGGATCGGGGAGCGCGTCGGGGCCGCCGTCGGGATCACCCGGCCCGACGTCCTCCGGGCCGGCCTCCTTCGGGTCCGCTTCCGCCGAAGCCTCCGACGCGGTGTCGAGCTCGCGCGGCACGTCGACGACCTCGAACGGGGCCTCGGGCAGGCCCGGATCGGGCTCACGGACCTCGACCTCTCCGGCGTGCTCGACGGCGTCGACGGCGTCGACGGCCCCCGAGGACGAACAAGCGGCCAGGAGCGCGCCGCAAGATAGGAACACCCGGCCGGCCCGCGCAGCGATCGACCACATGGGGACCTTCTCCTTCAGCGCCCTCACGGACAGCCCGCTGCCTGCGACGTGACGACGATCGCGTCGCCGCCCACCACCTCGTCCCGGGGCCCCCGGGCCTCGAGCACGAGCTCGTTCTCTCCGCACGCGAGCGGCACGTCGGCCTGCCAGGCCGTTGCGCTCACCCACGCGAGCGGCAGCGGCTGGAACTCGCCGAGCCGCCAGACCTCGCGCACGTCGATCCAACCGCTCCCCTCGAGCACCAGCGTCGCGTCGGCCACCGCGACGTCGGCGCCTCCATTCGTCGTGATCTCGAACGCGACCGCCGGGAGAGCCTTCGTGACGGCGTCGGGGGCACCGTTCAACACCCACTCGGCGCGGTCGACGACGAACTGCAGGTGGCCCGCGAAGTCCTGCGCGGGGAGCAGCGCTCCGTAGTGAGCGCACCAGGGCGCCAGGTACGCGGCGCCGAACGAGGTCCGCGCGAGCTCGTACACGTGGCCGTAATACTGGCGATAGCGGGCCGGGTTCGCGAGCAGGCGGGCCAGATCGGGGCTGGCCACCACCGGCACCGTGGTGGGCCCCAGCACGAAGTCGAGGTCGTGGGGGAAGTAGAGCACGCGCTGGTCCTCGGGCCGAACGTAGAACACGGCGTTGTGCTGCGCGCCCGAGGCGTAGTCGTCGATGGCGCCGGACACGGTCGCGAAGGCGAAGGCGCGCAGCCACTGGTCCACGTCGATCACGGCCTCGAGCTGCGGGTCGAGCTCGGCCCCCGTCAGCGCATACACCCGCGCGAAGTCCATCAACCGCGAGAAGTCGTCGCGGTCGAGGTTGTTGCGCAGGATGAAGGCGTAGCGCCAGGCCTCCTCGTCGTCGCCGAGGTCCTGGATGGGCGTGCCGACCACCAGGTCGGGCTGGGGCAGCTTCGCCCCCTCGGGGGTGCCGTCGACCGTCGTGGTCGGATAGTAGACCAGCTCGTACTCGTACGCCGACCCGTCGCTCCCGTCCTCGAACTGGTGGTCGAGCAGCAGGTCGCCGAAGCGCGCCAGCTGGAGCTCGGCCGGCCCCGTGTGCTCGAGCCGGGGGGGCATCACGTGCACCAGGTCGTCGTACTCGGCCGACAGCGACCCGGCGTGGCTCATGGCCTGGTTGACGAGCATCTCGCGCTGGCCGAAGTGGACGCCCTCGGAGCGGTCGACCATCACGCTCTCGTACACGCCCCGGAAGGGCCGATCGTCGTCGAAGGCGATGGAGAAGCCCGCCCGCAGCGGCATGGACCGCCCGCGCTCGCTGCCCTTCAGGCGCACGCCCACGTCGTAGTACACGTCGCGCTCGTCGACCACGACCGTGGCGCCCAGCGCGTCGTTGCTCATCACGTTGGGCTCGGCGTGCAGCCAGTCGGCGTCAGCGGGGGTCATCACGAGGCGCAGGTTGTGCAGCCCGTTCGTCGCGGCCAGCCCGTCATCGACCTTCCAGAGCGCGCGCGAGTCGGCGCCCGCGGCCGGGAAGGTCGAGGTCGCGCCCAGGGCGTCGGTGCCCTCGATGTAGAACTGCACCACGGTCGAAGCAGGCTGCCCCGGAGTGGCGGCCACGTGACGTCCCTCGCCCACGTCGAGCATGGGCACGCGGGTCGGCAGCGCCCCGTCGACCGAGGTCACCAGCGTGAGCCCGGCGATCCCGTCGGGATCGTCGGCCTGCACCGAGACCCACACGGTCTCGAGGGGCTGGGGCACGGCCGGGCCGTGCCCGAAGTCGCGGTACGTGGGCCCCAGGTTCGCGACCCGGCAGCTGTTGGGCGCGCCCGGCGTTCCGTTCACGGCGGGCCGCGGGATCCGCGTGGTGCGGGCCAGCCGGTTGAAGTAGAGGCGGGTGTTCACATGGTTGGACCCCGCGACCCAGCGGGCCCGGAACGAGACGCGGTAGCTCTGCCCGTCCACGATGGTCGCGCCACCTGCGAGGGTGGTCTCGGCGTGGTTGTGCATGTGCTCGGTGGCGCCCGTGGCCTCGAGCCGCAGCACGTGGTTGCCCGGCTCCGACGGGTCGTCGACCACCCGCGAGTGACGGTGGTTGCCGAGCAGCCGCCAGCCCGCCGCCGCGCCCGACTCGAACGTGCCGTCCTGCAGCCGCTCGAGCGCGGCGCCGTCGGGATCTTCGACCACGCTCACGTCGTCGAGCAGCACCACGCCGTCGTCGAGCAGCCCGAGCACGAACTCGTGCCAGACCCCGTCGGGGCCGAGCGAGCTGGGCGTGGCGACCCCCCGGTAGCTGACCGCGTGCCAGGCCGCCCCTCCCGTCTCGTCGCTGGCGCACCACGCCTCGGGCGCGGCGTTGTCGGCGAACGGGCTGCGGAGTTCGAGGCTCGAGCCGCCACCGTCGGCGAAGCCGGGCCAGCGGCCCCCGTCGACATAGTGGACCTCGTCGACGGGGTTGCCGCAGGCGTCGCGCAACACGACGGTGGCGCCGGCGTTGTCGAGCTTGCCCTTGAAGTTGCCCACGATGGGCACCGAGGGGTGCGCCGCCTTCAGCGCGCTGGCGTTGCGGGCGACGACCAGGTACCCGTCGGGCGGGATGGTGAGCCCCGCGGGCAGCTCGTACTCGAGGTCGTCGACGAGCTGCCAGCCGCCTACGTCGACCGTGTCGGCGCCTCGGTTGTAGAGCTCGATCCACTCCTCGGCCGAGGCCAGCGGCTCGCCGTCGACCCCGGCGAGCGGCCCGTGGTGGTACATGATCTCGTTGATCACGATCGGGTCGTTGACGACCACCTCGTTGGGGGCCCCCGGCGTGGCCGTGTCGGGGAAGAGCCAGGGCCCATCACCGGGAACGGCCCGCGCCCGCGGTACGTCGAGCACCGCGATGGCGTCGTGCACGGCGAGGTGGTCGCTCGAGAACAGGAAGAGCCGCTGGCCCGAAGCGACGGGGAACCCGAGCTCGACCTCGTCGAGGAGCCGTAGCGCGCCGGGCGCCAGGCTCTGGGCGGGGAGCACGAACGTGGCGCCCGACGAAAGAGCCACGATCGTCCCGCCGAGCTCGACGGGGGCGGACCCCGCGTTGACGAGCTCGAGCCAGAAGGACGGACCGACCCCCGCGACCTCGTTGAACCGCACGCCGGCCGGCGGCGGCCCCACGGGGTTGGTCATGCCAGGACTGCCCCCCACGGCCAGGCTGCCCCCCCAGTTCTCGGCGGGCGCGCTGGCCGCCTCGGGGTCGAGCTTGGCGAGCGAGGCCCCGGAGCCGAAGGGCGCCATCGGCCAGGGCTCGGTGTCGGTGTACGACAGGGCGTCCATCAGGCGGTCGGTGTTGCTGCGCAGTTCGAGCTCGGCCCCACCCGCAGGCAGGCGTCCGACGTACGGCCCCAGCGCGGCGTCGAACCCGCTCGCCGCTGCCAGGTGGGCCGGGTCGGCCGCCACCACGAGGTAGCCCCGCGCCGGGGCGAGCGTCCCCTCGGCGAAGTCGAAGCGGACCGCCCCGTCGAGCCGCCAGCCCGACAGGTCGAGAGCGACCGCCATGGGGTTGTGGAGCTCGATCCACTCGAGCTCCGGCGCCTCGGGCGGCGAGAGGAGGATCTCGTTGAACGTAACGGTACCCCCGGCGGACGAGAGGCTGCGGGACCAGGGCTCGAGGCGCTTGGCCGCGCACCAGCCCGAGCCGCCAGCCGGCGTGTCGGGCGCCGCGTCGAGGTCGGCACCGCCGGGGTCGGGGGCGCCGGGGTCGGAGGCGGGGGAGTCGGGGGCGCCGGGGTCGGAGGCG